>NZ_BSSF01000028.1:0-62589 GCF_030268985.1 Microbispora sp. NBRC 16548
CTCGGTCGTTGATATAGCGAAACTGCACGTCCCGGTCGGGATGCTGCGCGCCCTCCAGCGTCTTGACGTTGGCCTGCAGGCTGAAGCCCTGCTCCTTCAGCAGCCTGCCTACCGTCGGGGCGGAGACTCGGTGTCCTTGCCGGCTCAGTTCCTCGGCCAACTTCCGCAGTGACTTGGTGGTCCAGCGGAGCGGTGATTCCGGATCGCCTCGCTCATCCGGCTCGACCAATGCCAGCAGTGCTGGTAACAGTCCCGGACTGTGTTCGGTCACCGGCTTGCGGCCTCCGCCTGGCCGTCGGACGCGGTCTAAAGGCCAGGGGTCGTGGCCTTCCTCCAGTTCGCAAATGCCTGACCGGACCGTCGTCTCGCTGACTCCCGCCGCCCGGGCGACCGCCCGCACACCTCCGTGTCCGAGCAGCCGTGCCTCGGCCGCCAACATCAGCCGCTGTTGACGCTCGTTCAGATGCGGCAGCAACACCATGAATCTCAGCTCGAGTTGCTCGCGGACCTCGGTGGAGATGGCCATACCACACCAACGAGCCCAAGATCAGAAAGCAACGGCTTATTTCTTGACGGCTTCACAAGATCGCGAACGTGCTCTCGGCGCTGCCGAAATCGGCGCACCCCGCGGCCAAGAAGCACCTGGCCGAGATCTGGAACGCCGAGGAGGAGACCCACGCCCTGGCCGCGGTGAAGGCGTTCGAGGCCGCCTACGGCGCCAAGTACCCCAAGGTCGTCGAAGGTGACCGATGAGCTGCCCGCGCTGATCGAGTTCTACGCCTACCCCGCCGAGCACTGGCAGCATCTGCGCACCACCAACCCGATCGAGTCCACCTGCGCCACGGTCCGGCACCGCACCAAGGTCACCAAAGGGCCCGGGTCCCGAGCCGCCGGCCTGGCCATGGCCTTCAAACTCATCGAGTCCGCCCAGGCCCGCTGGCGCGCGGTCAACGCACCCCACCTCGTCGCCCTCGTCCGCGCCGGAGCCCGCTTCGAACGAGGCGTCCTCGTCGAACGCGAGCCGGCGACCGCAGCCTGACGTGCGGTGCTAAAACAGAGACACCGTGAGAGAGGCAGCAATGGACCAAGGCACCCGCGGCGAGCTCATCAGTCGGCTGGCCGAGGCGATCAGGTCCGTCTCGACCGCGCACCCGCTGCGGGTCGCCATTGACGGGCCGCCCGCCGCCGGCAAGACCACGCTGGCCGACGAGCTCGCCGTCGTCCTGCGCGCGCAGGACCGCGACGTCATCCGTGCGACCATCGACGACTTCCTCTTCCCCCGTGCACAGCGCTACCGACGCGGCCAGTACTCGGCCGAAGGCTGCTACTTCGACGCCCACGACCACGCCGCGCTGTGCCGGGTTTTGCTCGATCCGCTGGGCCCAGGCGGAGACCGAAGGTTCCAACACGCGGTCTACGACAGAGACACCGACACTCCATCGTCCCCGCCGGCCACGACCGCCCCCGCAGACGCCGTACTGCTCTTCGACGGCGTCTTCCTCCTGCGCCCAGAACTCATCGACCGGTGGGACCTGCGCATCTTCGTGTCCGTCCCATTCGAGCAGACGGTAGATCGCGCCCGGGACCGAGGCACAGCGCCGGCCGGATCCACCGCCGACACCGCCGAAATCGAACGGTCCTGGCGCAACCGCTATATCCCCTCCCAACAGCTCTACTTCGCCACAGCCCGCCCAACCGACCACGCCGACATCATCGTGTACAACGATCAGCTCCAACGGCCGACCTGGGAAGTCCGACCACACTCATCGATACACAGGATTTGACAATTGCTCGTCAGCCGACGATCGCTTTCGGCCTTCACGAGACCCCAGTGCGACTCAACCGGTCAGAAGACCTGGATCAACACGCGGTCGTAGCGGGTGAGGGGGAACTCGCCGTCGTCGGTGCCTTGGAGGATGATCGAGATGGTCTGGCCCGGCTCGGCGTCCGGGATGGTGACGGAGGCCCGACCCTGGCCGTGGTCCGTGATCGTGACAATGCCGGGATATGTGCCTTCTTCCTGGTACTGCCACCAGCGAAGCGTCACACGATCATGGTCGGGGTCTCTGGCCAGGCCGGTGAGCGTGACGACGGAGCCGGGGCGTGCCCGGACCGTCCCACTACCAACGATCTTGACGGTGGGCGGGTGGTTGGCGTCGCGATAGTCGGGGGTCAGGGTCCACCGCATGCGGGCCGCGAAGTCGTTCTGCGCGGCCCCGGCCCATCGCAGCGTCGTGTAGTTCTCGACGTCGGCGCCGGTGTCGTCCTTCTCCGTCCGCGCCAGGGTCCACAGGTTCGGGCTGGTGGTCGTCTGGGTCGCCCGGCCGCCCCAGCCGCCGAGCGCCGGGTTCTCCGGAGCCTGGATCCCGGTGTCGAGCAGGGGATTGAAGGCGACGTTGTCGCCCTCGGAGAGGAAGTCGTACGGTGCCAGCGGCTTGCACCAGCCGCTCGGGGCGCGTTCGGAGTCGCCGAAGATGTCGAGTGGGTCGCCGGGCATCGACTGTCCGTCCAGCCATGACCGATAGAGCGAGCCCAGCGGCCCGATCTGGATATTCTGCTTGATCCACTCACCGCTGAAGTAGACCCGGTCGGCGGGTAGACCGCGGATGTTGCCCTGCCCCCACTCACAGTTGAAGCCCCAGGTGGCGTATCCGGCTTCCATGTTCTGCACGCGGACGCTCGGCCAGACGGGTGCGATGTACTTCGCGTAGGTCTCGTCCTGGAAGCCGCTGGCCAGGATCACCGCCTTCGCCGAGACCGCGGCCTTGACGCGGGGCCACTGCTTGGTGCCGGCGAACCGGTCCTCGATCGACTTGAGGGCACGGGCGATGGTGTTGGTGCCGCCCCACGCCTGCAGATACAGCGGCCGGGGATCGTGGTCCAGCAGTAGGTTGCGGATCAGATCGGAGCCCTCGGTGTCCTTCGCCATCTCGCCTTCGAAATCGATGTTGCCGATCTTGACCTTGGACAGCAGCGCGTGGGGCGTGGGATAGCGGGGGTCGTGTCGCCGCAGGTTGGGGTAGACCTCGGCGTACGCGCGCAGGGCCTGGTCCTGGATGGTGCGACTTCCGGTCCATCGCCAGGACGCCTGCGGCGTCGTGTACTCGCGGCCGGGCAGGAAGAAGAGGGTGCCCTGGCCGTCCCCTGACCAGTGGTACTTGCTGCTGCTGTAGACGATCCCCTGAGTGTCGACGTCGTTGGTGTAGAGCAGGTACCGGATGAGTGAGGCGTAGTCGTCGCTCTCCATGTCGGTGGTGACGACCGTTCTGGGCCGGTTCCCTTCCCAGGAGGACTCGGCGGGCTTGGCCGCCGCGGGGAGCGCAGTGGTCATAGTGAGGACACCTTGCAGGGCGGCGATCCCACAGGTCAACATGCGAATGCGATGCCGGTGCCGGGGAACGAAGGGGCCGGAGAGGGACACGGCAGTTCCTTTCTTGAATCTCTATTCAGCAAGGAATAGAGATTTGACGCTCCGGCAGTATCCATGTGTCACGGAGGGACCGTCAAGGCTGCCCGTCGTCGCGCAGTCCGATGACCGCCTGCCGTCCTGTCATGCACATGGCCCTGGCCGATGATCTCGGCCGTGTTCCGAGGGCACACCTTGGTGGAGACGGGCTCTCCCGCTCATCGGCACACGGTGGTCGTCTGGGCGAAAGTTTCAAGGGGGTGCAAGGGTCCGACGTGTGGAGACGGCGGATCGCCGGAGTCTGCGACTGGCCGGATCGCGGAAGGGATGGGTACGGTCCCGGCGTGCGCAGCGGTGCTCCTGCACCCGGCGGGAGGAGAGGCCGCGCCGGGTCGCTGTCGCACCGCACGCCGAGCCTGCCTGCCGCGCACCGGATTTGTAGGCCGAAAGGAAGTGCTGACCGGGGCGGGGCGCATCCGCCGGCTCCCGTCTTGGACGGTGCCGCCGTGAATTCGGCGACCGCGCGGCAGTGGGAACTCGTGTCGGGGAGAGCGCTCGTATTGGTGTGGTGCCGGCTTATTCTGCATGGTCCGTGCCTGCCTATCCACGCAATGCCTACGGATGCTTATCCGGTGCGGCGACGATGGGTGTGCGCCGACGTGAACCGCTAGGCGCGGCGACAAGATCGGCATCGGCGCACCACTCACCTCCATGGGCTGCTGACCAGGGGCGGATGGGGGCTCGGCGAGACAGGGCAGTGGACGCCTGCCAGTCCACTGCACGACCATGGGCGAATATGTATTCGCCCATGAATTCTTCTTGAGTAAAAGTCGGGTCCGTGTGAAGATGACGGTCGATTACGGCGGGACCAGATGACGCCGAGCTCCCATCCGGCCGGCGACAACAATCGCGGCGACCGGCCTTTTCGCCTATCGCTCGATACGGGTCCGCGTCGGCACATTCAGCTGCCCGGAAAGTGTCACGTGCCGCGCCGCGGCCGTGACGAGAAAGGAGTCAGCCGCATGACACCCATTCCCCGATTGGGGGCCGTACGCTCACGCCTACGCCGCGGTGTGGTCGCGGTGACGGCGCTTGCGCTTGCCTCCGGCGCGGCCGTCGCGGCCGCCCCTCAGGCCAGTGCCGCGGCCGGTTGCCAGGTGACCTACACGATCACCAGCCAGTGGTCCGGAGGCTTCGGCGCCAACATCGACATCAGGAACCTCGGCGACCCGTTATCCAGCTGGGCTCTGAAGTTCTCCTTCACGGCGGGCCAGACGATCAGCCAGATCTGGAACGGCACCGTCAGCCAGTCCGGCGGCAACGTGACCGTCACCAACGTCTCCTACAACGGCGGCCTGGGCGCCGGCGCGACGACCCAGCTGGGCTTCAACGGGACGTGGGACGACAAGAGCAACCCGGCGCCCACGGCGTTCACGCTCAACGGAGTCACCTGCACGGGTTCCGTGACCACCAGCCCGAGCCCGAGCGTCAGCCCGACCCGCAGTCCCAGTCCCAGTCCCAGTCCGACCGTTTCCACCACCCCCACCCAGGACCCAGGCGGTGAAGGGAAGCCGCGGGTCATCGCGATGACCGACGGCGAGGTCGACGATCGCAGCACCATGATCAGGTTCTTGCACTACACCTCCGACTTCGACGTCGCGGGCATCGTGCAGACCAACTCCAAGTACCAGAAGAGCGGCCACAGCAAGGACAAGTGGATCGAAGCGGAGCTCGCGAACTATGCGAAGGTGCTGCCGAACCTGAGGCGCCACAACCCCAACTATCCGGACGCGAGCTATCTGCAGGGCGTAGTTCGGGTCGGCAACGAGAACTCCGCCGATCTCAACGTCGCGCCACCCAATATGGCGACCAAGAACACCCCGGGTGAACAGCTGATCATCAACACGCTGCTCGACAACGACCCTCGTCCGGTGCACATCACGGTGTGGGGCGGCGCCAACACCGTCGCCTCGGCGCTGTGGCGGCTGAAGACCTACTACTCTGCCGCCGACTTCAAGCGGGCCGTCTCCAAGGTGCGCATCTACTGCATCTGGTATCAGGACGGCGGCGGTCAGTGGATCGAGGACAACATCCACGAGGCCTACATCAACGAGGCGTACCGCTGGGACAACGTCTGGGACTACCAGAGCCTGTCGGGGCCGAGCCCGGACTACGTCAAGGCCTACATGACCAGCTCCTGGCTGGACACCAACGTCAAGACCGGCCACGGCCCGCTCGGCGCCATGTATCCCCAGAGCTTCGTGAGCGAGGGCGACACCCCCTCCTTCCTCCACGAGATCGCCAACGGCCTGGACGCCGACGAGGACTACACGCTCGGCGGCTGGGGCGGCCGGTCGATCTTCGACGACCCGGCCGGCAAGCCCAACCACCTCACCGACTCCACCATCTCCGATGACGGAGACCGCAACAAGATGTACTGGCGCTGGGTCCCGGCAGCCCAGAACGACTTCGCGGCCCGAATGGACTGGGACGTCGCCTCCTCCTACAGCGGCGCCAACCACCAGCCGAACGCAAAGGTGAACGGGAGCCTGCGGAGGAACGTGTCGCCCGGTCAGGTGATCTCGCTCGACGCCTCACCGTCGACCGACCCCGACGGAAACGGGCTCGGCTACCAGTGGTGGGAGTACAGCGACGCCGACTCGGTCTCGGCGAAGGTGTCCCTCAACAACGCCACGTCGAAGAACGCCGCCAGCTTCGTGGTGCCCAACGAGCGGGGCAAGCAGATCCACATCATCCTGGAGGTGAAGGACAACGGAACGCCCGCCCTCACCTCGTACCAGCGGCTCATCTTCACCATCGTCTAGTGACTGACCGGGAGCCGGGGAACACAGTTCCCCGGCTCCCTCGCACGTGCGTACGCCGAACCCGCCGGCTTATGTCGAAGTCCCGTCGTCGGCGGCCAATGTGCTACCCCGACTGGGCCCTGCCGATCACGGTGCCGAGCCGAGGCGAACAACACGGTGACCCAAACCGACCGTGCATGCGAAAGTTTCACGGGGGGCGAAGGTTTGACGTGGGCAGATGCCTTAGTGGTGGGTCTATGAGTGGCGAACCCGAACGGGGCGGGCTAGGGTTCGAGCCGTGCTGGGACTCCCTCTTCGCGTGGGGTGAGGCCGCACCACTATCAATCCGTCGCACAGTGGGAACGAAAATTCGTCCTGCCGGGCACAGCCGCATCGGCGAAAATGTCGGCACCGTTCTTCCGCCCGATCCGGGGTCACTTATGCATGCATTTTTTGCACGCATGACGGTCGGTGTGAAGTCGAGGCGGTCCCCGATAGTCGGCGGCACTGGTAGGCGCGCGGACGAACGCGCCGCCATTCCCACCGAAGCACATGTGACTGCCCCCTCGCGTGGGCTGTGACCTGGTCCTGACCAGGCGCGGTAAGGTGCGGCGATACGTGCAGGTGCTTACCAGGCCTGCTTCCATATCGTAGTAATGAATATATATTCATTACTGAATTCTTCTTGAGATGGGATTGGTTCCGTGTGATGATGACGGTCGATTACGGCAGCGGAGCCAGGTGACGCCTATCGCTCGTATTCGCGGCGATGTCGGTGATCGGCTATCTCGTCTATCGCTCGATGCGGGTCCGTGCCGGTGCTTCCGACTGTCCGGAAAGTGTCACGTGCCGCGCCGCGGTGGTGACGAGAAAGGAGTCAGCCGCATGAGATTCGTTCCCCGGTTAGGGGCCGCGCGCTCGCGTCTACGGCGCGGTGTGGTCGCGGTGACGGCGTTTGCCGCGCTGGCCTGCGGCGCGGTGGTCGCGGCCGCCCCTCAGGCCAGTGCCGCGGCCGGTTGCCAGGTGACCTACACGGTCACCAGCCAGTGGTCCGGCGGGTTCGGAGCCAACATCGACGTCAAGAACCTCGGCGACCCGATATCGAACTGGACGCTGAAGTTCTCCTTCGCCGCCGGGCAGACGATCAGCCAGCTGTGGAACGGCGCCGTCAGCCAGTCCGGCGCCGACGTCACGGTCACCAACGCCTCCTTCAACGGCGGCCTGGGCACCGGCGCGACGGCCCAGGTGGGCTTCAACGGCACGTGGAACAACACCACCAACCCCCCACCAGCGGCGTTCACCCTCAACGGAGTCACCTGCACCGGCTCGGTGACCACCAGCCCCACGCCCAGCCCGACTGCCAGCCCCACCCCCAGCCCGACCCGCAGCCCCAGCCCCAGCCCCAGCCCCAGCCCCAGCCCGAGTGGTTCTCCCGCCGCACGTGACGGGTGGTCCACCATCCAGGCCGAAAGCTACGACAGCTCGGGTGGTTCCCTGCAGGTGTGCAGCGGCGTGCTGTGCTACGTCGCAGCCGGCGCCTGGACGCAGTACAACAACGTGGACCTGCACTCCGGCACCACCACGGTCCAGATGAGCGTGGCCAACGGCGGCGGCAACACCGCGATCCAGGTATGGGTGGGCGGCGTCAACACCGCCACCCTGACCGTCGGCGGCACCGGCGGCTGGGACACCTACCAGACCAAATCCCTCACCCTTCCCGCGCAAAACGGCGTCAAGGACGTCAAACTCGTCTTCGTCAACGGCAACGTCAACCTCGACTGGCTGAAGTTCTCCGCCACGACGACCACACCCTCCCCGTCACCCAGCCCCAGCCCCAGCCCCAGCCCGACGCCGACCATCCCGCCGCCCGGCGGGGATCTGAAGCCGAGGGTGATCGTGATGACCGACATCACGTCGGCGAACTGGGAACCGGACGACATGGAGTCGTTCATCCACCTGCTGTCCAGCGCCGACATGTTCGAGATCGAGGGCCTCATCTCGACCACCGGATGGAGCCTTGATGGCAGCAGCCCACTGCAGACCTACCACCTCAATGACGTCATCGACGCCTACGAGCGTGATCTTCCCAAGCTGATGAAGCGCAGTGGGCAGACGGGGTTCATGGCCGACGAGAGCCGGCAGCCGATCGGCTACTGGCCCAGCCCGGCGTATCTGCGCAGCCTCGTCAAGGAGGGACAGCCCGACCGCGGCATGGACGCCGTGGGTGACGGCAAGTCCTCACCGGGGAGCCAGCAAGTGATCAAGGTTGTGGACGACTCGGATCCGCGGCCGGTGTGGGTCACCTTCTGGGGCGGCGGCAACACGCTGGCGCAGGCCGTCTGGGACGTCCGCAAGACGCGGTCGGCCGATCAGTTCAACACGTTCCTGTCCAAGATCCGCGTACATGCCATCACGGACCAGGACCGCGGTTACGACGGAGAGGGTTACGCGAACAGCGCCCAGTTCTGGATGCGCAAGAACTTCAAGAACCTCTTCTACATCTGGTCGGAATCCGCATGGGGGGAGTACGGCTCGAAGATCAAGAGTACGTACTGGTCGCAGTACACCTCCAAGATCCAGGGCCACGGCGCGCTCGGCGGCATGTATCCCACCTGGAAGTACATCGTCGAAGGTGACACGCCGAGCTGGTTGTACCTCTGGCCGGGCCTGAACGACCCGCAGGACCCGAGTCAGGCGAGCTTCGGCGGCCGGTTCGTCTACGGCACCGGTCCTGACGGCCAGACCCAGGCCTACCTCGACAACTCCGGCGACGCGGCCAACAAGAGCCGGGCCGCGGTCGACAGCCACCTGCAGGACACCGTCAACGACTTCATCTCGCGCATCGGCTGGGCAACCAACGGCACCGGCAACAGGAACCCGCGCCTGGTCGTCACCGGTAACTCCGGGTATGCGCCGGTCGTGGTCAACGTCAGCGCGGGCGCCACTGTCTCGGTCAGCGCCGCGGGCTCCGGCGACCCCGATGGCAACAGCATCAGCTATGGCTGGTCGCAGGACACCGGCGCGGGCTATGCCGGTGCGGTGAGCATCACCGGTGCCACCTCCCAGACGGCCACCGTCCAAGTGCCCTCTGCCGCGGCGGGCAAGGACATCCACATCGTCCTGCGCGCCGCCGACAACGGCAGTCCTTCTCTGGCCTCGTACCGCCGAGTCGTTCTCCACGTCAACTGAACAACCTGCACGAGCCGAGGCGGCCGCCGGTCCGGGCTGGCGGCCGCCCACCCTCGATCCAGTCGGACTCCAGCTGATGTCGAGAGCACGCATGCGGACGGCAACCGCGACGACCGGCGATGACGCCGCTCGCTCGATACGGGTCCGTCCCGGAGCGTCCGTGCCCGCGAAGCGTCAGGAGCCGCGCCGCCCTGCCGACGAGAAAGGAGTTGGCCGCATGGCAGCTATCCCCACCGAGAATTCGATGCGTCCGATCACCCGCAGGGCTCGTATGGCCCGCTTGGCCGCTGCCGCGGCGGCGATCACCCTCGCCGCGCCGGCGTTGGCCGTCGCGGTCCCGGCCCAGGCCGCGACCGGTTGCGCGGTGACCTACACCACCAGTGACTGGCAGGGCGGGTTCACCGCCACCATCACGATCCAGAACCTGGGTGGCGCGATCAACGGCTGGACCCTCGGGTTCGCCTTCCCCGCCGGCAGCCAGAAAGTGACCAACGGCTGGTCGGCCACCTACAGACAGAGCGGGCAGAACGTCACGGCCATGAGCGTGGATTACAACGCGGCCATCGCCACCGGCGCGTCGGTGTCCATCGGCTTCAACGGCACGTGGTCGGGCTCCAACCCCAAGCCGGCCTCGTTCAGCCTGAACGGCGTCGCCTGCACCGGCTCCACCACCACCCCGACCAGCGGTCCCACCTCCACCCCGACCGCCACGCCCACCTCCTCGCCCACGCCCACGGTCCCCCCTACGGCCGGTGACTGTGACGACAGACTGGTGGGTTGGGCGAGCGTCGCGGGAAGCGGTGCCGGCACGACGACGGGCGGCGGCAACGCGACTCCGCAGACCATCACCACGTTGGCGGACCTGAGAAAGTACGCCGCAGACTCCACGCCGCGGGTCCTGAAGATCTCCGGGACGATCAGCACCGGTTCCTCTCCCGTGGAAATCGTCAGCGACAAGACGCTGATCGGCGCCGACAAGAACGCGACCATCCGTGGTGGCATCGACATCGCAGCCGGCAACAGGAACATCATCGTCCGCAACCTGAACATCCAGGGAGCCGGGCAGGGTGGCAGCCCGGCCGACACGATCGCCGCGCGAGGCGCACATCACCTTTGGTTCGATCACCTGAACGTCTGGGACGCCGGCGACGGCCTCATGGATCTCACCAAGGGCTCGGACTACATGACGGTGTCCTGGGTGAAGTTCTGGTACACCGATCCCGGCCACACGCACCGCTTCGCCAGCCTGGTCAGCGCCGGCGCCGACCACGACGCCACGGACCTGGGCAAGGAGAACGCCACCTATCACCACAACTGGTTCGCCGATCTGGTCGACCAGCGCATGCCGCGGATGCTCTTCGGCAAGGGCCACGTCTACAACAGCTACTACACGGCCAGTGGGAACACGTACGCCATCGGTGTGGGAGCGCTCGCTTCGGTCCTGATCGAGAACAACTACTTCAAGGGCGTGAAGAACCCTCACCAGTTGATGTACGAACGTCCGTCGTACATCACCGCCCGGGGCAACGTCTACGACAACACCACCGGGAAGAAGGACGCCGGAGCCGGGGGCATCGGTGGTGGTGTCACTCCCTTCACCAATCCTCCCTACAGCTACGCCATGGACGACGCCCAGGACGTGCCCGCGATCGTCACTCGCTGCGCCGGGCCCCGGTAGCACCGAGCGCGGCGCTCGCGGCAGGACAGGTCCCGTTCCGGTAAGACCGGCACACGCCGCCTCCGTCATCGGCCTCCGACCAAGACCTCACCCCCAGCCGGGGGGCCACCACGGCCTCCCTGACGACAACCCCCATCACCCCTGAGGAGCATTCGATGCGTCCGATCACCCGCCGGGCCCGTGTGGCCCGCCTGGCCGCCGCGACGGCCGCCGTCCCCCTCGCCGCGGCGGCGTTCGCGGTCGCGGCCCCGGCCCAGGCCGCGACCGGATGTGCGGTCACGTACACCACCAGCGACTGGCAGGGCGGTTTCACCGCCAACATCACGATCCAGAACCTGGGCAGCGCCATCAACGGCTGGACCCTCACCTGGACCTTCCCCGACTCCGGTCAGAAGGTCGGCCAAGGCTGGTCGGCCACCTACAGCCAGAGCGGGCAGAACGTCACGGCCAAGAACGTGGACTACGACGCCGCCATCGCCACCGGGGCGTCCGTGGGCATCGGCTTCAACGGCACCTGGACGACCTCCAACCCCAAGCCGACGACCTTCAAGCTCAACGGCGTCACCTGCACCGGCTCCACCACCACCTCGACCCCCACCGCCACCCCGACCAAGACCCCGACGTCCACCCCTACGGCTACGCCCACCAAGAGCCCGACCTCCACCCCTACGCCCACGACCACACCGACGAACGGCGCGATCTACGTGTCGCCGAGCGGCAGCTCGAGCGCGGCCGGAACGAAGTCGAACCCGACGACGCTCGAAACGGCGCTCACCCGCGTCGCCGCCGGTGGGACGATCTACATGCTCGGCGGGACGTACAAGTACTCCGAGACGATCACTGTCCAGGTGAGCAACAGCGGCACCTCGGGCGCCCGCAAGACCCTGTCCGCCTACCCCGGCGAGACCCCGATCCTGGACTTCTCGGCTGAGGCCGTGGGTCAGCGCGGGCTCGTCCTGAACGGGTCGTACTGGCACGTCTACGGCATCGTCGTCCAGAAGGCCGGTGACAACGGCATCTACATGGGCGGCAGCAACAACGTCATCGAGCGCGTGGTGACCCGCCAGAACGCCGACACGGGCCTCCAGCTCGGCCGGAGCGGATCCAGCAACTCCAACTGGCCGTCCAACAACCTCATCGTGAGCTCCGAGTCGTACGACAACGTCGACCCCAGCGGTGAGAACGCCGACGGTTTCGCCGCCAAGCTCACCTCCGGCTCCGGCAACGTCTTCCGCTACGACGTGTCCCACAACAACATCGACGACGGCTGGGACCTCTACACCAAGGCGGAGACCGGAGCCATCGGCCCGGTCACCATCGAGAACTCCCTGTCCTACGGCAACGGCACCCTCACCAACGGCACCCAGAACACCAACGGCGACCGCAACGGTTTCAAGCTCGGCGGGGAGAACATCGCCGTCAACCACACCGTCCGGGGCAACATCGCCTACCAGAACGGCGCGACCGGGTTCACCTACAACAAGAACCCCGGCTCGATGACGGTGTCGGACAACGTCAGCATCGACAACAAGAACCGCAACTTCTACTGGGGCGCCGGAAGCTCGACGTTCCGCGACAACACCTCGTGCCGCTTCAACAGCAGCAGCCCCAACGACTCGATCGTCGGCAACGCCGACGGCTCCAACCAGTTCTGGACCGGCTCGAACGGGTCCCGGTGCTCCTCCTACCGGGGCGCCATGCATTGGTCCTTCGCCTCGGACGGCCACCTCGTCGTCAACTTCGGCTAGACCGGCCGGCGGCACTCCGGTGACACACAGCGATCTTCCTGCTTGAGATCGCATGGAGACGGCCACCACGTGACGACCTTCGTCGATCGCGTGGTGGCCGTGGCCAGTCCCGGTCGCGGCACTCCCACGCTTGACGCGGCTTGCCGGCATGCCGGATGCTGGAGTTTATTCGACCCTGAATTTATATTTAAGGAGGACCTCGCGTGGCTTACACAGCGGGTATCTGGGTGTTCGGTCAGATCCTGGACCGGTACGCGACCGACGGCTACGGGCCGACGGTCAGCACGATCGACGCGATCGAGGCAGCGGGCAGCACGGGTCGCCTATCGGGGGTGGACCTGAACTATCCGTGGTCCTCGCCGGACATCACCGACCACGACGTGCAGGGGGCGCTGGACAAGCACGGCCTGCACGCCCGCACGATCACGCCGGTGATCTATGGCCGGAGCTTCGCCCGCGGGTCGTTCACGCACCCCGATGCCAAGGTGCGCGCCGAGGCCGTCGATCTGGCGCACGAGTCGGTGGAGGTGGCCAAGCGGCTTGGCGCCGACTATGTGAAGTTCTGGCCGGGTCAGGACGGCTACGACTACCCCTTCCAGGTGGACTACGCACAGTTGCGGCGCTGGAGCCTGGAGGGCATCGGCAGTGTGGCGGCCGCTCATCCCGACGTCCGGTTCGGCATCGAGTACAAGCTGAAGGAGCCGCGCACCCGGCTGTTCTGGAGCACGGCGGCGGCCAGCCTGCTGGCGATCGAGGACATGCGCGTCGACAACGTGGGCCTGGTGATCGACTTCGGGCACTCGTTGTTCGCGAAGGAGAACCCGGCCGAGGCGCTGACGCTCGCGCACGCACGTGGCCGGCTTGTCGACGTCGAGCTGTGCGACAACTACCGTGAGTGGGACGACGACCTGACCGTCGGGGCGCTGCATGTCATCGAGACGCTCGAATTCCTGCACACCGTCGAGCAACTGGGCTGGGACGCGCCCCTCAAGCTCGACCTGTTCCCGTACCGTGAAGACCCGGTCGTGGCGGTGAGGGACAGCCTGGACGCCATCGACCTGCTGCGCGAGCGGGCCCGGCGGTTGCCGGTGGAGGAGCTGGCGGAGGCGCGGGCGAGCCATGACGCCCTGGCCGCCCAGCGCATCGTGCGGCGTGCGCTGTTCGGGTGAGGACCGGGAACATCGAACGGATGGGCGAGCGTCGTCAGGCTGCAGGTGACCGCGCTCGCCCCTCCCCAGCCGGTGCCTCCACCGTGCGGACGCAAGGGTGTGTTCGGAACGCACGGCCGAGGGTCGGGCCGCGGTGATCCTTCCGGATCCCGCCGCGTCGGCAGGCGACCCCGGCAGGGCGTGAGTCCCGGCCGACGCGGATCGCACGGCCGGGAAGAGGTTGCGTCAGAGCACTACTGACCGTCGGGCTCCTCGGCGAGGCGGCGTGCCACGCCGAGGTCGGTGACCAGGACGTCGACCCAGCCGCCGCGCAGCGCCGCACGGATCGAGGTGTACTTGCGGGTGCCGCCCGCGATCGCGACCCGGCGCGGTATCGATCGCAGTGTCTCGGCGTCGATGCCCAGCACCCGGTCGTCCAGTGCGGACTTGACGAGCTCGCCCTTCTCGTCGAAGAAGCGCAGACAGATGTCGCCGACCGCACCGAGCTTGCGCAACGCCTCCTGCTCGGCGTCGGCGATCGCGTTGCCGCTTTCCACCAGGAGCGGTGAGGGCTCGAGACTGCCCACACCGGCGAGCACCATCGTCAGGCCGTCGTACGTGGCGAGGACGTCGCTGATGTGCGGGTCGGCCATCAGCGCCTCGCGCGCCGCGGGCGACGCGGCCAGCCCGGGAGCGGGGAGGAAGACCGCCTCGGCACCGGTGAGGACGGCCAGCCGGTCGGCGATGCGAGTGGCGTAGACCTGCGACGTGCTGTTGCCGACCCCTCCTATGATCTGCACGACCTGGTCGGCGACCGGAGTGGGCCGAGGGCGCATGGCGTCGACGGTGGCCAGCAGCGTCGAACTCCAGGACGAGATGCCGATGCGGTCGCCGCCGGTGAGCGTGGTCTCCAGGTATACGGCGGCGGCCGCGCCGATGGCCTGCAGGGTGGACTGCTCGCTCGGCGAGGGGTGACCGGGGTCGGCCACCACCACGTCCCGCAGGCCGAAGCGGCGCTCGATCTGCTCCTCCAGCTCGGCATGCACGCCGGCCGGGGTCACCACCGTCGTGCGGACGATGCCCAGCTCGACGGCCTGCTTCAGCAGGCGGGACACCCGGGGTTGGGAGATGTGCAGCTGCTCGGCGATCTGCGGCTGACGCATGCCGTGTTCGTGATACAAGCGGGCGACCTTGGTCAGCAGTCGTAGCTGACCGGGCGCCAGACCACCGATGACGGGCTCTCGCAGGTTGCTGCGTTCGCTGGGCACGGGACTCCTTTGGCGACCGGGAGTGGGGACCCCTCACGCCCTCATCGTAGCTGAATTTCCATTCACTGTTGACTGTGCTTCGGCGTGACGCCAAGATGAGCCTGAGAATCAATTCACTACTGAATAGGTATTCGATGCTCCAAGTGGACAGGGAACAGGTCAAGCGGTGGCGGGCATTGCGACGCCTCATCGAGACCTCGGATCCCCAGGCTCAGGCCCAGGCGCTGCGCGCGGCGTCGGACAGCTCGCGTGCGGCCGTCCTGCGGACGATCCGTACGGCCGGCATGGGCCACGTGGGCGGCGATCTGTCCGTGCTCGACATCCTGACCTGCCTGTACGCGGCGGTGCTGCGGGTCGACCCCGAGTGGCCCGACTGGCCGGACCGGGATCGGTTCATCTTGAGCAAGGGCCACTGCGCCGCCGCTCTGTACACCACGCTCGCGCACAGCGGGTTCTTCCCGCCGTCGGCGCTTGGAACGTTCATGGCGCCGCTCTCGCCGCTGAACGGGCACCCGGATCGCACCAAGGTGCCGGGTGTGGAGACCAACACCGGCCCGCTCGGCCATGGCCTGCCGGTCGGTGTGGGCGCGGCCATCGCCGGGCGTCTCGCCGGATCGTCCCGGCGGGTGTACGTCGTGCTCGGCGACGGCGAGTTGCAGGAGGGCAGCAACTGGGAGGCGGCGATGGCCGCCGGCCACCGGGGGCTGGACAATCTGATCGCCGTGGTGGACCGTAACCGGCTACAGCAGGGTGCGCGTACGGAGGCGACCAACCGGCTGGAACCGCTGGCGGACAAGTGGCGCAGCTTCGGCTGGCAGGTGAGCGAGGTGGACGGTCATGATCACTTGGCGCTGCTGTCGGCCCTGGCGCCCGAGTCCACCGGGCGGCCGACGTGTGTCATCGCGAACACGGTGAAGGGCAAGGGCGTCTCTTTCATGGAAGACCGAGTGGAGTGGCACCACAAGGTGCCCTCGCCGCAGCAGACCGAAGCCGCACTCCTGGAACTGGCCCAGTGAGCGGCGCCGTGACCACGGGAGAGACCTTCGACTGCCGTGTCGCCTTCGCCGACGAACTGCGCGCGCTGGCACGCGACGACGAGCGGATCGTGGCCGTGTGCAACGACTCCGTCGGCTCCAGCAATCTCGGGGGGTTCGCCGAGGAGTTCCCCGATCGCCTGATCAACGTCGGCATCGCGGAACAGGACATGGTCGGCGTCGCGGCCGGTCTGGCCGGGGGCGGGTACGTGCCGTTCGTCTGCGGCGCCTCGCCGTTCCTGACCGGACGGGCGCTGGAGCAGATCAAGGCGGACCTCGCCTACAGCAACGCCCACGTCGTGCTGTGCGGGATGAGCCCCGGCATGGCCTACGGCCCGCTGGGGCCGACCCACCACTCGATCGAAGACCTCGCCTGGCTGAGGGCCATCGCCGGCATGACCATCGTGGTTCCCGCCGATCCGGTCCAGACCCGCGGTGCGGTGCGGTGGGCCCTCGACCACGCCGGTCCGGTCTTCCTGCGTATCGGCCGCTTCAAGGTGCCCCAGGTGATGCCGGACGGGGAGCCGTTCCAGATCGGCCGCGCCGGCACGCTCGTGGAGGGCGACGACGTCACGATCGTGGCCGCCGGCACGCTCGTTTCGCGTGCCGTCGAGGCGGCCGCCCGGCTGCGCGCCTCCGGCATCCGCGCCCGCGTGCTGAACATGGCGACCATCAAGCCGCTGGACGAGGCGGCCGTCCTCGCCGCGGCCACGCAGACGCGCGGGATCGTCACGGCCGAAGAGGCGACCGTCTACGGCGGGCTGGGCGGAGCGGTCGCGGAGTTCGTGGTCCAGCACGCACCGGTGCCGATGAGGCTGCTGGGTGTGCCGGGGGTGTTCGCGCCCACCGGCGAGACGGAGTTCCTCCTCGAGCACTTCGGACTGACCGCGGAGGGCATCGCCGCCGCCGCGCGGGATCTCACGGGTCACCACCGTGGGTGACCCGCTGATCCTGGCGATCGACCAGGGCACGAGTGCCACCAAGTGCCTGCTCGTGGATGCCGCCGGATATGTCGTGGCTCGTGCCTCGATCCCGGTGGGCATCGAGTACCCGCACCCCGGCTGGGTCCAGCAGTCTCCGATGGACATCTGGGCGAGCGTGCGCGACGGCGTCGCCCGGTGCCTGGCCGGTCATGACCCGGCCGCCGTCGCCGCCGTCGGGATCAGCAACCAACGTGAGTCCCTGATGCTGTGGGAGCGCGCCACCGGGCTCCCGGTCGGGCCGATGCTCGGCTGGCAGGACCAGCGGACCGTCGACGCGTGCCGGCGGGTGCGGGCGAGCGGTGCCGGCGAACTGGTGCGCGGCATCAGCGGGCTGCCGCTCGATCCGATGTTCAGCGCGCTCAAGGCCCGGTGGCTGCTGGACCACTACGACCCGGACCGGCGGCGGTCCGGGCGCGGTGAGCTGTGCCTGGGCACCGTCGACTCCTGGCTGATCTGGCAGCTGACCGGTTCGCACCGCATCGAGATGGGCAACGCCGCGCGCACCCAGCTGCTCGACGTCCGCCGGCGGGCCTGGAGCGACGAGCTGCTGGACCTGTTCGGCGTGCCGCCCGAGGTGCTGCCCACCCTGACACGGTCGGACGGGCCCTTCGGCGAGATCCGGAACCTGCCCGGGCTGCCGCCGTCGGTACCGCTGGCCGGTGTGCTGGGGGATTCGCACGCGGCCCTCCTGGCGCACGGCGCTGTCACACCCGGGCTGGTCAAGGCGACGTACGGGACCGGGTCCTCGGTGATGGGACTCGTCGACGGCCTCGACGAGGTCCCGCAGGGGATGTGCCTGACCATCGCGTGGGACGACGGCGCGGCCGCGTACGCGGTGGAGGGCAACATCAGGGCCACCGGCGCGGTGCTGGCGTGGCTGGCGACGCTGCTGCGGACGACTCCAGACGATCTGGTCGTCATGGCGGAGGGCGCGAGCAGCGCGGGCGTGGACATCGTGCCGGCCTTCGGCGGGCTTGCCGCTCCCTGGTGGGACGAGCACGCCACGGCCACCATCAGCGGGCTCGCCCTGGGCGCCACTCCGGAGCAGCTCGCCCGCGCCGCCATAGAGTCGATCGCCCTGCAGGTCAACGACGTGGTGGACGCCGTGGCCCGAGGCGTGGGCCCGGTGCGCTGCCTGCTTGCCGACGGCGGCGGCAGTGCCAACAGCATGCTGATGCAACTGCAGGCCGACCTCAGCCGGACGCCGGTGTGGCGGGCGCGGACCCCGGACCTCTCGGCGCTGGGGGCGGCACACCTCGCCGGCCGGACGGCGGGTGTCTGGAGCGACGACGACCTCCGCGAACTGCCCAGGGACCGTGACGTCTTCACGCCGTGTGCCGACGGCGCCGGACCAACGGGGCGGATCGCCTCCTGGCACCTGGCGGTGGCCAGGGCCCGTCTGCGCCAGCCGGACGAAACCACCGGCTGACCAGCGCCGTTACCTCGATTTAACGACCAGGTCACGACGTCTACGAGTGGTTGACCTGGCGGCAACACAGAGCGACACTATACGCATCTTCAATCGTAAGTGAATGGAAATTCAATGGTCGGTCGGGACAGTCGAGACAAGCGGTGTGACGGCATACCCCGGTCGTCGGCGCTCGGGCTGGTGGCCGCACTCGTCGTCACCGTGGCCGTGGCCGGCTGCGCCCGGGTGCCCGGCGTCTATGTGGTCGAAAAGTCCGGGTCTCGTACGGGTGCCCAGGACGGCGCCTTCGACGCCACGGCGTACGCGGCCGGAATCTGGTCGGCGAAAGTAGTCCCGACCGTGCTCGCCAAGGCCGTCGAGGCGGAGACGGTTCTCAAGGCCGTCAAGGCGGACCCCGCCGAGGCCGGAAAGAAGTTCGGGCGGCAGACCGGCGCGGGAAGCCCGTACGCCGTCATGATCAAGGGCGCCGGGAAGGTGCTGTCGGTGGCGAGGTCCACCGGCGCGGGTCAGCTCCAGGTGGACCTGAACCCGCCGGACGGAAAGGCCGACCTGAACATCGCGATCGGCCCGGTCTTCCTCGGCACCGCCCTGCGCGACGCGGTGGGGTTCATCGGCTTCGGTCAGTTCACCAACCAGGTCGACTACGCCGGCGCGGCGACCGCGCTCAACACCGAGGTGCGCCAGAAGGTCGTGGCTCCCGTAGACCTCGGCAGCGCGGAGGGCAGGACGGTCGGCTTCGCCGGCGCGTTCCAGTTGCTGGACCCGAAGAACATCGTGGTGACGCCGGTGCGGCTGGAGTTGTCGTGACGCCCCCGGACGACCGGCCCATCCTGGTGGCGCGGGACATCAGCAAGTCCTACGGCGGCGTGCGCGCGCTGCGGAACGTGACGTTCACGGCCTACGAGGGCAAGGTGAACGTGCTGGTGGGGGAGAACGGCGCGGGCAAGTCGACCCTCATGAAGATCCTGGCCGGCGCGGAGTCGCCGACCTCCGGCACGATCCTGCTCGACGGGGAGGAGGTCTCCTTCAGGTCGCCGCGGGACGCGATGAGTCACGGCATCGGCATCATCCATCAGGAGCTGAGCCTCTTCCCCAACCTGAGCATCGCGGAGAACATCTTCGCCGGCCGCGAGCCGCGCGGGGCGCTTCGCATGGTCGACTTCGCGGCGGAAAGGGCACAGGCCGCCGCGGTCCTGGCCCGCCTGGGCCTGCGCGTGGACCCTGCCACGCCGGTCGGCGCGCTGCCGATCGGCCAGCAGCAACTGGTCGAGATCGGGCGCGTGCTCGCCGAGGACGTCCGCGTCCTCATCATGGACGAGCCGACGTCCGCGCTGAGCAACCAGGAGGTCGACACCCTCTTCGAAGTGATGGACGACCTGAGGCGGGACGGCGTGACCGTCATCTACATCTCGCACCGTCTCGAAGAGTTCCGCCGGATCGGCGACCACGTCACGGTGCTGCGTGACGGGGGACTGGTCGCGCACGCGCCGATGACCGAGACCGACACCGGCTGGATCGTGCGGCAGATGGTGGGGCGCAGTCAGGAAGGGCTGTTCGCGCACAACAGCGCCGAGGTCGGCGAGGCGCTGCTGTCGGTAACCGACCTGACCGCGCCTGGCCCGGCCGGCCCCGTCCTCGACTCCGTCTCCCTCGAGGTGCGCCAGGGGGAGGTCGTCGGGGTGTACGGGCTGATGGGCGCCGGGCGTACGGAGCTCATGGAATGCCTGATGGGCTCCCGCCGGGCCGGCGCGGGCGAGATCCGGGTGCGCGGCCGGTTGTGCGCCGAGGCGAACGTGCCCGCTCGTCTGGCCGCAGGGCTGGCGCTCGTACCCGAGGATCGCCAGCGCGAAGGTCTGGTGCAGACGCTGTCGGTGAAGGACAACGTCCTGCTGTCCAGCCTGACCGCCCTCAGCCGGCGCTGGTTGCTCTCGCCCCGGCGGGAGAAGTCCTGTGCCCGCGAGCAGGTGGCGGACCTGCGTATCAAGACACCGGCCCTGGACGCCGAGGTCACCGCGCTGAGCGGAGGCAACCAGCAGAAGGTGGTGCTGGCGCGTGCGCTGCTCACCGAGCCGACCGTGCTGCTGCTGGACGAGCCGACCCGCGGTGTCGACGTCGGTGCCAAGGCCGAGATCTCACGGGTCATCAGCGATCTCGCCGGGCGAGGGCTGGGCGTCCTGTTCGCCTCATCGGAACTCGCCGAGGTGATGGCCATGGCCGACCGCATCCTGGTCATGGCCAAGGGGCGGATCACGGGCGAGTTCGAGGCGGGCCGGGTCAGTGAAAAGGAACTCGTCGCGGCAGCCGCGTCGGAGAAGGCACTCGGAGGGCAAGCGTGACCGCCACTGTCAAGGGTGAGACGACACCCACGTCGACACCGGCCGAGCCGCGGGACGCGTCGCGGTGGTCACCGCGTGCCCTGCTGCTTCTACTGCTGCGCGGGCGCACCGCCATCGTCCTGGTGCTGCTGATCGTCATCTTCAACACACTGTCCCCGCATTACCTCAGCCAGAGCAACCTCACCCTGATGACCAAGCACGTGTCCATCAACGCGATCCTGGCCATCGGCGTCACGTTCGTCATCCTCACCGGCGGGATCGACCTGTCGGTCGGCTCGATCGCGGGACTGGCCGGCATGATCGTCGGCGGTCTGCTGTACGAGGGACTGCGGCTGCCGGGAATCACCGTCTACTTCTCGGCCGTGATGGTCATCCTCATCGGCATCCTGGTCGGTACCGGCGTGGGCGCGGTCAACGGTCTGCTCATAACCCGGCTACGCGTGGCACCGTTCATCGCCACCCTCGGCATGCTCTACGTCGCGCGTGGCTTCGCCGATCTGCGCAGCAACGGCGGCACTTTTCCCGATCTGGCCGGGCGCCCGTCACGCGGCAACACCGGCTTCTCGATCATCGGCGTCGACAGCTGGCTCGGCCTTCCAGCGGCAGTGTGGATCATGGTGGTGGTCGCGGCCGCGGCCGTTCTCGTCACCAACCGCACCGCCTTCGGCCGGCGCGTCTACGCCGTAGGCGGCAACGAGCGCGCGGCCGTCCTCGCCGGCATACGGACCAACCGGATCAAGGCCGCGACGTACATGATCTCCGGTGCCTGCGCCGCGCTGGCCGGACTGCTTCTCACGTCCGAACTCGGCGCGGCGTACCCCGACACCGCGACGACCTACGAACTCAACGCGATCGCCGCGGCCGTACTCGGCGGCACCTCACTGTTCGGTGGCAAGGGCACCATCGTCGGCACTGTCATGGGCGCCTTCGTCATCGGATTCCTCAGCGACGGCCTCGTGCTCGTCGGTGTCTCGGCCTTCTGGCAGCTCGTCGTGAAGGGAAGCGTCATCGTCCTGGCTGTTGTGATGGAACAGGCACAACAGCGTGTCCAGGCCCGGGTGGCCTCGCGATAACCCCGCCCGGGCACCCACCGGTTCCACCTCCCAGACGTCGGCCGACGGCCGGCCATACCAGGCTGCGCGGATTCGGCCGCGAAACCGAATATCCATCCGAAGGGAAGTCGACGGGATGACACCTTTATCTGCACCACCACGGCGCGCGGTGGCCGCGTTGGCCGCCGTCGCACTGCTGGCTCTCACGGGCTGCGGCAGTTCGAAGGGCGACTCGAGCGCATCCGGCGCTCCCAGCTCCAGTTCGGGCGCCGCCGGATCCAAGCTCATCGTCATCATCACGCCGTCTCCGGACAACGTGTTCTTCAAGGCGGAGCAGGACGCGGCGGCGGCTGAAGCCAAGAAGCTCGGGTACGAGACGCTGGTCCTCAGCCACGACGACGATCCGACCAAGCAGAGCCAGGAGATCGACACGGCGATCTCCCGCAAGGCGGCCGCCATCATCCTCGACAACGCCGGCGCGGACGCGTCCGTGGCGGCGATCCAGAAGGCCAAGGACGCCGGCATCCCCAGCTTTCTGATCGACCGGGAGATCAACAAGACCGGTGTGGCCGTCGCGCAGATCGTCGCCAACAACGCGCAGGGTGCGGCCCTCGGCGGCCAGGAGTTCGCCAAGCTGATGAACAACAGCGGCAAGTACGCCGAGCTCACCGGTAAGCCCACCGACACCAACGCGGGCGTCCGGTCGCAGGGCTACCACAGCATCCTCGACCAGTACAGCGGCATGAAGATGGTCGCGCAGCAGGCGGCCAACTGGGACCAGACGACCGCGCTCAACATCACGCAGACGATCCTGCAGGCCCACCCCGATATCAAGGGGATCATCGCGGGCAACGACACCATGGCGCTCGGTGCGTACGCCGCGCTCAAGGCCGCCGAGAAGACCGACGTCATCGTCGTCGGGTTCGACGGCAGCCCCGACGTGGTCGACTCCATTCTCAAGGACGGCGTCAAGGCCACCGTGCTGCAGCCGGCCAGCCAGATCGCACAGATGGCGGTCGACCAGGCCGACAAGTACATCAAGACCGGGAGCGCCGGTCAGCCGGAGAAGCAGTCCGTCGACTGCGTACTGGTCAACAAGGACAACGCCGGCAAGGTGAAGGACTTCGCGATCGGCTCCTGACGTAAGACGGCGGAATACCAGCGGAGCGGGGGCTCCGCTGGAGCCGCAATGAGGGCGGCGCTTGGGTACGCGGCGTTCAGGTTCTCCGAGGCTCGGCCGGAATCGGTCAACGGTTCTCGTGGCATGCCTTGCGGCCTTGAACTCACTCTGCGGTGAATCGATCAGACGCTAATTCGGAGGTTATGTGAGTATTACTCGGCGCCGGCTCCTGTACGGGGCCGCGGTCACCTCGGCCGGCCTCCTGGGCATGGCAGGCCCGGCTCATGCGGGCGCTGCCCAGGAGGGCCTGCGACCGTCTCGTGGCCCCGGGCGCCCCCGATTGCTGGTGTCCACCGACATCGGGGGGACCGATCCCGACGACTTTCAGTCCATGGTCCACCTTCTGGTCGCTGCCGATCGCTTCGATTTGGAGGGCATCGTCTCCTCGCCGTTCGGCGCGGGACGCAAGGCGGACATCCTGCGGGTGATCGATCTCTACGACAGCGACTTCGGCAACCTCCGGACGTGGTCGCCCCACTACCCCAGGCCCGAAGCGCTGCGGTCACTGAGCAAGCAGGGAGCGCTCGAATCGGCCGGCCCCAGTGGGGTGGGCACATCGACCGAGGGCTCGCAATGGATCACCCGCTGCGCGCGCAGGCGTGATCCCCGCCCCCTGAACGTGCTGGTCTGGGGTGGTATCGACGACCTGGCCCAGGCACTGCACGACGCTCCTGACATCCTGCCCAAGCTGCGGGTGTACTTCATCGGCGGCCCGAACAAGTTGTGGTCCGTCAACGCCTACGACTACATCGAGACACACCACCCCGACCTTTGGATGATCGAGTCGAACTCGACCTACCGCGGATTCTTCACCGGCGGCGACCAGACCGGCGAGTGGAGCAACACCACTTTCGTCGAGAAGCACGTGGACGGACATGGAGCTCTCGGCAGCTTCTTCGCCGGTCTACTCAGCGGCGTCAAGATGGGAGACACCCCATCTGTGACGTGGCATCTCAACGGAGACGGCAACCCCGGACACCCTGGCTGGGGCGGCCGGTACGTCCCCGTCTGGGACGGCCGCAAGACCATCTTCGATCGCCTCACCACCACAGCCGACGTCGTCGAGGCCTACGGCGTCGTCGAGTGGGTGATCTCGAAACCGGTGGGGTACGGCGCGTCGGACACGACGCGGTTCGTCGTCGACAACCGCCTGGGCGGTCCCTTCCCGACAGGCGTCGACGAAGGCGCTGCGCTTCGGTTCCGCTACTCTCCGAGGGACGCGCGCCCGATGTCCATCGTCGTTCAGAGCACACACTCCGCCCTCGAAGGTCTGACGGGTGGGTTCACCGCCGCACCGCCGCCTGAGGAGCGTTGGAAGTACCCGTCGACAACCCACCGCAACTGGTGGTGCGACGACCAGGGTCCGGCGGCCGCCGAGGGTGTCTGGCCCGGAGCGAAGACCGTCAGCCGCTGGCGGTTGGACTACCTCGCCGACTTCGCGAGCCGTATGGACCGATGCGCGGCACCTCGGCGTCCTCGGGGATCGCCGCATGACGATTGAAACATCCAGTCGCACCCAGACGGGCTGTGCGACGGCCTTTCGATACTCACTCTGGCGCTGATTCCGTGGGGTCGACCCTCACTCGTCGCTGAGAAGGGTGCGCTGCGCGCCTGCTACGGCAGACCTCCTTATGCGGCACGTCCAGGATCAAGCACGAACCAGGCGGGCCGTTGGAGAACGACACGGGCACTGGCCCGGCGCCGGGTCAGGCGGTGCGGCGGGAGCGGGCCAGAGCCAGCCCACCGAGGACCATGGCGATCAGCCCGACCACCAGGTCCACGTAGCCCCCGACTATTCCGTAGCCGGTGCCGGGACCACCGTCGGCGGCGGCCACGACCAGCCCGCCGATGACCGTGCAGGACAGCCCCGCAGCCAGGGCCACGATGGCCCCTCTTCTCCCGGTGCCGGTGCCGATACGACCGGCGGAGCGGGCCAGAGCCAGCCCGCCGATGACGACGCCGGCCAGCCCCACCAGCGCGGCCACCAGGGACCAGAGACGCCCGGCGGTCAAGGTGTAAGCACCGACGGGCTGGACCAGAACGTGCGCGGCTGCCGGTGTGGCGAGCCCCACGATTCCAAGCAGTGCGGCTGCGGCGGTGGCCGGCAGGTGACGGAGGGACATGAGGATCCTTTCGGTTGGATGACGGGCGTCGGCGGCGTGTGCAGCGCGGTGAATCGCCCATGCCGGTCGAGGTGCCGGTGCCGAGCGCCTGGGAGGGGTTACACGAAATCGCATTGACAGGGGGCGAGGACGACCTTCGTGCCCCTCCGCGGAACGGTCCTGTGGAAAGGCGCGTGATGTCGTTCGGTCCTGCGTGCCGGAAATGAAAGCCGAGTCGATGCTGCCATCGGTCAACAGTCGTCGCAGCGCGTGCTTAGTAGGGGCAGCCGTACTGCGCACAAGATCACGAGAAGCGGCCGCCGTGCGACGACCGAGGTGTGTACGGTCATCAGGGGCCTTGATCGCGCGCTTGTATTCGCGGCGGTCAGCCGCTCAGCTGCATGCGGCGTGAGCAGGCCAGAGCCAGCCCGCCGAGGACCGCACCGGCCAGCCCAAGCACCAGGGCCATGGCCGCCCCGAACACTCCGTTGCCGGTGCCGAGACCACCGTCGGCGACAGCCAGTTTCACAGCGCCGTTGAGCCCGCCGGTCAGCCCCGCCACCAGGGCCACGATAGCTTCCCTCCTCCCGCCGTTGTCGATACGACGGACGGAGCGCAGCGCCAGCCAGCCGATGACCACGCCGCCCAGCGCCACCAGTGCGGCCACACTGGCCCAGATTCGCTCAGGGGTCCCGAGGAAAGTATCGACACCCTGGCCCGCACATTCTGCCGGCGTCGTACAGACCGGCGAGGCCGCCTGTACGGCAAGCACAAACAGGACGGACATTGAGGATCCTCTCGGTCGGATGACGGGCGCCCGCAGCGTGTGCAGGACGGTGACTCGGCCTATGCCGGCTGAGGCGCCGGTGCAGACCGCCGGGGAGGGGTGTCACGGAATCGATCGTCGCGCCGTCGAGGCGGCCGGGGCCTCCGACAGCGGACGGCAGTGTCTACGCAGTTCTGCGTAGACGACTCGCACCCAGGTACGCTCCCGGCGGTAGGGCGGTCGCGCGTCTGGGCGGAGCTGTCCCGCACACAGGGAACCGTAGGATCGCGGCATGGAACGCCGCGTGGTGTCGTTGCGCCTGCCGGTGCCGGCGCAGGACGTGTTGCTCGCGCTGTTCATCACCGTGATGCAGGTTCAGGGCACGATAGTCCGCAATGCCGGCGAGGTGGTACAGCGTCCCCTTACCGACTTCGGAAACCTGGGATATGTCCTGCTGATCGTGAGTGGCGTGGTCGTCGCCGTCCGCCGCCGGTGGCCGGTGCCGGTGTTCGTCACGGCCGCGCTCGCCAGCTTCGTGTACTACGGCCTCGACTTCCCGGACGGGCCCGGCTGGCTCGGGCTCTTCGTCGCCCTGTACACCCTCGCCGCCTACGGGGACGGGCGCCGGTCGCTGGTGATCGCCGGCGTGGGCACCTCGGTGCTCGCCATCGGCTGGCTGGTCGCTGCGGCCGACATCGAGCCACGCGCGGCCATCGGCTGGGTGTTCTTCCGGATCGGCGCGTCGGTCATGAGCGCGGCCCTTGGCGAGTCCGTCCGGTCCCGACAGGTCATCGCGGCCGAGGCCCAGGAGCGCGCTGAGTTGGCTGAACGGACTCGCGAGGAGGAAGCGCGGGCGCGTGTGGACGCCGAACGGCTCCGGATCGCGCGCGAGGTCCACGACACCGTCGCGCACGCCATAGCGATCATCAACGTCCAGTCCGGTGTCACCGCGCATGTGCTCGACAAACGGCCGGAAGTGGCGCGCGAGGCGCTGCGCGCCATCGAGCAGACCAGTTCCCGGGCGCTGCAGGAGATGCGGGCCGTCCTCGGGGTACTCCGTCACGACGACGGTGACGACAACGAGGGGCGGGTGCCGTACCCCGGGCTGGGGCAGATCGACGAACTGGCCGCCAAGGCACGCGAGGCGGGACTCGACCTCAAGGTCGAGGATGCCTCGCCCGCGGCGCCGTTGCCCAGCGCGGTGGGCAGTGCCGCCTACCGAATCGTTCAGGAATCGATCACCAACGTGGTCCGCCACGTCGGTCCGACCCGGGTGACGGTAGCGCTGAACCCCGGGGTCGAGGCCTTGGAGATCCGCGTAACCGATGAGGGCCGCCGCGCCGCCCCCGGTCATGACTCCGCGGATCCGCGCCTACCGGCCCGGCATCCGAGCGGCACCGGAGGCTCGGCCAAGCCCGGCCGCGGCATCGTCGGCATGCGCGAGCGCTGCCGGCTGCTGGGCGGAGAACTCGACGCCGGGCCGCTTCCGGGTGGCGGGTTCGAAGTCAAGGCACGACTGCCCCTCGCGCCGACCGGGCCGCGCTTATGAACGCGGCGGCCGCCTCACCGTCGACCAACGCCCAGATCAAGGTGCTGCTCGCCGATGACGAGGGTCTCGTGCGATCCGGGTTCAAGGTCCTGCTCGACCTCGAGGACGACATCACGGTGGTGGGGGAAGCCACCAACGGTGCCGAAGCCGTCGAACGGGCCCGCGCCGCCCGCCCCGACGTCGTCGTCATGGACATCCGCATGCCCAAGCTGGACGGGATTCAAGCCACCGCCCGGATCGCCGAGACGCACGGGTTGGAGCAGGTCCGAGTCCTCATCCTCACCACCTACGACACCGACGAGTACGTCTTCGACGCGTTGCAAGCCGGCGCGAGCGGCTTCCTGCTCAAGGACGCCGGGCCGGCCGAGCTCCTGCACGCCATCCGGGTGGTCGCCGCCGGAGACGCGCTGCTCGCGCCGCGGATCACCCGACGCCTCATCGGCCAGTTCACCGCGCTACGAACAGCCGCTCGCGCCGGGGAGGACCGGCTCGCGGTGCTGACCGAGCGCGAGCGCGAAGTGCTGGCCCTGGTGGGGCGGGGACTGAGCAACCACGAGATCGGCGCCGAGTTGTTTCTCAGCCCGGCCACCGCGCGCACCCACGTCAGCCGTGCGATGGCGAAACTGGGTGCGCGCGACCGTGCGCAACTGGTCGTCATCGCTTATCAGACAGGACTGGTCAGCCCGGCGATGTAAGGCACGGCCACGTCGCGTTCGCGTAGCGACTGGGGCGTGGCCGTGCCCGGCATCGCCCGCAAGCCGGTCTGTCGCGTGCCGACGTGGTCGACCAGCACGAACCGCACCTCGGACAAGATCTCGAGGTGCGCCGAGTGGTTCACCACCACCCGCCTGAACTCCTCCATCGCTCAACGCCACCCCAGCGAACCCGCTGGAATCAATGGTCTCCACCGACGCCGGGGCGGTTTACGGAGAACCGCGAACAAATACGTACGCCGCCTGGTCTCAATAGGAATTTCCCGCGGAACGCGTCATTTGCATGGAACGCCGAGAAGCCTCCCGCGATTATCCGATTGAGAGATCGTCGGAGTGGGGGAGAGCGATGGAAGTGCTGCTCGGCAACAGACCCGTCTTCGCCAGCACCGACCTCGACGAGGTCCGTGAGGAGGTGGCGAGGATCTTCTGCCCGCATCGGCTGGACCTGACCGGTGCGGCGTCCCTGCTGTCGGCCCGGTTCAACTCCGTCGGGCTCGGCTCGGTCCGGATCAGCTACCTCGACTACGGGGCCGATGTCCGGATCGAACCCGGCGACCTCGGCACCTTCTTCCTGGTGATGATCCCGCTGGCCGGGCGCAGCCTGATCCGCAGCGGGAGCCAGGAGATCGTCTCGACTCCGACGACGGCCGCCCTCCCCTCTCCGACGCAGCATCTCGACATGCGGTGGGCCGCGGGCACCCCCAAGCTGATCGTGAAGTTCGAGCGCACGGCGGTCGAACGCTCGCTGGAGCAGATGCTCGGTGAGCCGCTCGACCGGCCGGTCGTCTTCGACCTGGGCGTGGACCTGACCGCGGGGTGGACGCGCGCCTGGCGGGCGATGGCCGACCTGATCGTCCGCGAGGCCGAGCACGACGACGGGCTGACCGCGCAGCCGCTGGCCGTCGCCCACCTGGAGAACGCGCTGCTCACCTCCCTGCTCACGATGCAGCCCTCCAACTACCGGGACCGGCTGGCGGCGCCTCGGCCGCCCGTGCTTCCCAAGGTGGTGCGCCGGGCGCTGGAGTTCATCGAGCAGCACGCCCACCTCCCGATCAGCACCGAGGACGTCGCGCGGGCCGTGGCGGTCAGCGGCCGCTCGCTCCAGGAGGGCTTCCGCGTCCACGTGGGCCGCACGCCGATGGCGCAGCTCAGGGAGGTACGGCTGACCAAGGTGCACGAGGAGCTCGCCGCCGGGGATCCGGCCCGCTACACCGTCACGAGCGTCGCCGCCCGCTGGGGCTTCCTCCACCAGGGCCGGTTCGCCGCGCTCTATCGCCAGAAGTACGGCCGGCACCCGTCCGAGACCCTGAGACGCGGCTGAGGCGGATCCCGCGCCAGATGGACGGAACCCGCGCTGAGCGGATGGATCACCGGGCCGCTTCGGCCGTAGTTTCGCTGAAACCGCAACTTTTCAGCGAAAGGAAACACCCTCATGCGCAGAATCCTCGTCGTCGGTGCCGGTCAGGCGGGTCTGCACCTGGCCATCGGCCTGCTGCAGAACGGCTACGACGTCACCGTGGTCTCCAACCGCACCCCGGAATCGATTCGCGACGGCCGGGTGATGTCGGGCCAGTGCATGTTCGGCACCGCCCGGGCACACGAGCGCGCGCTCGGCCTGGACTGGTGGGCGGACGTCTGCCCGCCCATCGAGGGCATCGAGTTATCCGTCCCGAGCCCCGCGGGTGGCAAGGCTCTCGGCTGGGCGGCCCGGCTGAGGACTCCCGCCCTCTCGGTCGACCAGCGGGTGAAGATGCCGGCCTGGCTGGACGAGGTCGAGCGGCTCGGCGGCAAGCTCGTCATCCACGACGCCACTCCGGAGGATCTGGAGACCTACGCGGCCCAGCACGACCTGATCCTGGTCGCCGCGGGGAAGGGGGAGATCGCCTCGCTGTTCGAGCGGGACGCGGCGCGCTCGACGTACAGCACCCCGCAGCGGGCGCTGGCGGTCACCTACGTCAACGGCCTCACCCCCCGGCCCGAGCACTCCGCGGTCAGCTTCAACCTGCTGCCCGGCGTCGGCGAGTACTTCGTCTTTCCCGCTCTGACGCACAGCGGCCCGTGCGAGATCATGGTGTTCGAAGGTGTGCCGGGCGGGCCGATGGACTGCTGGGGCGATGTGCGCGGCCCCGCCGAGCACCTGGCGCGCAGCCGCCGGATCCTGGAGAGCTTCTTCCCCTGGGAGGCGGAACGCTGCTCCGGGATCGAGCTCACCGACGCCAACGGGGTGCTGACCGGGCGCTTCAGCCCCACCGTGCGCCGCCCGGTCGCCGTCCTGCCGTCGGGCGCACCGGTGCTCGGGGTCGCCGACGTGGTGGTGCTCAACGACCCGATCACCGGGCAGGGCAGCAACAACGCCGCCAAGTGCGCCGCCACCTACCTCCAGGCCATCCTGGAGCGCGGCGAGCAGCCGTTCGACGCGGCCTGGATGCGGCAGACCTTCGATCGCTTCTGGGCGCAGGCCCAGCACGTCACCCGCTGGACCAACGCGCTGCTGGCCCCGGCAGAACCGCACCACCTGGCGCTTCTGGGCGCAGCCGGCCAGGTGCCGGAGATCGCCTCCCGCTTCGTCAACGGCTTCGACGACCCCGCCGACTACGCCGAGTGGTTCATGGACGCCGACAAGGCCCAGGCCTACCTCGACCGGGTCGCGTCATGAGATCGCTGCGCGAGGCGTTGGGGCAGTTCGCCACCGGGGTCGCGGTCGTCACCACCGCGACCCCGAACGGGGAGCGGGCAGGGGTGACGGTGAACTCCTTCAGCTCGGTCTCGCTCGATCCGCCGCTGGTGCTGTGGTGCCTGTCGGACCGCGCTCCCAGCGCGCCCGTCTTCCTTCGCGCGGGGCGTTTCGCGGTCAACATCCTGGCCGCCGGCCAGGACGAGCTGTCGCGGCGGTTCGCGACGCCGGCGCCGGACAAGTTCGCCGGGGTGGACGTGCTCGCCACCCCCACCGGGCTGCCCATGCTCGCCGGAACCCTGGCCACCTTCTCCTGCCGTACGGTGACCGTCCACGCCGGCGGCGATCACCACATCTTCGTCGGCGAGGTGGAGCACCACCAGCGGTCAGGAGGGGAGCCGCTGCTCTTCCACTCCGGCCGCTACCGCGAGTTCGCCTCCTCCTCGGGATGGTGAGGAGCGGATGGGCCCCTTCCGCCTCCCGGGGGAGCCCGGCACCCCGGCCCTTCGGCGGCCGGGGTGCCGGGGCGTTGACGGCGGGGGGCCATCGCAGCGGCGAACCGCCGGTCATGACGGGACTGGGTGACGGCGTGCCGGCCGTACTTCGACGAAGAGCGCCGCTGGTTTGACGTTGACGCTGCGTCAACTTCTAGCATCGGGGCCATGTCGATCACTGTTCTCGACACCTACTCCGCCATGAGGCGGATCCTGCTGGCCCCGGTCGCTGACCGCGTCGACCTGTTGCGTTCGATGCTGGAGCCGACCAGGGGCATGTACCGCTACCACCCCGGCGAGGTCGACCTGGTGGCCATGCACCTCGAAGCGTCCGGGTTCCCCGTCGACCGCTACGAGGAGCGTTGCCTCGAGGCGCTCGAGACCCTGGCTGCGGCCGGAGCCTGGGAGCGGATGCGACGCGCCCTCGACGACGCTCTCGCCGTACTGCTGGAGGCGACGCCGGGGCTGGCGTCCCCGGACATCACCGTGCTGTTCGTGCTCGGCGATCCGGGTGACGAGCACTTCATGGGTCCCTGCCGAGGAGTGACCGGGTTCGGCGGCATCTCGGGCCACATCGTGATCACGTTCTGGCCCTTCCCAGAGAACGTGGAGCGGCTGGAGGCCACCGCCGTGCACGAACTCCACCACAATCTGCGGTTCGGCCCGGGCGGGGTTGTGTGGGACCCGATGACCGTCACGGTCGGCGAGCACATCGTCTCCGAGGGCCTGGCCGACGCCTTCGCCCGCCAGCTCTACGGCGACGAGCTCGGCCCCACCCGCATCGGCGTGCCGCACCTGCACGACGACGAGATCTTCGGCAAGGTGCTCACCGGGCTCGACGTGACAGGTATGCAGAACTTCACTGCCTGGGTGCACGGCGACCCCAGCGCCGAGCGCTTCGGCCTCACCCCGGTGGGACTGCCCATGGGCGCCGGGTACGCCGCGGGCAACCGGCTGGTCGACACCTACCTGGCGGCGACCGGGCAGACGGCGGCGCAGGCCCTGCACGCCGGGAGCTCGGAGGTCATCGCCGCCACGCTCCGCCGCGGGTGACACTGGAGCGATGGAGTGGACGATCCAGGAACTCGCGACGAGAGCAGGCATCACCAGCCGCACCCTGCGTCACTACGACCGCGTCGGGCTCCTGACCCCGTCCCGGGTCGGCGCGAACGGGTACCGCTACTACAACCCCTCCGCGGTCGCCCGGCTACAGCGGATCCTGCTCATGCGCCAGCTTGGCATGGGATTGTCGGCCATCGCCGAGGTCCTGGCCGACGAGGTGGACACGTGTGACGGGCTCCGCGCCCACATCGCCGCACTGGAAGAGGAACGGGACCGCATCGAACGGCAGATCCGGTCTGTGCGTCACACGCTCGAGGCCTTGCAGGCGGGGGTGGAACCGCGGATGGACGTCATGGTGGCGGGGTTCAACGACCGCTACAAGGACGAGGTGATCTCACGCTGGGGCGAGCGCGCGTTCCAAGTGAGCAACGCCTGGTGGCACGGCAAGACCCTTGACCAGCAGCGGGCCTGGAAGCAGGCCGCCGAAGACCTCGTCGCCGCATGGGTCGCCGCCGTGAAGGCCGGGGTGTCTCCGACATCGGAACACGCGCAGTCACTGGCTGCCCGGCACGTCCGGTGGCTGAGCCAGATCCCGGGTACCCCCACGGCCGAGGGCGACCGGGAGCGCTCGATCGAGATGGTGAAATGCCTGGGGGACATGTACGTCGACGACCCCCGCTTCGCCGCCATGTACGACGACACCGCGGGGGCGACGTTCGTCCGCGACGCACTGCATGCGTACGCGCGGACCCGCATGTAGAGGCCGCTCCCGGCATCAGCTGGGAGCACCCGCCGCAGGAAGTGGGCTGTTGTTGCTGGACCTGGTGTCGAGGGCGTCAGGCGGCGGGCGGAAGGCCGATGACCTTGCCGGACAGTGCGCCCGTGGCGGCCTGGGCGTGGACTGCCGGCAGCTCGGCCAGCGGCACCCGCTGGGCGACGTCGACGCGCAGCTCGCCGCGGTCGACCAGCGCCACCAGCCGCGACAGCTGTTCGGTGTCGGTGCGGACGAAGACGTCGACGCCGCGCACACCGCGCTCCTCGTCGCCGGGCGCGGGCATCCACACCGTCGTGTTCACGACGACACCGCCCGGACGGACCAGGGTGACCAGCGCGGCCAGCTGCGCCGGGTCGACCGGCGCGAGGTTGAGCACGACGTCGACCGGCTCCGAAACCGCCGCGGTCACCTCGGTGGTGGTGTGGTCGACGACCTCATCAGGCTGCACCGCCAGCCGCGGGCCTTCCGCGTCTACCGCTACGCGGGCTCCTCCGCGCCCGTCGCGTTCATGGCCATCCTGCGACTGGAGGCACCGCTGCCCGAGGACCGGGCCGCGGACCCGGTGATCGCGGCGCTCTGGGATTACGTGGAGGCGGCCGCTCCCCTGGGACAGGGCGAGCACCTGGCCATCCGCCGCTTCGCGGTGCAGCCCGGCTGGCACCAGCGGCCCTCGCCCCCCATGGACCTGATCAGCCGGCGCACCATCGCGGACGAGATGAGGACCCGCGGACGCGCGATCACCTTCACCGTCTTCGAGGACGCCCAGCGGTGGAGGCGCTACCTCGCCAATGCCGGGCTGTACGCGCCTGTAGCCGCGCTGGCCGGAGTTCCGTCCGCCGGTGGCTCGGCTGACGAGCTCGGCGACGACCTGCCGCGCGCCGCGTTCGAGGAGGGCGTGGTGGAAGCGCTGCGCACGTGGCGCGCTCCCCGGGAGTTCGCGACCAGCGTCCTGTTGCACTCGCGCCTCGTGCGGCAGGGTTCGGCCGACCCCGTTGCGGACCTGCGCAGCGCGATCACGACCGCTCTCGACGCGCTGCAGGTCGATCCTGCAGGCGTCAAGGCCCACGAGGCTCTCACCGCCACGTACATCTCGGCTTCGCGCACCCATAAGGCGGCCGCCCGACGGCTGGGGGTGCCCTACGGCACGTACCGGCGCCACCTCGCCCTGGCCAAGGAGCGGCTCATCGAGCAGCTGCTGCGCCAGACGGCCACGGTGTCCGTGCCGTCCACGCCGTGCTCGTCGCCGGAGGGGTGAGGCACTGCCGTCGCAGGTCCGGGATCGGGCCCCGCTCGCCCAGGGGCAGGTGGGGCTCGATCCCGGACCACTCGTCATCAGTGGGTCACCACGCGCCACGACGAGGTGATCTACCGGCGTCGGCGGCTCCGACGGAGCTGAATGCGCAACCGCGTGATCTCAGCTCCGTACGGGCCCTAACGCGCCGTGAGAGTCCAGAGGTGGTCGGCGGTGCCGTTGTCTTCCCACTGGAGGACCTGGGCGCCGGAGGACTTGCTCATGCCGTTGACGCCGAGCAGCAGACCGCTGTTGTAGTTGCGGATCTTGTAGTGGCCGTTCCCGTCCGAGATGAACGACCACAGGTGGTCGGCGGTGCCGCTGTCGCCCCAGATCAGGGCGGTCCCGCCGTTGCTGGTGCTCATGTTGGTGATGCCGAGGACCAGCCCGCTGGCCCTGTTGACGATCTTGTAGAGGCCGGAGCCGCTGTCGGCGAGGGTCCAGGTCTGGGTGTTGCCGGATGAGGGAGTGGCCTGGTCGACCAGGGTGCCCTGGGCGGTGCCGGAGTTCTGCGTGTCCAGGGCGAGGCCGCTGTTCACGTTCTTGATCTGGTAGGTGCCGGCCAGGGAGGTACCGGGGTTGCCGCTGCCGCTTCCCGGGGTGACGACCAGGTGGTAGCCGTAGGTGGAGTTCATCGCCGAGACGGGCACGGTGATGGAGCCGTTGCTCACGGTGTAGTTCGACTCGCTCAGCGTGGAGGGCCCGGAGACGGCCACCGTACGGCCGGGGGAGGGGGTGTACTCCAGCTTCACGTGGGCGGTGCCGCCGAAGGAGCCGAGCCCGTTGATCACCACGGCGCTGTCGCCGGAGCTGCCTCCGAAGATGACGCTGAGCTGGTTGCCCGCGCTGTTCATCGCCGCGGCGCCGTCGATGCCGGTCTGCGCGGGCGGGGTGGTCGTCACCATGTTGCCGCTCATGTCGGCGTACCACTTGTAGAGCCAGTAGGCGCCGTTGGGCGAGCCGCCCCGGCCGGTGAGCAGGTCGCCGAGCGTGCCGGACTGGTTCCAGAACGCCAGCTCGGCGTCGTGGACGCCCAGCCGCTCGAACTTGGCGATGTAACTGACGAGGGCGCCGGGGATGCCGACCTCGGACGGCGAGGCGTACTCCTCGATGGCGATCGGGCGCGGGGTGATGCCGTACTTCTTCTCGAGGTTGACGACCGTGGCGACGTCACCGGCGATCTTCGAGGCCCTGGTCAGTTCGTGCCAGGCGATGATGTCCGGGACGGTGTTGGTCGCGACCGCGTTCCTCAGGAAGTTGTCCATGTCGCTGATGTTGTCCGAGAAGCTCGGCCCCTGGATCGGGGTCGTCGGGTCCTTGGCCCGCACCTCACGGTAGGTCCTGGTCCAGAAGTCCTCGTACGTGCCGTTGGACGAGTTCCAGGTGTTGTCCGACTCGTTCCACAGCTCGTAGGCGGCCAGGTTGGTGATGCCCGACGCCTTGGTTTGCGCGATCTGCTGGTCGACCAGGCTGAACCAGTTGCTCCAGCTGAACTGGTAGGGCCAGCCCGCGTAGACGTCGGACAGCCGGTTCACGACCTTCGCGCCGGCCCTGGCCGCCTTCGGGGCGACGGTCAGGATGTCACCCGTCGGCTGCTGCTTGCCGCCCTGGGGCTTCTGGACGAAGGTGTTCGGCTTGATGGCCTGGGCCAGGCTGTCCGATGGCGTCGTCGCGTCCGCCAGGCCGTACAGCGAGCCGCTGGCCACATATGTCACCGGGCGGAAGGGCTGGTTCGCGCTGACCACCAGGGTGGTCGAGGCACTCGCGGTGGCGTGGGCGGGAGCGGCGGCGATGGTCGCGCCGGCTGCGGTGAGTGCGAGCGAGGTGAGCAGGGCAGCGGCCTGCCCGGCTCTGGGTTTGGTCGTCTTCACTGCGTCTCTCCTGAGGAGTGGTTGGGGGGTGGTTGTGCCGAGCGGACCGCGGGGGTCGTCGGCCGGGGACCGCGTCCACGGATACCGGCGGCCGGGTAGCCATGGCCTCGGTCCTCGACCGCGCCGGTCGCGGAGGAAGCGGAAGACTCGCTGGACATGGGATTCCCCAGATCGGTGCCTGTGCGGTGGTCACGACGACGCAGCGCACACAAGCCGGATTTGGCAACTGTGCGCAAAGGTTTTCCGAGCCGGAAACGTACGGTGAACTTGTCTGGCCGTCAAGACTGTTAGCCAGGCGAGTTTTCCTCCGCACACGATTGCCCAATTCAGGAAAGCGGTGGGACCATGGCCGCAGCGGAGGTGGAGAGCAAAGGATTGCGTGCGCCGGAGCCGGGCCGTACGATCATCAAAAGCGAGGGCCACGTTTCGCGGACGCGGCATCTCGGTCCCCGAGCAGGTCGCGGTCGTCGGCTACGACAACCGGGACACCATGACCCTCGCCGCCCGTCCCTGCTCACCACGATCGACAGCGACCTGACCGAGATCGGTCGCGTGGTTGTCCGCGACTGCGCTTGAGGCCGCACCGGTGCCCGATGCCCATTCGACGGGTGACGGCCGCATGCCACGGCCGACGGATCGACATCATTCGGGTCCGGCCGATGAATTTCTTCGACGCGGCGCCTCTGTACCTGTAGACGACCGGAGAACGGCGCGGCCGCTTCCCGGTGTGACTTCAGGCGGATGAGGAGTGTCGTCCAGATGAGCGAGACAGTCGTGGTGCGTTACGAGACACGTGCCGACGCGGCGGCTGGTCGGCTCCTACCGCCTGTTCCGGTCATGAAACATTCAGAGCAGGAGAAGACGATGACTCTCCCACGGACGGCGTCACGCGACGAGTGGCCGGCGGCGCGGCTGAAGCTGCTGGAGCAGGAGAAGGACGCCATGCGGGCGCAGGACGCCGTCACCGACACGGCGACGCCCAGGGGATCAGCGTCTTCGTCCGCGACGAGGACAGCGTCTTCCACACCTACTCGACGTACTGCCGGGGCGCGGAGGTCATGCTGAGCACCTACCACTACCTCGACCTGACCCCCCTGGGCCGGCGGCGCTACGTCAACGAGTTCCCCTACCACGAGACGTACGACGGCGGGGGTCACGAGACCGCTACTACGCTCAACACCGGCCCAAGCCCGTGGCTGGAGCCGGCCCGTAGGGTCTCCACCCGACCCGGAGCGCTTCAGTCCGTGGTGAGCTTGGCGGACAGCCTCGCGAGCGCCTGGCCGTGACGCTCCTGCGCCGAGGCTCACCGACTTGCTCGAGGAGTACCCCCGGGGGTATAAACGAGGCGTGCAGATGAACGAGGCGATGGTCGGCGACGCGGTGACGCGGCTGCGGCGAGCACATGGTCAGCTCGCGGGAGTGATCGCGATGATCGAGGCCGGCGAGGATTGCGCCAAGGTGCTGACCCAGCTGGCCGCGGTTTCCAAGGCGCTCGATCGGGCCGGGTTCAAACTGGTCGCCACCGGACTGCGGCACTGTCAGGCTGCGCAGGAGCGGGGCGAGGAGGCTCCGATGAGTGTGGCCGAGCTGGAGAAGCTGTTTCTGGCCCTGGCATAGGCGGCCCTTCCGGGAAGGTTCGCCTTTTCACGTCCCGCAGATACCCCCCGGGGTATGTTCGGTGCTGCCGATCCCGCGCCGTCGGCGACGCGTACTCGGTGTCCGGTGGGGCCTCGGGCTGCAGGTCCGCAGGCGGCCAGGTGGTGCGCGCCGCAGGCGCCTGACCACTGGTCTCTTTTTTTGCTAGTCACATACCCCCCGGGGTATCTAGAAGAGAGGTGTTCCTTGTGGAGATCGTGTCCTTCCGCACTGCGGGTCTCGGTGACCAGACCTACCTGCTGACTCACGAGGGCAAGGGGGTGCTCGTCGACCCCCAGCGCGACATCGACCGGTTCCTGCGGGCGGCGGCCGAGCGTGACGTGGAGCTGCGTCTCGTCGTGGAGACCCACCTGCACAACGACTACGTGTCGGGTGGCGAGCAGGCGGCTCTGCGCACCGGAGCCGAGCTGGTCCTGCCCGCCGCCGCCGCGCCCGCCTACCCTCACACCCCTGCCTTCCACCTGGAGGACATCGAGGGCGGGGACGGACTGTCCCTACGACCGATCCACACCCCGGGGCACACTCCCGAGCACACCAGCTACGTGGTGCTCATCGAGGGTGAGCCGGTCGCGGTGTTCTCCGGCGGCAGCCTCCTGGTGGCCTCGGCGGGCCGGCCCGACCTGCTCGGCACGGCCCGGGCCCGGACCCTGGCCCGGCTGCAGCACGGCTCGCTGCGCCGGCTGGCGGCGCTGCCCCCCGAGGTCGGGCTGTTCCCGACGCACGGCGAGGGGTCGTTCTGCTCCGCGAGCGGGGCGGGCCGCTACACCTCGACGATCGGCGAGGAGATCAGGTCCAACCCCCTGCTCGCCGTCGAGGACGCCGAACATCTGGCCGACGAACTGCTCGCCGCGCCCATGCCGATCCCGGCCTTCTACCAGTACATGGGCCCCGCCAACACGCTCGGCGTGCCGCCGATGCCCTCGACCGCGGCACCCGAACTGGCCATCGGCGACCTGCCCCAGGACGCACAGGTGATCGACGTCCGCCCGCGCAAGAGGCAGGCGGACGGCTTCCTGCCCGGCTCGATCGGCATCGAACTCGGCGACGACTTCGGCAGCTGGGCCGGGTGGCTGCTGCCGTACCGGTCCCCGATCGTGCTGGTGGCCGAGCCCGGCCAGGACGCGACCGAGGCGGTGACCCAGCTCGCACGAATCGGGATCGACACCGTACGCGGCGTCGTACGGGACCTCGGCCCGGCCGCGACCGCGACGTTCGAACGGCTGGACCTGGCGACCTTCACCGCGCGAGCTGCCCAGCCCGGCGCCCAGGTGCTGGACGTGCGCATGCCGAACGAGCGCGCGGCCGCACACCTGGAAGGAGCCGTCGAACGATTCCTCGCCGATCTGGTGACCGAGGGCGTGCCCGCCGAGTTGGACCGCGGCCATCCAGTGCTCGTGGCCTGCGGATCGGGCCGGCGTGCGGCCATCGCCGCCACCCTGCTCATCCGCGAGGGATACATCCCGGCGGTGCTCGACGGTGCGGGCGTGCCCGACGTAACCGCCGAACTGCGGGCGCGCCGCGCTGCCTGACCACCCCACCTGCGAAAACGAGAAGGAAGCCGTGAACACCGAATCCCCGAACATCGACACCGCGACGGCCCGCGCGCTGATCGCTTCCAACCCGGACGTGCTGGTCGTGGACGTGCGGACTCCCGCCGAGTTCGAGACCGCGCACATCAGCGGCGCGATCAACCTGCCGCTCGACCAGGTCGACGCCCACCTGCGGCGGATCGTCGACGACGCCGGCGGCACGATGCTGCTCATCTGCCAGTCCGGCGGCCGGGCTACCCAGGCGCACAAGAAGCTCTGCGACGCGGGACTGCCCGACGCGGTCGTGCTCACCGGCGGGATGAACGCATGGATCGCCTCCGGCGCCCCCGTCGTGCGCGGCAAGCAGCGGTGGAGCCTGGAGCGCCAGGTCCGCCTGGTCGCGGGCGGCATCGTGCTGGCGTCCATCGTGGCCGACCTGTGGCTGCCGGGAATGCGCTTCGCCGGCGCCTTCGTCGGCGCGGGCCTGGTCTTCGCCGGGCTGACCGACACCTGCGCCATGGGCATGCTGCTCGCCCGCCTGCCGTACAACCGCGGCGAGGGCGCCGACGTGGACGCCGCCCTCGCCTGTATCCGCCGCCCCGGCCGCAGCGCGGCCTGAAGGATCCGAGGCGACGACATGACCGCTCTCACCCTCGCCGGCGCCGTCGTCGTCGGCCTGACCCTGGGCCTGTTCGGCGGCGGAGGATCGATCCTGACCGTCCCCCTGCTCGTCTACGTCGCGGGCGTCCCGGCGAAGGCCGCGATCGCCATGTCCCTGTTCGTCGTCGGCGTGACCAGCGTCGTCAGCGCCGCGGGCCACGCCCGTGCAGGCCGCATCCGGTGGAAGACCGGACTGGTCTTCGGTCTGGCCGGGATGGCCGGCGCGTACGGCGGGGGCCTGCTCGGGCCGCACCTGCCCGCGGTGGCGCTGCTGGCGGGGTTCGCGCTGATGATGGTGGCCACCGCTGTGGCCATGATCCGCGGCCGTGGGACGCCCGAGGCCGCCCCGGCCCACAAGGAGCTGCCGATCCTCCACGTCGTCGTCGAAGGCGTCGTCGTCGGCCTGGTCACCGGGCTGGTCGGGGCCGGCGGCGGGTTCCTCGTCGTCCCCGCGCTCGTGCTGCTTGGCGGCATGCCGATGGGCACGGCCGTCGCCACCTCCCTGGTGGTGATCGCGATGAAGTCGTTCGCCGGGCTGGCCGGTTACCTGCAGACCGTCCCGGTCGACTGGTCGATCGCCCTGCCCGTCACGGCGGCCGCCGTCGCCGGCGGTCTCGCCGGAGGATGGCTCGCGGGGCGCGTCCACGCCGACCGCCTGCGCACGGGATTCGGCTGGTTCGTCCTCGTGATGGGCGCTTTCGTGCTCATCCAGCAGGCCCCGCCCGCGCTGTTCCACACCGCCTGGGGCATCGCCGCGCTGCTGGCCGGCGCCGCGGCCGTCACAGCGGCGATCGCCTACCTGCTCCTGCGCAAGGGGCGTCACCGCGACGGGTCAGCCCCGCCGTCTTTCTACGGGTACGGCTTGATGCCTCGCGCCGCCGACGGTCAGGGGGCGAGGGAGAAGTAGTTCTCCTCTTCCTGGACGAAATGCAGCCGCAGCACCGAGTGCAGCCCGTACAGGCAGGCTCGTAGATCCTCCAGTTGCTCGGGCCGCAACCGGCCGGCGGTATCGGCGACCTTCACGTGCGTGGCGATCCGGCGGGCCAGGCGATCGATCTCGCTGTGGGCCCGGCTCATGGTCGCGGTCGCCTCTCCTCCGCCAAGGGGAGCGGCCAGCGCCGGGTAGAGCTCATGCTCTTCGGCGTACTCGTGCGGCAGCAGCCGCTCGGTCAGCAACCGGTCGACCTCCCGCACGGCGCCCAGCACGCGCGGCCCGTGCTCGACGGCCAGCAGGCTCGCGGCATCGCGTACGGCGTCCAGCACATCGGCGAGATCGTCATGCTCGGCGGCGAAGCGGCGGATCAGATCCTCGGTGGCCGGCTCCAGCACCGGCCGGGCGCCGCGCTGGGGCAGCACGGCACGCAACGCGTTGACGATGACCACCACGTCGATCGCCTCCTGCAGCAGCGCCCCGGCCGCGGGCGGCAGCCGGCCCAGCAACGCGGCCACCATGGCCGCCAGCGACATGGCCATGCCGCCCGCGGCCGACTGCACGGCGATACGCCGGGTGCGCACCGCGATCTCCATGGCGTCGGCGAGCCGGTCCACCCGGTCGGTGACCAGCACCACGTCGGCGGCCTCGGAGGAGGCGGTGGACCCGCGCGCTCCCATCGCCACCCCTACGTCGGCCGCCGACAGCGCAGGGGCGTCGTTGACGCCGTCGCCGACCATGACCGTCACCGCCCGTGAGGTTTCCGCTCTGACCGCGGCGACCTTGTCGGCGGGTAACTGCTCGGCCCGCACCTCGTCCAGCCCGACCACCGCGGCCACCTCCCGGGCGGGCTCGGCGCGATCGCCCGTCAGCATCAGCAGGCGGCCGATTCCCGCCGAGCGCAGCCGCCGCAGCGTACGGGGAGCGTCGTGACGCAACGGGTCCAGCAGCAAGATCGCACCACTCAACGCGTCGTCGACGGTGAGCCAGGCGACGGCGGCGCCGTCCAAAGCGGCCCGGTTGTCAGCCGCGCGAGCCCAGCCGGGACGTGCCTCGAGCGGTATCGCGGTCTTGCCCACGCTCACGCGCTGCCCGTCCACGACGCCGGCCGCTCCGCGGCCGGGCTCCTCGGTCACCTCCCGCGGCGCCGACAGCGCCAGGCCGCGGGCCCGCGCTTCCCCGACGATCGCCTCGGCCAGCACGTGAGCCGACATCTGGTCGAGTGACGCGGCCAGTTGCAGCACCTGCGACGGTGTCCGGCCGGGAGCGGCGGCGACCTGCAGAACCCGCGGACGGCCCGTAGTCAATGTGCCTGTTTTGTCCAGCAGCAGAGTGCGAGCCCGCCCCAGCCGCTCCAGCGCCCCACCGTCGCGGACGATGACGCCCTGGCGCGCCGCCCGCGACAACCCCGACACGATCGCGACCGGAGCGGCCAGCAGCAGCGGGCACGGGGTCGCCACCACCAAGACCGCCACCGCCCGCACGGCAGAACCGCTGATCAAATACGCCGCCCCGGCGACTCCCAGCGACAGCGGCAGGAACCAGGCGGCGTACCGCTCGGCCAGCCGCACCACCGGCGCCCGCTGCGCACCTGCCTGCTCGGCCAGCCGGACGATCTGCGCGTACGTGCTGTCCTCGGCGGTAGCCGTCGCCTCGATGTCGACCGCACCGCCGGCGTTGACCACCCCGCTGCGGACCGCCTCGCCGACACCGCGTTCGATCAGGGTGGACTCCCCGGTCAGCGCGGCCTCATCCAGCATCGCCGGCCCGGTGAGCACCCGGCCGTCCACCGGCACCACCTCGCCCGGGCCGACCACCACCACATCTTTCGCCCGCACATCCGCCAGGGCGACGACGACCACGTCGTCGCCGCTTCGGCGGCGAGCAGAGCGCGGCGCACGCTCCAGCAGCGCGCGCAGGTCACGCGATGCCCGACGCTCCGCCGCCGCGTCCAGCGCGCGCCCGGTGGCCAGCATCACCGCGATCAAAGCCCCCGCCAGGTATTCCCCGACCGCCAGGGTCCCGGCCAGCGCCAGCGCCGCGATCACATCGACGCCCGCCCGCCCCTTCCGCAAGGCAGCGACCACCCACACCACCGCGGGGACGATGGCCACCGCGGTTCCCGCCATCCAGAACCCATCCGCGACAGCCGTTGCCCCGGCCAACCAGGCCACACCTCCGCCGACCAGAGCGCCACCGGTCGCTGCCAGGAACACCGGCTCACGCCACCGATCACCCACGGCACCAAGAGAGCGCAGCATGTCGCGCCTCCACAATGACGAGACGATGAGAGTGCTGCCCTCTATACGACCGCCCTGCCCTGACGACCGATAGAGCCGAACGACCCAAATCGTCACTGCCGGCCCGTCAGCGGTGGAGAAGGGTGATTGCCTGTCCGACGACCCAGTGTCGGTTTGCCCAGGCCGGGAGCCGTGCTCAGTGCATCGGCGGACGATCTGCCCGACAGGTGAAACAGCGGGGTATTTCAGGAACGGGTTTCGAGCGGACGGACGGCGTTGACGTAGTACAGCACCGGCCCCACGGTGCCTGTGCTCTCGATGCGGAGACCGGCACCGGGGACCAGATCGGCGAGCAGTTCCGGCATGGTGGGCCGCATCGCGGGACCGGCCAGTATCCCGACGAGGCGGGCGGCGAGGGGGTTGACCGGCGGGCGGAACTCGGCGATCAGCAGTCGCCCGCCCGGCCGCAGGACGCGGAAGATCTCCCTCATGGCGGTGCCGCGGGCGGAGACGGGCATGTGGTGAACGGCGAAGCTGGAGACCACGATGTCGAACGAGGCGTCGGGGAAGGGCAGCGCCTGCCCCTCGCCCACCTGGTAGGAGCAGTTGTCAGGTGAGCGACGGCGGGCGTGCTCGATCATCGGAAGTGACGGGTCAACGCCGGTCACCCGCCCCTCGGGGCCCACGAGAGGAGCCAACATCCGGGTCAGGTAGCCGGTGCCGCAGCCGACGTCCAGAATCCGATGGCTCGGTCCCGCGCCGGACAACGCGGCCAGGCGGGTGAAAACGCTGCGACGGCGCCCGGCGAAACCGAGCTCGGCCAAAACCTCATAACCCCGCGGATAGTTGATGGTGCCACCACCGTCACTGTGTTTCGAGTGACTATGCAGCAACTTTCCCCTGCCCATAGGGCTTCTCCTTCTTGTTTCGAAACAATGTGTTCGGTTATAAATGATCGATTCGTCGGCGCGGCATGGTCAACAAGCAAATTCGTTGGGCTGTGCCGTACTGGACAGAGGTGGGGGACGTGTTCGGAAACTCGCGGCGGGAGAGTTCCGATCGCCGGGTGCGGCGCACTCGGAAGGCCGTTCAGCAGGCATTGGTGGAGCTGATTCTGGAGAAGGGCTATGAGGCGGTGACCGTCACTGATCTCATCAACCGCGCCAACGTCGGCCGCTCGACCTTCTACGCGCACTTCACGGACAAACAGGATGTGCTGTTCAGCAACCTCGACGAGCTCTCCAGCCTTCTCCGTCTCGCTCCCGCGTCCAGGCCGGGCCCGCTGTTCGCCTTCAGCCTGCCGATGTTCGAGCACCTTCATGAGCAGCGCCGGCTGGCGCGAGCGCTGCTCGGGCGGCGCGGGGGCAGCGCCGTGATGGCGCGCGGAGAGCAAATCCTGGCCACGGTCGTACGTGACGAGTTGCTGGCAGCGTTCCCTTCGCGAAGCACACCACCGGACTCGCTCGACCTGATGGTCACCTGCGTCGTCGGGGCGTTCATGGCGCTGCTGCGCAAGTGGGCCGACGGCGAGTTGACCGCCACGCCGGCCGAGATGGACGCGGCGTTTCGCGCTGTGGTGACACCGGGTGTGGAAACCGCCTTCAGGCGGTGAGCCAAAGCACGGGCGATGGACCCGCGTCGACGGGCGAGGGCGGGAAGACGGTGAGGAGTCGAGGCGGACTGTCGGTCGCCACGCTCGCGAGCGTCAGGAGGCGGCGCTTACGGTCGGTGTAGCGGCGGAGTCCTGGTCGCCGCGGTCGATGTGTTCGGCGTGGAACAGCCCTTCGGCCAGCAGGCGGCGCACGTGCTCGTCGGCGGCGCTGTAGTAGACGAAGGTCCCCTCACGCCGGCCCTTGACCAGCCCGGCCAGACGCAGTTTGGCCAGGTGCTGGCTGACCGCGGTCGGGGCGGAGCCGGCGAGCTCGGCCAGGCAGGCCACCGACGACTCGCCCTGCAGTAACGCCCACAAGATCTTGATGCGGGTGGGGTCGGACAGCAGCCGGAACGACTCGGCGGCCAGGTGCACCTGTTCCTCGTTCGGCATCTCGAAGTCGGGCAGCGAGGTGTGCATGCCGTCAGCATAGCCCCGAACCCCACTATTTGCGTACCTGCATGAGTGCGCATATAGGCTGGAAGGGTGACGACAGACCTGAGAACGCGCCCCGGTCCCCGAGCCGTGGCCGCACCCAGCCGTACGCAGGCCTGGTGGCGGTCCGGGGCCGGATCACTGCCCGAGGTGCGCTGGGCGATCACCGCGACCGTCCTGTTCGCCGCCGCTGGTGTCTGCCAGCTGGCCGGGAGCCCCTCCTGGCTGTGGTGGGGGCTGTGTCTGGCCTGCTATGCCACAGGTGGGTGGGAGCCGGGGCTGGCCGGGCTGCGGGCGCTGCGTGAGCGGACGCTGGACGTCGACCTGCTCATGGTCGCCGCGGCGATCGGCGCCGCCGTGATCGGGCAGGTCTTCGACGGCGCGCTGCTGATCGTCATCTTCGCCACCTCAGGAGCGCTGGAGGCGGTGGCGACCAAACGCACCGCCGACTCGGTGCGCACCCTGCTGAACCTCGCGCCTGACACGGCGACCCGGCTGGACCCGGCGGGACAGGAACAGGTCGTCGAGACTGTCGATCTGGCCGTCGGCGACCTCATCGTGGTCCGGCCAGGGGAGCGCATCGGCGCCGACGGCCAGGTGCTCGACGGGGCCAGCGACGTCGACCAGGCATCCATCACCGGCGAGAGCCTCCCTGTGGACAAGCAGGCCGGCGACGAGGTGTTCGCCGGCACCGTCAACGGCGCCGGGGTGCTACGGGTACGGGTGGGGCGCCCGGCCGGTGAGACGGTGATCGCCCGGATCGTGGCCATGGTCGAGCAGGCCAGCGCCACCAAGGCACGCACGCAGCTGTTCATCGAGAAGGTCGAGCAGCGCTACTCGATGGTCATGGTCGCCGCCACCCTCGCGCTGTTCGCGATACCCCTCGCACTGGGGCAGGACCTGCAGGGCAGCCTGCTGCGGGCGATGACCTTCATGATCGTCGCCTCGCCGTGCGCGGTGGTGCTGGCCACCATGCCGCCGCTGCTGGCCGCCATCGCCACCGCCGGACGCCACGGCGTGCTCGTCAAGTCCGCCGTGGTCATGGAACAACTCGCCGACGTCACCCAGGTGGCCTTCGACAAGACCGGCACCCTCACCGAGGGCCGCCCCCACCTGACCCACATCCGCGCCCTGCCCGGCACCGCGCTCGGCGAGGACGAGCTGCTCACGCTCGCCGCCGCGGCCGAGGACGGCTCGGAACACCCGCTGGGCCGGGCCGTCACCGCCGCGGCCCACGACAAGGGCCTGCACCTGCCCCCGGCCGCACGATTCACGGCGGTCCCCGGACGGGGCGTGCGCGCCCACGTCGCCGGTCACCTGGTGCAGATCGGTAGCCCCGCCCACCTGCTCCCCGAGGGACACGCCGTTGCCGGCCCGGCCACCGCCTTGGTGGCCGAGCTCGAAGACGGCGGGCACACCGCGGTGGTGATGCTGCTGGACGGCCGCCCAGCCGCGGTGCTGGCACTGGCCGACCGCATCCGGCCCGGCGCACCAGACGCCGTGGCCCGCCTGACCGCCCTCACCCACGCCGCGCCGGTGCTGCTGACCGGGGACAACCCCCGCACCGCCGCACGGCTGGCCGCCCAGACCGGCATCACCGACGTCCGCGCCGGCCTGCTTCCCGAGCACAAGGTCGACGCCGTACGCGACCTGCAGCAGCAGGGGGCACAGGTTGCGCTGATCGGCGACGGCGTCAACGACGCCCCCGCACTGGCCACCGCGCACAGCGGCATCGCCATGGGCCATACCGGTGCCGACCTGACCCTGGATGCCGCCGACGCGGTCGTCACCCGCGACGAGCTCGACACCGTTCCCACCGTGATCGCCCTCGCCCGCCGCGCCCGCCGCCTCGTCATCGCCAACCTCGCCATCGCCGCCACCTTCATCGCCGCGCTGGTGGCCTGGGACCTGCTCGGCGACCTGCCGCTGCCGCTCGGCGTGGCCGGGCACGAAGGCTCCACCGTCATCGTCGGCCTCAACGGGCTGCGCCTGCTACGCGGCACCGCCTGGCGGCGGGCCGCCGCCGGGACCATCAGGCGCCGATGAGCTCCAGCAGCAGGTGCAGGTCGTGAGTGGCTTCGGCGATGGAGCAGCCGGCGGCGACGAGGACCGCGCCCGCGGCGAGGGTGATTACGGGACGGTGGTGCAGGGGCGGCGCGAGCAAGGCGGCGACCCGGCGGGGCACGGGGCCTGCGCCCCGCGGCAACGCGCCATGGCCGAAGACGCCCAAGGCGTAGCCCGGAGGACGCTTCCCGGCGGTGCGGGGGGCGGCCAGGGCGGCTTTGCCCAGGGTGTGGGCGACCCGGGCGCGGTCACCGGTCGCGGCGGCGGCGCGTTCGTCGGCCCAGCGTTCGACGGTGTAGGTGACGGCCGTGGCGAGCGGGCGCAGAAGCGGGTTGACGGCGGCGCCCAGCGCGGCGAGGGCGACGAAGAGGTAGTGATGCGCCTCGAGATGGGCGCGCTCATGGGCGAGCAGGATGTCGTGCTCGCCGTCGTCCAGCAGGTGCAGCATGCCGGTGGACACCACGATGCGTCCAGGCAGTCCGGGCACCGCGAAAGCGTCAGGCGTCTCGTCCTCGATGACGACCAGGCCGTCGTGGGCGGGCAGGCAGGCGGCCTGCTGGGCCGCGGCGGCCAGTGAGCGGGCGCGGGTCCACAGCATGCGGCCGGCGGCGATTACGGCACCGCCGAGCAGAAGGCCTGCGACCACAGCGACCGACAACTGGGTGGGATCGTCCCGCTGGACGGTGTTGACGGACCAGTGCCCGAGGCTGGCCAGCAGGGGGATGCGGATCAGTCCGGTGATGGCAAGCAGGCCCAGCGACAGGGTGCTCGCCGCGCCCAGCACCAGTGCCGAGACGGTGAGCAGCCAGGTGGCAACGCGGGGTTCGCACCGTTCTGATAGGACTCGCGCGCTGAGCGGGGCCAGCAGCGACAGCAGCAGCGGAAGGTAGACGGCGATGCGCATCGGGGTGCTCTACCGCCCGTGGTGTTGTTCGGGCCCGAGCAGCCGACGCAGGAGGGCGGCGTCAGAGGGGGACAGGCCGTCGGCGAAGCGGCTGAGCACGGCCTGACGGTCGGGCCGTTCCTCGAGAACGCTGCGCATGCGGCGGGCGGCGAACCCGTCTTCGTCCGTGACAGGGGCGTAGGCGTAGGCCCGGCCGCGCGGGTGCCGGACGAGCAGCTGCTTTGCGTACAACCGGGTGAGGATGGTCACCACGGTGCTGTAGGTCAACTCGCCACCGAGCCGCTCGGCGACCTCCCCAGGGGTCAGCGCGGTGTCCGCTCGCAGCAGTACGTCGAGGATTTCGGCCTCCCGCTCGCCGTTGGCGCGCTTGGGGCCTCGCCCTTGTGGAGTGGCGCTCATGGGTTGTCGTTCCCCTTGCCCATCTTTTACAGTCGTGTAGAACTTCTACGGCGGTGTAAAAGTCGCTGTGTTCCGAGTGTGCCATGTGCCCTGCGCCGACCGACAGGGGCAGGCCAGGAAAGGACCGCTGAATGTCGCAGGCGTTCAATCCGCTGGATGCCACCTCGCTGCTGACGGCATTCGGCGCCGCGGGCGTGTTCGTGGTGCTGTTCGCCGAGACCGGCCTGCTGATCGGGTTCTTCCTGCCCGGAGACTCGCTGCTGTTCACCGCGGGTCTGCTGTGCGCCACCACGGTCGGCGGCGTCCGCCTTTCCCTGCCCGCGGTGCTGGCCGCCGCAGCCTTGGGGGCGCTGCTCGGCGCGCAGACCGGCTACCTGATCGGCCGCCGGGTGGGCCCGGCTCTGCTGGGCCGTACCCGCAACTCGCACCTGCTACGCGGCGCGGCACGGGCCGAGGACCTGCTCGCCCGGTACGGGCACGGCAAGGCCGTTTTCCTGGCCCGGTTCATCCCCCTGGTGCGAACCGTGCTCAACCCGCTCGCCGGGGTGGTCGCCGTGCCGGTGCGCACCTTCACGCTCTGGCAGGTTCTCGGCGGCCTCGTGTGGACGGTCGGCCTCGTACTCGCCGGATACGCGTTGGGGGCCGGCGTTCCCAACGTCGACCGCTACCTGTTGCCCATGATCGGCGTGATCGTTGCCGTCTCCCTGCTGCCACTCGCTCTGGAGGCCTTACGGGCCCGCCGCCGTACCCGCCCCAGGACGCAGTCGATCCGCAAGCACGTCCCGTGACGTTGTCTGCTGACGCCCCCGCCATCCCGGGGCCCGGCAGCATACACACGAGCTCCGCGACACGACGGCACTCACTGAGTGAGCTCAAGCCGTCTCACCTTGTCCCTGCCCTTGAGAAAGAGTCGGACCGCCGATGAGTGATATCAGTGTCCTGCAGGCCGTGGTGCTCGGTGTCGTCGAGGGGGTGACCGAGTTCCTGCCGGTCTCCTCCACGGGCCACCTGAAGATCGCCGAGGGCCTGATGAGTGTCCCTGTGAGCGACGCCGCGGTGGTCGCCTTCACCGCGGTGATCCAGGTCGGGGCGATCGCCGCCGCGCTGGTCTACTTCTTTCCCGACATCGTCCGTATCGTCTCCGCCTGGTTCCGCGGCCTGTTCCGGCCCCCGGAGCGGCAGAACCACGACTACGCCTTCGCCTGGTGGGTCGTCTACGCCACGATCCCGATCGTGGTCGTGGGACTTGCCGCCAAACCGCTCATCGAGGGCCCGCTCGCCTCGCTGTGGGTGGTGGCCGGCTCGCTGCCGGCCGGCAGCGCGGTGATGTGGCTCGCCGACCGGATGGGCCGTCACAAGCGCGGCGAGGCCGACACCGGTCTGAAGGACGCCATGCTGGTGGGCTCCTCTCAGATTCTCGCCCTGCTGTTCCCCGGCTTCTCCCGCTCCGGAGCCACGATGTCCACCGCACTTCTCCTGGATCTGGACCGGGTCGCGGCCACCCGGCTGTCGTTCCTTCTCGGGATCCCCGCCCTGACGGGAGCCGGTCTGTATGAGCTCAAGGACGCCGTCGGCGCGGGGGTCGGCCTGGCGCCACTGGTGGTGGGCACCGCGGTGTCCTTCGTCGTCGCCTACGCCTCCATCGCCTGGCTGCTTCGGTACGTCGCCCGGCACTCGTTCAACGCCTTCGTGATCTACCGGATCGTCGTCGGGGTGCTGCTGTTCGCGCTGCTGGGCGCCGGAGTGGTCAACGCATGACCACCCGGGTCGCTGCCCGGCCGTGGAAGGGGGCGCATGGCCGGCCGAGCGTACGGTTCCCGTGGCTGGCCCTGGTGGCCGCCGGCTACGCGGCGGCCCAGCTGGCTCTCGCCGCGCCGCACCTCGGGCTCGGCTGGGACGAGACGGTGTACCTGTCCCAGGTCGACCCACGCAATCCGGCCGCCTACTTCAGCGCGCCGCGTTCGCGGGGCATCAGCTTCCTGGCGGCCCCCGTGCTGGCCGTCACCGGTTCCGCCCCCGTGCTCAGGACCGTGCTGGCGCTGCTGTCGGCCGCCGCGCTCTATGCCGCGTACCGCGTCTGGCGCCCGCTGCTCGGGCCCGGCCGGACCACGCTTGCCGCCCTGCTGTTCGCAGGACTGTGGACCACCGTCCTGTACGGGCCTCAGGCCATGCCCAACCTGTGGGTGGCACTGTCAGCGGTGGCGGCGGTCGGCTGGTTCCTGCGCGCCCATGAGCCCGGCGCGTCCAGGGCGGTGCTCCTCGGCCTGGGCGGCGCCGTCGCGGCAGCCACACTTTTCCGCTTCTCCGACGGCGTCTGGCTCGCGGCGCCGCTGCTGGCCGCCTGCGGCATGGTGCCCGCCTGGCGGCGCTCGGCCCCCGCCCTCGCCATCGCGGGCGGGCTCGCCGCGGGCGGCGCCCAGTGGATCGCCGAGGCGTACGTGCGATGGGGCGGCATCGGCGCCCGCCTGCACGCCTCCAGCGCCACCGAAGGCGGCATGGGCCTGCACTGGGCCGGCGGAGACGCCTGGCGCAGCCTCAACGGACCCCTGTTGTGCCGCCCCTGCGCCGTCCCCCTGACCCACCCGGAACTCACGCTGTGGTGGCTGACCCTTCCCGCGCTCGCGCTGACGGCATGCGTGGTGGCCCTGCGCACCGGGCGGACGGCGGAGACCGTGCTGTCCGCCGGTTGCGCCGCCGCGCTGAGCGTCCCCTACCTCGTCCTCATCGACTACTCCGCGCCACGCTTCTTCCTTCCCGTCTACGCCCTGCTGGCCCTGCCCGTCGCCACCCTGGCCGGCCGTACGGTGCGAGCCGTCCGCCCGGTCCCCGCGCGTACCGCCGTCGCCGGCGTCCTCGCCGCGCTGCTCGTCGTACACCTGACAATGCAGTACACGGTTCTCCAGGAGATGGACGCCGACGCACGAGCCACCACCGACCGCTACCAGGCAGTCGCCGAGGACCTGCGCCGCCTCGGCCTGCACGCGCCCTGCCTGGTCACCGGCAGCCACTCCCAGCCGATCGGCTACTACGCCGGCTGCGCCTCCGCAGACGTCAGCGGCAACAACCGCAACATCACCGAAGCCGCCCTGCTGCGCCGCGCCGCAACCGAACTCACCGCAGCCCTCGCCAAACCACCCTCCGGACCTCCCGGCTACGCCCACGCCTGGGCCGCCCACCGGCTTCGAGGCACCGGCTACACCGCCTACCTCCCTCCACCTGCACCCGCGAAGCCCCCGGTCCCCTGAGCATGAGCACAAGCACGATTCGTCTACTGCGCCGTAGCCGTACTGCGGCGCGACGCGAGACGGATGAGCACCGAGCCGAGGACCAGCAGGAGGGCGAGTGCGGCGTAGCCGTAAGTGAGGGTGGCGAGGGTGGCGACGGCACCGACCAGCAGCGGGCCGCCCGCGTCGCCGAGTTCGCGCCCCAGTTCGGCGGCGCCCATGGTCTGGCCGAGCCGTTCGACGGGGGCGGCGGCGGCCAGGACGGCGAAGCCGAGTGGAGTGATCAGGCCGGTTCCTGCACCGATCAACGCGGCGGCACACAGCACACCGGCCAGGCCCGGCAGCAGCGCGCATCCCAGGCCCGCCGCCGTGAGCAGCAGTCCTGCCGTGATGCCGCCACGCGAGGTGATGCGCCCGGCGTCCAGCGCACGCCCGGCCCTGGGCTGGACGAGGGCGGCGCAGCCGGCGAGCACCGACACCGCGGCGCCGGTGGCCACCGTGCCCAGCCCGGCCGCCGCGCCGGAAACGGGAAGGAAGCCGACCCCTGCCGACAGCGCGGCGGTCGCCGCGGCCAGCGCCGCCGTCGGGGCCAGGAAGGCCGGGTCGACCAGCCGGCGGGCCAGGTCCAGCACCGTCTGCCGGGCCTTGGGCAGTGGGGGCACGGCCGGCACCGTGAGCGCTCCCCACATGGCGACCGCAGCGCCCAGCACAGCCAGCACGCCGAACAGCACCCGCAGTCCTTCCGCCCACACCAGTGCCCCGCCAAGCAGTGGGCCGAGGGTGTAGCCGATGGACTTGTAGAAGCCGTAGGAGCCGAACGCCCGGCCGTGCCCGGTCGCCGGATTCAGCCGGGCGACCAGCGCGGAGGCCGCGGGGGAGAACGCGGACGCGGCGGCGCCCTGCCCCAGGCGGGCCGCCCACAACCAGGCAGGGCTGCCCGCCAGGGCGTACACCGCCGATGCGACGGCGAAGGCGGCCAGCCCGCCGAGCAGCACCGGACGGGCGCCGACCCGGTCCGCGAGCGTGCCGAACAACGGCTTGAGCAGCACCTCGGCTCCGTCGTACAGGGCCAGCAGGCCCCCCAGCACCATCAACGAGGTGACCGCGTTTTCGGAAAAGCCTCCAAGGTTGGCGGCGATGCCGTGAGCCCCGAACGCGGTGGTGAACCCCGCCGCGTACAGCGGCCACATCTGCCGCCGCGGTGCCGCCTGCGCAATCTTCGCCGAGGTCTGCTCCGCCGAGGTCATGGGGCCTCCTGCCTTGTCCGATGCAGGGCGGTGAACACGCGTTCCGCGCAATACTCGCAGGCATCGGCACACACCATGAGGCTGGTCCCGCGGTTGATGGCGATCTCCGTCGCTCTGGCCTGGATCAGGCCGAAGTAGCCGGCGATGTAGAGCTTCCGTCCGCCGTGCGCGGGCGATCACCCCCGGCGCAGGCCCTGCCGGAGGCGTTGCCACTTTGCCCAATCCCGCCCTAGCCCAGTGTGCTTCGGGAGGTTCGGCTGGAGCGTGGGGGTACCACGGTCAGAGAATGCGTCAATCCGTCGGAACTTCGGCGGCTGGGCAAGAAACCACTCTGCTTGTGCCGCACCGCACGCACATCGGGGGGTCGCATGAGAACCCGAGGTCTCGTCTGCTGGAGATCCTGTCTTACGACCGCGGGCACGGTCGCCCTTCTCTCTGTAGGAGCCGGGAGCGCGATGGCCGCGTCCGCTCCTCATCCGGACGATGTAGACCCGTCCACGCGTACCAACGTCACCAATTCCATGAAGGGTGAGGCGTTGGCGAACGTCACCTACCGCGCGTACGCGAAGCAGGCCGACAAGGAGAACCTGCCCGACGTCGCCGCGCTGTACCGGCGCACCGCGCACACGGAACTGCGTGAACACCTCACCGAGCAGGCGAAGCTGCTCGGCCTGGTCGGCGACAACGCGGCGAACCTACGCGACAGCATCGGCGGTGAGTCCTACGAGGCGACGACGATGTACAAGAAGTTCGCCGAGCAGGCCAAGGCGGACGGCGACCAGGAGGCCGCCAGGGTCTTCTCAGAAGTCGGCCAGGACGAGGCCAAGCACCGAGAGAAGTTCCTCCAGGCGCAGAAGGCCATCACCGACCCGTCGTCCGGGGCGACGATCCCGACCGACGTGCGGGCCAAGCCGGTGGAAATCCAGGCCGGTGCGCCCAAGGTTTCCTCCTCCCGGACGCTGGAGAACCTGCGGACGGCGATGAAGGGCGAGGCCTTCGCCTACGCCAAATACACGCTGTACGGAGACAAGGCACGGGAGACCGGGCAACCGAGACTGGCCCGGCTGTTTCACCGAACGGCCGCCGTCGAGCGCACCGAGCACTTCGCCGAGCACGCGAATCTCGCCGGCGCGGTCCGCGACACCGGGACCAACCTGTGCGCGACGATCAAGGGGGAGACGTACGAGGGTACGCGGATGTATCCCGATTACGCCCGCCAGGCCTCGGCGGCCGGTGACACCGAGGCGGCCGATGTGCTCAACGGCACCGCGAAAGACGAGCTGAAGCACGCGAAGGCCTTCTCCGGTCAAGTGTCCAAGCTCGGCAAGCAGTGCCCCACGTCGAGCTGACACTCCCCGCTGTGGAGGCGGGACTCCTCGGTAACACTCCTCAGGGGCGGTGGTGATGGCCGGTTCTGGACACAGGGGCGGCGCCGCGGCCGGTCACGTCGCCGAGCACGGTGCGGGTGGTGCGGCCACTCGTCCGAGCGACTACATCTGGGCGCTGGTCCGGATCTCGATCGGCTGGGTGTTTCTCTGGGCGTTCCTGGACAAGACCTTCGGCTGGGGGTTCGGCACTCCCGCCGACCGTGCCTGGGTCGGGGGAGCGAGCCCGACGACGGGGTACCTCAAGGGCACAGCGAGGAAGCCCCTGGGTGCGGTGTTCTCTCCCCTGGCCGGGCACGCGTGGGCGGACTGGCTGTTCATGCTCGGCCTGCTGGGCGTCGGCGTGGCGCTGATCCTGGGGGTCGGATTGCGCCTGACGGCGGTGTCGGGCGGGTTGCTGCTGCTTCTCATGTGGGCGGCCGAGCTGCCGCCCGAGCACAACCCGTTCATGGACTATCGCCTCGTCTACGCACTCGTCATAGTGGGACTGGCCCTGGTGAACGCCGGGGACACCCTCGGATTCGGCAGGTGGTGGGGGAACACGGCGCTGGTCCGGCGCTACCCGTTCCTCAGATGAGAGGTCGCGCAGCGGCTGACCATGCGCTGGATTCGGCTGAGGGACGACAGAGCACTCTCAGTAAGGAAGCGGCAGGCATCATCACGCCGAGTGTCACCAGTACGGCGGGGACGCCGACGGCGGTGGCGGCGGTGGGCGACAGGGACCCGTCGCCCACCCGCCGGGAGTCCTACCGCAGGAGCTTCTTCATGGTGCTGATCTCCGCGGACTGGCTGGTGATGATGGAGTCGGCCATCTGCTTGGCCGGTTCGTAGACGCCGGCTTCCTGCTCCTCCTCGGCCATGGTGATGGCGCCCTCGTGGTGCTGGATCATCATCGTCAGGAACGCCTTGTCGAAAGCCGCGCCCTTGAGGCCTTCGAGCTTCTTCATGTCCGCGCCGGACATCATGCCGGGCATGCCGTGGTCCATATGGTCCATCGGCATGCCGTCCTCGCCGGGGGCCTGAACGCCCCAGCTTTCGAGCCAGCCGGTCATCGTCTGGATCTCGGGATCCTGGGCGGCTTCGATCTGCTTGGCCAGTTCCTTGACCTTGCTGCTGCCGGCGCGGTCCTCGGCCAGCTTCGCCATGTCAAGGGCCTGGCGGTGGTGCGGGATCATCATCTTTGCGAACCAGATGTCCCGGTTGTTGTGGTCCGCGGCCGGGCTGGTGGCAGGAGCCGGCGATTCGGCAGGCGTCGCGGACATCGACGAAGTGGCGGACATGTCGCCGGTGGCGGTGTCCGTGGAGCCGCAGGCACTGACGAGCAGACCGGCCGAGAGCAGAGCGGCGGGAATGGCAAGACGCTTCATGGATGAACACTCTCCGTGTGTAGGTGCAGGCAGGTAGCTGGAGCTCGACGGCAGGCAGACCGTCGAGTGCGCCTTCTACACCCGGATCACACAGAGTTGCGCGAGAGTCGGCCCTCGGGGGCGGGCGGTCGGGCCGCGGGGGAGGAGCGCCCGCAGGAACAGCCGGATCGGCGGGGCGAAGATGCGGCCGGCAGCCACCATGACGAGGAAAAGTAGTAGGACCGACCCGGCCAGGAGGAGGGCGAGACAGACCTGGCCGCCACCGTGCCCCGGGTGGGGAGAGCCGGGTCCGTCGCCGTGCCGGTCGTGGGGCCCCGCCATCGGCATCGCCGAATCACCGGTCTGAGCGGAGTGCAGGGCCAGAACGCTCGGAGTGGGTAGGGGCCCAGGTGAGGGCTGCAGTCCGTGCATGGCCAGTAGACCGCACAGGACGGCGGCAAGCAGGAGCAGCCCGCTCAATGGAGCGAGCCTGCGCGCCGCACCGCCCGTAGTCACAGTGGACACGTTACCCACGGATACGCGCGCTTCCCGCATCGCCTCGCAATGCCTTCCTAAGCACTTACTACTACCCGTACTAGTGATCGTGATGGGGGCTGGCCGTGAAGTCGTAAGAGCTGCTGGGGGGACGCCCGCTGATCCCGTCGCCTGACCGACCGTCGCGACGCCTGTGACAGGAGTCCGGCATCGATGACCGCTTTGTCGGGCCGGGCCTGACCTACTACGTTACCTAGGAAGGACCAAGGCGGAGGAGACGTGCGCGAGTTCGGCAAGCTCGAGGCGGCCGTGATGGACCGCGTCTGGGCTATCGGCCGGCCTGTGTCCGTACGCGAGGTGCTGACCGAGCTCCGGAAGAGCCGCGACATCGCCTACACCACGGTGATGACGGTGATGGACACCCTGCACGGCAAGGGCTGGCTGCGCCGCCGGTTGGAGGGTCGCGCCTACAGTTACGAGGCTGTGGCCTCGCGCGAGGCGTACACGGCGCGTTTGATGCGCGGAGCGCTGGCGACGAGCAACAATCAGGCGGCGGCGTTCGTGCACTTCCTCGCCGAGCTCACCCCCGCGGAGGCGGAGGCGCTTCGGCAGGCTTTGAAAATCGTGCCCCCGAGCTGATCTCCGCCCATCCTGCGGGGCGAGCCTCGTCAGCAGATCTTGTAGCTGACCTTGGTGGAGTTGTACGAGCAGGAGTCGATGAGCTTGCCGCCGGCGTTGCGCAGGGAGGCGGTGTCCTTGTCGTTGTTCCACACGTAGTTGCCCATTCCCCAGTAGCGGGTGCTGGTGCCGCTCTTGCCCGAGCCCGTGCGGATGGTGATGGTCTTCCCGGCGGGAATGGAGAACGCGGGGAAGGTGTAGCGGTGGCGGGAGGTGTCGGCGAGCGTCCATCCGGTGACGGCGACCGTCTTGCTCGACGTGTTTTTGATCCACACGTATTCGGCGTTCAAGCTCGTGTTCGAGCGGGTGTCCTTGCCGGGACTGTCGTAGTAGATCTTTGTGATCTGGATCGCTGGGCCGGCCGCGAGCGCGGGCGGAGAAGCGACGAGTAGAGCGCCGACCGAGACCGCGGCCGACAACAGGAGACGAGTGCGCATGGGGGACTCCTGACAGGGTGAATGACAGGAGTGAGGACGAGCGACGCTGCTGGATGGTTGCCTCGGCTCACTACCTGGAACCCCAGGAAGCATGCGAGTCTCGCAGGAGGACATCGAGAGAGGCCCAGCCGCTCGGTTATAGAGATCTTCTACTCGGTGTGGATTTATCTCCCGTGGCCGCCGTTGAGGCCGTCCGGGGGAGAAAACTCCACCTGCCCGTGGCAACTCGTGATCTTGACCAGATAGTGCTTACACCGTGAACATGCTCCCCGAATCCCATGTCCACTCTGGTTGGCGGATCCTGCGGAGTGATACCGGACGGCTCTGGGCGACCCGCGACCGCGCGTTCGACCGCGCAGCCGAGATGGCAGGCGCCTTCCGCACTGTCGATGCCGACGACCTCGGGCAGCTGCGAGCGCAGATCGAGCAGCAGGAACGCATCGCGCACGCGGTCGTGTCGAGGAGCGTCGGCACCGCCCCGAAGTGAGGCCCGCCCACCTACGCCACGAGAGCACTCGCCGTTTCCGCCGCCCGGCTGTCCCGACGGATCACGGCCGAGTAGCCTGCGCGTCCAGTCCGGCCAGGGTGACCGCGACCAGGCGGTGGACCGCGTCGAGGCTGTCGACCGTGCCTCGACGCCACCGGCCTCGACATCGCCGGCGCCGCGGAACGCAAGGCACGCGATTCGTGCTGAAAATCGCGCTGATCACGTGGGCTCGCCTCCGAGTTCGCCACCGCAAGGCTGCCGGCACCTCCGATGAGTCGTGAGGCGGCTACGGCCTGGTGGTCGCCGTCCTTGGCTGGAGAGGGACCGGGCCCGGCCGACGACCGCCGAATCGATGACCTTGGTCCTTGGGGGCGGGGCCCTTGCGCAGCGGTGCGGGCGCGCCGGCATCAGAAGGATGAAGGTGACAATCCGGCCGACCGAGCCCCACGAGGTGATCCAGATGACCGACTCCCCGACCGGAGCCGCCCTGCCCGCCGACGTGCACGCCGCGATCGACACGCTGGTGACCGGCGCGCTGAAGGCACTGACGGAGTACGAGTCCTTCACCCAGGAGCAGGTCGACCACATCGTCAAGAAGGCGTCCGTCGCCGCGCTGGACCGGCACGCCGCGCTCGCCCGCCTGGCGGTCGAGGAGACCGGCCGCGGCCTGTTCGAGGACAAGGCGGTCAAGAACATCTTCGCCTGCGAGCACGTGACCCACAGCATGGCCGACCTCAAGACGGTCGGCGTGGTGTCCCGCGACGAGATCAACGGCATCGTCGAGATCGCCGATCCCGTCGGGGTGGTCTGCGGCGTCACGCCGGTCACCAACCCCACCTCGACCACGATCTTCAAGGCCCTGCTGGCGTTGAAGACCCGCAATCCCATCGTGTTCGCGTTCCACCCCGCGGCCCAGCGCTGCAGTGCCGAGGCCGCCAGGATCGTCCGCGACGCCGCCGTCGCCGCCGGCGCGCCCGAGCACTGCGTCCAGTGGATCGAGAAACCCTCGCTGGAGGCGACCGGCGCGCTGATGCGGCACGAGGGCGTGTCGGTCATCCTCGCCACCGGCGGGAACGCCATGGTGAGAGCCGCGTACTCTGCGGGCAAGCCGGCGCTGGGCGTGGGGGCGGGCAACGTCCCCGCCTACATCGAGCGGACGGCCAAGCTACGCCGGGCGGTGCACGACGTCGTGCTGTCCAAGACGTTCGACAACGGCATGATCTGCGCCTCCGAGCAGGCCGTCATCCTCGACGAGGAGATCTACGACGCCGCGCTGGGCGAGTTCGCCCGGCTGCACGCCCACGTCGCCACGCCGGAGGAGAAGGCGAAGCTGGAGGAGTTCGTGTTCGGGGTGACGGCACACGGCGCCTCCTGCTCCGAGGCCAGGCTCAATCCCGACGTCGTCGGGCGGACTCCGCACTGGATCGCCGAGCAGGCCGGGTTCGCCGTGCCGCCGGACACCTCCCTGATCCTCGTCCCGGTGGACGAGGTCGGCCCGAACGAGCCGCTGACCAGGGAGAAGCTGTGCCCGGTGCTCGCCGTGCTGCGGGCCCGCACCCGGGAGGAGGGCATGGTCCTCGCCGAGCGCATGGTCGAGTTCGACGGCCTCGGGCACAGCGCCGCCGTCCACACCGAGGACGCCGCCCTCGCCGAGACGTACGGCACGCGGGTGAAGGCCGTACGGGTGATCTGGAACGCGCCCTCCTCCCAGGGCGGCATCGGCGACATGTACAACGCGTTCCTGCCCTCGCTGACCCTGGGCTGCGGCAGCTACGGGCACAACTCGGTGTCGAACAACGTCTCGGCCGTCAACCTGATCAACGTCAAGCGGGTCGGGCGGCGCAACAACAACCTGCAGTGGTTCAAGGTGCCGCCGAAGATCTACTTCGAGCCGAACGCGATCCGCTACCTGGTGGACATGCCGGACATGCACCGCGTCACGATCGTCACCGACGCCGTGATGACCCGGCTGGGGTACGTCGACCGTGTCACCGACGTGCTGCGGCGGCGCGGCGAGCGGGTGGCCCTGCAGATCATCGACGACGTGGAGCCCGAGCCGAGCGTGGCGACCGTCGACACGGGCGCCGACCTCATGCGCGCCTTCCGGCCCGACGTCATCGTCGCCCTCGGCGGGGGCTCGGTGATGGACGCGGCCAAGGTCATGTGGCTGCGCTACGAGCACCCCGAGGTCGTCTTCGCGGACATGAAGGAGAAGTTCTTCGACGTCCGCAAGCGCGCCTTCCGCTTCCCGGCCCTGGGCGAGCGCGCCCGCCTCGTGTGCGTGCCGACCACCTCGGGCACGGGCGCGGAGGTCACGCCGTTCGCCGTGATCACCGACACCGTGACGGGCAAGAAGTATCCGCTGGCCGACTACGCGCTGACCCCGAGCGTCGCGATCGTGGACCCGGTCCTCGCCGCCGACCTGCCCCGGGTGGTCACCGCCGACAGCGGCTTCGACGCCCTCACCCACGCCATCGAGTCGTACGTGTCGGTGTACGCCAACGACTTCACCGACGGCCCTGCCCTGCACGCCGTCAGGATCATCTTCCGGTATCTGGAGCGCGCGGTCACCCGCGGCGCCGCCGACCCGGAGGCCAGGGAGAAGATGCACAACGCCGGCACGATCGCCGGCATGGCCTTCGGCAACGCCTTCCTCGGGATCGTGCACGCCATGTCCCACACGCTCGGCGCCACCTTCCATGTGGCCCACGGGCGCACGAACGCCATCCTGCTGCCGCAGGTGATCCGCTACAACGGCACCGTCCCGTCGAAGCTGTCCGGCTGGCCCAAGTACGAGGACTACCGCGCCCCCGAGCGGTTCCAGGAGATCGCCCAGATGCTGGGCCTGCCCGCGGCCACGCCGGCCGAGGGGGTCGAATCGCTCGCCGCGGCCGTCGAGCGCCTGCGCGACGCGGTCGGGATCGAGCGGTCCTTCCGGGACATCGGCATCGACGAGAAGGCGTTCGTCGACGCACTCCCACAGCAGGCGCTCAACGCGTACGAGGACCAGTGCGCGCCGGCCAACCCCCGGATGCCGATGCTGGAGGACATGCAGGCGCTGATGCGGGCCGCCTACTACGGGCGTTCCCCGGAGTAGCCGTCCGTCTCCGGTGTGTGCGTACACCGCGAGGGTTTACCTTATGAGGCATGATTCGGGTGTTCCTGGTTGACGACCACGAGGTCGTGCGGCGTGGTGTGGCGGCGTTGCTGGACGCCGAGGACGACATCGAGGTCGTCGGCGAGGCGGGGACGGCCGAGTCGGCGGTGGCCCGCATTCCCGCGCTGAAGCCGGATGTGGCGGTGCTCGACGTGCGCCTGCCCGACGGCGACGGGGTGGACGTGTGCCGTGAGGTGCGTTCGAAGGTGCCCGGCCTGGCGTGCCTGATGCTGACCTCCTATGCCGACGACGAGGCGCTGTTCAACGCGGTCATGGCCGGGGCGGCCGGGTATGTGCTCAAGCAGATCCACGGCTCGGACCTGGTCGGCGCGGTGCGCACGGTGGCCGGTGGGCAGTCGCTGCTCGATCCGCAGACCACGGCCGCGATGTTGCACCGGCTGCGCGACCAGGCCGCGAAGAAGGACCCGCTGGCCGCGTTGTCGGACCAGGAGCGGCAGATCCTGGAGTTGATCGGCGAGGGCCTGACCAACCGCCAGATCGGCGAGCGGATGTTCCTGGCCGAGAAGACGGTCAAGAACTACGTGTCCAACCTGCTGAGCAAGCTCGACATGCAGCGCCGCACCCAGGCCGCCGCGCTCGCCGCCCGCCTCAAGGCCGAACACCGGCAGTGACATCAAGCAGACGAGCCGAGCGATGTCACCGTCGCCGCGGTCGACGTCGTGGCACCGGATCCACGGCACGTCTCGCCCCATTGTCATGTGCGCATGCCCGAGGCTGCGGCTCGACAGACGGATCAGGAGACGTACCGCGGCCGGCGGAGGCGGCGGCGTCCTCACGCGCATGAGGTGATCAGCCCAGCGGGACGCTCCATTCCAGTCGGGCGCCGCCGGCCTGGGGGGAGGTGAGGGTGAGGGCGCCGCCGAGTCGTTCGGCGCGGTCGGCGAGGTTGCGCAGGCCGCTGCGGCGGCCCTCGGCCGGGATGCCGACGCCGTTGTCCTCCACCACGAGGGTCAGCCGACCGTCTGCGGCGTGGACGGCGACGTCGGCGCGGGTGGCCTTGGCGTGGCGGACGAGGTTCGACAGGGCCTCGCGCAGGACGGCGAGCAGGTGTTCCGCGACCTGTGCGGGCACGTCGTTGTCGAGCCGGCCCT
>NZ_BSSF01000029.1:0-60305 GCF_030268985.1 Microbispora sp. NBRC 16548
CTCGACCAACAACCTGTTCGAGGCGGTCGAGGTCTACAAGCTCCAGGGCCAGAACAAGTACCTCATGCTCGTCGAGGCGATCGGCTCGCAGGGCCGCTACTTCCGCTCGTTCACGGCCGACAGCCTGAGCGGGTCGTGGACCCCGAACGCCGCGACCGAGAGCAACCCCTTCGCCGGCAAGGCCAACAGCGGCGCCACCTGGACCAACGACATCAGCCACGGCGACCTGGTCCGCAACAACCCCGACCAGACCAAGACCGTCGACCCTTGCAACCTGCAGCTGCTCTACCAGGGCCGCAGCCCCAGCTCCGGCGGCGACTACGGCCTCCTGCCCTACCGGCCGGGCCTGCTGACCCTGCAGCACTGACGGCATCACACGGGTCCACCCCGGGGTGCTCCTGACGCTCGCGTTGAAGGCGTATGCCGAATCGGGTGAGCGCCATCACGACACACGATCAGGACCGGATCGACCTGGACCGGCGGGCTCGGCCGCAAGGCCGAGCCCGCCACAGTCATGCGGACAGCCCAGATCATCCCGCTGTCCGGGCGAGGAGTTCGCCTCGGCATCACGAACTCGAGCCAGTGGCCGTACTCGACCGGCAGGTCCCACTGGTCCTCCTCGGGAAGCGCCAAGCCGACACGCCCGCCTACCCACGATCGGCTCGCCTCCTGGTGCGTCAGCGGCAGGCCGGCCGCGGGATCTGAACCGGTCCGGGCCTGATTCCGAGCGGTACGGGTTTTCGCTGTGGCGAACGGGCATCGGCGGTGATCCGTATGTAACCCGTAGCCGTCGGCGCTCGTGACATCTGCGTAACGGCTCATTCTTACGTTGTCGTCGTTGGATCTGCCCGCTGCGGCTACGGCGCGCCCACTGCTCGGGGACAGCGTTCAGGCCCCGTAGAGGAGAAGGGCCGATGACGGCGACAGGCTCGGACAACGCCAACGCTCAGGTGAAGACCGTCTGCTCCTACTGTGGGGTCGGCTGCGGGATCGTCCTTGATGTGGCGCGAGGCGCGGACGGGCGACGCCGGGTCGTCAAGGTCAGCGGAGACAAGAGCCATCCGGCCAACGCCGGTCGTCTGTGCACCAAGGGAGCCACCAGCGCCGACATGCTCGCAGCCCCCGGCCGGCTGGAGCGGGCGCTCATCAGACCCGGCCGGGGCGCGGAGCCGGAGGAGACGGGCGTCGACCAGGCGATCACGGCGACCGCCCGGCGGCTACGCGCGATCCTGGACGAGCACGGGCCCGACGCCCTGGCGTTCTACGTGTCCGGGCAGATGACGCTCGAGGCGCAGTATCTGGCGAACAAGCTGGCCAAGGGCTTCGTCGGCACCAACCAGATCGAGTCGAACTCGCGGCTGTGCATGGCGAGCGCGGGCAGCGGCTACAAACTGTCGCTGGGCTCGGACGGCCCACCCGGCTCGTACGAGGACTTCGACCGCGCCGAGGTGTTCTTCGTCATCGGCGCGAACATGGCCGACTGCCATCCCATCCTGTTCCTGCGCCTGATGGACCGGGTCAAGGCCGGGGCCAAGCTGATCGTGGTGGATCCGCGCCGCACCGCCACGGCCGACAAGGCCGACCTGTTCCTGCAGATCCGGCCGGGCACGGACCTGGCCCTGCTGAACGGCCTGCTACATCTGCTGGTGGAGAACGGGCACGTCGACGAGGAGTTCATCGCCGATCACACCCGGGGCTGGGAGGCCATGCCGGACTTCCTGCGTGACTATCCGCCGGCTGTGGTCGCCGAGCTCACCGGTCTTCCTGAGGCCGATCTGCGCCGGGCCGCCCAGTGGATCGGGGAGGCGGGCGAGTGGATGAGCTGCTGGACGATGGGACTCAACCAGAGCACCCACGGCACCTGGAACACCAACGCGCTGTGCAACCTGCACCTGGCCACGGGCGCGATCTGCCGTCCCGGCAGCGGCCCGTTCTCGCTCACCGGCCAGCCGAACGCGATGGGCGGCCGGGAGATGGGCTACATGGGGCCCGGCCTGCCCGGCCAGCGCTCGGTCCTGGTCGAGGAGGACCGCCGGTTCGCCGAGGACCTGTGGGGCATCGCGCCCGGCACGCTGCGTACCGACGTCGGCCAGGGCACGATCGAGATGTTCTCCCGGATGGCCGCGGGCGAGATCAAGGCGTGCTGGATCATCTGCACCAACCCCGTGGCCAGCGTCGCCAACCGCAAGACCGTCATCGCCGGGCTGGAGGCCGCCGAGTTCGTCGTCACCCAGGACGTCTTCGCCGCCACCGAGACCAACTCCTACGCCGACGTGGTCCTGCCCGCCGCCCTGTGGGCCGAGGCCGAAGGCGTGATGATCAATTCCGAGCGGAACCTCACCTTGCTCCGGCAGGCCGTCGACCCGGTCGGCGAGGCGCTGCCCGACTGGCGGATCATCGCCCGGGTCGCGTGCGAGATGGGATTCGAGGAGGCGTTCTCGTACGACAGCGCCGAGGAGATCTTCGAGGAGATCAAGCGGGCCTGGAACCCGGCCACCGGTTACGACCTGCGCGGCGTCACCTACGACCGGCTGCGCCGCACACCCGTGCAGTGGCCCGCCGCTCCGGACTCCGGCGAGCGCAATCCGGTCCGCTACCTCAACGACGGCCGCAGCCGTACGCTGCTCACCGGGGACGACGGCGGCGGTCCTCGGCTGGCCTTCGCGACATCGGACGGCCGGGCCGTCTTCTTCCCGCGCCCCCACCTGCCCGCCGCCGAACTGCCCGACGACGACTTCCCGTTCGTGCTCAACACCGGGCGGCTGCAGCACCAGTGGCACACTCTGACCAAGACCGGCAAGGTCGCCAAGCTCAACAAGCTCAGTCCCGGGCCGTTCGTCGAGATCAACCCGCTGGACGCCGCCGAGCACGGGATCGGTGAAGGCGACCTGGTGGCGGTTTCCTCCCGGCGTGGCCGGGCCGTCCTGCCCGCCGTCGTCACGGACCGGGTCATGCCGGGCAACTGCTTCGCGCCGTTCCACTGGAACGATCTGTTCGGCGAGTACCTCAGTGTCAACGCCGTCACCAGCGACGCCGTGGATCCGGTCTCGTTCCAGCCCGAGTTGAAGGTGTGCGCCGTCTCCCTCGCCAGGGTTCCCGCCGGAGCGGCGGCCCCGAGACCGGCGCCGGCCCTCGCCGGGCACGGCTCGTCGCAGGCTGCTCCGATCCCTCCGGCGAAGCCCGGGCAGGGTGGTCAGATCTCTGCCGGCGCGCAGATGCTCGCCGATCACGACCGTTCCGCGACGGTGGCGGCGCTGTCCGCCCTGTTCGGGCTGGCCGACCAGGCTCCGCCGGACCTCGGCACGCGGGAGCGCCGTTACCTGTCCGGGTTCCTGTCCGGCCTCACGCTCTCACCGCTCCCCGGCGCGGACGTCCCCGTCCTGCCGGATCACGCACCCATCGACCCCGACCACGCGCTGTGGATCAATGGAGCCCTCGCCGGCGCCTTCTCACGCGCCCCCGCCCCGGCGACGGGACCGCCGCCCGAGAACCGTGCTCCCAACAAGCCTGCGCGCGAGATCGTCATCCTGTGGGCCTCGCAGACCGGCAACGCCGAGGATTTCGCCTCGGCGGGCGCCCGCCGCCTCGCCGAGGCCGGCCGCAGCCCAAGGCTGGTCAGCATGGCCGACTGCTTACCGGCCGCGTTGCCGGCGGAGGCGGACGTGCTCGTCATCTCCAGCACGTTCGGCGATGGGGATGCGCCGGACAACGGCACGACCTTCTGGGAGGCCCTCTCCGATGCCGGGGCGCCCCGGCTGGACGGGGTGCGCTACGCCGTGCTCGCCTTCGGCGACTCCAGCTATGACGACTTCTGCGGGCACGGGCGGCGGCTCGATCAGCGTCTGGCGGAGCTCGGGGCCGTACGTCTGGTTCCTCGTGTGGACTGCGAAGCCGACGAGCACGAGCGTGCCCTGGGCTGGCTCGAACAGGTCCTCGACGCCCTGTCCGGCACCGGCGGGACCGCCCCCTCGGCACGCGAGCCCGGAGCCGCCGCGGCCGTGCTCGCCGAACCGTCCGCTCCCCCCGCATCGGCCCGGTACGGCAAGGCCTCCCCTTTCACCGCGACGCTCTCCGGCAACCGGCTGCTCAGCCTGCCCGGCTCCGCCAAGGAGGTGCGCCAATTCACCTTCGACACCGGCGGCGAACTGACCTACCAGGCCGGAGACGCCCTCGGTGTGATGCCGGTCAACGGAGCCGACCTGGTCATGGAATGGCTGGCCGTGACCGGCCTGAGCCCCGTCGACGACGTCGAACTCCCCGGCCTCGGCATCCTGCCGTTCGGCCAGGCCCTGCACCGCCACCTCGACATCACGAGAATCAGTTCCGGCCTGCTGAAGTTCGTCGCCGAACGCAGCCGCGACCGTGACCTGGCCCGCATCCTCCGCCCGGGCAACAAGGGCGAGCTGGACAAGTGGGCGTGGGGCCGCCAGGCCATCGACGTCGTCGCCGGCCTGCCGGTCCGCGCCACGGCGCAGGAATGGGCCGGCGTCCTCAAGAGGCTGCAGCCGCGGCTGTACTCCATCTCCTCCAGCCCCCTGACCAGCCCCGAGCAGATACGCCTGACCGTCTCGGTGGTCCGTTTCGCCAACACGCGCGGCGTCCTCCGGAGCGGCGCCTGCTCGGCGTACCTGGCCGACAGCGCACAGGACGCATCCGTTCCCGTCTACGTCCAGCCCACCACCCATTTCCGGCCCCCCTCCGACCCCGCCACCCCCGTGATCATGATCGGTCCCGGCACCGGCGTCGCCCCCTTCCTCGGCTTCCTCGACGAACGCCGCGCTCTGGGGCACCGCGGCCGCAACTGGCTCTTCTTCGGCGAACAGCGCCGCGCCACCGACTTCTACTACCGCGACGAGCTGACCGCGCTCCGCGACGACGGGCTGCTCACCCGCCTCGACCTCGCCTTCTCCCGCGACCAGCGCGCCAAGATCTACGTCCAGGACCGCATGCGTGAACACGGCGGCCGGCTGTGGGCCTGGCTCCAGGAGGGCGCCCGCGTGTACGTGTGCGGCGACGCCAGCCGGATGGCCAGGGACGTCGACCAGACGTTGCGTGCCATCGCGGCCCACCACGGCGGCCTGTCAGCGGAGGACGCCGCCGCCTACGTCAAGCAACTCGCCGCCGCCAAACGCTACGTACGCGACGTGTACTGACCCGGCAGGGGCGGCGATCACGTCGATCGATGGCGGTCGTCCGCCGGGGACCTGCTCATGCCGGATAGGCGTGGGTCTCGGTGGCCTTGACCGAGGCCCAGATCCGCTGACCCGGGCTCAGCCGGAGGTCGGCCAGGGCGGCGGGGGTGATGTCGGCGAAGGCGGTGATCGGGCCGTCGAGGTGGACGCGGACGTTGTCGCCGTGCCGCTCGATGCCGCCGATCGTGGCCTGCCACAGGTTGCGGGGGCTGCCGTCGGGGCGGGTGCGGTAGAGGGCCACGGCGGCGGGCGAGAAGGCCACGAACGCGGGCCCGTCGACCTGTTCGGAGGTGTGCAGCGGCAGTTCGCCGACCTTGACCCGGGCGCCGTCGCCGAGCCCGCGGTGGAGGTTGAGCCCGACGAGGCGGGCGACGTAGTCGGTGCGCGGGCGGCGGGCGACCTCCGCGGGGGTGCCCTGCTGGACGATGCCGCCGGACTCGATGACGATCAGCCGGTCGGCCAGCACCATCGCATCGAGCGGGTCGTGGGTGACCAGCACGGTGGCGCCGTCGAAGTCGGCCAGGTGGCGGCGCAGCTGGGAGCGGATCTCCAGCCGGGTGTGCGCGTCCAGCGCCGCCAGCGGCTCGTCCAGCAGCATCAGCCGGGGCCGTACGGCCAGCGCCCGGGCGAGGGCGACGCGCTGTGCCTGCCCGCCGGAGAGCTGACGGGGCTTGGCAGCCGCCCGGTCGGCCAGGCCGACGCGCTCCAGCAGTGCCGCGGCGACGCGGCGCGCCTCGGCCTTGGGGACGCCCTGGCAGCGCGGTCCGAAGGCGACGTTGTCGAGCGCGGACAGGTGCGGGAAAAGCAGGTAGTCCTGGAAGACCACGCCGACCGGGCGCTGCTCGGGGGGCACGGTGTGCAGCGGCCGGCCGTCCAGGCTGATGTGCCCGCCGGACATGGCGGTCAGCCCGGCCAGGGCGCGCAGCGCGGTGGTCTTGCCCGCGCCGTTCGGCCCGAGCAGCGCGACGACCTCTCCTGGTGCGACATCGAGCGTGATGTCCAGGGTGAAGGCGGATCGGTGGACGACCAGGGTCGCCTGCAGGCCGTCGGTGGTCACGGGCTGTTCACCCACCGATCGCGCAGGCCGGCCAGGATGATCACCGAGACGGCCAGCAGAACCAGGCTGAGCACGATGGCCGCGTCCGGCTCGGTTTCCAGCGCCAGATAAACCGCCAGCGGCATCGTACGGGTGGTGCCGGGGAAGTTGCCGGCGAAGGTGATGGTGGCGCCGAACTCACCGAGCGCCCGTGCCCAGCACAGCACCGCTCCGGCCACGACACCGGGCATGATGAGCGGCAGGGTGATCCGCCGGAAGACGGTCCAGCGGGAGGCTCCCAGCGTGGCGGCGGCCTCCTCGAACCGCCGATCAGCGGCGCGCAGCGCCCCCTCGACGCTGATCACCAGGAACGGCATGGCCACGAACGCCTCGGCGACGATCACGCCGATGGTCGTGAAGGGCAGCGTGATCCCGAAGGCGGCCTCCAGCCACTGCCCGATCAGCCCGCGCCGCCCCAGCACCAGCAGCAGCGCCACACCGCCCACCACCGGCGGCAGGACCAGCGGCACGGTCACCAGAGCCCGCACCACCCGCCGGCCCGGGAACTCGACCCGGGCCAGCAGCCAGGCCAGCGGCACCCCGAACAGCACGCAGACGGCCGTGGCGGCGGTGGCGCACACCAGCGACAGCCGCAGCGCCTCCAGCACCTGCGGCTCGGCCAGCCGCTGGAGCAGCGTGGACCAGGGCGCCCGGAACAGCAGCCCGGCCAGCGGCAGCACCAGGAAGGCCAGTCCCACCACGGCCGGTAGCACCAGCATCCACGGCAGACGGCCGGAGACCTCACGGCGGGCGGCCGGGTGGCCGGCCGCACCGCCGCGGGGTGTGTCTGAGCGGCCGGGGCGCCGCGCCTGCGAGGAGGTCATCCGGGTCAGGGGGTCTCGAAGCCGGCCTTGGTCAGCACGTCCTTGCCCTGCTGCGACAGCACGAGATCGACGAACTGCTCGGCCAGGTCGCCGGCGGGAGCCTTCGACAAGGTCGCGATCGGATAGTCGTTGATCGCCTTATCCGCCTCGGGGAAGGCGATGCCCTGCACCTTGCCCGCCGCGGCGATCACGTCGGTCGTGTAGACCAGGGCGGCGTCCACCTCGCCCAGCTCGACCTTGGTCAGCGTGGCCTTGACGTCCTGCTCCAAGGTGACCGGCGTGACCTTCAGCCCGGCCGCGTCCAGCGCCTTGACGGCCGCCGCCCCGCACGGCACCTGCTCGGCGCACAACGCCACCTTCACCTTGGGATCGGTCAGGTCCTTCAGCTCGTCGACCTTGGCCGGGTTGTCCTTCGGGACGGCGATCTCCAGCTTGTTCCGCACGAAGGTGGTCGGCCCGCTCGCCAGCGACGCGTCGGTGACGGTCTTCATCGTGGCCGGACTGGCCGCGGCGAACACGTCGGCCGGAGCTCCCTGGACGATCTGCTGGGCCAGCGTCGCGCTGGAGCCGAAGTTGAACTTCACCGTCGCACCCGGGTGGGCGGCCTCGAAGGCCTTGCCGAGCTCGGTGAACGTCCCGGTCAGCGACGCGGCCGCGAACACGTTCACGTTTTTCGCCCCGGCCGCGGCCGAGGTCGAAGCGGGAGCGGAAGACGTGGACCCGGCCGTATCACTTGAGCCGCAGCCGGACAGCCCGGCGATCACCAGCGCGACGGGCACGGCGACCGCCCATCGCGAAAGGCGCCTGAACACCAAGGGAGCTCCTTATGGAGTAGTGGCCACGCGCTCATGGCCGGGAATCTCGACGACGACGTTGGTGGACTTGATCACGGCGACCGCCACCACCCCTGCCTCCAGGCCCAGCTCGTCGGCGGCCTGCCGGCTCATCAGCGACACCACCCGGAACGGCCCGGCGGCGATCTCCACCTGAGCCATCACCGCGTCCCTGATGACCTCGGTGACGATCCCGCGAAAGCGGTTACGCGCCGAGGACCGCCTGCCGTCGCCAGTCGTCTCGACCTGCGATCGCGCGAAGGCGGCCAGGTCGGCCCCGCTGATCTGCCGGTGGCCGTGCTCGTCCCGTACCGCGGCCAGCCGGCCCGCGTCCACCCACCGGCGGACGGTGTCGGAGCTGACCCCGAGCAACGCGGCGGCCTCGCTGATCCGAAACGTCGTCACAGATCCTCACCTTACCTCTCGCACATTCCAGGCTGAATACCCCTCTTCAACCGCAGCAGCGGCCCAATCTCTGTTGTTCTCATGGCATTCACGAGATCGTAGAGCACGCCCGCCATGGGCGTGGGCTCCGCGCGCCGCCGGGGCCCCATGTCGGCACTCACGGCCGCGCCGCTGACCGCACTTACCCCCACGCTCACCCCCACGGCCACCGCCGCCGTCACCGCTACTGCTGCCGGGCCATCCTCCACCGTCCAGGCGACGCCCGAAGCGGCGCCGGTCACGCTGCGCACGGGGCCCGCCGGTAGGCCGGCGATGGCCTGTTCGCCCGCACACCTCGGGTACGACGTGTTCGCCGTGAACCCAGGGGCCTGACCGGGCTGGACCCCCGGCCGGGGGCCCAGCCCCATATGTCAGCGGCGGCGTCAGGACGGCGACGGCCCGGTATCAGAGCGGTCGGCGATGGTGGACATCGAAAGAACACAACACAAGGAGCACATGATGCAGAAGTTCGACACCCCCGCCCCGATCTCCGCCGTCCTGGACATCCCCGCGGGACGCGTCCAGTTCATCGCCGCCGACCGGGCCGACACCGCGGTCGAGGTCCGGCCCACGAACGCCTCGAAGAGCCGCGACGTGAAGGCGGCCGAGCAGACCACGGTCGAATACGCCGACGGAGTCCTGCGGATCGAGGCCTCGGTGCAGAACCAGTACCTCGGCCCCTCCGGATCCATCGACGTGACGGTCGAGCTGCCCGCCGGTTCCCAGGTCGAGGCGAAGACGGCCAGCGCCGAACTCCGGACCGTCGGCCGCCTCGGCGACGTCGCCTTCGAAGGCGCGTACCGCCAGATCAAGCTCGACGAGACCGCAAGCCTCCGCCTCGCCGCGACCGACGGCGACGTCGAGGTCGGTCGGCTGGGCGGCCCCGCGGAGATCAGCACCGCACGGGGCGACATCCGGATCGCCGAGGCCACCGGCGGCAAGGTCGTGCTCCGCACCCAGTCCGGCGACATCTCGATCGCCGCTGCCGGCGGAGTCTCGGCGGCCCTGGACGCCGGCACCACCCACGGCCGCATCACCAACGCCCTAAAGAACGACGGCACCGCCGAACTCGACATCCACGCCACCACCTCCGACGGTGACATCACCGCCCGCAGCCTGTGAGCCGCAGCCTCCACGGACTGTCACTACTCAACGAAGCGGTCCGGGGCGACAGCGGAGGTCGGCCAGGTCGGCCCTGGACCCGCGGCCGGATGGCCCGGGCCCGCGGCCGCACCGTGACCGCACCGTGGCCGCACTGGCCGCACTGGCCGCACTGGCCGCACTGGCCGCACCGTGGCCCGGCCCCGGACCGTGGGATAGCATCCTGCTGTGTCCATCGCCATCCGCCTCGCCCCTGGGTGCCGGCCGCGCGGCTGCCGGGCCCCGGCGCGGCGTGTGCTCGGCCGCAAGGTGCGGTACGTGCTTGGCGCCGAGGCTGGTCAGGTGAACGGGACGCGGTGGTCCGGCACCCCCCGTGCCGTGCGAGGTATCTGAGCGAGATCGCTCTCCTCGGCTCCGTCGTTCCCGCCCAGAATCCGGGACGACGAGGCTCACTCAAGCTTCCTTACCAGCCACCTAGAGCCGGGCGTAGCCCGTGCCAGGAGCGTTTGTGCGATGAACAGCAAATTCTTCTTCCCGGCGTTGCCGGGCGAATCCCCCAGCGGGGACGGCTATTTCGGTGCGTTCGGCGGCAAGTTCATCCCGGAGGCGCTTGTCGCCGCCGTGGACGAGGTCGCCGTCGAGTACGAGAGGGCCAAGACGGATCCCGGGTTCGCCGCGGAGTTCGAGCTACTGCTCGCCCACTACGCAGGGCGTCCGAGCGCGCTCACCGAAGTCCCCGGATTCGCCGGGCACGCCGGCGGCGCACGCGTGTTCCTCAAACGCGAAGACCTCAACCACACCGGCTCGCATAAGATCAACAACGTGCTCGGGCAGGCCCTGCTGACCAAGCGGATGGGCAAGCCGCGCGTTATCGCCGAGACGGGAGCCGGCCAGCACGGGGTGGCGACCGCGACGGCATCCGCGCTGTTCGGGCTGGAATGCACCATCTACATGGGGGAAACCGACATCCGCCGGCAGGCGGTCAACGTGGCACGGATGAAAATGCTCGGCGCCACGGTGATACCGGTTACCTCTGGCTCCCGTACTCTCAAGGACGCCATCAACGAGACGTTCCGGGACTGGGTCGCGAACGTCGAGACCACGCACTACATCTTCGGCACCGTCGCCGGGCCCCATCCCTTCCCTGCCATGATCCGCGATTTCCAGCGCGTCATCGGCGTCGAGGCCCGCCGTCAGATCATCGAGCGAGCCGGCCGCCTGCCCGATGCCGCGATCGCGTGCGTCGGAGGCGGATCCAACGCCATCGGCCTGTTCCACGCTTTCCTCCCGGACACGGATGTACGCCTCATCGGCTGCGAGGCCGCCGGGCACGGGGTGGAGACCGGGAAGCACGCGGCCGCGCTCTCGGCGGGTGAGCCCGGCATCCTGCACGGCTCGCGCTCCTACGTGCTGCAGGACGATGAAGGCCAGATCACCGAGCCCTGGTCGATCTCGGCCGGCCTCGACTACCCGGGCGTCGGACCGGAGCACGCATACCTTCACGACACCGGCCGCGGCGAATACCTCCCGGTCACGGACGCCGCCGCGATGCGGGCCTTCCGGCTGCTCGCGTCGACTGAGGGCATCATCCCGGCGATAGAGAGCGCCCACGCACTCGCCGGCGCCATCGAAGTCGGCACCGAACTCGGACCGGACGGGCTGATCCTGGTGAACCTGTCGGGCCGGGGCGACAAGGACATGGAGACCGCCGCACGGTACTTCGAGCGGGACGCCGACGCGGCCAGGGCAGAGGGAGCGCAGAAGTGAGCGGAAACCTGCGGCTTCTGGCCGACACGCTGGCCCGGGCGAGGCAAGAGAACCGGGCCGCGCTCATCACGTACATGACAGCCGGCTTTCCGACCGTCGACGACGGCATCGCCGCAACCCAGGCGATGCTGAACAGCGGAGCCGACATCGTCGAGATCGGCCTGCCGCACAGCGACCCGGTGCTCGACGGCCCGGTGATCCAGGCCGCCGACGACATCGCCCTGCGCGCCGGCGTCCGGATCGCCGACGTCATCCGCACCGTGCGAGAGGCATACCAGGCCACCGGCAAGCCAGTCCTGGTCATGTCCTACTGGAACCCGATCGACAAGTACGGCGCCGAGCGCTTCGGCAGCGAGCTGGCCGAGGCAGGCGGCGCGGGATGCATCTTTCCTGACCTGCCCGTGCAGGAGTCCGCGCTGTGGCGCGAAACCGCGGCCAGGCATGGCCTCGCCACCGTCTTCGTGGCCGCGCCGAGCACCACCGACGAACGGCTGCGGGAACTCACCGCGGCAGGAACAGGGTTCGTCTACGCCTCATCGCTGATGGGGGTCACCGGCGCCCGGGACGCTGTCAGCACAGCCGCCGGCTCGCTGGTGCGGCGTATCAGGGCGACCACCGAACTCCCCGTCTGCGTCGGAATCGGGATTTCCGACGCTGCGCAGGCTGCCCAGGTGGCTCGCTTCGCCGACGGCGTGATCGTCGCGTCCGTACTGGTCAAGGCTGTCCTCGACGCACCCGATGCTGCCGCGGGAACCGCGGCCGTGGCGGAACTCACCGCCGAACTGAGCCGTGCAACCCGTCGGCACGCGGATTGATCGGCGTGGGTGTGATGGCGCGTTCGCCCGCCACCTCCGGTCCTGCGGCTCGACCTGGCCCTCGATGCGTTCGGCCGCCGATCACTCGTCGCGCCTTCGTTCCGGGAGGGGGAAGGTACGGCTGTCGCCGCGCCGAAGCCGGGCGTGGTGGCCGTGCACCACGAAATCCAGGGCGGTAGGGCCGTCATCGGCCCGGGTGATCCGTACGCGGGAGGGATCGGCCTCGATGGAGAGCTCCGCACCTCGGTAGCGGAGGCACAGCGACAGCGTGGTGAGCTGTTCGGGGAGCACCGGATTCAGGTGCAGGCCGTCGGGCCTGGCCTCGAGGTCGAGGTAGCAGCGCTGGACCAGGTCCAGCGTGCCGGCCATGGCGCCCAGGTGGACCCCCTCGGCGGTGGTCCCTCCCTGTACGTCGGTGATGTCGCCGGTCAGCGTCTCGGTGAAGAATCGCCATGAGCCGGTGCGGTCCGATCGCGCCAGCACCCAGGCGTGCACCACGGCACTCAGGGTCGAACCGTGGCAGGTGCGGGAGAGGTAGTAGCGGATGGTGCGCCGGGTCAGGCCCGGTGCCGCCGGATAGCCCAGCCGGTCGAGGATCTGCCTCACCTCCCGGGCCGTGAGCAGGTAGAACAGCATGAGCACGTCGGCCTGCTTCGACGCCCGATAGCGGTTGGCACTGTCGTTGTCGGCCTCCAGCGCACGGTCCAGTCGCCGCACGCCGCGATAACGATCCCAGTCCAGCTCCGCCAGTTGCGCGTACCCCGTGAACTGGCTGATGACGCCATCGTGGAAGTCCACGCGCATCCGCCGGGTGATCTCCTCCCAGCGCTCGGTCTCCACGTCCGTCAGGCCGAGACGGCGGCGCAGATCCTCCCGCGCGCGTTGCGGCATCAGGTCGAGCGCCTGACGAGCGCGCAGCAGCAGCCACACCGTCATGATGTTGGTGTACGCGTTGTTGTCCAGGCCCGGGGACGCCGCGCCGGGATAGCCGTCGTGGTACTCGTCCGGCCCCATCACGCCCTGGATCTCGTAGCGGCCCGACACGGGGTTGAGCCGGGCCAGCGAGGCGAAGAGGCGGGCGATCTCGACCAGAAGGCAGGCGCCCGTCCCGGCGAGGAACTCCATGTCGCCGGTGATCGCGTAGTGCTGCCAGGCGTTGTAGGCGATGGCCAGCCCGACGTGCCGCTGCAGGTACGTGTGGTCAGGTGTCCACCGGCCGGAGCGGGGGTTGAGGTGGAACCGCGGGGTCTCGTCGCGGCCGTCGCTGCCGCTCTGCCAGGGGAACATCGCCCCGCGCAGGCCCGCGGCGCGGGCCGCGGCCCGGGCCTCCGGAAGCCGCCGCAGGCGATAGCGAAGCGCACCGCGGGCGATATCGGGGAACCGCAGGGTCAGCCAGGGCAGCACGAACAGCTCGTCCCAGAACACATGTCCCCGATACGCCTCGCCGTGCAGGCCACGTGCGGGCACACCCACGTCGAGGCCGGCGGTGTGCGGCGACAGGGTCTGCAGCAGGTGGAAGGTGTTCAGGCGGATGTCCCGCTGGACGCGCGGGCCCGTCACCTCCAGCCGGGCCCGTTCCCACAGGTCACGCCAGGCGATCTCGTGCTGTTTCAGCAGTTCGCCGAACCCCGGCGCGAGTTCGGCCCGCCGCAGCGCGGCGGAGGTCGCATCGGCGATGGCGAGATCGCGCGATGTGGTGAGCGCGACCGTCTTGACGACCGTGACAGGATGGCCCCGTTCCAAGCGCAGCACGCGTGTCTCCATGACATGGTCGTCGTATCGGTCGACCTCGGGCCCGCCTCCACTGTTCGAGGAGGTGCCGACTCGCGAGGCCAGGACGACCTCGACACCGGCGGACCGGGTCCGTGCCCGAAGCCATGCCAGGTGTCCTTCGGCCCCCGCCGCGTGCTGTGTCAAATGGTCGCCACGCAGGTCGCGGTATCGGGCCACTCCCGTGTTGGCCACGCGGCCGTCCAGCCCGGAGCGTACGCGAAGAGGCCCCGACCAGTCCTCGGCCGTGAAGGTCGTCTCCAGAGCGGCCAGGTACGGGTCGGCCATGGAGACCAGACGGCGCTGCCGTACCGACGTGATACGGCCCTGGGTGTCCCGGAAGCGGATCAGCCGGTGCAGGACGGCGTGGCGCATGTCCAGCTCCTGCCGATACCGGAGCAGGTCCGCGGTGCTCGGGGAGAACCATTCGGAGCCGGGTGTCGCGAAGGTCAGGGGCAGCCAGTTCGGCAGGTTGACCATGTCCTCGTTGGTCAGCTGGTGGCCGTCGACGTTCGAGGTGAGCCGGTCGTAGCATCCGGCGACGTACGTCCCCGGGTAGTGGACGGCATCGGCCTCGGCTTCGGGTGCCGCGCCTCGCGTGGCGAATCGGCCGTTGCCCAGCGTGCACAGGGCCTCGCGCAGCCCTTCGTGAGAGGGATCGAACCCCTCGTACGCCAGTGACCACGGATTCAACGCAGCTCCTCTTGGGCCTGCCCGCTCAACCCGGGCGGGGTTCCAACCCGGAAACCGCACTCTGACGTGGTGTCCGGCATTCGGCGCCGCGTTACGTCTCGGCCGTGTCCTCTGCTTCCCCGGCCTGGAAGGCTACTCGATCAAGCCGAGAACGTCCTGCTCGTTACGGTGCAGGATCACTCTGTTGATCGCCTCGGTCATCTCCTGCCTGGTGTAGGCGCCCTCCGGGATCTCGTTCAGGTGCGCGAGCATGTCGGCGGTCAGGTGCAGACGCGCCGACGCGTTCGCGTAGACATCCCGGACCGCGACCGTTTCACGTTCGCGGTATACCTCGTCGAGCACCTGCCGCATCTCGTCCTGGAAAACGTGACTGGGCATCTCGCGTGTCCACCCCCTGATTCCTGGCTCCGTACCCACGAACCGACGTGATCCCACTTCGACCCGGGTGAGCTTGCGGCAGGACGGTGGCGGGTACGGGCCGGGACGTTCGTCCGCGTGCAGGAGACGAAGTTCCCTACCTCGCCGGCTGCGCGAGGCGAAGGGTGGGAGGGACTCTCGTAGTCGACATGTAGCGGGGTGGGCCATGTCGCGGTTGGTCAGGTGGTTCGCCGAGCTGGGCCGTACGGACGTCGGCCTGGTGGGCGGCAAGAACGCGGGCCTGGGGGAACTGACGCGCAACCTGGCCCGGGCGGGGGTTCGCGTGCCGGAGGGCTTCGCCCTCACCGCCGACGCCTATCGCCGGTTCATCCAGGTGAACGGGCTGAACGAAGTGATCGCGGAGCACATCGGCCGGCTGCGCCGAGGGGCCGACCTGCCGGACGTCGGCCGCGCGATACGGGACGCCATCCTGGCGGCCGAGCTTCCGGCGGCGGTCACGGAAGCCGTTGAGCAGGCATACGGTGAGCTGGCCGATCGCCTGGGGACCATCGATCCGGATGTCGCGGTGCGCAGCAGCGCGACCGCGGAAGACCTGCCGGAGGCCAGTTTCGCCGGGCAGCTGGAGAGCTTCCTCAACGTCAGCGGTGCGGCGGCGTTGCTCGGCGCCTGTCTTCGCTGTTACGCGTCCCTGTTCACCGACCGGGCGATCAGTTACCGGGAGGACAGCGGGTTCGGTCACCTGGACGTCGCCCTGTCGGTCGGGGTGCAGCGCATGGTCCGCTCCGACCTGGCCGCCGCCGGAGTGATGTTCTCGATCGACACCGAGACCGGTTTCCCCCGCTCGGTCCTGATCGACGCCTCCTGGGGGCTGGGCGAGACGGTGGTCGGCGGCAAGGTGGATCCCGACGAGTACGTGGTGTTCAAGCCGCTCCTCGGCGACCCGGACCTGTGCCCCATCGTGTCGAAGACCCGGGGGCGCAAGGAACGCAAGGTGGTCTACGACGCGGCGGGAGGAACCCGCCAGCTCGACACCACAGAGGAAGAGGCGGTCCGGTACGCGCTGGACGACGAGGAAATCATGCTGCTGGCCCGGTGGGCCACCGCGGTGGAGGGCCATTACGGCACCCCGATGGACATGGAATGGGCCAAGGACGGCAGGACCGGCGAGATCTTCCTCGTCCAGGCCCGCCCGGAGACCGTCCACCAGCGCCGGGAGGCGTCGCTGCTGCGCACCTACCGCATCCGCGACGCCGGTGAACCAATGGTCGAGCCGCTGGTGAAGGGGCTGGCCATCGGAGACGCGATAGCGGCAGGGCCGGTGTGCAACCTGACCAGCGCGGCGGAGATCGACCGCTTCGTGGCCGGATCGGTGCTCGTCACGAAGATCACCGACCCCGACTGGGAGCCGATCATGAAGAGGGCCGCGGCGATCGTCACCGACCACGGCGGCCGCACCTCTCACGCCGCCATCGTCAGCCGCGAACTCGGCGTCCCCGCGATCATCGGCACCGGCGACGCGACCACCCTGCTCGGTGACGGCATGACGGTGACCGTCTCCTGCGCCGAGGGGGACGAGGGCTTCGTCTACGAGGGCCTGCGCGACTACGAGGACGAGGAGATCAGCCTGGAGGACATCCCGGCCACCAGGACCAGGGTCATGCTCAACCTGGCCAACCCCGCCGCGGCCTTCCGCTGGTGGCGGCTGCCCGCCGACGGCGTCGGCCTGGCCCGGATGGAGTTCATCGTCAACAACCACGTCAAGATCCACCCCATGGCCCTGGTGCACCCCGGCCGCGTCGAGGAGGACGCCCGCCGCAGGATCACCGAGCTCACCCGGGGCTACGACGACCTGACCGAGTACTTCGTCGAGCGACTGGCCCACGGCATCGCCCGCATCGCCGCCTCCCGCTGGCCCGACCCCGTGATCGTACGAATGAGCGACTTCAAGACCAACGAATACGCGCGGCTCGTCGGCGGGCGGCGGTTCGAGCCCCACGAGGAGAATCCGATGCTCGGGTGGCGCGGGGCCAGCCGCTACTACACGGAGGGATACCGGGAGGGCTTCGCCCTCGAATGCCGTGCCATCCGCCGGGTGCGGGAGCGCATCGGGCTCACCAACGTCATCGTGATGATCCCGTTCTGCCGTACGGTCGAGGAGGCCGACCGGGTCCTGCGGGTCATGGCCGAGGAGAACCTGGGGCGGGGCCGAGGCGGCCTGGAGGTCTACGCCATGGCCGAGATCCCGGCCAACATCATCCTGGCCGAGGAGTTCGCCGACCGCTTCGACGGGTTCTCCATCGGCAGCAACGACCTCACCCAGCTCACCCTCGGGGTCGACCGGGACTCCGCCGAGCTGGCGCATCTGTTCGACGAACGCAATCCCGCCCTCACCCGCAGCATCGAGCACCTCATCTCGGCCGCGCACGCCAAGAGACGCAAGGTCGGGCTCTGCGGGCAACGTCCCAGCGACGACCCGGACTTCGCCCGGTTCCTGGTCGAGGCGGGTATCGACTCGATCTCCGTCGCACCCGACAGCTTCTTCTCGGTGAAAGAGAACGTCGCCGCGGCCGAACGAGGACAGGAGCGCCGGGAACCTGCCTCAGCGGTCCGCGGAACGCGGTCGTGGCCGTCGGCCTGATCGCCGGCGTCCCGCCGTACCGCCGCCCGGCGGCCACGTTCACGTGCGGGAGACATCATGATCGATGATGGCGACGGCCGGGAACTGGTGATCCGCTACGTCCACGACGACGAGAAGCTGCGCCGGGAGTTCGACAACCGGCTTGCGCGCTACCTTCGTGGCCAACCCGGCCACGCCCGCTGGGACATCACTCCCCTGGTGGTCGCCCTCGACCAGCTCGGGCACCAGATTCCGAGCATGCTCGTACGCCTGCGCCGGCTGCCCGGCAAGGCGGAACTGGAGGCGTGTATCGAACTGGAGCTCGCGCCTATCCCGCCGGAACGCGGACCCGCCCCTGATCCCTGAGGATCGTGCGGCGGCTACGGCGCGAGTGTCTCCACCGAGAGAAGGTCGCGCATCGACACCATGCCGATCAGGCGCCCGTCCTGGTCCACCGGGATGTGGCGGATGCCGTGATCGAGCATGCGGCGGGCCACCTCGCGCGTGTCCTCGTCCAAGGTCGCGGTCTTGATGTCCGACGACGCGCACGTTCCCGCGCTCAGCCCGGCGGGATCGTCGGATGTGGCAAGTGCCGTCACGAGGTCCCGTTCTGTGATCACTCCGGTGACCCGGTCCCCTTCGAGCACGGCGAGCGCGCCGATGTTCTTCTCCGTCATCCGGCGCGCCACCTCGGGCAGCTTCGCACTCACCGGACAGCCGAACACCAGGGGACGGTAAACGTTGGCGATACGCATGCGGCCTCCCCTCCTCACCAGCACATCCAGCCAATCACACCGCCCGGGGACGCCGGTCAGCCGCTGGGCGTGATGAGCCCGTAGTGGCCGTCGTAGCGGTGGTAGACGACGTTGCCCCGGCCCGTCCGCCTGTCGGCGAAGAACACGAAGGGCAGGCCGCTCGTCTCCAGCCGGGCCGTGGCCTCCTCCAGGGTGTGGACCGGTGCGGGCGTGGTGCTGACGGTGAGCGGCACGGACACCGGGCCCAGACCATCGGGGCGGGGCGACACCTGCGCCAGCCGGTATGCCTCTCCGCTGCGGTAGATGACGCTGTCCTGACCGGTGTCCACCTCCCGGAACAGGTGGAAGTCGTAGTCGAGCTGCTCCATGTCGAAGGCGGCCTCGTCAGGGGTCGCCCAGGCGAGCTCGTACGCCTTGTGCCGTACGACCTGCCGCTCGCCGGGAGGCCGGGGGAAGTAGGGCAGCGGGTGGCGAGGCGGGCTCGAACGCCGCCACTCCTGGTCGACGTCCAAGGGATTTCGCCCGCGCAGGTCCTCCCAGTCCCGGGACGTACGGCGCAGCCGGACCCGGAGCCTGTCCTCCAGGAGGCGGATGGCCTGGTGCATGTGCTCGCCGACCGCCTGGGCGCGGACGAGCCGCCCGTTCACGTCGAGGTTGGCCTGGGCGACGCAGGGACGGGGGACGGCCGGATCGGCCGAGACACCGAGCTTCACCCGGGCGTAGAGCACCGGTTCGTGCGCGAGCGGGGTCAGGGCCGCGACGGTCTCGCGAGCCTCGTCGGCCGAACCGGCCGGGACCGATCCCCGGGTCTCCACCTGTATCTCGGAGGGATCGAGCGCACTCACGGGAGAACGGCGTTCCATATCGGATCACCTCCGCATCGTCGGGCCTGGTTCCCGTTCCGCATGCGTCATCGAGCTCAACTCCGGTCAGCGGAGGTGCGGCCGCCGGCGGTCAGTCGAGCGCGTAGACGCGGTGGACGAACTCCGCGAGCTTGCTGTCCGGCAACTCCTTGGCCAGATCCGCCTCGCTGATGATGCCGACCAGACGATGACGTGCGATCACGGGCAGGCGCTTGATGTGGTGCTCCTCCATCGCGAACAGCGCCTCCTCCACGCTGGCGTCGGCATCGACCCACACCAGGCCACGGGCCAGTTCCCCGGCCGTCGTCCGGTCGATGTCCATGCCGTGCGCGCAGCACATGACCACGATGTCGCGGTCGGTGATGATCCCCTTGAGCCGGTCGTCGTCCCCGCAGATGGGCAGCGCGCCGACTCCCAGGTCGGCCATGATCTGCGTGGCGGTGCGCAGCGTTTCGTGTTCACCGATGCACTGAACGCCTTCGTGCATCACGTCCCGCGCCTTCTTGCCCATGTCCGTTACGCTCATCGGTGCCCCCCGAGACACGTCGAATGACCCGCGTCCCGGCCCTTATACCCACCCTGGCCATGAGCAGTAGCCGACGCCATGGTTGTACCGGCCGGCGATACCCGCGACGCCTCCGATCTCGCCCGGTAGGAGACCGGCTTCGGCCAGGACGTTCGTCCACAAGTGAGCGGACGAAATTCTCTACCTTCCCGCGCCGCGCGACGCGAGGCTCACGAGTAGAGGGCTCCGCCGACGTCATGGAGTGAGACAGGACGCCTCCCTGCACGCCGGTCGGCGGGGATCGGTCAGATCGAAGCCCGGGTCGTCAGCAGTGGCGATCACGTGTGGATTGGGGCCAGCGATGCCAAATCTCGGCATTGCCATCGTGCGGCAGTACGAGCGGGGTGTGGTGTTCCGGCTCGGCAAAGTCCGCGACGTCCGCGATCCCGGTCTGCGGTTCATGATCCCCCTGGTCGACCGCATGCGGAAGGTGAGCCTCCGCACGGTGACCATGCCCATCCCCTCGCAGCAGATCATCACCCGCGACAACGTCTCCATCGGCGTCGCCGCAGTCGCGTACTTCCGCCGGGTGGACCCCGTGAAGTCGATCGTGGAGATCGAGAACGTCGAGACGGCCATCGGTCAGATCGCTCAGACAACCGTCCGCAACGTGGTCGGGCGCTCCCTGCTCGACCAGGTGCTCACCGACACCGAGACGCTCAACGAGTCGATCAAACAGATCCTCGATCGCATCACGCAGCAGTGGGGCGTCTACGTCCTTCTGGTGGAGCTCAAGGACATCGAACTGCCGCCCTCTATGCAGCGGGCGATGGCCCGCCAGGCCGAAGCCGAACGTGAGAAGCGTGCCAAGATCATCGCGGCGGAGGGTGAGGCGCTGTCCGCCGGCCGGCTGGCCGAGGCCGCCGATGTCATCGCCGCCCATCCGATCGCGTTGCAACTGCGCAATCTCCAGGTCCTGAGTGAGATCGCCGTGGAGCACAACTCCACCATCGTGTTCCCCGCCCAGTTCCTCAGCACGGTGCGCGCGTTGTCGCAGTTCGTGGGTGCGGAGGGCGCCAAGGTCGAAGAGCCGACACTCGTGCCCTGACATCGGGCCGCACCGTGAGCCGATGGCTCGACCCGCCACGAGATCAACCGTCCGCATCGGACGTCCAGGGGGAGCGGAGGTTTCCTGACATGGAGACTAAGCGGTGGACCGTGCAGATCTACCTCTCAGAGCACGGCGACGACACCTTCGCCAAGGCGGTGCTGACCACCAGGGACGGCCATCTGGCCGGTGCAGGACACGCACGCCGCAACCCCGTCGACCCCTCGGTCCCCGAAATCGGCGACGAGCTCGCCACGGCCCGCGCGCTTGCCGACTTGGCGGACAAGCTCCTGGTCATCACGTCCAGGGACATCGCCCAGGTCGCCCCGCCCGCCGAGCGGAACAGTCTGTGGAGCCGGTAGCCGCGCCGTTGTGCCGAATCCCGGCTGGATTCGTTCGCAGATCTCGGGACGTCGCAATCGGGTGAGATGGGTCATGAAGCTTGTACAGGAGACACCCTTTCGGTTCCGTATCGAGCGGCAGGCGCCGATGCGGGTGCCGGGAGTCGTGTTCGTCTCCCGGGACCTGATGCCCGAGGAGCAGGCCCTTCAGCAGATCGTCAACGTGGCCACCCTGCCCGGCATCGTCGGCGCCTCCTACGGGATGCCCGACCTGCACTGGGGGTACGGCTTTCCGATCGGGGGCGTGGCGGCCACGGACGTGTCGGCGGGCGGAGTGGTCTCCCCCGGGGGTGTGGGATTCGACATCTCCTGCGGGGTGCGTCTGCTGGCCGCCGACCTGCACCGCGAAGGACTCGTGCCCGTCATGGACCGGCTGATGGACGACCTGGACGCGGCCACACCCCGTGGGCTCGGCGGAGGCGGAGTGTGGCGTCTGCCGGGCCCCGCCCAGCTCGACCGGGTGCTGCGCGAAGGAGCGCGCTTCGCCGTACGGGCGGGGCACGGCGAGGCTCGCGATCTGGACCGCTGTGAGGATCAGGGAGCCGTGGCCGGCGCCGACCCCGGCCAGGTCGGCACCCGGGCGATGGAACGAGGCCTGGTCCAGGTCGGCAGTCTCGGCTCCGGCAACCACTTCCTTGAGGTCCAGGCGGTCGAGGAGATCTACAACGAGGCGGTGGCGGCCGCGTTCGGTCTGCGGCTCGGCCAGGTGTGCGTGATGATCCACTGCGGATCACGCGGCCTGGGACATCAGATCTGCACCGATCACGTCCGCGCGATGGACAAAGCCATGATCGACTACGGCATCGGTGTGCCGGACCGGCAGCTGGCCTGCGTCCCGGTGGACTCGCCGGAAGGCCGCGGCTACCTGGGCGCGATGGCCGCGGCGGCCAACTACGGCCGGGCCAACCGGCAGCTGCTTGCCGAGGCGGCCCGGCGGGCGTTCCGTCAGGTCACCGGCGCCGCTCTGGCCCTGGTCTACGACGTGTCGCACAACCTGGCCAAGGTGGAAGAGCACGACGGGAGGCGGCTGTGCGTGCACCGCAAGGGCGCGACCCGCGCGCTCCCGCCCCACCATCCCGATCTGCCGGCGGATCTGGCGCCGTTCGGCCAGCCCGTGTTCATCCCCGGCACCATGGGCACCGCCTCGTACGTGCTCACCGGCGTGCCCGGCGGGCACGCCTTCCACTCCACCTGCCACGGCGCCGGTCGCGTCCAGAGCCGCCATCAGGCCGCGCGCTCCACCAGTGGACGGGAGCTGCGCGCGCGGTTGGAGGGCCAGGGCATCGCCGTACGCGGATCCTCCTGGCGTGGCCTCGCCGAAGAGAAGCCGGACGCCTACAAGGACGTGGACGCCGTGGTCGCGGCGAGCGTCGGAGCCGGGCTCTGCCGCATGGTCGCGCGGCTCGTCCCGCTCGGCGTGGTGAAGGGCTGACCCGGTGGCCCGGCCCCACGGCGGTAGAGGCCCGATCGGCGGGCGCGGCCATCGCTCGCTCCCCCACACCGCCGACGTCCGCCTGGAGGCATGGGCCCCCACCGTCGCCGAATGCATCGCCGAGGCCGTCCGCGCAATGATCGACGGCTTCGCCGACCTCAGCCGAGCCGAGCGTCACGGCACGCGTACGCTCCACGTCGCCCCGGCCCCGCCCGACGAGCAACTCTTGACGGTGCTCGACGAGGTGATCTACCTCATGGACACGGCAGCCCGCGTCCCCTGCGAGATCGATGCGCACGAGGACGAGGCGGGACTGTGGCTGACGCTGGGCATGACCGACGTGGCGGCCGTCCCCCAGATCGGCGCGGTGCCCAAGGCCGTCGCACTCCACGGCCTGCGTTTCGATCACGGACCGCACGGATGGGTCTGCGCCGTGACCTTGGACGTGTAGACGACCGACACTCGCCGTCGTCCAGACTTCCTCGGTCCCTATTCGACGTCGATCTGTCACTGCATACCTTGACCCAACCTCACAAGTGGACTGTGCCTATCTGTGGGTAAGAACGCCAGCATTAGAGGGTGAACAGCGAGATGCCCGATCGATCATTCCCGAACGAGGTGCGGCAGGTCCCGGACGAGGTGTACCGCGATTGCGAGACAGCGACGGTTCGGGAGGCCTACGCCTATGCCTCACACGTGGCCGCCGGCATGCTCGCACGCCTGAACAAGATGCCGGAGGGCGCCTAAACCCGGGACCAAGTGGTCGAGCCGAGTGGAGCGAACCGCGCACGAGGACGGACCTATGGCTGGAAACAAGAGCGCGCGGGCCGAGTCGCATCGGGACCTGTTGCGCCAGATGCTGCGCGTCAGGCGGTTCGAGGAACGCTGTGTCGAGCTGTACAGCGGCGAAAAGATCCGCGGATTCATGCACCTCTACATCGGTGAGGAGGCGGTGGCCGCCGGCGTCTGCCACGCGCTGGCCACGGACGACGCGGTCGTCTCCACCTACCGGGAACACGGGCACGCGCTCATCCGCGGAGTGCCCGCCACAACGATCATGGCCGAGATGTACGGCAAGGCCACGGGGTGTAGCCGGGGGCGCGGCGGCTCGATGCACATCTTCGACGTCGCCCGCCGCTTCTACGGCGGCAATGCGATCGTCGGCGGCGGACTTCCCCTGGCGATCGGGCTCGCCCTCGCCGACAAACTGCAGGACCGAAACCGGGTGACCGTGTGTTTCTTCGGCGACGGCGCGATGGCCGAGGGCGGGTTCCACGAATGCGTCAATCTCGCGGCGCTCTGGCGGCTGCCGGTGCTGTTCGCCTGCGAGAACAACCTGTACGCGATGGGCACCGCGCTGGCCAAGTCCCACGCCCAGACCGATCTGGCCCTTCGCGCGGCGGGATACGGCGTGGCGGCGTGGCAGGTGGACGGGATGAACGTGTTGGCGGTCGCCGACGCGGCGACCCGGGCGGCCGAAGCGATCCGCGCCGGGGCCGGACCGTATTTCGTGGAGTTGCGCACCTACCGCTTCCGCGCCCACTCGATGTACGACCCAGACCGTTATCGGAGCAAGGAGGAGATCGAGCAGTGGAAGAAGCGCGACCCCATCGATGCCCTCGTCGCCTCGATGAAGGCGGAACACGAAATCACGAACGACGATCTCGCCGTGCTGGAGAAGGAGATATCAGCAGAGATCGACCAGGCCGTCGCCTTCGCTGAGCAGGCGCCGGTCGAGCCGGTGGAGGATCTCTCCCGTTTCGTCTACAGCGAGACGCCCCCGGCGAGCGGCGGAGCGCGCGCGGGGTCGGTGGAGGCGGCGTCGTGAGCGCGGCGACGACCACCTATCGCGAGGCCATGCGGGAGGCGATCCGCGAGGCCCTGCGCCGCGATGACCGCGTGTTCCTGATGGGCGAGGACGTGGGCGCGTACGGGGGCTGCTTCGCGGTGAGTCTGGGCCTGCTGGAGGAGTTCGGCCCCGAGCGTATCCGGGACACCCCGCTGTCGGAGGCCGCCTTCGTCGGCGCGGGCATCGGTGCGGCGCTGGGCGGGATGCGTCCCATCGTCGAGATCATGACGGTGAACTTCAGCCTGCTGGCCCTCGACCAGATCCTCAACAACGCCGCGACGCTCCTGCACATGTCGGGCGGGCAGCTGAACGTCCCGCTGGTGATCCGGATGACCACCGGAGCCGGCCGGCAACTCGCCGCGCAGCATTCACACAGCCTCGAAGGCTGGTACGCCCACATTCCGGGCCTGCGGATCCTCGCACCCGCGACAATCGAGGACGCCCGCGGCATGCTCTGGCCGGCCCTGGAGGACCCCGACCCCGTCCTGATCTTCGAACACGGCTCGCTGTACGGCATGTCGGGGCAGCCGCGCCCCGGCCTGGTGGACATCACCTCCGCCGCGCTCCGGCGCTCCGGCAGGGACATCACACTGATCGCCTACGGCGGCACGACCGGGAAGGCACTGGCCGCCGCCGACGCGCTCTCCGCCGAAGGCATCGAGGCGGACGTGATCGACCTACGCGTCCTGCGCCCGCTCGACGACGCCACGATCGTGGAGTCGGTCGGCAACACGCATCGGGCCGTCATCGTGGACGAGGGCTGGCGGTCGGGCAGCCTGTCGGCCGAGATCGGCACCCGCATCGTGGAGCGGGCCTTCTACCAGCTGGACGCGCCGATCCAGCGGGTCTGCACAGCGGAGGTCCCCATCCCCTACGCCCGCCACCTGGAGGAGGCCGCCCTCCCCCAGGTGCCGTCGATCGTCGCCGCCGCGCGAGAGGCGGTCGCCTCATGAACGAGCGCGCGGAGTTTGTGATGCCTTCGCTCGGTGCGGACATGGAGTCGGGCACAGTGGCCGAGTGGCGGGTCAAGCCAGGGGATCGGGTGCGCAAGGGTGACGTCATCGCGGTGATAGACACCGACAAGGCCACGATCGAGGTCGAGTCGTTCCACACGGGGACGGTCGAGAGCCTGCTGGTGGGGACCGGCCGGCGGGTGCCGGTCGGTACGGCCCTCGCCGTCATCGCCGGCACCCCGCCCGCTGCCGAACCGGTGTCTCCCGAGCCGATGCCGGCTCCGCCCCAGAGGAAGCGGGCGCGCCCACGACGGCCAACGCCGGCGCGCCTGCCGACGCCAGGCGCGCCGCACGTTCCGTCACCGGTCGCCTCACCCCTCGTACGGCATCTCGCCGAGCAACGCGGACTGGACATCGCCCGCGTACGGGGGACGGGTCCGCACGGACGGGTGACCCGCGCGGACGTCGAGCATGTGGAGCTCGCACCGCAGGTCAAGGTCTCACCGCTGGCGCGCAGGCTCGCCGCGCAACTCGGCGTCGACCTCGCCGGCGTCCACGGCACGGGGCGCGCCGGTGCGATCCGCGCCCAGGACGTGCGGGAGGCGGCCGAACGGGGCACCGAGGCACGGCCGCACGAGGAGGAGGAAGCGGCCGCCCGCACGCCTGCCGAGCCGGTGGAGGCGCGAGCCGTACCGGAGGCTGACCTGGAACGCCGGCGGGAGGCGATGCGCCAGGCGATCGCGAGGGCGATGGCTAGGTCGAAACGGGAGATTCCGCACTACTACCTGAGCGCAACCGTGGACCTCACCCGCGCGCTCGCGTGGTTGCGCGAGCGCAACCACGATCTGCCGGTCTCACGTCGGCTGCTCCCCGCGGCCCTGCTCCTCAAGGCGGCTGCCCGCGCCGCCGCCGCGGTGCCGCAGTTGAACGGCTTCTGGGTCGACGATGCCTTCGTACCTGGGAAGGCCGTGCATCTGGGGGTGGCGGTCTCGCTCAAAGGCGGCGGCCTGATCGCCCCGGCCTTGCACGACGCGGCCTGCCGCGAGCTTGACGATCTCATGGCCGCTCTGAAAGACCTGGTCTCCCGGGCGCGTACGGGGCGGCTGCGCGGTGCCGAGATGACCGAGGCCACCATCACCGTCACCAACCTCGGTGACCAGGGAGTCGAAGCGGTGCACGGCGTCATCTACCCACCGCAGGTGGCCCTGGTGGGTTTCGGGAAGATCCTCGATCGTCCGTGGGCCGTCGACGGGCTGCTGGGTGTCCGGCCGCTGGTGACCGTCACCCTGGCCGCAGATCATCGAGCGACCGACGGTTACACCGGCGGGCGGTTCCTCGGCATCGTCGACCGACTACTCAACCAGCCGCAAACGCTATGACGCCACAACACGCTCGGGAACTCATCACGACCGCGTTGAGCCAGGTGGCGCCGGACATGGACCCGGCGACGCTACCGCGGGACGCCGACATCCGCGAGGCTCTCGAACTGGACTCGCTCGACTTTCTCACCTACGTGCAGACGCTGAGTGAATCCAGCGGGTGCCGGATCGAGGAGGACGACTACCCGGCCTTCTCCACCATCGCCGGTGGAGCGGACTTCCTCGCCGCGCACGCCGGAGCGTGAGCAGCCGGCCCTTCGGAAGCATGACCGTCACGGTGCGGTTCCTTCCTGGCGTTCGAGGGTCGAGATATCGCCCTCGGGGAGTCCGAGCTCCCGAGCCTTGAGCAGGCGGCGCATGACCTTGCCGCTGCGTGTGTGCGGCAGGTTCTGGTCGAAACACAGCTCCTTGGGGGCGACCGCGCCGAGGCGGCGCCGACCGAAGGCGATCAGCTCCAGCTGAAGCCTCTCGGTCGGCTCGAAGCCGGTGTTGAGCGTGATGAAGGCCTTCACCAGTTCGCCGGCCACCGGGTCGGGCTTGCCGATCACACCCGCCTCGGCCACGGCGGGATGCTCCATCAGCACGCTTTCCACCTCGAACGGCCCGACGAGATGCCCTGCCGACTTGATCACATCGTCCGACCTGCCGACGAACCAGAAGTAACCGTCCCGGTCCCTTCGGACGATGTCGCCGCTCAGATACCAGCCCCCGGCGAACGTCTTGCGGTACCTTTCCGGGTTCCCGAGATAGGCGCGGAACATTGAGGGCCAGCCGGGGCGGAGTGCGAGTTCTCCCTCGACGTCGGGCTCCTCCACCACCCGCACCTCGCCGTCGACGACGCGGGCTCGCCCGTCCGCGCCTCTTTCCAGCACGGTCGCCTCGATGCCGGGGAGTGGACGGCCCATGGAGCCCGGCTTGATGTCCATCGCGGCGAAATTGCTGATCATGATGGCGCCGGTCTCGGTCTGCCACCAGTTGTCGTGGATCGGCAGGCCGAGCGCGCGCGGCCCCCACACCACCACCTCGGCGTTGAGCGGCTCCCCCACGCTGGCGATGAAGCGCAGCCCGGACAGGTCGTACTCGCCCGGAAGGGTGTCGCCATGACGCATGAGCATGCGCAACGCCGTCGGGGCGGTGTACCAGACGGTGACCTGCTGATCCTGAAGGACGCGGCACCAGCGCCGCGCGTCGAACTCGCCCGCGTCCGTAACGAGAGTGGCTCCCAGGCTGAGCGGCGCGATGACGCCGTACGACATTCCTGTGACCCAGCCGGGGTCGGCGGTGCACCAGAAGACGTCAGAGGGGCGCAGGTCGAGGGCGTAGGTGGCGGTGACGCGGTGGGCGACCACTGCCTCGTGTACGTGGACGGCGCCTTTGGGTGTGCCGGTCGTCCCACTGGTGAAGTGGAGCAGCGCCATGTCTTCCGGGTCAGTGGGGGGAATCTCGAATTCCGCCGACGCCTCGGCCATCAGTCCCCGCAGGGACACGGCGCCCTGAGGCGGGGAAGCGTCGCCGGTGACCAGCACGTGCTTCAGACCGGGCAGCGACTCGCGGATCATGGCGACCTTCCGGGCGTAGAGCTCCGGGGTGGTCACCAGGACACGCCCGTCGCCGAGGCGCAGCCGTTCGCGGACCGGTTCGGGGCCGAAGGCGGAGAACAACGGGCACAGCACGCTCAGGTTCTTCAGCGTCCCCAGGACGGCCACATAGAGATCAGGCACCCGGCCGAGTAGCGTGAACACCCGTTCGCCCTTGCCCACCCCCATGCCGCGCAGCACGTTGGCGAAGCGGTTGGTGGCGAAGCGGAGATCCTCGTAGGTCATCTCGGTGACCGTGTCGTCCCTGCCGACGCACCGAAGCGCCACGTGATCGCGTCGCGGCGTGTCCACGTGGCGGTCCACGGCCTCGTAGGCGATGTTCAGCCCCCGGCCCTCGGGCAGGCCGGACACGGATCGCCGCGCCGTCTGCCAGGAGAAGCCGCGGCGCTCACGTTCGTAGTCCGTCAGGTTGGACCGCGCCGCCTCCTGTCCTGTTTTCCGAATCGGCTCCCAGGTCATCGCGGCCTCCTCCTCGGCTGCGTTGAGCCTGCGCTGCAGCGTGAATCTGGCTCATCGCGCACCCATAGGAGCGGAAATCCCCTATGACGCGGACGGAAAACCCGCCAAGGCGCCCGAAGCCCTTTCGGTCCTCTGCCGGCGAGACCCGCAGGCCGCACAACGCTTCGCGGGAGGGCAAGGGATGCGCCGGTCTCGACCCGGCCGACGCCCCGGGCGTGACTACGATCGCGCGCATCGACGCCCGGTGCTACGCGACCGTGCCGAACGGCGGGCGAGATCGACTGCTGAGGAGGGCGCCCGCCTCTGCTGTCAGCGGCCGCCGGGTCTTCGCAGCCGAGGCCGGCGGCCTCATGCGGCATGGAGCGTGAACTGGTCGGTGAACCAGTCGCAGGCGAGGTGGGCGACCGTCTCGAGCGCCCCCGGCTCTTCGAACAGGTGCGTTGCGCCGGGGATGACCTGAAGCGAGCTTTCGCAGCGCAACCGCTCCTGAGCCGCCCGGTTGAGACCGAGCACGACGGTGTCGCGGCCTCCCACGATCAGCAGAGTGGGGGCGCGCACCTCACCGAGACGGGGCTCGGCGAGGTCAGGCCGACCGCCGCGGGACACGATGGCCGCGATCTCGCTGCCAGGTTCGGCTGCCGCCCACAGCGCTGCCGCCGCGCCGGTGCTCGCACCGAAATAGCCGATCGGAAGCCCTGCCAACCTGCTCTGACGACCTACCCAGCCGGTCACCTGGACGAGCCTTCCCGCAAGCAGCCCGATATCGAACACGTTGCCGCGGTCGATCTCCTCCTGCGCGGTGAGCAGATCGAACAGCAGCGTCCCCAGACCCGCGTGGTTGAGCACAGTCGCGACGTACCGGTTTCGGGGGCTGTGCCGACTGCTGCCGCTGCCGTGCACGAACACCACGACACCTGCCGCCTTCGGAGGGACGACCAGCCGGCCGGGGAGCCGGACCGGCCCGGCGTCCACCTGCACATCCTCGGCGAGACCGTGCAGAACGGACCCTGCGGCGACCTCATGTCGAGACGCGGCCCGCCGCAGCAACTCGACGACCTGCTCGTCGGTGGTCTGGGAGAAATCGTGATACCAGAAGCCGATCGCGTAGAGGCGGTCGGGGACATCGAGGCAAATCACCTCGTCGGCGTCCTCGCGCAGACTCTCGACCGTCTCCCGCGCCCCGACCGGCACCGCAAGCACCACCCGTGAAGCGCCACGCGCGCGTGCGACCTGGCACGCGGCACGAGCCGTTCCCCCGGTGGCGACCCCGTCATCGACCACGATCACCGTACGGCCCGTCAGATCCGTGGGCGGGCGGTGACCGCGGAAACGGCGGGCCCGGCGCTCGACTTCGGCCCGCTCGCGCTCCTCCACAGCGGACATCTCCGCTTGGCTGAGATTCGCGAGCCGTACGACATCGCGGTTGACGACGACTACCCCACCCTCGCCGACGGCGCCGAATCCCAGCTCCGGTTGGTATGGCACCCCGAGCTTGCGCACCACGATCACATCCAGCGGCGCGCCGAGCGTCTGGGCCACCTCGTACGCCACCGGCACCCCACCCCGGGGCAGCCCCAGGACGACCACATCCTCAGCTCCGCCACGCCCGCGCATTTCGTCGGCGAGCCGTACCCCCGCATCATGACGATCAAGAAACATACGCCCACCCCCGGAACCACCGCTCAAGCGGCCATTCCCCGTGGCCGCAGGGCCTGTTGTCCTGCGCCCATCCGTACCCACATTCCGCCCGTGTACAGGGGGGGACGCGCGTCCATCGCGGAAAGCGCACATCTGCCCCACGCCACCCTGGGGTCACCGCGTTCCCGGCAATCGCGCACACCGGCCGGTTGGTGGCGCTGCCCCGACGACGCCGGACAGGCGATCGCCGCGACGACGGCGACAGGACGGCCCCAACTCTTGTGACCCCGCATACTCTCCGTCAGCGGGGTACGGCCCCACAACATGGTGCAGGTCGTCACTCGAGAAGCCGTGCAGGATCTTCTCTCAGCCGGGCGGGCTCAGCTGGTCGAAGTGCTCCCCAGGGGGCAGTACGAGTGGGCGCACCTCCCGTACGCCGTCAATCATCCGCTCGAGGACCTCGACGACCTGTCCCCCGCTACGCTGGACAGGTCTCGGCCGATCATCGTCTACTGCCACGACTGGCTCTGCGATCTGAGTCCCCGAGCGGCCCACCGCCTGGAGAGGCTGGGTTTTGACACCGTCCACGACTACTCGCCGGGCAAGATGGACTGGATCTCCGCCGATCTTCCCTATGAAGGGAACGCTGCCCTGGTGAGAGAACAGGTGCGTCGTGACCCGGTGATCGCTTATCTGGAGGATCCGCTTGCGGAAGTAGCGGACAGAATCATCGCCGATCCGGCAGGGCTGGCTGTGGTGATCGACGGGGATGGCGTCGTTCACGGGGTGATCGGTGCGCGTGAGCTGATCGGCGCGAATCCCACGGCTACGGCCGAGCGTGTCATGTGCGTCGGCGCCACGACCACCCGTCCGAGCGCAGAGGTCGCGAGCCTGACCGAGCGCATGGATCGCGCCGACATCCGGCATGTCGTCGTGACCCGGGCGGACGGCACGCTCGTGGGTCTTTTCGGAATCGGCGACCTCCGGGCGCCGGAATCGGAGCCCGATCTCGGGTAGCGGGAAACTCCGGCCGGCACAGGGCCTGTGGTCCGACTCTTCACCGGATCAGAGCACACCTCCGGCTCCTTCATGTGGCATAGCCGCACGAACGGCACGGATGCGGGCACAACTGCAGTAGGAGCCTTACCTACCGACCGTCGGTCGGCAACGTGTGAGGGGTGACGCCATGGCAGAGCCGATCGTCGTCGGCGTCGACGGATCGACGCCCTCGCTTCAGGCCGCCGGCTGGGCCGGTCAGGAAGCCGAGCTCCGCGGTGCTCCGCTGCGGATCGTGTACGTGACGCTGCGCTGGCCGTACTACGTGCCGCTCGTCCCGCAGCCGGCGAGCTGGGGAGCCGAGGCCGAGGCGGCTGCACGGACCGTGCTCGATGAGGCGACGGTCCACGCGAGAGCGGGCAGGCCGCATCTGGCGGTGTCGGCTGAGATCGTCAACGGGGCGGCGGCGGAGGCGCTCGTCGCAGCCGCGGAGGGCGCTCAGCTCATCGTCGTGGGAAACCGCGGCCGTGGCGGGTTCGCCGAGCTGCTGCTGGGTTCGGTGAGCCGCTACGTCACGGCCAGGGCTCCCTGCCCCGTAGCCGTCGTCCGGCAGACCAGAGAAGGCGGCCGCGGTGAGATCACCGTTGGCGTCACCGGGCACCCCGATCAGGAACCCGTCCTGGAGTTCGCGTTCCGCGAAGCCGCGCTGCGGCATGCCGGCCTGCGTGCCGTGCACGCCTGGACGCATCCGGCCGCGACGGAACTGGGCTACCTTCAGCCGCTCGTCTACGACGTGGACAGCGTCGGGGCGGAGGAGGCGCGGCTGCTCGCGGAGAGTATCGCCGGTCGGCGGGAGAACTTTCCCGACGTGACGCTCACCGAGCGCGTCGTGCAGGAGCATCCGGCCAAAGCCCTGATCGAGGCCTCCGCGGAGACGGACCTGGTCATCATCGGGGCCCATACGGGAATGGCCGCCTGGCTGGGCCTGGGCGCCACTGCTCACGCCGTGCTTCATCACGCTCGCGCGCCCGTGATCGTGGTCCGCCACTGACCGCTTGCAGCCGAGGCCACGGCCGAGGGAGGGGGTCACGCTGCGGCGCCTCCGGGCGGGAAGATCACCCTGGTCCACCGCCCGGGGCTGAGCCGCAAGCCGCGCAGGGTCGGCACAGCAGGATCGAGGAGGAGGCCATGGCCAGCGGACTGCTCACCGATCTGTACGAGATCAACATGGCGGCGAGCTACCTTCGCCGTGGCATGACCGGCAGGGCCACCTTCAGCCTGTTCGTCCGCAGGCTGCCCGCGAACCGCGGCTTCCTCGTCACCGCCGGGCTGGACGACTGCCTGGAATTCCTCGAAGGCTTCCACTTCACCGGCGCCGAACTCGACTACCTCGGACGCACCGGACAGTACGGCCACGACGTACTGCGAGGCCTGGAACGCATGCGCTTCACCGGGGACGTCTGGGCCGCACCGGAGGGATCCACGCTGTTCGCCGACGAGCCGATCATCGAGGTGAGCGGTCCGATCGCCGAGGCCCAACTGGCCGAGACCGTGCTGCTCAACCACATCACCTTCCAGACCACCGTGGCGACCAAGGCCGCCAGATGCGTGCTCGCCGCCGGCCGGGCACGGCTGATCGACTTCGCCTTCCGGCGCACCCAGGGAATCGGCGCCGCCATGTCGGTGGCACGGGCCTCCGCGATCGCCGGATTCTCCGCCACCAGCAACGTCGAGGCGGCCCGGCGGTACGGCCTGCGCGCCGCCGGCACGATGGCACACTCGTACATCCAGGCATTCGGCGACGACGAAGCCGCATTCGCGGCGTTCGCCGCCGATCTGCCCGATGCGAACACCTTCCTCGTCGACACCTACGACACCCTGACCGGCGTCCGGGCGGCCATCGCCGTGTCCCGGCGGATGCGACTGCCCGGGCCTCTGGTCGTACGGCTCGACTCCGGAGACCTGGCGGACCTGTCGCGGCAGGCCCGCCGGATGCTCGACGAAGCGGGGCTGCCCGACGCGGAGATCCTCGCCAGCGGCGGGCTGGACGAGTACGCCATCGACGACCTGGTGCGGCAGGGCGCACCGATCGACATCTACGCGGTCGGCACGAAGATGGGCGTCTCGGCCGACGCGCCCTCGCTGAACAGCGCGTACAAGCTGGTCGACTACGGCGGGCGTCCGGTGATGAAGCTCTCCGCGGGGAAGGTCACCCTCCCCGGCGCCAAGCAGGTCTTCCGCGGGGAGACCGGCGACATCGTCGGCCTGCGCGACGAGCCCGCACCGCCCGGCCACCGCCCCCTGCTCGCCCCCGTGATGGAGGCGGGGCGGCGGCTCGCCCCGAGCGAGGCGATCGCGACGTCGCGCGACCGCTGCGCCGCGGAACTCGCGCGCCTTCCGGCGCCCGCGCGGGCGTTGCGCGACCCGCGGGCGCCCCAGGTCCGCCACAGCGAACGCCTCACTCTGCTCTCCCAGCGCGTCCGCCGCGAGATACATGCGAGAACGGCGGCGATCCGGAGTGATCGAGGCTCCCAGTGACGGGTCTCCTTCGACAGGGCGGGTGGCGCCTCTCACGCCCGGCTCCACGTGGTTCTCCGGCAGGACGTTCCGCGCCCTGAGACAGGTGGACGCGTTCAGAAGCCGTGGATGCGGCGACCGGTGATGTGGCACGGCACGATGCGGATGTAGAGCCCGCGGTCGCCTCCGGGCCATGGTTCGAGGCCGGGTATGGGCAGTTCGTCCTGGGCGACGGGGCCGGCCGGCCCGTGGATCAGCACGCTCCAGCCTTCTCGCCTGGCCTCGTCAATGTGATCCACCTCGAAACCGATCATGGTAGTGGCGCTTTCCAATACGCCTTCGCCGATGGAACCCCCCAGGCGCGTGCGGAAGACGACGGCGTCACGGTGGATCGTGTAGTTGACAGGGAGGACGACAGGGCCGGTAGGCCCGGTGAAAGCCACCCTGCCGACACCGCCCGGGGCGATCAGACGCAGGCATTCGCGCGGTTCGAGTGCGCGCAACACGGGATAGGCCGCCGCCGTGCCGCCGCCGGGCGGCCGATCGGTGGTGCCGCCCAGCAGCTCGTCCGCCGTCGTCTCCAAGGACGCGGCGAGCCGGAGCAGAACCCCCTGCGTGAGCGACGACGGACTCTGCTCCAGGTATTCGAGGAATCCGGGGGCCATCCCCGCACGCTCCGCGACCTGCTCGCGAGTCAGGCCCAGCTTCTCACGGTGGTATGTGATGCGACGACTGAGGTCACCGGGCATGACGGTTCGACGCGGCATGACCTTCCCTCCCTTCTACGGCGGAACGCGGATCGCATCGCGTACGTGATCGCGCTGATCTGCGGTCCTGTCCTCGGGCATGCCCGTCGCATGCGACGTCATGTACCGGTCGCCACGAGTCGCCCATCTATTCCACGCTGTGCTTCACCTCCCGCCGGCCCCTGATCGTGGCCCGCCACCGGCCGGGGCACCGGCAGACCACAGCCGAGGGGAGGAGCCGGTGCGCGGGGAATGTCTCCAGGAAGCAGATGTGGAGACGCTGTCTGGCGGCTCCTGGTCGGCCGCCTGGCAACGACCGGGGACGGGGGCACCTCGATGAGGCCATGGGCGCAGGTCAAGGAGACGCACGCCGGGGTCGTGATCCTCCTCGGAGATCACGCTTTCAAGCTGAAGAAACCGGTGAATCTGGGCTTCCTGGATTTCACCACGCTGGAGGCCCGGCGGGCGATGTGCCGCAAGGAGGTCGAGCTCAACCGCCGGCTCGCGCCGGACGTCTACGAAGGAGTGGCCGACGTGGCCGGCCCGGACGGACGGGTCTGGGAGCACCTCGTGGTGATGCGGCGCATGCCGGACGAACGCCGCCTGTCGGCGCTCGTCCGCGCGGGAGAACCGGTGGAGAACGCCGTGTGCCAGGTCGCGCGAATGGTCGCGGGCATGCACGCCCGGTCCCCGCGCAGTCCCCGCATCGACGAACAAGGGAGCGGGCAGGCACTGCGACTCCGCTGGACCGCGAGCTTCCGTGAGGTGCGGGCGCTGCCCGAGGCGGTCCTGGACGCCGAGGTCCTCGACGAGATCGAACGGCTCACGCTGCGCTTCCTCGACGGCCGGGAACCGCTCTTCGCCGCCCGGGTCGCGGAAGGCCGGATCGTGGACGGCCACGGCGATCTGCTCGCCGACGACATCTTCTGCCTGGACGACGGGCCTCGGATCCTCGACTGCCTGGAATTCGACGACCGGCTCCGCTTCGTCGACGGCCTGGACGACGCCGCCTTCCTGGCCATGGATCTGGAGCGGCTCGGCGCGCCTCGCCTGGCAGAGCTGTTCCTGGGCTGGTACGCCGAGTTCTCCGGAGACCCCTCGCCGCCCTCGCTGTGGCATCACTACGTCGCCTACCGGGCCTTCGTCCGCGCCAAGGTCGCCTGCCTGCGCCATGGCCAGGGAGACTCCACAGCGGCGTGGGAGGCCCGGCGTCTGGCCGAGCTCACGCTGGGCCATCTCCAGGCGGGCGCGGTCACCCTGGTCCTCGTCGGCGGGCTCCCGGGTACCGGCAAATCGACTCTGGCCGCCGCCGTCGCCGACCGGCTCGGCTGCACGCTGCTGACCAGCGACCGCCTTCGTAAGGAACTCGCCGGCATATCGCCACACCAGCCCGCGGCCGCCCCCTTCGGCGAGGGCATCTACTGCGCGGAGTCCACCCGACGGACCTATACCGAGCTGTTGTCCAGGGCCGAGAGGCTACTCGGCCTCGGCGAGCCGGTCGTCGTCGACGCCTCCTGGACGGACGCCACGCGCCGCACCGCCGCGGTGGACCTGGCCCGGCGTGCCTCCGCCGATCTCCTGGCGCTGTGCTGCACCGCCCCTCCGCGGGTGACCGCCGAACGCCTCGCGCGCCGCACCGGCGGGATATCGGACGCGGACCAGGCGATCGCCGCGGCGATGACGGCGACGATGGCGCCCTGGCCGGACGCGACCGAGATCGACACCGATACGCCCCCGGAACAGACACTGGAGCGGGCGATGACGGCGATCCGCGCCCGCTGGGCCGGCGTGCCACGGCGGTTTCGGCGTCCCCGGATGGAACCCGGCTGAACCACGACCGCGGCACCCACGGCGGACAGCCCCGGTCAGGTGTCCGGAGAACCACCCTGTGGTCCCGGCACCACCGCCACAGGGCAGGGCGCCTCGTGCAGCGCGGTCTGGGTCACGGGTCCAAGGAGCATCTTGGGGGCGGAGCCGATTCCGCGGTTGCCGACCACGAGCAGGGTCGCGTCTTCCGCGGCCTTGACCAGGGCGCGCCGTGGAGTCTCGATCACAAACTTGGTCTCGACGGAGACCCTCGGATGCCGGGTCTTCCACGGTGCGACGGTTCGTTCGAATCGCGTGATCGCCTCGACTCTCAGCGACTCGGGATCGATGAAGGGAACCCGGTCCGGCCCGGGGAGCGCGGCGGGGTCCCACCAGTCGCACACGGCCTCCACCAGCGCTCCGCGCAGCTCGGCTTCTTCGAATGCGAACCCGAGCGCCGCCTCGCTCGCCGGTGAACCGTCCACGCCGACCACGATGCGTGCACGAGGGTGCGGGGTGGGCGGCAGATCCGGGCGGACGATGACGACCGGGCGGTTGGCGCGAGCGGGGACCTGCGCCGCGGTGGATCCCACCGTGACGTCGTCGAACCCGCCGTGTCCCCGTGCGCCGAGCACGGTCAGTGCGGCGTCGCGGGACGCCTCCAGCAGTACGGCGGGCGCCCATCCTCGCTCCAACCGCCAGCGGACGTCGAGACCTTCGGCGAGAGCGTGGGCCTTGCGTACGCCTTCGTCGGCCACGATCGCGCCGATGCCCTTGAGGATTTCGAGGGTGTTCTCTTCTGGCGGGCGGAGGGGATAGGGCCAGTGCCAGGCGTGGCACACAGTGAGAGGAAGGCCGCGGAGCCGAGCCTCCTCCACCCCGAAGCGGAGCGCCTGCTCGCTGGCCGGTGATCCGTCATATCCGACCAGCACGGAGCGCGTCTGCTCGTGTCCGCTCATCTCCGCCTCCTCGCAGTCATGTCCGGTTCAGCGGGTGGGAAGGGGCGTGGCAAGGGTCGCGCGCCTCACGTGCCTGCGTGTCGCGCCCACCGACACCTTGTCTTGGGCCGCCCCCTGGCCACCCGTCAGCTCGTGGCGTCCAGAATCCGCAGGAACGGCACGACGGCGGCGTTGATCTCCTCTACCAGCGTTTCCAGAGCCGCCTGGGCGTCGCCGAGATTCGGCAACCCCTCGGCTTCCGGCCTCGTGGGCGTCGGCAACCGGCCGGCCTGAATGGGAATCCGAAGCTCAAGAGTGAACAGCGCGGCTCTTCTGTCGAACGGCGGGGCGACGCAGGGGACGCCCGATTCGCCCTGCTGCCAGCCGAACCAACCGTCGGGGATCCGTTCCGGCGATGGAGCAGCCAACTTCACCATTGCCAGGACGATGTACGTCCCTTCCGGTCGATGGCAGGCGGCATGCAGCACCCGGGGATGGAACCGGACATACGGCGGTCCATCCGTCGGGCGGGTCGCCAGATCCCATGCGGTCATCGCGTAGTGCACCGGATCCAGCGTGATGCCGCCCGCCTGAGGCTCAGTGTCTGCGGCGGCGAAGGCGTGGCTCCATGCGCGGAGCCGTTCGCCGTACCGCTCCTGAGGATTGTCGCCCGTGGCGTCGATCCAGACTCCCACCATCACTGCGTGACTCCTCGATGGCGAGCCTTCGTGCAGTGTCCATGGGCTTCTTACCCGCAGATGCCTGCGATGAGGCCCATGGCTCTCACATCGGGACAGCGTCCCGCCTACCGCCGTTTGGGATGAAGGCTACGTACGACGGCCACAGGTCCTTCCGCGTGGTGAAGGACGGCGTGGCTGACCGAGCCGAGGCGGAGCTTGGCAAAGCCGCCGCGCCCTCTGGCTCCGACGACGAGAAGCTCCGCGTCGCTCGACGCCGCGACCAGAACCGACGCGGGGACGCCTTCGATCACCTCTTCGGCCACTGGAACGTCCGGGTATTTGGCCTTCCAACCCGCCAGCGACTCCGACAGGAGCCTTGCGCCTTCTCGTTCGACCGCCGTCATGTCGTAGCGGACCGGGCGCACCTCCCTCGGGTACGCGGGGTGGGCCCAGGCGTGTACGGCACGCAGGCCGACCGAGCGCAGAGATGCCTCCTCGAACGCGAATCCCACGGCGTCTACGGAGGCTTCCGAGCCGTCGACACCGACGACGATCCCGGATCGGCCGGGCCCGATGTCCGGCTTCTCGGGCACGACGACGACAGGGCACGCGGCGTGTTCCGCCATCTGGCGGCTCACCGAGCCGAGCAGCAACCGCGTGAAACCCCCTGTGCCGTGCGAGCCCAGCACCAGCAGGGCGGCGTCGGCCGCCTCCTGAAGTAGCGTGGCGGAGATGGGGCCGATCCCGAGCCTGCAGCCGACGTCGACGGATGCGAAGGTGCGGGCGCGGTCCTCGGCCATCCTGAGGACCTCCAGTCCTGCGGCCTCCGGCCGTGGCGCCTCCAGGCCGGGTTCGCGGATCGCGACGTTGTACTCCCAGCGGATCGCGATGTGCACGATGCGCAACGGCAGATGCCTGCGCCCTGCTTCGGCGGCGGCCCAGTCCACAGCGCACAAGGCCTGTGCCGATCCGTCCACGCCGACCACGATGAGTTTGCCCATGGCGTCTTCTCCCGTCGCGAGCGTTGGTGGTCGATCCTGATCGAGAGGTCTCATTCAGGCGGCTCCCACGGCAGGTTCGGTTCGACCACTTCCTGGAGCGCGTGCTGCTGGGGGGCTATCTTCTTGACCGCGATCTGGTTGAGACAGTGGCTGAGCCTGGCCAGGGCTCTGGCTGTGGCGATTTCGTCGCCTATCTCGGGGATCGACCGGTCGTCCGGGCTGCGGTGAGCGTGACCGGCGCCCGTGACGTCGACTCCGTCGGCCGTGGTCAGCCTGGCGCAGGCGTAGGTCTCATCGTCCTGCTCGGTGATGTCGATGCCGATGTTCCAGCGCTTGGTTGTCATCCTTCCTCCCCGTGACGCGAACCCGGGCAAGTCGGATCTGCCGCATCTCACCGGCCACAGAGGCTGCGCGAGTGCGGCGTCGACACGCCTCTCCCCTGGCACTCACACAGCGGGGGCGGCAGGCCCCTGCGTGCGGCGTTTCTACGGTGAAACACCCTGGAGGCGTGTTGTCACCTACCGCGCTCTCCGTACTCGCGACCGTGCACCACGTGGGCACCCGGCCCCGGGAAAATGAGAGTCTCATGCTTCTCGTCCAACCACCTGACCACATACGGCGGGGACCCGTCGCTGTGATAAAGGCCCGTGATGATGCCGGTGCGGCGAGGCCCGTCGAGGCGGCGGCTCTCGATGATCAATCGGTCGCCGACTGCCGCTTTCATGGCTACCCCATCTCTTCCTTATCGGCTCTCCCTAATCGGCTTATTCGGTCCCGCTGCCGACCGGGGTCGCGACCTCGGTCGTGATCGGCGTCCAGCGGTGTGCCAGGCCCGTTGCCGCTATTCAGCCTGGTCGGGGTCGCTCCTACTGCTTAGGGCAGGAGGTCCCGTAACCGAGGGACCTCCGTACCGAGGGCCACCGACGGCGCGCTCCCTGTGATCCCCCTGCGGGCCGGCCGGTTGGTCCGATGCTCTCAGCCGCAGGACCGCGTGCTTGAGCGGCGGCGTGTCCATCGCCACACCTCGTCGGCGCCCCACACCACGAACGGGAAGGGAAGGAGGAGCACGAGCTGAGCCGGCTCGGGCGGCGCCGTGCCGAAAACCGCGCGGAACGGCGGCACGAGGACGACCACGGCGGCGAAGGCGATCTCGAACGCGATCCCCCACAGCAGCAGCCGGTTGCTGGTCACGCCGATGGCCCGCAGGGACGCCGCCTGGGTGCGTGCGGCGAAGGCGGTGCCGATCTGGCAGACCACGATGCCCAGGAAGGTCATGGTGGTCGCCTGCTGCCAGGTGTGGTGCAGCGCCGAGCCGGGTCCCGTGGCCGCGCCCGGATGCCAGCCTCCCAGCAGGAGCGTGCCGAAGAAGGCTCCCAGCACCAGAACCGCCGACACTCCGCCGAGCAGCCCCCAGGCACGGGCCAGCATGGCGCCCTGGATCACCCCCTCCGATCGGCGACGGGGTGGGCGGTTCATCAGGCCGGGTTCCGCGGGCTCGCGGCCCAAAGCGAGCGCGGGCAGCGTTTCGGTGCCCAGATCGATCGCGAGGAGCTGGAGCACCGTGAGCGGGAGCGGGACCCTGCCCCCGGACAACGCGAACACGAGGAACGGGATCACCTCGGGTGTGGCGTGGGCGAAGATGTAGCAGATGAACTTGCGTACGTTGTCGTAGACGCGCCGGCCCGCCTGCACGGCGTCGACGATCGTGGCGAAGTTGTCGTCGGTCAGCACCATGGTGGCCGCTTCGCGGGCGACGTCGGTCCCCGAGACCCCCATCGCGACGCCGATGTCGGCACTTCGCAGGGCGGGGGCGTCGTTGACCCCATCACCCGTCATCGCCACCACATGGCCCTCGGCCCGCAGCGCGTCGGCGATGCGCAGCTTGGCCTCAGGCGAACTGCGCGAGAAGATCAGTTCGTTGCCCTTGCGGAGCAGAGCGTCCAGCTCGTCGTCGGTCATCGCGTCCACCTCGGACCCCGTCACCACCTGCGTACGGTCGCGGGCGATGCCGACCCGCTTGGCGATCATCGCCGCCGTGAGCCCATGGTCGCCCGTGACCACGATGAGCCGGATTCCCGCCGTATGGCAGCGAGCCACGGCACCGGGCACCTCCGGGCGGGGCGGGTCGAGCATGGCGACGACGCCGAGGAAGGTCAGCTCGGCCTCGGCATGCTCACGCCGGGCAGGCAACGGCACCTCCGCGTCGAGAGGGCGCCGGGCCACCGCGAGCAGGCGCAGCCCTTGGGACGCGTAGCCGTCGACCACCTTGGCGATCTCCGCGCGGTCCCGCTCCTCGATCGGTCGCGAGGCGCCGTCGGCGGTCATCATCATCGTGGTGCGCCTGAGGACCTCCTCGGGAGCTCCCTTGGCATGCACCCACAGCGTTCCGTCGACGGCGTCGACCGTGGACATCATCCGCAGAGAGGGATCGAAGTGGAACTGCCGCCGCCGCTCGCCGTTGTGGCCGCTCTCCCCGAGTGAGACGCTCATCCGGAGCAGGGCGATCTCGGTCGGGTCCCCCGTCTCCGCAGGTCCGAGAGCGGCGTTGTTGCAACGGGCAGCCGCCCCTGCCACCGCCTTCAGCGGCGGTGACGACGAAAGGCCGGTCCACTTTCCGCCGGCGTTCTGGATCGGGCCGGCGCTGGTCCAGATGTCGGTCACGCGCATCCGGTTGAGCGTGAGGGTACCGGTCTTGTCCGTACAGATCACGGTGGTGGAGCCGAGAGTCTCCACGGCGCTCAGCCGCTTGACGACCGCGCCGCCGCGGGCCAGTGCCCGGACCCCGACGGCCAGCGCGAGGGTGATGGTGGGCAGCAGTCCTTCGGGGACGTTGGCGACCAGCAGGCCGACGGCGAATTTGAACGCGTCGGCCAGCGGGAGACGCGCCACCAGGGCGGCGACGGGCAGGACGGCGGCGCCCGCCGCGACCGCGACGATCGCGATCAACCAGGCCACCCGTTTGACCTGCAGTTCCAGCGGCGACTCGTCTCTGCCGACGCGCTGGGAAAGCGCGGCTATCCTGCCCAGCTCCGTGTGCATCCCGGTGGCGAACACCAGCGCCCGGGCCTGCCCACCCGTACAGGTCGTGCCGCTGAACAGCAGGTCTCGCGCCTGGAGCAGCGGACCCGCGCGGTCGTCGAAGGCGGCGGATCGGTACGCGGTCAACGACTCGCCGGTCAACGTCGACAGATCGATCTCCGCCGAGCCGTCGAGCATCCGGGCGTCGGCCGACACCCGGTCGCCCTCCTCGACGACCAGCACGTCACCCGGCACGAGCCCGCCGGCATCGATGACCAGGAGCCTGCCGTCTCTGACGACCTTGGCCTTGGCCGGCAGGTAGCGCGCCAGCGTCTCGACCGCGTGCTCGGCCTGCTGTTCCTGCGCGAAGGCCAGGAGCGCGTTCAGGACGATCACGCCGACGATCGCGACGGCGAGCGGAGCCGTGTGCGCCACCGCCGCCAGACCTGCCGCCGCCCACAACAGCAACGCCAGCGGATGGGTGAACTGGCGGCCGAGCTCTTTCGCCCAGTTCCCCCGGGCCTTCCTGACCAACTGGTTCGGCCCGTACACGACAAGGCGGCGTGCGGCTTCCCTGGAGGACAGCCCAGTAGGGCGCGTCCGCAGATCGCGGAACAGCCGGACGACGGGTTCCCGCGGATCCGACGGCCGGCCTTCGGTTTCCGTCATCGGCGACCACCCTCAGAATCGACCTGGATCGCGCTGCCCGTCTCCGCTCCCGTCCGGCTCCGCAGCGAGCCGTCGTCGGTGACCACGATCTCGTGCTTCGCCGCGCCACCGGTCCCGCTCGAACGTCCAGCGGCGCGCCCTGACCACGTACGCGAGGGTCAGGCGGGCGAAGACCATGCGGCCTCCTCCTCGGGCAGCCCGGCCGGAGTGCGCACAGCGGGTTCCATGCCCTCAGCAGATCACCCGGACCTCGCAGGCGGCTCCGGGCGAAAGCCACCGGCCCGGGGGACCTTCGGCCCCGGCGGAGAGGCGTGGGCGAGAAGACCATCGAACTCACGCCTCCGCCCCGTACGCCCGCCTCGCAGCGCGGATCCGCGCGCTGTCACGCTGGCTGCCCGCCTCACGGCCGGCCGCCGGGATTGCACCCCGTCCGAGAACCTCGGGACCAGGGTCCCTGCCGAGAGGGGAGGAGGCCCCTGGGGGTGTGTCCGGTGCTGGTCGACGCTGGGAGCATGGTTCGAACCGTCGCCGAGGCATGTGACGTCCTCCTGCGTGACGGCGGGGTGGCGCACATCCGCCCGTTGCAGTCATCCGACCGCGAAGCCCTGCACGCGCTGATCACCAGATCGTCCCCGCGCTCGGCGTACCTGCGGTTCTTCACCGGCGGCACCGCCTCGGCCCACGCGTACATGGACCGGATCACCGGCCCCGGCTACCGCGGGCACGCCCTGGTCGCTCTGGTCGGCGGCCTCATGGTCGGAGTGGCGGAATACATCCCCGACGGGCCGGCGGCCGAGGTGGGAATCCTGCTGGATGACGTGGTGCACGGCCACGGGCTCGGCACGCTCCTGCTCGAGCACATCGCGCTGGACGCGGCGGACGCGGGTATCGAGCACCTGGTCGCCACCGTCCTGCCCGAGAACCGGGCGATGCTGCGCGTCCTGAACGATCTCGGCCTGCCCGTGGACAAGCGGTACGAGCAGGGGCAGGTCGAGGTCCGCATCGCCACGCGACCCACGGAGAGCCTGGTGGCCGAGATCGAGGCCCGGGCGCACGAAGCGGAGCGCAGCTCCCTCGCACACGTGTTCACCCCACGCTCGGTGGCCGTGATCGGGGCCAGCCGTGATCCGGGCCGCGTGGGGCATCGAGTGCTGCGCAATCTGGTCGACGGAGGCTTCCCCGGGCCGATCTACCCCGTCAATCCCCGAGCCGCCGAGGTGTGCGGCCTGGCCGCCCATCCCGACCTCGCCTCCCTGCCCGGGCAGGCTGAGCTGGCCGTGATCGCCGTCCCGGCCTCCGCCGTGCTCGGCGTCGCTCGCGAGTGTGCCCGTCACCAGGTGCGCGCCCTGGTCGTGCTGACCGGCGGCTTCGCCGAAGCCGGGGGCCGTGAGGCGGAACGGGAACTGCTGCGCGTCTGCCGTGAGGCGGGCATGCGGTTGATCGGACCTGACTGCCTCGGCGTCGTGAACACGGCGGCCCGCCTGCACGCCGCCTTCCTGCCCGGACGTCCACCCGCGGGACCACTGGGGCTGATGTCGCAGTCGGACGCGGTGGCCGCCGCCGTCATCGAGCGGACCGGGCAACTGGGCCTCGGCGTCTCCTCCTTCGCCTCCGTCGGGAACAAGGCGGATGTCAGCGGCAACGACCTGCTTGAATACTGGGAAGACGATCCCGCCACCGGCGTCATCGCCCTCTATCTCGAATCGTTCGGTAATCCGCGCAGATTCGCCCGGATAGCCCGCAGGATCAGCACCCGTAAACCGATCATCGTGGTGAAGAGCGGACGCAGCGCCTCGGGCAGCCGGGCCGTCCGCTCGCGCACCGCCGCCGCGGCGACCCCCGATGTCGCCGTCGACGCCCTGTTACGCGCGTGCGGCGTGATCAGGGAGGACAGCGTCCAGGACCTGCTCGACACCGCCCGGCTGCTGGCCTTCCAACCGCTGCCGGACGGCCCTCGGGTGGCGATCGTGGGCAACTCCGGAGGCCCGCAGGCGATGACCGCGGACGCCTGTGAGCGGCTCGGCCTGGTCGTGCCGGACCTGTCCGACGCCACCGTGGAGGCGCTTCGCTCCCGGCTCCACCCGGCCGCCGCCGTCGGCAACCCCGTCGACCTCACCGCCGAGGCCGGCGCCGCCGACTTCGCCTTCGCGATCGCGACCGCCCTGGCCGACCCGGGCGTCGACGCCGTGCTGACTGTCTACACACCGCCGTTCGGCGCGGGTCTCGACGCGACCCGGGAGGCGATCGCGACCGCCACCAGGAGCGCGGTGAAACCCGTGCTCGCGTGCCTGGCCGGGCATGACGAGCTCATCGACGGCAGGGTCCCCGCATACGCCTTCCCGGAGCAGGCCGTGCACGCCCTCTCCCGGGCGGCCGGCCATGCCGCCTGGCGCGCCCGGCCGGCGGCCCCTGCCGAGGACGTTCCGGGAATCGACCTCGCCGCCGCCCGGCGGATCGTCGCCGCCGACCTCGCCGCTCATCCCCAGGGACGATGGCTGGACGAAGACACGACGGCCCGCCTGCTGTCGGCGTACGCCATCCGCACGGCGCGATCCGTCACCGCTCGCCTCGGTCCCGCCATGACGGGCGCGATCGTTCAGGCCATGGCGGGCGAGGGGGTCGAGATGATCCTTGGAGGCGTCGCGCATGAGGCGTTCGGGCCGCTGATCATGGTAGGGCTCGGCGGTGTCGCGACCGAGCTGCTCGCCGACCGCGCTTTCCGGGTGCCGCCGATCGACAGGGCCGAGGCCGCCCGCATGATCGCGGAGCTGCGTAGCGCGCCGCTCCTGCACGGCTACCGTGGACGGCCTGAGACCGATGTCGCGGCGCTGGAGGACCAGATCGTCCGCGTCGGCCGTCTCATGGACGATCTGCCCGGGATCGCTGAGCTTGATCTCAACCCTGTCATCGTGACGGCGGACGGAGCGGTGGCCGTGGAGGCTCGCGTACGGCTCGCGCCGGCGCCGCCGCTCCCCTCACCCTTCCGGCGTCGTCTCCGCTAGGCGTGGAGAGCCGACCCGTCAGGCCGAAGCGGACCTGACTGACCGTGCCGGGGCTCGATTTTTCCGGGCCGGCCGCAGCCTGCGGCTGAACGGCGTGGACCGGCGATGCACCCGGCGGTGGGGCGGCAGGTGTCGCTCGCGTGGGGCGGGCACGGCGCGGAAGCGCCGTTTGACGGCCTCCACGAGTGCCAGGTAGACGATCAGGACGACGGCGATGGTGCCGAGAATCGCCGGTGGGATGGGTGCCAGCCCCAGGTCGGGTGCGAAGGGCACATACGGCAGGGCGAGTCCGGCCGCCACCACGGACCCCACGGCGATCGCGAGGGCCGCGGCGGGTCGGCTCCGCCAGAACGGCGTACGCCGGGTCCTGACGATGAAGATCACCAAGGTCTGGGTGGCGAGGGACTCCACGAACCAGGACGCGCGAAACAGCGGCGCCTCGGTGTGGAACACCCGCAGCAGCAGCGCGAACATGGCGAGGTCGAACACCGAGCTGAGCGGTCCGAAGACCAGCATGAACCGGCGGATCAGCCCGAGGTCGAAGCGCGCGGGCCGGGCGAGTTGCTCGCGGTCGACGGCGTCGGCCGGGATGGCGAGCTGGCTGGCGTCGTACAGCAGGTTGTTGAGCAGCACCTGGCTCGGCAGCATCGGCAGAAACGGAAGCACCGCCGAGGCGGCCGCGGCGGAGAACATGTTCCCGACGTTGCTGGCCGTCCCCATCAGGAGGTACTTGATGGTGTTGGCGAAGATGCGCCGGCCTTCGACGATGCCGTCGGCGAGCACGCCCAGGTCCTTCTCCAGCAGCACGACGTCGGCCGCGTCCCTGGCGACGTCGGCCCCGGTGTCGACGGAGATGCCGACGTCCGCGCGGTGCAGGGCGAGCGCGTCGTTGACGCCGTCGCCGAGGTAGGCGACGTCCAGGCCGCCGCTTCGCTGGATGCTCACGATCCTGGCCTTCTGCTCGGGGCTCACCCGCGCGAACACCGTGGTCGCCGGCAGGGCATCGGCCAGGGCGGCGTCGTCGAGACGCTCGATCTCCTCACCGGTCAGCACTCCGGAGACGGGCAGGCCGATCTTCTCGCACAAGCCGGTGGCGACGGCGGGGTGGTCACCGGTGAGGATCTTCACGGTGACTCCGAGCGCGGCCAGGCGCTGGAGCGCCTGCTCCACACCGGGTTTGGGCGGGTCGCTGAACACCAGGAACCCGGCCAGGTCCAGGTCGGACTCCACCAGTTCGCGGGCTCCCGGACGTACCGCGACCGCGACCAGGCGGGCGCCCTCGGTGAACAGCCGCTCGGCGAGCGCGCGGGACTCCTCCGGCACGGTCCGGCACCGGGCCAGCACCGCTTCCGGGGCTCCCTTGGCGATGATCAGCGTGTCGCCGGCGGGGTCTTCGACCAGTACGGATGCCATGCGCCGCTCGTGGTCGAAGGGTTTGGCGTCGAGCTGCCGGTAGCCCTCCGGCGTCCACTCCCCCGCGACGGCATCCGTGCCGTGGAGGGCGTCGTGGAGGGCGTCGTCGAGCGGCCCGGAGCCGGGCGGGTCCGCGCACAGCACCCCGAGACGGAACGGGCCGACGGTATCGCCGCGGTCGGGAGTTCCGTCGGGACGCAGAGCCTGGCGCAGGGCGATCTTGGCTTGGGTCAGCGTGCCGGTCTTGTCGGTGAACAGCACCTCGACGTCGCCGAGGTCCTCGATGGCGACCAGGCGTTTCACGAGCACTTTCAGCCTGGTGAGGCGGCGGGACCCGGTGGCGAGGCCGGTGGTGACGACCGCGGGCAGCAGCTGCGGAGTGACGCCGACCGCGATGGCGAGCGAGAACAGCATGGCGTCGAGCAGTGGGCGGCCCAAGACCAGGTTCGTGACGAACACCCCGGCCGTCAGCGCCGCGGCGACCCACACCAGCAGCCCGGAGAACCTGCGCAGCCCGATCTGGAAGGCCGTCTCCGCGTGCCGCTCGCCCAGGCCCGCGGCGATCGCGCCGAAGGCCGTACGGGCGCCGGTTCGGGACACGGTCCCGGTGGCGGTTCCCGCGGTGACGACCGTGCCCATCAGCGCCGTGTCGCCTGCTTTCCTGCGGACCGGCAACGACTCCCCGGTGAGCACCGACTCGTCGCACTCGATGTCCCGGGCCTCGGTCAGCTCGATGTCGGCGGGGACCACGGTGCCGAGCTTCAGCTGGACCACGTCGCCGGGAACCAGGTCGGTCACGTCGCGCTCGACCAGCGTGCCGCCGCGCAGCACGCGCGCCCGGCTGCGCATGTGCTCGTGCAGCGCTTCCACCGCACGCTCGGCGCGGTATTCGTTGGCGAAGCCCAGCCCGACGCTCAAGGCGACGATCACACCGATCACCACCGCGTCGGTCCGCTCCCCGACGAAGAACGACACGGTGGCGGCGGCCAGCAGCAGTATCAGCAGCGGGCTGCGGAGCTGCCGGGCCAGCACCGCGAGCGGGCGCGCCCGGTGGCTGCGCACCGCGTTGAAGCCGACCCTTGACCGGATGGCGGCGGCTTGCTCGTCGGTGAGCCCTGTCACGGCCGGTTCTGTCACAGCGAGTCCTTCCTCATTCGCCGGCCGGAACGCACCAGGTCGCACGCCGGCACCGAGAGCGCGGCGGCGCCCAGTGCCATCGCCCAGCCCGCGGGCGGCAGAGGCACCAGCGCGAGCGGCGCGCCCAGCGCCGGAATCACCGTCACGGAGACCTGCAGCGCCGCGGTGGCGGTCACCGCGACGAGTACGGAACGGCTCCGCCACCAGCCGCGCTCGAAGGTCCGGCGGCGGGCCCGGACGACGTAGGCGAGGGTCAGACGGGCGAAGACCAGTGCGAGCACGGCCTGGCTGCGGACCTGTTCCTCGCTCCAGCCGAGGCGGCGGGCGACTTCGACGGCCGCGAAGACGAGCGCGCCGACGGCCACCGCGCGCAGCGCGATCCGGGTCAGGACCGGCCAGGAGAGCAGGCCGCCGGTGGGGCGCAGTGCCAGCGGGTCGCCGGCGGGCCGGTCGACGCCGAGCGCGATGGCGGGGATGCCGTCCAGCACCAGGTTGATCCACAGCAGCTGCACGGGAAACAGCGGCACGACCAGATCCGGCCAGGCGATCAGGCCGGTGAGGACGATCAGGATCTCCGCGAGGTTGCCGATGAGCAGGTATCCGACCATCGAGGCCACGTTGTGGCGCAGGCGGCGTCCTTCGCGTACCCCTGCGACGATGGTGCCGAGGTCGCCATTGGTGACGACGACGGAGGCCGCCTCCCGGGCCACGTCCGTTCCCTCCTCTCCGGCCATGGCCACCCCCACGTCGGCGTTGCGCAGCGCCGGGGCGTCGTTCACGCCGTCGCCGGTCATCGCCACGACCTGGCCGTCCTCGCGCAGGGCGCGCACCAGGTCGAGCTTGGTGCCGGGGTCGACGCGGGCCAGCACGGCCGCCTCGCGCAGCCGGGCGAACCGCTTCGAACGATCGCCGGCCGCACCTCCGAGGGTCTGGAGCGCGGCGCCGGTCACGACGGGGTCGGTGTCGATGCCCACCTCCCCGGCGATGGCGCGGGCGGTGTCGGCGTGGTCGCCGGTCACCATCACCACGCGGATGCCGGCGGCGCGGCAGTCCGCCACCGCCCGCGCCGCCGAGGGGCGGATCTCGTCACTGAGCGCGACCAGGCCCAGCGGACGCAGCCCTGTGGCGTCCAGGTCGTCGGTGTGCTTGTCGGCGAGCGTGAGCACCCGCAGGCCCCGGTCCGCCAGACCGGACACCGCTCGCACCAGCAGTTCGGTCTCCGGGCCGGGAACGCACCGGGCGAGCACCACCTCCGGGGCACCCTTGACCGTCAGCAGAGGCCCACCCCCGGCCGCCGTGGTGATCACGGCCATCGACCTCGTCTCGGCGTCGAACGGCCGGGCGGCCAGGCGTTCCTCGCCGGGCGGCAGCCTCGCCCCGTGCCGCTCGGCGGCCACGGCGAGGGCGACGTCGACCGCGTCCCCCAGCCCGTCGCGGGCGTCGTTGCAGCGCAGCGCGGCACGCCACAGGCCGCTTTCGGACACCGCCACCTGGTCGGTCACGGTCAGGTGTCCGGTGGTCAACGTGCCCGTTTTGTCCGTGGCGATGACGGTGGTCGCGCCGAGCGCCTCGATGGCCGGCAACCGCCGGACGATCACGCCGAGCGCCGCCATGCGCTGTGAGCCGAGCGCCAGTGCCGTGGTCACGGCGGCGGCCAGGCTTTCCGGCACGGCGGCGATGGCCAGCGCCACCCCGGCCAGGATGATGTCGAGGAGCGTGGCCTCGCCCCGCTGGACCCGGGTGAGTCCGATGAGGATCATCACGACGCCCGCCATGACGGCGACCAGGCCGATCCGCCGCGACACCTGTGCGAGTTCCACCGCCAGCGGGCCCTTGACGCCGCCGCCCAGCGCGGAGGCGATGCGCCCCATCTCGGTGCGGGCACCGGTGCGGGTCACCTCGGCCACTCCCGAACCCCGGACGACGAGCGTCCCTGCGAACAACTCGTCACGGCGATCGGCGAGCGTGCCGCCGGCTCCGTCCGCTCGCGCGGCCCGTTTGTCGGACGACAGCGACTCCCCGGTGAGCATGGACTCGTCCACCCCCAGGGCGTTCGCCTGCGACAGCCGCGCGTCCGCGGGGACGCGGTCTCCGGCCGCGACCTGCACGACATCGCCCGGTACGACCTCGGCGGCGGGAACCCTCCGTACGACGCCGTCGCGGACGACCTTGGCCATGGGAGCGGTGAGGGTGCGCAACGCCCGTACGGCCTGGTCGGCCTTCGTCTCCTGGCTCACCCCGATGACGACGTTGACCAGGAGAATGGTCAAGATCGCCGCTCCCTCGGGAACCTCGCCGAGGACGAGCAGGGTGACCAGTCCGGCGATCAGCAGCAGGATCGACATCGGGTCGGCGAGCTGGCGGGCGGCCCGGACGGGCAGGCGTGGCGGCCTCGGCTGCGGCAACTCGTTCGGCCCGTATTCGGCCAGCCGCTCCGATGCCGCCGCCGCGCTCAGTCCGATCGGCTCTCGCACGCTGATCTCCATGCCCTCAAGCAGATCATTGGGACGTATGGGAAGGCCGCAGGCCAAAGCCATCCCGTCGGAGGACCTTCGGCCCACGCGTCCGCGTCAGGCGGGCCAGGACGGCGAGGCAGGCGATGGTGATCATCGCGATCGGTGGAAGCACCGCCCATGCGGATTCGTGGCCGCGGGCCTGCGCGACGAAGGGCGTGACCATGATCGGTAGCCCGGTCAGCGCGAGGAAGGCCAGCAGGCCGGGCGCGGTCGTATGGGGCCATGGCCGTCCTCGGAGGAGCAGCACTCCGGTGACGAATGCGGCGGGCAGGAAGAACGACAGGTCGAGTACGTGCACCGGGCTGGACGGCAGGGCCAGCTCGCGCACGCTCTGAGGGAGGCGGCCGGCCAGGATCGCGGGCACGATGTCCTTCAGCCACAGCAGCGTGAACAGCGTGGCCACGATGATGAGCAACCAGCCCGCCGGCCGCCGCGACGTCTGGCCGAACCAGGCGGCGACCGCTCGCGCGTCGAGTGCCGCCAGACCGCCGATGAGGGAGAACGCGGACAGCCCGAGGACGGCGACCCAGACCAGGAACAGCGGACCGACATGGACCGACAGCGTGTAGACGACGTAGTTGTAGGTCGTGAAGGCCACGGCGCCGAGCCACGTCAGGTACGCGCGGAGCGAGCCACGGAGAGCGAGAAGGACGAGGACGGCGATCGCCGGGGAGACCACGACGAGATCGACGGCGTCCTGGGCTATCGCCTGGTCGACGAAGGCGCTCGTCTCCCTGCCGTAGACGCCTTCCAGATCGAACAGCGCGTAGATGTTGCCCGCAGCGGCCAGGAGCGCTGCCGTGACCGACAGCCGTAGCCAGACGGCGGCCCGGCCGGGCCATGCCGTTGAGGCGGCAGGGGCGGGCCGGGAATCGAGGGTGGTCATGACCGTCTCACAGCTCGAAGACCAGCCGGGCGGGGATCCGGCCGGCGAGGATGTCCTCGAAGGACTGGTTGATGTCGTCCAGTTTGCGGGTCTCGTACTTCACCGTCGTGCGGCCGGCGGCGTGCAGGCGGAAGACCTCCGCGAGGTCGGCGCGGGTGCCGACGATGGACCCGATCACGCTGATGCCGCCCAGCACCGTCTCGAAGACGGGCAGGGACATCGCGTTGTCCCGGGGCAGCGAGACCAGCACCAGGCGCCCACCACGACGCAGTGACGCGTGCGCCTGCTGCAGGACGCGCGGGTCGGCCGCCAGGACGACGGCCACGTCGGCACCGCCGAGGTCGCGAATCGCTCGCACCGGGTCGTCGGCCGCGGCGTTCACGACGTGAGTTGCGCCGAGTTCACCGGCGAGGAGGAGCTTCTCGCCCGTCACGTCGACCGCGACGGTCTCGGCGCCGAAGATCTGCGCGTACTGCTGCGCGAGATGTCCCAGCCCGCCGATGCCGAAGATCGCCGCACGCTCGGCCGGACGGAGCCCCGAGACCTTGACGGCCTTGTACGTGGTGACCCCGGCGCAGGTCAGAGGAGCGGCGTCGAACGAGCTCACGGCTTCGGGCACGGGGACCACGTGGCCGGCGTGGGCAGCGACGTATTCGGCGTGGCAGCCGTTCAGGCTGTAGCCCGTGTTCAGCTGGGACTCGCAGAGCGTCTCCCGCCCGCTCACGCAGTAGTCGCAGACGCCGCACGCGTAGCCCAGCCACGGGACCGCGACCCGCTCCCCGACGGCCCGGCCCGTGACGCCGGCGCCGACCTGCTCGATCACGCCGATGCCCTCGTGGCCGGGCGTGAACGGCAGAGCCGGCTTGACCGGCCACTCCCCGCGGGCGGCGTGGATGTCGGTGTGGCACAGCCCGCTGGCCTCGACACGCACCAGCACCTGGCCGGGCCGCGGTTCCGGCACCGGAAGGTCGCGGATCTCGATCGGGCCGTCGAACCGGGTGACCACCGCTGCACGCATTGCCTTCTCCTTTCACCGGGCTTTCAGCGTCCTCCCGCGGCGCCTGCGCGGGCAGAGCCCGGACGGGCCACCGCACCGCGGCGAGGACGCCCGCGGCCGCGAACACATGCGGGATAGAAAGACGTCTCATCACGGCGTGTACCGCCGCGCGCCTCGTTGGCTGCTTCGGCCGTCACCCGGCCATGCGGGCGGCCATCTCGACGAGCCGGTTGGCGTAACCCCACTCGTTGTCGTACCAGCCGAAGACCTTGACGAGTTCGCCGTCCGCCTGGGTGAGCGCGGAGTCGAACACGCAGGAGGCGGGGTCGCCCACGATGTCACGGGACACGATCGGGTCGGTGCTGTAGCGCAGCACGCCCTTCAGTTCCCGGTCGGCGGCGCCGGCGAAGGCCCGGTTGACCTCCTGCACCCCCGCGGGGCGGGACAGCACCACGGCGAGGTCGGTGAGCGACCCGTCCTCGACCGGGACGCGCAGCGCGACGCCGTCCAGCCGGCCCGCGAGCTCGGGCAGCACCTCGCCGACCATCCGGGCGGCCCCGGTCGTGGTCGGGACGATGTTCACGGCGGCCGAGCGGGCCCTGCGCGGGTCCTTGTGCGGGGCGTCCAGCAGCCGCTGGTCGGCGGTGTACGCGTGCACGGTCGTCATGAAGCCGCGGACGACGCCGAAGTTCTCGTGCAGCACCTTGACCATCGGGGCCACGCAGTTGGTGGTGCAGGAGGCCATCGAGACGATCTCATGGCGGCGGGGGTCGTAGGCCGCGTCGTTGACACCGGGGACGATCGTGACGTCCACGCTCTTGCCGGGCGCGGAGATGAGCACGCGGCGGGCGCCGCCCTTGAGGTGACGGGCCGCGTCGTCCCGCGTGCGGAACCTGCCGGTGGCCTCGATGACCAGGTCGGCGCCGTAGGCGGCCCAGTCGACGTGCGCCGGATCGCTGTGCGCGGTGACCGGGATGCTGCGGCCGTCCACGTCGATGGAGGAGGCGCTCGCGGTCACCGGCACGCCGAGGGGGCCGTGCGTGGAGTCGAACCTGAGCAGGTGGGCGAGGGTCGCCGCGTCCGCGAGGTCGTTGATCGCGACAACCTCGATGCCCATGGGCAGCGCGCGGCGCAGCACGGCCCTGCCGATCCTGCCGAACCCGTTGATGCCGATCCTCATGGTGATCCTCCTCAAGCTGACTGTGCCGCCATCGTCCGTTCCGGCGCGGAACGGCCGTAGAGGCGTAAGTGCCGGAAGACAGAGGCGCAACAGCCCCCCGCGCGAAGGTCTTCCGCCTCTCCGCCTCCGCCGGGTCGCGGCGATGGGATGCGGGAGGTGTCACGAGGAGGAAGAGATGCGTGTGAAGGTCGCCCAGGTCATGGCCCGCGACGTCCCTGCGGTGGAGGGGGACACGCCGTTCAAGACCGTCGCCCAGGTGCTGATCGCCGCGGACCTGGGCGCCGTGCCCGTGGTCGACGCCGACGACCGGGTCATCGGCGTCGTCACGGACGCGGACCTGCTGCTCAAGGAGGAGTTCAAGGATCAGTACGCCCACGAGGGCTACCGGCCGCCGCTACGCGCCCGGCTGCGGCGCCTGTTCGGCCGGACGGGGCACGGATGGCGCGAGAAGTCGCGCGGTGACACGGCCGCCGAGCTGATGACCTCCCCGGCCGTGACGATCGGCCCGGGAACGGCGGTGGTGTTCGCGATCCGGCTCATGGACGAGCACGGCGTCACGCATCTGCCGGTCGTCGGGGAGGACGGCACGCTCGAGGGCATGGTCGGCCGGCACGACCTGCTGCGGGTCTTCACCCGCCCGGACGCCGACATCGCCCGCGAGATCACGATCGACACGTTCGGCCGTTCCCTGTTCCGCGACCTGGCCGGGGTGACCGTGACGGTCGACCAGGGCGTCGTGACGCTGACCGGTCGCCTGCGCTGGCGAAGCGACGCGCTGACGGCCGCCCGGCTGGCGCGCGGTGTCAACGGTGTGGTGGACGTGATCGACCACCTGGAGTGGGAGGAGGACGACACCCATACCTGGCGCCACCGATGACAGGGTCCCCGCCCGGCGCCGGCGGCGTCGCGGCTCAACCGGCCCAGGCGGCGAGCGGGGCCAGGCCGATGTGAGCCAGGTACGTCGGGTCGCTGTGGTGTGCAGCGCCGAAGGCCCCACCGGGAGGGGACTCACGACCCGCGGGCGGCCGGTGTTTCGAGGACCTTCGGGTGGGACGTCCTGCCCTGCCGGAGAGGAAGCGGCGGGTGTGTGCTTGGTGCGTCGTCATCGAGACAAGGAGGTCACGATGAACCTCACGGAGCGGAGCCAGGGCCGGTTCCCCTTCCCTGAACTGCTGGAGCTGCTGGAGAGCCCGGTCTACGGGTTCCGGCCGTTCGGCCAGATCATCAGGGTGGAGGACTTCGTCGCGGACGGCCGGTACGTGCTGCGGGCGGAGCTTCCCGGCATCGACCCCGACAAGGACCTCGAGGTCACCGTGGGCCACGGGATTCTCCACATCCGGGCCGAGAAGATCAAGGAGGTCAAGGACGCCAAGGAGCCGCGCCGCTCCGAAATCGCCTACGGCGCGTTCTCCCGCTCGGTCACGCTTCCCCCGACGGCCAAGGCCGAGGACGTGACGGCCGTCTACAGGGACGGAGTCCTTGAGATCACGGTCGGTCTGGAGGAGGAGAACAAGACCGCGGGCCGCAGGATCCTCGTCCAGCACTGACCGCGAGACAGGCCCTCGCAACCACCGGAGGGCGGACGAGACGGGCGGGGAGCCGGCCGGGCCCCCCGCCCGTCCCCTTCCACCGCACGGATGACTTTGGTCCCCGTGATCGGTGACCTCCGCTCGCGGAGGCGGGCGGCGACAGGGACGACAGTGGAGGCGGAACCGAGGAAGGGGACAGGCGATGACGGTCACGGAGGTCAGGACACAGGGTCCCGCGCAGGCGACCGCGCATGAGGCGTGGCGCGGTTTCCGCGGCACGACCTGGCGCAGGTCGGTGGACGTGCGCGACTTCATCCAGGCCAACTACACGCCGTACGAGGGAGACGAGTCGTTCCTGGCGGGGCCGACCGACCGGACCCGAGCGGTGTGGGCGGAGGTGTCGAGCCTGTTCGGCGAGGAGCGCCGGCGTGGGGTGTACGACGTGGACCCCGCCACGCCCTCCTCGATAACCTCGCACCGTCCCGGCTACATCGACTCCGGCCGTGAGCTCATCGTCGGCCTGCAGACCGACGCCCCGCTGAAGCGGGCGATCATGCCGGCGGGCGGGCTGCGGATGGTCGAGAACGGCCTGGCGGCGTACGGCTACACGCTCGACCCGAAGGTGCGGGAAATCTTCACCAAGTACCGCAAGACGCACAACGACGGCGTCTTCGACGCCTACACGCCCGAGATCCGGGCGGCCCGCCGCGCGGGAATCATCACCGGCCTGCCCGACGCGTACGGCCGCGGCCGCATCATCGGGGACTACCGGCGCGTCGCGCTGTACGGCGTGGACCGGCTGATCGAGGCCAAGCGGGCCGAACTGCGCTCGCTCGACGGGGACTTCTCCACCGACGCGGTGATCCGCGACCGGGAGGAACTGGCCGAGCAGATCCGCGCGCTGGACGAGCTGAAGCAGATGGCCGCCTCCTACGGCTACGACATCTCCGGCCCGGCCGGCACCGCGCGCCAGGCCATCCAGTGGCTGTACTTCGCCTACCTCGCCGCCGTCAAGGAGCAGAACGGCGCGGCGATGTCCCTCGGCCGCACCTCGACCTTCGTGGACGTCTATCTGGAGCGGGACCTCGCCGAGGGACGACTCACCGAACAGCGGGCGCAGGAGCTCGTCGACGACTTCGTCATCAAGCTGCGCATCGTCCGCTTCCTGCGCACCCCCGAGTATGACCAGCTGTTCTCCGGCGATCCGACCTGGGTGACCGAGTCGATCGGCGGCATCGGCGCCGACGGCAGGCCGCTGGTCACCCGCACCAGCTACCGCTACCTGCAGACGCTGCGCAACCTCGGCCCCGCCCCGGAGCCGAACCTCACGGTGTTCTGGTCGCCGCGGCTGCCCGAGCCGTTCAAGCGCTTCTGCGCGGCCCTGTCCATCGAGACCAGCTCGATCCAGTACGAGAGCGACGAGCTGATGCGGCCGGCGTACGGCGACGACACCGCCATCGCCTGCTGTGTCTCGGCCGCTCCCGTGGGGAAGCAGATGCAGTTCTTCGGCGCCCGGGTCAACCTCGCCAAGGCCCTGCTGTACGCCGTCAACGGCGGACGGGACGAGATGACCGGCGAGCAGGTCGGCCCGGCCTACCCGGCGCTGACCGGCGACGTGCTCGACTACGACCAGGTCGCGGCGGCGTTCGACCGGATGATGGACTGGCTGGCCAAGACGTACGTGAACGCGCTGAACGTCATCCACTACATGCACGACAAGTACGCCTACGAGCGCATCGAGATGGCGCTGCACGACTACCCCGTCAAGCGCACGCTCGCCTGCGGCATCGCGGGCCTGTCAGTGGCCGCCGACAGCCTGTCGGCCATCAGGCACGCGACCGTCCGGGTGATCCGCGACGCGACCGGGCTGGCCGTGGACTACGTGGTCGAGGGCGACTACCCGGCGTACGGCAACAACGACGACCGCGCCGACGCCATCGCGGTGGACCTGGTGCGGTCGTTCATGGACAAGATCCGCCGCCACCCGTCCTACCGGGGCGCCGAGCACACCCAGTCGGTGCTCACCATCACCTCCAACGTCGTGTACGGCACACACACCGGAAACACCCCCGACGGACGCAGGGCCGGCACGCCGTTCGCCCCCGGCGCCAACCCGATGAACGGCCGCGACCGGCACGGCCTGGTCGCCTCGGCACTGTCGGTGGCCAAACTCCCCTACGACCAGGCGCAGGACGGCATCTCGCTGACCAGCACCGTCACCCCCGACGGGCTGGGCCGCACGGCCGGCGACCGGGTCGCCGACCTGGTGGGCGTGCTCGACGGCTACTTCGACGCGGGCGGCTTCCACATGAACGTCAACGTGCTCGACCGCGCCACCCTGATCGACGCGATGGACCACCCCGAGAAGTACCCCCAGCTCACGATCCGGGTCTCCGGCTATGCCGTGAACTTCGTCCGGCTCACCCGCGAGCAGCAGCAGGACGTGATCGACCGCACCTTCCACGGACGGCTGTGATGCGCGACAGGCTCCTTGACGACTCCACCGCCCGGCTCCGCTCCACCGCCCGGCTCCGCCAGGACGCCGCCGCCGAGCTCCGCGCTTCGGAGCCGGCGGCGGGCGGCGGCGTCATCGAGTCGTGGGATCTGTCGGTCGGGGTGGACGGTCCCGGGACCCGCTTCGTGGTGTTCACCTGCGGCTGCCCGCTGCGCTGCCTGTACTGCCACAATCCCGAAACCTGGCGGATGCGCGACGGCCGCCGCGTCACGGTGGACGAGGTCATGAGCGAGGTGGACCGCTACCGGCGGTTCATCTCGGTGGCCGGCGGCGGGGTGACGGTCAGCGGCGGGGAGCCGCTGCTGCAGCCCCGATTCACCGGCGAGCTGCTGCGCCGCTGCCACGACAGCGGCCTGCACACCGCGCTGGACACCTCGGGCTTCCTCGGCGACCGAGCGAGCGACGCGCTGCTGGCCGACACCGACCTCGTCCTGCTCGACATCAAGTCGTGGGACCCGCGGGGCTACCGGCGGCTGACCGGGGCGAGCCTGGAACCGACCCTGCGCTTCGCCCGCCGCCTCGCCGACCTCGGCCGCCCGGTCTGGGTGCGGTTCGTCCTGGTCCCCGGCCACACCGACGCCGAGGAGAACGTGGACGGCCTGGCCCGATTCGTCGCGACACTCGGCAACGTCGAACGGGTCGACGTCCTGCCCTTCCACCGCATGGCCGCCGGCAAGTACGCCCGGCTCGGGCTGGCCTTCCCCCTGGCCGATGTCAGGCCCCCGGACCGGGCCCTGCTGGAGCGCGTGCATGCCCAGTTCGCCGCGCACGGCGTCACCAGCGTCTGACCCGTGCCGCCTCGCGAGAGTCCGCAGTGTCACCGGGAGGATGTCCGGGGCCATGCGGTCATTGCCAGCAGGGCCACCGCGGCGGCGACACTGCCCGTGACAACGGGGTCGTAGCGCGACCCGTGGTCGGGGAAGAGGGACCAGCCGACGTTGGAGGCGGCATGGCAGGCGACCGCGGCGAGCACGCTCAGCTCCTGCTGCCGGCCCTGGGTGAGCCGGCCGCAGTCACGACATGCAGGGGACGCGGTCATGGTTGAGCCGCGCGGACCACCCTAATCGTGATCCGCGCGGCGTTTCACCACTCCTGCCACATCCGGCGATCTCGCAGGCGTCTCTACTGGTCGGCGGTGGAAGGGCGCACGACGGCGACAGGACAGCCCGCGTGGTGCAGGACGGCCCGGCTCACCGAACCGAGCACCACCGAGCCGATGGCACCGTGTCCGCGGGATCCGACCACGAGGAGATCGGCCTTCTCGGCGGCCTCGACGAGTACGGGAACGGGGTGTGCGCACACAGCGCGGATCTCGGCGTCCACGTCGGGATAACGCTCCCGGTAGGTCGCCACCACAGTGGCGACGTGCTCCTCCTGGGCCTGCCGCACCTCGTCGATGTCGTAGGTGATCTCGGGTGCGTACGCGTGCACCGGAAGTTGCCAGGCGTACAGGCCGAGCAGGCGGCAGCCACGCAGCCGTGCCTCCTCGAACGCGTACGTCAGCGCGGCCTCCGCCTCGTCGGAGCCGTCGACGCCGACCACGATCAGACCGTGGGGCGCCGACGATTCAGGCCGCACCACCACAAGGGGGACGGGGACCTGACCGGCGAGATGCGTGCTGACCGAGCCGAGCAGCATCCCGGCGAACCCGCCATGGCCCCTGCTGCCGATGACGATCTCCGCACCATCGGCGGCCTCCCGGCGCAGCACCTTGACCGGCTCGCCCTCCGACAGAGCGGTGGTGACGCGGAGCGCGGGGTGGGTCTCCCGGACGGCTTGTTCGGCTTCCTCCAGGACGCGACGTCCCGCCCGGATCAGTTGATCATCGCTGGGGACGACGGGGTAACGGGTCAGCTCGTACGGCAGGCGGTCGACGGCGTGCACGATGCGCAGCGGCAGGCCCTTGCGGGCGGCGTCGCCGGCGGCCCACTCCACCGCGGCGACCGCCGCGGGCGAGCCATCAGTGGCGACGATGACTGGCTTGATCATGACTCCTCCTCGTATCCGCCCCTATTCGACCGCCTCTGTCGGCGGGGGTGCAGGGCCGCTGGTCACCGCCGCAGGTGACCTTCCGCCCGGCTCGGGCACCAGGTGCGCATCGTGACCGGCTCCGTGGGCCATACGCGGCGTGATTTCGCTGTGCACGTGGACCGAAAGTCCCACGATCACGGGACTTCGAGACGACCGGAGCGTGCCGTACGACTCCTGTGGCGCACCCGCTGCCCGCGGTTTCCTTGAGGTGTCACAAGAGAGCAAAGACGTTGAAAGGGGCCGGTCATGGCCATCACC
>NZ_BSSF01000030.1:0-55169 GCF_030268985.1 Microbispora sp. NBRC 16548
AACGTCCGCCTGGCCCCCGACAGCCGCATCCTGACCTCCACCATCGCCGGCCAAAACGGCTGGGACGACACCTCCGAAGCCAAAGCCAGGGAAATCATGCCCGGCGGGCACCGCACCTTCACCGCACACGTCACCGGCACCTGGCCCCTGGGACCCATCGGCACCACGATCACCGCGATCCCCTCCCCTGCGGGCAAACCCCTGCCCGGCGTCACCGCCGAACGCATCGCGATCGACACCACCGTCTGGGCCATCCCCTGGCCCCAGCTCACCCTCCTGGCCCTCCTCGCCCTCGCCATCCGGATAACCAGCCTCCGCCGCCGCAGGCGACTCCAGAAACTGATCATCCTCAGCGGCCGAGGCACGCCTCTCGGAGCGTGAACATCCGAGCGCGCGGGTGCAAAGAGTGCGCGCAGCAGCGGCAGACGTGGCGCATCCAGGAAGAGTCGCTGTGCTTCCGCAAGAGGTTCAGGTCCGGCGCCGAGCAGGGCCGCTCGCACCCATCGCAACGATGGATGACCGCGCGGCCCGATGCCCCCACAGCATGCAGGCCGCGCGGCGAGAGGAGGGGTCAGACGCCGGTCAGGGTCCAGGCGAGGTTGGGGCTGGAGACGGGTGCCCACAGCTTCACGTTGGAGCCGGCGGTGGTGGTGCCGCCGCTGTCGAGGGCGGTGCCGGTGCCGCGGTTGACGATTTGGTACTGGCCGTTGCCGAGGCTGTTGAGCTTCCACTGCTGGTTGTTGCCGCCGTTCCAGGCGGCCTGCTTGCAGTAGGCGCCGTTGGTGGCATCGCCCCAGCTGTCGGCGACCATGCCGTTGGTCCGGTTGTTCAGGCGGTAGTAGCCGTTGCCCAGGTCGACCAGCTGCCACTGCAGGTTGGTGCTGCCGTCCCAGTTCCACTGCTTGAGCGCCGAGCCGGAGGCGACGTTCCCACCGCTGTCCAGCACCAGACCCGTCGCCACGTTGGTGACCCGCGCCCAGCCGGTCGGGATGCCGGTGCTGTTGCCGCCTGAGCCGTACCCGGCGGCCACGAGGTTGGCCTGCACGGCGTTCTCCGTGGCGTCCGACGGGTAGCCGGCGGCAATCGCCCCCTCGTAGAAGGTCCCCGCGCTTTGGTTGGTGTTGGTGGCGCAGCAGTCGCCGCCGCTGCCCAGGACGATCGCTCCCTGCTTCTTCATGGGGCTGTATCCGTTGGGAAGCGCGCCGTCCCACAGGGTGGTCAGGCCACCCGACTGCGTGTTTCCGCCCTTGATCGCGAACCGCGACGTGCCGTTGTTCTTCAGCATCGCCGTCACGTACTTGCTGGTGAATGCCCGCTGGTTCGGGTTCCACGACGAGCTGCCGCCGGGGTAGAGGCCCCATTCCAGGTCGGCCTGGACCCAGGGACCCGTTCCGGAGCACCCGCCGAACCAGCAACTGGTGCCGAAGTAGATGGCGTCCATCGCGCCGGCGCCGTCGGCCTTCCTGGTCGTCTCGCTGTTGCCGTAGTCGAAGCAGCAGCCGCTGTTGACGTGGGTGCCGCTGGTCACCATGTACATGCCCTCGGGCGCGCTACCGGTCGGCACGCCGGTGAGGTGACCGTCCCGCCAGTAGCTGTTGCCCGCGTTGATGTAGAGCGAGTAGACCTTGTCGCCCCCGACCGTCAGCGACTCCCTGGTCGCGCCGGCGGGGGTGTCCTGGCCGCCGGCTCCACCGGGTCCCTGGTAGGCGAGGTTGTTGCCGTGCCCGGACTGGTCATAGATCACGGTGATGACGCAGGAGGTGCCGGCACAGAACGAGTCCTGTGCGGCGGCGTCGGCCCGGCCGCCCGCGGCCAGCACGCCGATGTTCCTGGTGGTGTTGTCCGACGAGCGCCTGACCTGGTACAGGTTGCCGGTGTAGGAGCCGTAGAGCGCGCGGACGGTGCTGTGCGCGGCCACACAGGGCGTGCCGCCCGAGGCGTAGATGTCGCACGGCTGGGACGTCGCGGCCTGCGACGGCGCCGCCGACCAGGTCAGCGCGGTCGCCGCCACAGCGGCCAGCGCCGTCAGCAGCCGTGCGGCGACGGCCGCCGGTGAGCGCCGCCGAGGGCCGCCGCGGCCTGAGGGGGAAACGGACGAAGGCTCCACGTTCTGGTCCTTTCACGTGGGGTTGGGGGGTCGCGGCCCAGGCGGCCGGGAGCGGACGGCCGCGCGGCCCGATGCCCCCACAGCATGCAGGCCGCGCGGCGAGAGGAGGGGTCAGACGCCGGTCAGGGTCCAGGCGAGGTTGGGGCTGGAGACGGGTGCCCACAGCTTCACGTTGGAGCCGGCGGTGGTGGTGCCGCCGCTGTCGAGGGCGGTGCCGGTGCCGCGGTTGACGATTTGGTACTGGCCGTTGCCGAGGCTGTTGAGCTTCCACTGCTGGTTGTTGCCGCCGTTCCAGGCGGCCTGCTTGCAGTAGGCGCCGTTGGTGGCATCGCCCCAGCTGTCGGCGACCATGCCGTTGGTCCGGTTGTTCAGGCGGTAGTAGCCGTTGCCCAGGTCGACCAGCTGCCACTGCAGGTTGGTGCTGCCGTCCCAGTTCCACTGCTTGAGCGCCGAGCCGGAGGCGACGTTGCCGCCGCTGTCCAGCACCAGACCCGTCGCCACGTTGGTGACCCGCGCCCAGCCGGTCGGGATGCCGCTACTGCTGCCCGATGTGGAGTAGCGGGCGGCGACGATGTTCGCCTGGACCGCGTCCTCGGTGGCGTTCGACGGGTAGCCGGAGGTCATGACGCCTTCGTAGAAGGTGCCGCGGGCGCCGTTGCTGTTGTCGCCGCCGATGCCGAGGAGGATGGCCCCTTCCTTCTTCATCGGGTTGTAGCCCGGGACGTTGGGACGCGCGCCGTCGTAGAAGGTGCCCAGGCTGCCCGACTGGGCGTTGCCGCCGCGGATGGCCCAGTGGTTCGGCTCACCCTTGATGATCGCGGTCAGGAACCGGTGGCTGATGGACGGGTCGCCGGGGTTGTTCTTCTGGTTGACGCCGGAGAACAGGCCGTTCTCCAGGTCGGCCATGATCCACGGGCCGTTGCCGGCGCCGGTGCCCCAGACGGTGTTGTTGCCGAAGTAGATGGCCTCCATGGTGCCGTTGCCGTTGTCGCGGCTGTTGGTCTCGGCGTTGCCGTAGTCGAAGCAGCAGCCGCCGTTGTAGTGGGTGCCGTCGAAGATGGCGTACATGCCCTCGGGCTGGTCGCCCTTGGCGACGCCGTTGGTGGCGTTGTTGCGGTAGCCGGTGCCGGGGGGAATGTAGACGCCGTAGGCCTTCTGGCCGCCGACGGTGATCGGCGCGGCGGTGGCGTTGGCAAGGTTGTCGTATCCGCCCGGGGCCGGTCCGTTGAACCCGCCGGGAGGCGCCTGGGTGAGGCGGTTGTTGCGACCGGACTGGTCGTAGATGATCGTGATGAGGCAGGTCGTGTTCGCGCAGAACGAGTCCTGCGTCGCGGCGTTGGCGACGCCGCCCGCGCTCAGCACGCCGATGTCGCGCGTGGTGTTGTCGGAGGCGCGGCGCACCTGGTAGAGCGGGCCGTTGTAGCTCCCGTACAGGGCGCGGGTCGTGCTGTGGGCAGCGACACACGGGGTGCCGCCCGCGGCATAGATGTCACACGGACCCTGCGTCGCGGCCTCCGACGGTGCGGACAGACCGGTCAGCAGGCCGGCCGTGAGCGTGATCGCCGAGCCCGCGGCCAGCGATGCCCTCTTCAGGCGTCGTAATGCGGAGATCATGATTACCTTCTGTGCCTTTCTGGTGATGGAGGGTAACGCCGCCGGCCGTGGTGGAGATGGTGGAAGACCGGCGGCGGGAGCGGCCGTCAGACCGCGGTGATGGTCCACTGGAGGTTGGTGCTGGAGCCGGTCGCCCAGAGCTTCACGTTGGAGCCGGAGGTGGTGTTGCCGCCGCTGTCCAGGCACGTGTTGGTGCCGCGGTTGACGATTTGGTACTGGCCGTTGCCGAGGTTGTTGAGCTTCCACTGCTGGTTGTTGCCGCCGTTCCAGGCGGCCTGCTTGCAGTAGGCGCCGTTGGTGGCGTCGCCCCAGCTGTCGGCGACCATGCCGTTGGTGCGGTTGTTGAGGCGGTAGTAGCCGTTGCCCAGGTCGACGAGCTGCCACTGCAGGTTGGTGCTGCCGTCCCAGTTCCACTGCTTGAGCGCCGAGCCGGAGGCGACGTTCCCACCGCTGTCCAGCGCCAGGCCCGCCGCCACGTTGGTGATCCGCGCCCAGCCGGTCGGGATCGTGCCGCCGCCCGTGCCCAGGGTGGGGATCTGACCGGAGAAGGTCAGCTTGACCACGTACGCGTTGGCGGCGAACGGGGCGCCGGACGACGGCATCGAGATGCGCAGGCCGGAGGAGTCCTGCGTACGGTTGGGCAGGTTCACATACGACCCGGCCGTGGAGTCGAGCAGCTGCACCGAGACCAGGCTGCTGAGATTGATCCGGCTGGAGTTGAGCGTCGTGATGTTCAGCGTGCTTCCCGGCCAGCCCAGCACGGTGGCGTACAGCACCGTGTTGTCCTTGCTGCGGGTGAAGCGGATGTCCGTGCTGGTGCCCTCCCGCGGAGTGGTGAAGGAGCCGCCGCCCATCTGCGTGGGGCCCTCACCGTGCGTCACCCAGGCCCGGGTGGAGTAGACGGACTCACCGAAGCGCTTGAGGTAGTCGCCGAAGCCCTGCAGGATCGTGCGCTGCCCAGAGGGGATGGTGCCGTCCGCCATGGGGGCGATGTTCAGCACCATCGTGCCGTTCTTGCTCACCCGGTCGATCAGCGCGTGCAGCAGGGCCTTGGTGGAGTAGTAGCCGATGCCGACCGTGTAGCACCAGCTGGAGCTGGAGACGCTGTCGTCGGTCAGCCAGTAGGGGGTCTGGATGCCCGCCGGCCCGCCGCGCTCGAAGTCGTAGATCTCGCCGCGGTTGTTGAACCCGTCCTTGTAGGTGGCGGTGACGTCCTTGTTCCAGGCGACCGCCTGGTTGTAGTAGTACGACAGGAAGTTCAGCCGCTGCGCCTCGGGAATCTTGCTGAGGTTGAAGTCCTGGTAGATGATGTCAGGCTGGTAGCCGTCGATCACCTCCTTGAGCTTGTCGTACCACAGCTGGTATTCCGTGTTCGCGTCGAGCTGTCCGTACAGCTTCTTCAGGGTGGTGGTGGACTGCGCCGGGACGTGGTCGTAGTACCCGGTGAAGTTGTACGCGTGGTGCAGGGAGACGTACAGCTTCAGGCCCTTGGCCCGGATGGCGTCCGCGTGCAGGCGCAGCAGGTCGAGCTTGGGCCCGGTGGCGACCGAGTTCCACTCGTTCACCCGGCTGTTCCACATCGAGTAGCCGTCATGGTGCTCGGCGACCGGCCCGGCGAACTTCGCGCCGGCGTCCGCGAACAGCTGGGCCCACTCGTTGGGATCGAAGTTGCCGCCGGCGGACTTCAGCTTCGGCGCGAACTGCACGAAGTTGCCGGCCTTGTCCCGGGCGCCGTTGATGAAGTTGTGGTAGGGCCACACCGACGGATCGCCGTAGACGCTCTTGTGGTGGGTGTTGCAGCCGTCGCCCGCGATGTACATCTTGCGCGGATACCACTCGTCCGCGTAGGCGGGGACGCTGAACACGCCCCAGTGGTAGTAGATGCCGAACTTCGCGTCCTGGAGCCACTCGGGTGCCGGCGGGTGCTGGTCGACCGACGACCAGCTCGGCGTGTAGCTCTGCGGACCGGCGGTGGCCCACGCGGGGCCCACCCTGAGGATGCCGGCGGCCGTGCCGAGGCCCGCCACGACAAGCAATTGGCGGCGGCTGAATTGGAACGATGAGGAAGACATGAGGCGAACCTTCCGAAGGGGGGCGTTCTTTCGGTTACTTCCGCCACTGGGTGACGGTCCCGCCGGGACCGTCCCGGCGGTCGGCGGTGCTCCGGATCGGGAGCAAAGGCGGGCTGTCTCGGGTGTCCCCGCGCAATCGGAGCCGCTCGGCGGCCGCAGTGCGGGACACGCGGACACCTCAGGCGGCAACACCCGGCGAGCACGATCTCCGGCCGCTCCGGCGCCGGCGCCGAGCAGTCCAGTCGCGGTGCCGAGCCTTCTTCGTGGGAAGCGACTGAGACATGACCGTTCCAATCGGTAGGGAGGCGCCATCGGAACCGCCGTAGGACGGAGGCGTGCAGAAGAAGTGCCACAACACGAGATGTGCGGGGGAAAGGGCCTACCCCGCGAACTCCACGGCCGACCCGCGCCCGGTGCACGCCGCGATCGGCGTCACAGCCCGAGATCCCTGCCGCTCCACCACCGAGCCCGGCAGGAGGCCGTTTCGGGACTCAGTGTGGAAACCCCAGCGAAACATGTCAAGGCAATGTCACGAAGCTTTCGGTCGGCCCACGTGGACTGAACCTCGTCTACCTGCGCTGATCTCTTCCCTGGGCTGCGTAAGTTTCCGTCCCTCCCGCAAATCTGCTCTCCCATCCTCACAGACGCCTCCTCCGGAACGACGTCGCGGCGGAGATGTCATGAAAGTTTCATACGGTGCTCGACGGGTGACCGCCCCCCGCTTGCGTAGCAGCAGATAAGGGGGTTCGCAGGCTGAGGGGCGGCGGGTAGAAGAGCCAGGGCCTTGACAGAAATCATCGGATCATATTTGCTCCGCCGCACCACCACCACCCCAAATCCGCCAGGAGAGAAGGGCGCATCAGTAGACCAATTGTTAGCGCTAACACCCCTTGGAGCACGGTCGATGGCTGGAGCAACCCGAAGCGGCCACAGAGTGGCCTCGCCCTCACGCTGAGGTGCGTGTGACGTCATACATCATATGTTAACGCTAACAAAACTTTCCTTCGGACGTACCTCCAGGAGTACATACAGATGAAGCTTCCTCGCTTGCGGCTCTGGCTCGCCGCCGGGGTCGCCGCCATGACCGGCGCGGTGGGTGCCCTGGCCGCACCTGCCGCACACGCCGCCGCCGGCTATCGCTGACGGCCTCCGTAGGCCGCTGCCCGTCCCTCCCCAGACGGGCAGCGGCCTAGGGACAACCCGCCGGCCAGGTCCGGCATTCGGCGTACGAGTCGCGGATCGACCAGTGCGCCGACGACCACCGCGACGACCAGTCCGTTCGCGCCCCGTGACCCCGGCGCGCGAGAGGAACGCAGGCCGCCGCGCAGGCTCCACCCCTTGATCAGAAAGGCAAGTTCGTGACCCTGTCCCGGAGAGATTTCACCAAGGCTGCCCTCGCCTCCGCCGCGCTCGCCGCCACCGGCGTGGTGAGCTTCCCCCATGCGGCGTCGGCGGCGACGTACACCGCCTATGTGTTCGCCTACTTCACCGAGTCGCCGAGCTTCCAGGGGGCGGATTACGGCCTGCACCTGGCGGTCAGCCGGGACGGCCTGAACTGGACGCCGCTCAACCAGAACAACCCGGTGGTCACGCCGACGGCCGGGCAACTGGGCCTGCGCGACCCGCAGGTGTTCCGCAAGAACGACGGCGCGTTCGTCGTGATCGCCACGGACCTCAAGGGCACGAACTTCGGGCTGAACAGTCAGTACCTGCACGTGTGGGACTCCACGGACCTCACGAATTTCACGGGATATCGCCGCATCCAGATGCACACCATGAACACCCACACTTGGGCGCCGACGGTCTTCTGGGACGCCTCCCGGGGGCAGTACGGCATCGTCTACTCGGCTGACAGCGGCGGCCGCGCTGTCTTCATGGTGAACTACACGACGGACTTCCGGACCGTCAGCGCCGCCCAGACCTTCTTCAGCCCGAGCTTCGGCGTTCTGGACGGTGACATCGTCGTCGACGGCGCGACCACCTACCTGTACTACAAGAACCTCAACGACGGCCGCATATACGGCGCGCGGTCCACCACCGGCGCCCCCAACAGCTTCACCACGTACGCCAGTGGCCTGATCCAGGGCAACGCCATCGAGGCGCCGCTGCTGCACAGGACCAACGAGGGCGGGTGGCGCTTGTGGGGCGACTCGTTCAGCCCCGTCAACAACGACTACTACGCCTGGTCGACGAGCAACGTCGGCGGCGGCTCCTGGACGCTGCTGAACCAGCGGGACTACACTCCGCCGCTGAACTCCAAGCACGGCTCGATCGCCCAGATCACCGACGCCGAGTACAACGCCCTGGTCACCCGCTGGGGTGCCCCCGCCTGGGTCCGGCTGAAGTCCTCCAACTTCCCCGACCGTTTCGTACGTCACCTCAACGGCGTCGCCCGGATCGACGCCTATCCCTTCGACCCGTATCGGGACCAGCTGTGGCGGATGGTCCCCGGCCTCGCCGACGCAAATGGCGTGTCCTTCGAGTCGATCAACGTCCCCGGCAGCTACCTGCGGCACAGCAACTACGAGCTCAGGCTCGCCGCCAACGACAACACCTCGACGTTCCGCGCCGACGCCACCTTCTACCGCACCGCCGGCCTGGCCGACTCGGCGTGGACGTCGTTCCGCTCCTACAACTTCCCCGACCGCTACATCAGGCACAGCAACTACGTGCTGCGCATCGACCCGCTCAGCGCGTCCTCCAGCGCTTCTGACCGGCAGGACGCCACCTTCCGCATCACCTCCTAGGACCTCCGGCGACCGCTCGGCCGAATGGCTCGCTACGCCATCCGGCCGGGCCCGGCCGGATGCTGCCGTCGGCGGGCTCATGCTCGCCCGTCTCCCGCGGTACGCGTCTGATCCATCTCGGTCATGTGCACCTCGGCCCTCTCGTAAGCGAAAGGACCCGCTGTGGATCGACAAACGGGGCCAGGGCGGGAAGCCCGGGAAGGGGAGCAGGCCGCACAAGGTCGTGGAGGGACAGGCCGAGCTCCTCGCACTGGACGAGGTGCTGCCCGCCCCGGCGTCGCCTCCCGTCACGCGGTCGGCCGCCGAGGCGGCCGGCTTGTCGCCGCGGGAGCGTTTCCTGGACGAACTGCTCGCCTCGGACCTGTTCGAGGAGCAGCGAGCCCGGGCCGGCAGAGCTGCCCCGGAGGTGACCCGGGTGCGCGGTGTGCCGGCGGCGCTGCTGGAGGGCGGCGGCAGGCTACACGAGTCCACGCTGTCAGGGGCGGCGCAGGTGTCGGCCGCGCGACTGCGCACTGCGCTGGCCGCCGTCCGGCGCGTGATCAGCGTGGACGGATACGACCCCATCGGCTACGACCCGGACGGCGTCACCGTGGTCCTCTCGGTCGACGTGCTCGCCGAGCAGTTTGGTATATCGGCACCATGACAGCGGGGTCGGTGAAGGTCAGCGAACGCCGCCGCAAGATCGAGCACCGGCTGTTCTCCCACATCACGATGAACTGGCGTGGACGGCCGCTGACCAGCCACGAGGTCGTCGTCAACACCATCGCCTCAACGAAGACCCGCACCGGGCTGCGGGTCGAAGCCGAACTCGACACCACCTCTTGTGAAGCGACCCAGGACAGAGCATCCGGCTTGCACTGGCTGCAATCCCCAGCATGCAGAACGCCTCGGTCTCGCCCAGACCGGAGCTACCGGCGACGCCTTGTCCGGGGCAGCGCGCCCCGCCCCAACGTCAGTCTGGCATGGGAGGTGACGGCTCATCGGAGGTCAGGTTGGGGTCAGTGATCAAAAGACGCATCCCTGACTCGGGGCCCAGCGCGTCGCGCTGTAGGCGGAGATTCCCGCGAACGACAATCGTCCTCCCATGCTGCTGACCTGCACGATCGCGCCGGACCGCCGTGCCCGCAGGTGGGGGAGGGCGGCGCGGGTCAGCGCGGCGGGGCCGAAGAAGTGGACCTCGAACAGGGCCCGCTGCTCGGCCTCGCCGGTTTCCTCCACGGCACCGACGTGGCTACGTCCGGCGTTGTTCACGAGGATGTCGATGCGACCACGTCGAGCGATGACCTCGGCCACTGCCTCGTCATGGCTCGGGTCCCGGGGAGGGCGCTGGCTTCTGCGCAGGTCTCGCCTGCTTCATGCTGATCTGCTTGAGCACGGGCTGCGGACCTGTCGCGGCAATCAGTGACCTCGTTCCCGGCCGAGGAAGCACGACAGGAGTCGCCTGAAGTCGTGCGGGTGCTCGAGCGCCGGCACGTGCCCGCATCGGCCGAGCACGTGCAGACGGACATCGGCCAGGTGTTCGAGCAGGGGCAGGGCTGCCGTCCCGAGCGGGGTGACTCGGTCCTCGGCGCCGTGGACGAGCAGCACAGGCGCGCGGACCCCTGCCAGCGTTTGCGCCGAGAGGGTGAGGTCGTCGGCCCAACGTGCCCTGGGTGGAGGGAACAACGACGCGTATGCGGCCGCCCCCGCTTCCATCGCAGCCGCACGGGCCGCGACGGCCGACTCGGTCACGAGCGCTTGGTCGAAGACGAGGCGACTCAACATGTCTCGTGCCCCGGGCGGGCCGGCGGGGGCGGCCCAGACCGCGTCGAGCTCGGCGGACAGCGGCGCCCCGGGGGCGCCCATCGTCGAGACCGCCACGACACGGGTGACCTGCTGGGGACGCGCGGCCGCCAGCGCCAGCGCCACGGCACCGCCCATGGAGTGGCCCACCACGGCGTAGTGCTCGACACCGAGAGCATCCATCAGGCCCGCGGCCTGCTCCGTCCACAGCCGGAGCCCACCCCTGGAGCCCGCCGGGATCGGTGTACGGCCGAACCCCGCCTGGTCAGGAGCCACCAGGTGCCAGGACATGCCCAGCGCCTGTGCCGTCGTCGCCCAGGCGCCGGATCCGGTCGTACCGGGTCCGGAGCCGTGCAGCATCAGCACCGCGGGCCCGGTGCCGCTCTCCATGAGGTGGACGGGGGAGCCGTCGACTGTGAGGGTCCGAAGTGCCGTCACCGGGACAGGCCAGGTGTGCTCATGCCGATGCGGAGTTGATGGACTTCGAGAAGACCTCCATCATCACCCTGCCGAACTGCGGCATGTCGGGCCAGCCGCGGCAGGAGACGAGGTTGCCGTCCACGACGTCGGGGGCGTCGATGACCGTCGCGCCCGCGTTCTCCATGTCACCGGTGATGGGGGGGAAGCAGGCCGTCTTGCGGCCCTTCAGCAGCCCGTACACGGCCGGCACCTGTGCGCCGTGGCACACCAGTGCGATCGGGAGGTTGCGCGCGAAGAAGTGCTCGGTGATGCGCCTGACGTCGGCGTCGGTCCGGATCCACTCGGGGGCGCGTCCCCCGGGGATGATGAGGGCGTCGTATCGCTCGACGTCGACCTCGGCCCAGGGCACGTCGACCGGCAGCTTCCGGCCGTTCTTCTCCACGTAGGCGTCGGAGTTGGGGTCGAACTCGTGGATGACCAGCTGAACGTCACGCATCGTCCGTGACGAGACGTCGACGTCCCAGCCGCCCTCCTGCACGCGATAGTAGGGATACATGGTGTCGAGCTCCTCGGCGGCGTCGCCGGTAAGGAGCAGCGCTCTGGGCACCTGCTTCTCCTCGCAACTCGGGCGGGTGAGTGGATCCGATCCGATCTGATCCAATTGCGTCAGCATTCCTCGGCCCAGCCCGCCCGTCAAGCCTTTACGCCATTCCGTCCGCGTCCTTGACTTCGTCGAACAGTCGTCGGAACCGCTCGCTGGACAGCAGGATGTGCCGGCGCAGGTGTTTCAGTACAGGCCGTACACTCGGAAGACCTCCAGTTTGGTCACGGTGCGTAGCACTGCGGGGAAGTCCTCCAGTGATCGCCGGAAGCCGGTTTTGAGGACCTTCCAGCATTTGAGGTGGGCGATGGCCCGCTCCACCGCGGCCCGGATGCGGTTTAGCGCGGTGTCGCAGGCTTTGCGGGCATCGGTCAGCTCCCGGCCGGGTGGCTTCTTGTACGGGGTACCCTTGTAGCGTCTTCGCGAATCTGTTGACGTCGGTCGCAACGCTGCTGCATGCTGACGACCACTCGGATCGTATAGGAAAGGTGACGGATGCTAGCCATCCTGCACCATCGCGGAACCGCCCGCCAGCGCTCTACTTCGACCACCTAAAGCTCCCCTGAGCATGCTCGACGTCCTGCTCGGTTCGCCACCGGGCCACACAAGGACCGAAGGACTTCTCGACTGACTGAAGACCCAGTACGTCGCGGCGTACTCGTGACGCCGGTCTGCGAGGCGGCGCCCGCGACAGCCCGGCAATTCGACCAAGGGTCACCGTCATCTTCCTCCCCTCCGATCGCGGACGCATCCGTTCTCCGCGTCGCGGAACGCGTTCTTTCATTTCATTCGGCCGGCTCATCACGACCTCGCGATCGGCCTCGTTGATCGCCCCTGCCGGCGCAACCGCCGTCGGCCTGGACCTAGGGCGTGTATCGAAAGCGCCGGTCACAGTCACCCGTTGCTCTGAGCAGGGGTAAACCGCTACTTCAGCGGTGGATGTGGCGGGTACGGTGTGGCTGTGGCCGGTGATCGCGTGCAGCGGCGGCTTACGGAGACAGACGCGCGGACACGAAGGAGCGAATGGTGCCAGGCGCTGTACTGCGAGGGGTGACTTTGGACTGTGCCGACCCGCAGGTGCTGGCGGGCTTCTACGGTGCACTGACCGGTATGCGCGAGCTCTTCAGTACGGACGAGTTCGTCGCTCTGACGGACGACTCCGGCTGTGATCTGGGATTCCAGAGGGTTGACGGATACCGGGCTCCGCAGTGGCCGGGTCAGGACGTGCCACAACAGTTCCACCTGGATTTCCGCGCTGACGACCTCGATGCGATGGAAGAGCTGGCGCTGGAACTCGGCGCGGCCAAACCGGCCCATCAGCCCGGCGATGGACGCTGGCGGGTACTCCTGGATCCGGCTGGCCACCCCTTCTGCCTGACGTCTTCCTGACATCCCCGGCGTTGACAGGTATCCCCCGTCAGACGCCGTAGCGCTCAGGCGTGGTCGGGCGGTTCATCAGCTGCTGGCCGCCTCGGAGAGGGCATGGCGTCGGCTGTGCTGGTCACAGCCACTCGTTTATGGCCGCGACGAGGACGGTCGCCTCGTAGCGGACCGCGAGCTTGTCGTACCTCGTGGCCACAGCCCGGTGCCTCTTGAGGCGGTTGATGCCGCACTCGACCGCGTGCCGAGCCTTGTAGTCCTGCGGGTCGAACTTCGGCGGACGGCCGCCGTGGGAGCCGCGTTTCTTGCGGTTGCGGGCCTGGTCGGCCTTGTCCGGGATGGTGCAGCGGATCCCGCGCCGCCGCAGGTAAGCGCGGTTCTTCCGGGAGGCATACGCCTTGTCGGCGCGCACGCGATCCGGCCGGGTGCGCGGCCTGCCCGGCCCAAGACGCGGGACACGGACCTTGTTCAGAACAGGCTCGAACTGCGGCGAATCGCCCCGCTGCCCGGCCGTGATCACGATGGACATGGGCTTCTGGCCCTGTTCGACAGCCAGGTGCAGCTTGGTAGTCAGGCCGCCGCGCGAGCGCCCGAGCCCGTGGTCGTCCGGCTCGACGGTGACGCCGCCGGGCGGCTCCTTCTGCAGCTCCCCTTTTTCCTCGCCCCGGCGGCGTGCTGGTGGGCCCGGCACACCGTGGAGTCGATGTTGATGTCCCAGGTGATCAGATCCTTCGCGTCAGCCCGGGTCTGGAGCGCGGTGAAGATCCGATGCCAGGTGCCGTTGCGCTGCCACCGGCGGAACAGGTCGTACACCCGACCCCACGGCCCGTACTCGGCGGGCATGTCCCGCCACGGGATGCCGGTGCGGACCCGGAACCGTACGCCGTCGATCAGCTGCCGCCGGGTCCACGTCGGCGGCCGGCCGGGCTTCTTGCCCTTCGGCAACAACGGTTCCAACACCGCCCATTGCGCGTCCGTCAGATCTCCACGTGCCACGAATCAAGATCATCTCACGTCCAAGATCCACTTTCGATACACGCCCTAGTGTTCGAATGCCGCCTGCAGGGCGTCGACCCGACCGCATCACCGCTCCCTTCGGAGGATGGGTCACGTGCGGCACCTACCGATGTTTCGTCGGTGATCAGGAGAAGGTCGTGCATAAATCCGCGATAGTGGTGCGCTCCAGCGTCAGCGCGGCGGGAGCGGCGATCCACCGCCCCCGCCGCGTTAACGGGTCAGCGGCGGTTGAGGTTCTGCATCCACTCCCGCAGCGCGCGCGCCTGCCGCGCGAGCTCGGAACGCGCCGCAGCGTCGCCGGAGGCCTTGTCGTTCGCCAGGTCGACGATCGAGTTCAGCGCCGGGATGGCGGTGGTGTAGTTGGTTGCCAGGTAGCTGTCCCGCGCGATGTCCAGGGCGGCATCGGCGGCGTCCGCGGCGGCCGCGGTCAGCAGCCCGGCCGCTCGGTCGGCCTCGATCAGCAGGCTGGTCTCACGGTAGGACGAGCAGTTGGCGCCCTTGCGGTCGGCGGTCGTCTCGATCCCGCCGAGGATGATCCGCATGAACGAGTCGTCGTAGTACTGCGTCCGGAAGTGGCCGAGGATGTTCGAGAACGCCTTGCCACCCTCCCAGTTCTGGCACCACGCGATCGGGTGGTCTCCGTTCATCAGCCGCAGCGGGTTGGTGGCCGCGTTGCCGCTGTTGAGGCTGCGCTGGTAGCTGTCCTCGTTGAGGCTCAGCAGCGTGTGCACGTCGGCCCGCATGTTGCGGTCGAAGTTGTAGAGCTCGTCGACCGTCATCCACCGGTCAGGGAGATGCGCGGTCGCCGGGTGCGTGTTGTCCTCGGTCACCACCTCGGTGTGGATGCAGCTGCCGCACTGGCCGAACCCGTTCTGGCCGTTCGGATGGTTGGTGAAGAACCCACCGACGAGGTCGCCGTACCACGGCCAGGTGCCGATCTCGAACGAGTCGGCGGCGCCGTGGATGCCGACATAGCCGCCGCCCTGGTGCATGTAGGCCTCGAAGTTCGGCTGCTCGGTGATCGAATTGAGCGGGCCCGGGTGCCCGACGTTGGACTCGAAGACGATCGTGTCGTACTGCTTGAGCGTGTCGAGGCTCAGGAACGGGCTCGTGGGCAGCGTGACGGTCGGGAGTTGCGGGTCGTAGACGTCGACGTTGAAGTTGTTCGCGATGCCGAGCTTCTGGATCGCGGCCACGGTGTGCGGGATGTGGTCGTGCCGGAAGCCCGTCGTCCTGGAGAAGACCAGGACGTTGTAGTCGGCGTCCGGGTTGTGCGGGAGCGGGGCGAGCACCGGGTCCGGGATGAACTTCGGGCCCTCCGCGGGCTCAGACTCGAGGCCCGTCGCGGGCTCCGGCGCGAGCCGGCCGTTGAGCTGGTCGATCAGGTAACGCGCATCGCCCACGAGTGTGCTGCGGGCCGAGCCGGGCGCGATCCGGTCGCCGGCGATCGAGACGAACTCGTTCAGGACCTGGCTCGCGCGCTTGGCCGAACCGGCGTCGGCGAGCGCCTTCGCCTGGTCGAGCTTGGCTTGGAGCGCCGCGCCGACCTCCGCCGGGACGCTGCCGGCGGTCACGAACCGGGTGATCAGCGTGCCGACGTCCGCGAACGATGTCGTCACGATGAACGTCTGCGTGTACTTCGCGCTGTTGGAAGCAGCGTCAGAGAGATGCACCGCGAGCGTGTGCACGCCGAGCGACAGGTCGGAGGTCTGCACCGGCAGCGGCGGGACCAGCTTGCCGTCGAGGTACATGTTCAGCACAGCCACTCCGCCCGAGCCGGGGGCGGGGTCCGTGCGCGTCGGGATAAGTGTGGCGACGTGACCGACGTGACCGTCGGTGATCGCCGGGTACGATGCAGCCGGCGCGCGCGTGTCGATCCGGACCGAGATCGAGCGGAACGCCGCGACGTTTCCGGCCGTGTCGACCGCGCGGTACCGGACGCTGGTGTTGCCCTCCTGCGTGATCACCGCCGACGCCGTGGCCGACGCCGGCGCCCCCTCGACGGGCACGTCGATGTAGGCGGCGCCGCCGTTGAGCGAGTACTGGAACTTGGCGATGCCGACGTCGTCGGTCGCCGACATGTTCAGCGTCACCGAGCCGCGGTACCAGTTGTTCTGGCCGGTCGGCGCAGAGGGCGACAGCGTCGCCACGTTGATCGTCGGCGGTGTCGTTTCCTCTGCCCACGACGGTGCCGCGGGGATGAGTGCGGCCGCCGTCACGCAGGCGGCCACTGCCGATGTGCGAAATCTTCTCCGCATGAGTGTCTTCTCTTTCTTGCCGCTATACGGGCGGGTTCACTAGGTGCCGATGCCCGTGCCGACGGACTCGGGTTCGTCGGCACGGGCGGGTTCGCTAGGTGCCGATGCCCGTGCCGACGAACTCGGCCCAGTTGAGGTTGAACAGGTTGCCGCCCGTGGCGCCACCCGTGACCGAGCGGAACACCAGGAACAGCTCATGCGTCCCGGACATCGAGACCGGGAACGTCTGGCTTGTCCAGGTTCCCGTCCCGCCGGTGGACACGAGGTTGGCCGTCGTCAGGATCGGCCCGGTGATCGAGTCCTGACGGACCTCGATTGCCGCCAGCGGCGACCCGGGCGTGCGGCCGGTCGCCGCGTCCGCCACGCGGAACGTGATCGAATCGATGTTGGTCAGGTTGAATGGGCCGTTGAGCTGGAGCCAGTCGCCCGAGCCCAGGCTGCCGCGGTGCACGCCGGCGCCGCCGTCGGTGTTGGTCGCCGTGTTGGTGCCGGACTGGTTGACGACGAACTCCACCTCCTGGTGCTTCTGGCGGATCTGGTGCTGGCCGGTCGTGGTCAGCGGTGGGACGCCGCCCGGACCGCCGTGGTCGGTGTAGCGCGCCTGGACCACGCCGGAGACGGTGCCGCCGTGTGAGACGTCGTCGGCCTCCGTGTGGAGCACGCCCGAGCAGCCGTTGACGGACTCCTCGGCGTGGCCGTGCGCGTCGTGGCCGAGCACGAACGTCACCTGCACCTCGGAGCAATTCACCGTCCCGTCCTCGGGGTCGGTGACCGTGACCGAGAACGGGATGTCGTCGCCGAACGCGAACGTCCCGCCCTCCACCGGCGTATTGACGACCACCGTCGGGCTCGTGTTGCCCACGGTGATCACGGTGCTGGTCGAGGTTTGCTTGCCGGACGAGTCGAGCACGGTCAGCACGGCCGTGTAGCGGCCGGACTGCGTGTAGGTGTGTGTCGGGTTCGGGTCGGTCTCGATCGCCGAGCCGTCGCCGAAGTTCCACTCGTAGCGGATCGAGTCGCCGGGATCCTCATCCAGCGAGCCGGCGCTGGAGAAGTTCACGGTCAGCGGCGTTGAGCCGTCGGTGCGGTCCGTGGTGAGCACGGCCTTCGGCGCGCGCTTGCCCTTGACGTACTCCCACTTGTACATGCCCGCGTCGGGGCTGATGACGTTGAACCCGTTGCCGTAGGTCAGCAGGTAGAACGCGCCGTCAGAACCGAACTGCAAGTCCATCGGGTTGTCGCACTCGAACCGGAACCTGCCTGCCCCGGCGTTCGCACGGCTGCCGCAATCCAGGAAGTTGTTGATCTTCTGGACGTGGTTGTTCTGCTTGTCGAGCTTGACCTCGCGCAGCGTGTCCTGCGTCCACTCGCTGATGATCACCGAGTCGTCGTAGTACGGCGGGAACTTGTGAGGGTTCGGGTTCTCCGGGTCGTAGTGGTACTTCGTGACCCCGTGCGGACCGACGCCGCCGGTGTAGAGCTCGGGGAACAGCCGCGGGCATTCGGTCGTCGAGCCGGGCGCGATCGGGCCCGGGGTCGGCGCGTAGTAGGCCTCGCACGGGGTGCCGAGCGGCGCGTTCGGGTTGTTGTCGCGGTAGGAGTACCAGATGTCCGGGTCGGTGACCGGCGGGACGTCCCTCAGGCCCGGCTCGACCGTCGGACCGCCCTCAATGTTCCACAGCGAGTCGTTGCGCTGCGTCGGCCCGTCGCAGTCGAACTTCTGAGGCGGGTTGTTCAGCGGCGTGCCCGCGGTGGTGGTGCCGGGCGCGAACTCGTGGAAGTTCCACTGGTAGTGCGCGAGGTCGCGCTTGTAGCACGTCGGCCAGCCGTAGTTGGACGGCTTGCGCACGATCTCGTAGCGGCCGGTGCCCGCCGGGCCGTGCGAGCGCTGCGGTGTCTGGGCGTCGGGCGAGTAGTCGCCGATGTAGGCCACATCGTTCTCGTCGACCTGGATCCGGAACGGGTTGCGGAAACCCATCGCGTAGACCTCCGGCCGCGTCTTGTCCTGCGGCGCGCCCGCGACCAGCGGGAACAGGTTGCCCGACGGGATCGAGTAGGCGCCCGTGCCGGAGCCGAAGTCGACCTTGTTGGCGTCGGCGGCGGAGATGTTGCCGTCCTTGACCTTGATCCGCAGCACCTTGCCGCGCAGGTCGTTGGTGTTCAGCGCGCTGCGGCGCGAGTCACCGGTGAGCCGCTGATACCAGCCGCCCGCCTGCGCCGTGTTGGTGGCGATCGCCGGCGTGGCGGTGCCGGTCAGGCCGGCGCCGTCGGCGGTGATCTGCGGCTGATCGGACTGCTGCTTGCCGCGGCGGAAGAACACGTTGACGTTCGACGTGTTGACCGGGCCGCCGCTGGTCTGGATCTCATCCGCCTCGATGTTCGAGAGCGCCTCGAGCGCCGCGTCGATCGCATCGCGATCCGCGTTCCACGCGATCGGCTCCGTCGTCTGGCCCTCGAAGGTCAGCGTGAACGTGCCGCCCGTCGCGTTGGTGACCCGCACGGTCTGCTGCTCGTCGGTCTTCTGCGAGTTGTACGGCCCGTAGCCGCCGCCGTTGATGCCGCCCGCGGGCGTGTCATCGCCGGTGACCATCCAGAGGTTGCCGTGCTTGTCGAAGTCGATGTCGCCCCCGACGTGGCAGCACTCCTGGCGGTTGACCGGCACGCGCATGATCTGCTGCTCGGAGCCCATGTCGAGGTGCGCCGGCGTGCTGTCGGTGGCGTCGACGAACTTGAAGCGGCTGAGCTGGAAATAGCCCACGTACGGATCCCACGCGGTCTTGGACGCCGCCACGTTCGGCGGGGTGGTGTTCGGCGTGATCTGGGTGACGACCGATCCGTCGCTCAGCTTGACGTCGGTGACCTCCTTCGGCGAGTAGTAGAGGTAGACCCACTTGTTGGTCGCGAAGTTGGCGTCGACCGCCGGGCCATAGAGCCCGTCCTCGCCCGCGGAGTAGATCTGCTGCGTCATCGGCAGGCTCGGATCGGCGAAGTTGGCGACGACCGTGGTGACGCCCGTGGTCGAGTCGTGCATGCGCAGCGAGCCGAGGCGGTCCGTCTGCAGAACGCGGCCGTCCGGCAGCTGGTCGAAGCCGATCGGCTCCTGCAGGTTCGGCGGCGAGCCGATCTTCGTCTGCTGGTAGTTGGCCAGCACGGTCGCGCCGCAATCGCTGTAGACCGGGTCGGCCTGGCCCGCGGCCCAACCGATCGCGCCCTTGAGGTGCTTGGTGAGGCCGGCGTCGAAGCTCGCGGCCGTGTTGCCCAGGCCGGTGTAGAACGAGCGGCCGCCCTGGAAGTCCTTACACCACGAAACCGGGTGATCGGCGCCCATCGTGCCCCCGGCGATCCCGTCGAGGTCGGCGCCCTGCGGCTGCGGCCCGAACGGATCCTCGACGACGGTGTCGAGGACGTGTGACACACCGCGGACGTTCTTCGTGAAGTTGTACCAGTTGTCGGTCCGCGACCAGAACTGCGGCAGATCCTTGGTCGCGTCGTGGACGCGGTCGGCGACCTTCACGTCACCCGATTGCACGTCGGTCCTGCCGGACGCACGCGTCCCCAGGAGGTCAGTCAGGAACGACCAGGACTCGTCGGTCTCGACCGCCGAGCCGACGCCGACGAAGCCGCCGCCGTCGCGGAAGTAGCTCTCGAAGTTCGCGCGTTGCGTGTCCGTGAGCGGGCTCGCGAGACCCGTGTCCAAGAACACGACCGCGCGGTACTGCTCCAGCTTCTTCTTCGTGAAATGGTCGCCCACGTCAGCGGGCCTGGGCGCCACGACCGTGAAATCACCGGTTCTGGCCGCATCCCGGATCGCGGCCAGGCCGGCCGACGACACCGCGTCCTGGGTGCTGCGCACCACGAGTACCTTGAAGCCGGCGTCTGGTGGTGCGGCCTTGGCGGCAGACGCGGACGGCTGCGGCAGCGCCGGTGCAGCGACGAAAGCGGGCTCAGCCGCCGTGGGGGCCTCGGCGCTCACCGGCGTCGCGAGGAGCGTGATGAAAGGGGCGGTGAGGGCTAAGGCCATCGTGGTCGCGGTGCGACGTCTCGGGCGTCGTCCGTTTTCTGGCAGGGCTGCGTCGAGCAGCCTGGCCCACGTTCGATGACGTGGTGACATGGGAAACCCTTTCCTGACCGGGGGGACGTCAGGCAAGGCGCGCGCCGCCGCGCTTGTTGCCGCTTGTTGGCGTTGGTTGCGGATACGGGGGTTGCTGGAGAGGTGCCGCCCTCCAGGTCTGTGGGGGCCGTCAGTAGGCTGTCGGCCGGGGTAGTGAATCCATGATCGTGGTCGGGTCGTCGATGATCCGGTTGACCACCATGCTCGCGGCGCCGCGGGAAGCGGCGCCGAAGCCGAGCGTGGAGGCGACGAATCGGCACTGGGCGGCGGGGGCGGCCACCACGAGCCGCTGCAGCTGATCCTGCGCGTGGGGCAGCAGCCACTCGGCCAGTGAGGCGAAGTAGCCCCGGATGACGATCACTCGCGGGTTGAACAGGTTGGCCACGATCGAGCTGCCGAGCCCGAGCCATTGGCCGACCTGCGCCACCGCCTGCATCATGCGCCGGTCGCCAGCGCCTGTGCCGTCGTTGCCCAGGCTCCGGATCCGGTCGTACCGGGTCCGGAGCCGTGCAGCATCAGCACCGCGGGCCCGGTGCCGCTCTCCATGAGGTGGACGGGGGAGCCGTCGACTGTGAGGGTCCGAAGTGCCGTCACCGGGACAGGCCAGGTGTGCTCATGCCGATGCGGAGTTGATGGACTTCGAGAAGACCTCCATCATCACCCTGCCGAACTGCGGCATGTCGGGCCAGCCGCGGCAGGAGACGAGGTTGCCGTCCACGACGTCGGGAGCGTCGATGACCGTCGCGCCCGCGTTCTCCATGTCACCGGTGATGGGGGGGAAGCACGCCGTCTTTCGGCCCTTCAGCAGCCCGTACACAGCCGGCACCTGCGCGCCGTGGCACACCAGTGCGATCGGGAGGTTGCGCGCGAAGAAGTGCTCGGTGATGCGCCTGACGTCGGCGTCGACCCGGATCCACTCGGGGGCACGTCCCCCAGGGATGATGAGGGCGTCATAGCGCTCGACGTCGACCTCGGCCCAGGGCACGTCGACCGGCAACTTCCGGCCGTTCTTCTCCACGTAGGCGTCGGAGTTGGGGTCGAACTCGTGGATGACCAGCTGAACGTCACGCATCGTCCGTGACGAGACGTCGACGTCCCAGCCGCCCTCCTGCACGCGATAGTAGGGATACATGGTGTCGAGCTCCTCGGCGGCGTCGCCGGTAAGGAGCAGCGCTCTGGGCACCTGCTTCTCCTCGCAACTCGGGCGGGTGAGTGGATCCGATCCGATCTGATCCAATTGCGTCAGCATTCCTCGGCCCGGCCCGCCCGTCAAGCCTTTACGCCATTCCGTCCGCGTCCTTGACTTCGTCGAACAATCGCCGGAACCGCTCGCCGGACAGCAGGATGTGCCGGCGCATGGCGTAGGCGGCGGCGTCGGGGTCACGCGCGGCGATCGCGGCCACAACTTCTTCGTGCTCGGCCATGGCCAGGTGAGTGACCTGGGTGTCGTGGAGAAGCCGGAACAGGTGCACGTGCGTGTGCAGGCGAGCGAGCGCTTCGCGGATGACCTGGTTCTCCGCGCTCAGGGCGACGAGATCGTGAAAAGCGGCGTCGCGCAGCCCGAAGGCGCCATAGGCCATGATCCCGTTGCCCCCCTCCAGCTCCGCCATCTCCTCCAGCATTCGTCGCAGACCGGCCACCTGCTGCGGGGAGGCGCGTTCGGCGGATCTGCGCGCCGCTGCCGGCTCGAGGAGCAGGCGGAGCTCAAGCATGTCCTCGAATCGTTGACGGGTGATCTGGGGGGGAATGCGATAGCCGGCATGGGGCACACGCACGACCAGGCCCTCGGCCTCCATGCGGTTCAGAGCGTCTCGGATCGGCGTCTGCGAGACCCCCAGCTCTCGCGCCAGGACGTCGATCGTGACGCGGGAGCCAGGCTCGATCCGTAGCGACATCAGCTGTCCGAGCAGCGTGTCGTACACCTCGTCGGCAAGCCGGCCGCGAGATCTTCCCGGCGGTGTTCCGCCCGTCATGGCCCCACGGCGCCGCGCGATCATCGCTTCGTCGTCCATCGTTGACATGAGGTCCTTTCTTACGTCTTCGGGAACCTGTTGACATCGGTCACAACGCTGCGGGATGTTGACGCCCCCACTCGGATCGTATAGGAAAGGTGGCGGATGCCGGCCACCCTTCATCCATCGCGGAACCGTCCGCCATCGCTCCGCTTCGATCAGTTGGGGCTCCCCATGAGCATGCTCGACGTCCTACTCGGTTCGCCGCCGGGCCGCACAAGGGCCGAAGGACTTCTCGACTGCTTGAAGCCCCATTACGTCGCGGCGTACTCGTGACGCCGGTCTGCGGGCCAGCCCCTGCGACAGCCGGCAACACGCCTGAACAACCCCCCAACCGCTCGGCGAAGCACGCAGCAAGGCTCCAGAAGTCCCCACCCAGAAAGCAGGCAAGAGGATGCGGTATCCACAGCGAATAGGACGACTGTCCGTTCCCGGTCGAAAGGTGCGGCTGGCGACGGCGGCCATGTTGGTGGCCACGACCATGGCGGCTTGCGGCCAGGACGACGGCGCGCAGTCGAGCGCCCCCAAGGCGCCGGCGACCATCCCGGAACTCACCAAGGACCCGCTGACCCTCAAGTTCATCTGGTTCGACTGGCCCCCCGCCCACGCGCTGGAGGACTTCGCGAACGCGGAGTACACCAAGGAGCGGCCGAACGTGACCATCAAGGTCAACACCGTGCCGAACGCGAACTGGCACGACGCGATGTTCACCCAGTTCGCAGCGCACAAGACCGACTTCGACATCCCGATCCTGGACTCGCAACACATCGGCGAGGCCGTGACGAACGGCAACATCCTCGACATCACCGACTTCGTCAAGAAGAACATCGACGTCAAGGCATACAACCCGTACCTGCTGGCGGCCTACGGCCAGTACCCCCAGGCGGAGACCGGCAAGCGCGACGAAAACGCCAGCATGTACGGACTGCCGCTGCTCGGCGACACCTGGACGATGATCTACCGCAAGGACCTGATCGGCGACAAGCCACCGCAGACGTGGGACGAGATGATCTCAGTCGCCGAGAAGTGCCAGGCGGACCACCCCGGCGTCAGCGGGCTGGCTTTCCACCAGGCCAACGGCTCCGACGCCGCGGCCGTAACCTACAACACGGTCAACGGCGTCTACGGCGGCAACCTCTGGGACGCCAAGACGCGCAAGATCGACGGAGTCCTCAACGACGCTGCGGGCCAGGAGGCGATGGACGTCCTGGTCAACAAGATGAAGCCGCTGACCGCCAAGGGCTCCGGCAACTGGTTCATCGACGAGGTGAACGCGGCGGTCGCCCAGGGCAAGGCATGCATCGCGTTCAACTGGATCGCCGCGAGCGGCGGCCTGCTCGACCCGAAGCAGTCGACGCTCGGCACCACGCGGGAGCAGATTCTCGACAAGCTGGGTTTCGCCCCCCTGCCGAGCCAGAAGACGAACCTGGTGCCTCTCGGCGGCATGGGGATGCACGTGTCGGCCTACTCGCCCACGGCGAACCAGGCGGAAGCCCTGAACTTCATGAAGTGGTTCGAGCAGGCTGACATCCAGAAGAAGTGGGCCGCGGCCGGTGGCGTGCCATCGCGTACGGACGCCCTGTCGTCGCCCGAGTTCCTCAATGCCGGGCCGTTCAACAAGGTGTACGCCGACTCGGTTCCGCGGATGCGGGACATGTGGAACGTGCCCGAGTACGCGCGACTTGTCGACATCGAGAACACCAACGTGAACGCGGCTCTCAACGGCGCGAAGAAGCCGAAGGACGCGCTCGACGAAATCGCCAAGCAGCAGCAGAGCGTGCTCGACTCCGGCAACCGCAAGGGCGGCGGCGGACTGTGAGTGACCCCGTCCCTCTGACGGCCGACCACGGGCAGGTGGCGTCCGCGACGCCGCCTGCACCGGGTCGGGCCCGCCGCCGCTTTGGCGACCGCGGGCTCGCCGTAACCTTCATCTCCCCCGCGCTGCTGCTGTTGCTCGCGATGTCGGTGTTCCCGTTGCTGTGGGCGTTGTACCTGTCTTTCACCGACTACTCGGCCACCCGCGGGGGGCCGGCCCACTTCGTCGGGCTCGAGAACTACACCGCCATCCTGACTTCGGCGCAGGTCCACCTGAGGGCCTTGACGACGTTGATCTACGTGGTCGGCGCGGTCGCCCTGCAGACCGTGCTCGGTTTCGCGATCGCCTACCTGATCGCGCGGCGCACGCACGGGCGAGGAGTGCTGACCACTCTGTTCCTGGTTCCGATGATGCTGTCGCCGGTCGTGGTCGGGCTGTTCTGGCGATTCATGCTCGACGCGCAGTTCGGCGTGATCAACAGCATGCTCGGCTCGCTCGGCCTGGGGCAGGTGGAGTGGCTCACCCGGCAGCGAACGGCACTGATTTCCCTGATCGTGGTCGACACCTGGCAATGGACGCCGTTCATCATGCTCATCGCACTTGCGGGCCTTACCGCGGTCCCCAAGTACTTGTACGAGGCCGCCTCGATCGACCGGGCGTCCGAGTGGTTCCGGTTCCGCACCATCACTCTTCCGCTGGTGTGGCCGCTGCTCCTCATCGCCGTGTTGTTCAGGGCCATCGAGGCGTTCCGGCTGTTCGACCTCGTCTACATCCTCACCAACGGAGGTCCCGGGGTCTCCACCGAGACGTTGTCGTTCCACGTCTACAAGGTCGGGTTCCTGGGCTTCAACACCGGAACCGCCTCGGCGTACGGGATCCTCATGGTCCTCGTCGTCATCGTCCTCACGCAGCTCTACCTGCGCTACTTGAACAAGCTCAAGGAGGACTGATGGCCGTCTCCGTCGACGAGGCCGTGTCCACGGGTCCTGCCCGGGATAACACGCCCTCCGCGCGTCGCTCGGGCGGCCGGGGCCGCTCCGTGCTGGAGGTCGCGCTGCTGGCCGTGCTGGCCGTCGTGATGCTCTTCCCGGTGCTGTGGATGATCGAGACGTCCATCAAGGAGAACCGGGACGTCTACGCCATCCCGGCCAAGTTCTTCGACTTCAAGGTCACTCTGGACCATTTCAAGGACGTGTTCGTCGCCTCCGGCAGCGGTCGCTCGGCCTTGTCCGTCTCGTTCCTCAACTCCGTCGTGGTCGCCGGGGTCTCCACGGCGCTGGCCACCGTGCTGGGGGTGCCGGCGGCCTGGGCCTACTCACGCTTCTCCGTGAAGGCCAAGAAGGACCAGCTGTTCTTCATCCTGTCCACCCGCTTCATGCCGCCTGTGGTGGTCGTGATCCCGATCTTCCTCATGTACCGCCAAGTCGGACTCATCGACAGCAAGCTCGGCCTGATCCTCATCTACGCCGCGTTCAACGTCCCGTTCACGATCTGGATGATGAAGGGGTTCGTCGACGAGGTGCCCGCCGAGTACGAGGATGCCGCCATGCTCGACGGCTACACCCGCCTGCAGGCGTTCCGGAAATTCACCCTTCCCCTGCTCCTGCCCGGCATCGCCGCGACGGCGGTCTTCGCACTCATCTTCTCGTGGAACGAGTTCGTGTTCGCCATCTTCCTCACCTCCAGCGACAGCGTGCGGACGGCCCCACCCGCCATCGCCGGCCTCATCGGCGGAACCACTGTGGACTGGGGTCTCGTGGCCGCCGCCTCCGTGGTGTTCGCCCTACCGGTGCTCGTCTTCGCCTACCTGGTGCGCAAGCACCTCGTCGCCGGTGTGACGCTCGGGGCGGTGCGACGCTGATGGCGGGCATCGAGGTGACCGCCCTGCACAAGCGCTACCCGGACGGGACGGTCGCGGTTGAACACGTCGACCTGTCCATCGGCGACGGCGAGCTGTTCGTGATGCTCGGCCCTTCGGGTTGCGGCAAGACGACCACGCTGCGGGCCATAGCCGGCCTGGAGAGGCAGACGACGGGCGACATCCGCATCGGCGACACGCTGGTCAACGACCTGCCGCCGGCCGAGCGCGACATCGCCATGGTGTTCCAGTTCTACGCTCTCTACCCGCATCTGAGAACCCGCGACAACCTGGCGTTCCCACTGCGGGCCGAGGGACTGCCCAAGGCGGAGGTGCGCGAGCGGGTCGACGAGGCCGCCCGGCTGATGCGGCTCGGTCCGCTCCTGGACCGGCGACCGCACCGGCTGTCCGGCGGGGAGCAGCAGCGCGTCGCGCTTGCTCGCGCCCTGGTGCGACGACCGCGCGCATTCCTCATGGACGAACCCCTCACCAATCTGGACGCGGAGCTGAGGGAGGACATGCGCACGGAGATCAAGCACCTGCAGGGGGAGCTGGGGGCGACGATGGTCTACGTCACCCACGACCAGGTCGAGGCGATGTCGCTCGGTCACAGAATCGCCATCCTCAACAAGGGCCGCGTCGAGCAGATCGGCACGCCGCTGGAGGTCTACGACCGTCCGGCGAGTCTTTTCTGCGCCGCATTCATCGGCTCCCCGCCGATGAACCTGATCGAGGTGGAGGTGGCCGAAGGGAAGCTGCGCGGTCAGGGCGGACTGGTCCTCGCGCCACCGCCGGGCCTGCCGCGCGACCGTCGCCTGGTCGCGGGCGTCCGGCCGGAGGCGCTGGAAGTCACAGAACCAGGGGCGGAAGGTTCGGTCCCGGCCCGCGTGGTCTCGGCGGAGTGGCTGGGCGACGAGATCATCTACGTGGTTGACCACGGCGGCCAGCGCGACGTACGGGTCCGGATGCCACCGACTGTCCGTTTCGCCGCTGACGCACCGGTCGGGCTGCGGCACACCGGCGGGCCCCCGCCGGTCTACGACGTGAGCACGGAAGAGCTGGTGGCCTGATGGGAACCCTGGCAGTGCACGGGCTGCGCAAGTCCTTCGATAAGGTCCAGGCCCTGGACGGGGTGACGCTGGACGTGCCGGACGGCTCGTTCTTCGTCGTGCTCGGACCCTCCGGGGCAGGCAAGACGACGACCCTGCGAGCGATCGCCGGCCTTGAGAAGCTTGACGCCGGGTCGGTGCACCTCGACGGGAGAGACGCGACCGGTGACCCCCCGGCCGCACGCGACCTGGCCATGGTCTTCCAGAGCTACGCCCTCTACCCGAAACTCACGGCGTACGAGAACATCGCTTCGCCGCTGCGGGCACGCCGCCGTTCCTCGAGCGAGATCGCCGCTGCCGTCGAGCGGATGTCGAGCCTGCTGCACATCGAACGTCTGCTGCAGCGTCGTCCCGCGCAGATGTCGGGCGGTGAGATGCAGCGTGTCGCCCTGGCCCGGGCGCTGGTCCGTAGCCCGCGCGCGTTCCTCATGGACGAGCCGCTGACGAACCTCGACCTCAAGCTCCGCGTCGAGATGCGCACCGAGCTCACCCGCATCCACCGGAGCCTCGGAACGACCTTCGTCTACGTGACCAACGACCAGGTCGAGGCCCTGTCCATGGCCGACCAGGTGGCGGTTCTCAAGGAGGGGAAGGTGCAACAGGTCGGAACGCCGACCGAGGTGTACGAGCGTCCGGCCAACCAGTGGGTCGCGGGATTCGTCGGAAGCCCGCGGATCGGCCTGCTCGCCTGCCACGCCGAGGGAGATCGTCTGGTCGGGGCGGCAGGCTGGACGCTGCCGCGGCCCCGCTGGACCACGGCTGAGAACGGTCGTCCGCTGCTGCTGGGCCTGCGCTCGGAGGACCTGTCCGTCGAGCGGCGTGGGGACGCGTCGTTGCCGGGTGAGCTCTACGGCCTTGAGCCGCTCGGTGACCGGACGGTGGTCGACGTCCAAGTGGGGACGGAGATCCTCAAGGTCAAGGCACGACCCAGCTTCACCGGTACGCCGGGCGAGCGGCTGCAAGTGACGGTCGACCTGGACCGTGCGCACCTGTTCGATGCGGGCACCGGGCTGGCGCTGTCCGAGGCCGGGAGGTAACCGCACAGGGGCGGCGACAGGGCGGCGACGTCCCACATGCGCCGCACGTGGCGATCGAGCCTCGGCGGACCGTCACCGGTGAGCACGGTCTGACGACGCTGAAGCAGCCATGGCCCGAGAAGGCGATCGGTGGCGTGGGGCGTCGCCCTGCGGCCGGGGCCAAGGCCACGTTCGGCCTGCTCGCAACCTCGACCCCGACGAGGTCGTGTGACCCGTTCGTCACGGGCGTGGCGCGATCGCCAAGGTCACGCCGGACATCACCAAGAACATCACAGGAGGCGACGCGATGAGTGACCCGATGAACGTCCTGGCCCCCGAGCACCGGCGGCTCCGGATCGGCGACGCCTGGCGCGACGCCGCCGGCGGAGCCACCTTTGTCGTCGAGGACCCGGCCACCGGCAAGACCATCGCCGAGGTGGCGGACGCCGGAGTCGTTGACGGGCTCGCCGCTCTGGACGCGGCGAGCAAGGCGATGGCGGAGTGGGCGGCGACCCCGCCGCGAAGACGGTCAGAGTTGTTGACCGCGACGTACCGGGCACTGACCGACCGATCCGAGGAGGTCGCCCGGCTGATAACGCTCGAGATGGGCAAGCCGCTCGCCGAGGCTCGGGCAGAGGTGGCCTACGGTGCAGAGTTCTTCCGTTGGTTCGCCGAGGAGGCGGTGCGCGTCGAGGGGCGCTACAACACCGCTCCCAATGGTGGATATCGCATCCTCACCGTGCCGAAGCCGGTCGGACCGTGCGTCTTCGTGACGCCTTGGAACTTTCCGTTGGCCATGGGTGCCCGCAAGATCGCCCCTGCGCTGGCGGCGGGCTGCACGACGATCACCAAGCCGGCGGCCCAGACGCCACTCACCATGCTGTTCCTGGCCCGCATCATGGAGGAGGTCGGCGTTCCCCCGGGCGTCGTCAACGTCGTGACGACCAAGCGTTCCGGCGAGGTGGTCTCGGCACTGCTGGCCGACCGCCGGACCCGCAAGCTTTCGTTCACCGGGTCGACCGAGGTCGGGCGCGTGCTGCTACGACAGGCGGCGGACAACGTGCTGCGCACCTCCATGGAATTGGGCGGCAACGCGGCCTTGATCGTGTGTGCCGACGCGGACCTGGACGTCGCGCTCGACGGTGCCATGGTGGCCAAGATGCGCAACATCGGGGAGTCCTGCATCGCGGCAAACCGCATCTACGTCGAGGAGCCGGTGCGCGAGGAGTTCACGGCGCGCTTCGCCGAGCGGATGGCCGCGCTCTCGGTGGGCCATGGTCTCGACGACGGCGTGGACGTCGGGGCGTTGATCGACGGGGCCTCGGTCACCAAGATCGACGAGCTCGTCGCCGACGCGGTCGATCGCGGCGCTCGTGTCCTGGTGGGCGGTGAGCGTCCGGATGGGCCGGGCCACTTCTACCCGCCCACGGTCCTCGTCGACGTGCCCGAAGACGCGCGGATACTGGAGGAGGAAATCTTCGGCCCGGTGGCGCCGATCATCTCGTTCACGTCCGACGACGAGGTGATCGCGAAGGCCAACGACACCGAGCACGGCCTGGTCGGATACGTCTTCACCCGTGACCTCCAGCGGGCGCTCCGGTTCACCGAGGGGCTGGAGACGGGGATGGTCGGCATCAACCGTGGTCTGATCTCGGACCCGTCAGCTCCGTTCGGAGGCGTGAAGCAGTCGGGGATCGGCAAGGAGGGGTCGCACGAGGGCATCCTCGAGTACCTCGACGTCACCTACGCGGCGATCGACCTACCGTGACCGGCCTGCTGCTCCGGGTGCCCGCCGAGGATCACCGCGCCCTGTGCACACATGACCTGACCGGCCTCCACCCGTGGGCCGGGACCCGGGCCATGGTCGGCACGAATCCGCCGGCACCCGGGGACGCCGTCGACTCCGCCGGTGTGCGCGCCACAGACGCGGCCGCGGCGGTGGGTGGGGCGATCAGCCCTTTCGGCGGTCCCGAAGGCTACGCCCGCGGGCTCATGATCGAGGTGCTGGTCGCGACCTTGACTCGTACCGCCCTTGGCGACGATGTCCGCGGGACCCTCGGCCCGACTGACCCGCCCGCCAAGGGCGACGTCTTCATCGCGATGGACCCGAGGGCGCCCGGGCACGACCGAGTCTGGGAGCCCGGCGCGCGCCTGCGCCACCCGGCAGCCAACCTTGCCGACGCCGTCCCGGTCTCGCAGGTGACCTGGACGTCCGCCCAGCAAATCACCGCCGACGTTCCAGAGAGGCACTGACATGCTTGAGACCGTCCGCGGACCACGCCAGCTGATAGTGGGCGAAGGGGTCGCGCAGAACATCCCACGAGTGGTGGCCGAGTGTGGCTCGCGAGTCCTCATCGTGACCGACCGGGTTCTTCTGGGGCAGCCGGGCGTGGCCGAGATCGTGGCCGCCGTGCGGGAGAAGGCCGAAGTCGTCGGGGTGTTTGCCGAGGCGACTCCGGACGTGCCACTCGCCGATGTCGCCCTGGCCGTCTCGGTCGCCGCAGAGGTGGACGCCGACGTGATCCTCGCCATCGGGGGTGGCACGGTGATCGACCTCGCCAAAATCGTCGGCGTCATCCGGCGCCACGGTGGGACGCCGCGCGACTACTACGGCGAGTCGAAGGTGCCGGGACCGACGATTCCTCTCGTCGCGGTCCCGACGACGTCAGGCACCGGCTCCGAGCTCACGCCCGTCTCGGTGTTGACCGACCCGGACCGCGAGCTGAAGGTGGGGGTCTCCAGCGTCCACATCGTGCCCGACTTCGCCATCGTCGACCCCGAGCTCACCTACACCTGCCCTGCGACCGTCACTGCCCACTCCGGCATCGACGCGTTTTGTCACGCGGTGGAGAGCTACACCGCGCGCCCCCGGGCCCACGGACCGCGCGACCCCGTGGAGCAGGTCTTCCTCGGCCGCAACCCGATCACCGATCACTATGCGCTCCTGGCCGCGGAGCGGATCGCCCGCAGCTTGCCCCGTGCCGTCAGGGACGGAGGCGACAAGGACGCGCGCGCGGACATGTCCTATGGGTCCATGCTAGCCGGGCTCGCATTTTCCCACGCAGGCACCGCGGCTCCGCACGCCCTCCAGTACCCCATCGGCGCAGCCACCCACACGCCGCACGGCCTGGGCGTCGGGCTGCTGCTGCCCTACGCGCTGGACGCGGCCAGGGATGCCATCGGCGACCGGTTAGCCATCCTCGCCGGGGTGTGCGGGCTCGACGTGACCGACGCCTCGGATGCCGAGGCCGCAGATACGTTCCTCACCTGGCTCGACGGGCTCCTTGCCGACATCGGCATCCCTCGCACCTTGGCGGACATCGGCGTGGCACGCGCCGACCTCCCGCGCTTCGCGGAGATGGCCAGTGGCGTCACCCGCTTGATCCAGAACCATCCAGGCCCGACCGACACCGCCAGCCTGACCGCGATCCTCGAAGCGGCCTGGATCGGGGACCGGACCCGGCACGTCCTGACTCCGGAGCAGAGATAGTGACGGGCCTTTCACATGACGACGAGTTCCCTGCTCCACCCTGGGTATCGGAATCGTCGGCTACGCCTTGATGGGAGCCGCCCATTCCCGGGCCTGACTCGCGGCTGCGTGCCCACCAGGCCGGCCACCACCCAAAGATCATTTCACTACCCGTCTAACAGGTGGCCGGTGCTTCGGGCCTCGTCGCCCGGACGACTGTCGACGACACGTGAAAAATGGCTCTGGCACAGATTTCGTACGGTAGCGATCTCCTCCTGATCGACCGCCTGGGGCTCCGCCTGGCGCCGGGCATGCTGCGCGACACCCTCGCGCACATGCAGCTCAGGCGTCGGGCTGCCGGCGTGCTTCGCTGAGCAGTCGGTCGCCGAGTTCAGTCCGCGAGTAGAGCACCTGCCGGCCCGCACGGCGCGAGGTGAGCAGCCCGGCGGCGCGTAGCGCCTGGAGGTGCACGCTGAGTGTCGGCGCGGAGAGCGCCATCTGAGTGGCGGCCTGACTGGTCGACATCGGCAGGTCGAGCTGGGCCAGCAGGGCGGCCCGGGTCTGCCCGAGGACGCCGACAAGCGCCGAGCCGGTCTGATCGGGGTGCTCCTCCCAGAGCCGGCCGAGGCCGCGCGGGGAGTAGGAGACGCTGGGTGCCTCTGGCTGCGCGGTCCGCAGCAGGACGTCCGGCCAGGCGAAGGCGCACGGTACGAGAAACAGGCCGCGCCCGCCGCAGTCGGCGTGGCCCTCGTAGTACTTGACGATCCTTAGCGTTTGGTCGGCGAACGTTACCGACGGATGCAGGTCGCTCATCATCCGGTCGACGCCGCCGTCGGCCAGGGCGTCGAGCCGGTAGGCGATGTCGTCGTTGAGTAACGCATCGATCCGCGGCCAGTCTGGGGCGATCGCGACCCGGTGGTACGCCTCGAGCGCCTCCGTGACGAGGCCGATGCCCGCATCCGGCCGGTCCACCAGCGCCTGGAGCCGGGCTCGCCGTCCTTCGCGGCCGGGCCCCTGCTGGGCGACCGGATGGGCCGCCAGGTGCGCCAACTCCTGCGCCACGATCTCCGGATCGGCGTCGGCGATCTGCGCCAGCGCGTCCGCGAAGGTCGAGGACCGGCGACCGGGCGGCGGCACCAGGAAGTCGGGGATGTAGCCCTCCGGACGCACCAGCGCCCGCAGTAGGTCGAGGTCGCGCTCGCGCAGCCGGCCCGCTCGCTCGGCGAACCTGTCGATCCAGGGACGGTGCAGGTGCCGCCCCTGCCTGCGGGCGGCCAGCGTACGCAGGCTGGCGACGGTCTCCATGAGGGGCGAGGCGGCGAAGCGCACGCGGGTCAAGTCCGTCGCCGTGAAGTGCAGGTGGATCACGCGGCCGCCCCTTCCGATTAGATCTGAGCCTAATCGTGGCCGTGCGCGTGAGATCACCGCAGACTGAGGACATCCACCCCGACCACGGATAGGACATCGAAGATGCGCACGCTGATCTACACCGCCTTCGTCTCGCTGGACGGTGTCGTCGACTCTCCCGGCGGCGGCAGCCGCTCCGAGGCCCACCGCAGCGGCGGCTGGACCTTCAAGGACATCGAGTTCCTGCCCGAGGCGTACGAGCTCAAGGGGCGGGAGACCGAGGAGGCCACCGCGCTGATGTTCGGCCGGACCAGCTACGAGGTGTTCTCGCCGGTGTGGCCGGACATGGAGGAGTTCGCCGCTCTCAAGGAACTGCCGAAGTACGTCGTCTCGACCACCCTCGGCCAGGACGCCCTCGTCGACAACTGGGGTGACATCACGATCCTGCGCTCCCTCGAGGACGTCGTGAAGGTCAAGGAGACCGACGGCGGCTCCATCTTCATCCACGGCAGCGCCACCCTCGCCCGCAACCTCTCCGACGCCGGCCTGATCGACCGCTACCACCTGCTGGTCTTTCCCGTGCTGCTCGGAGCCGGCAAGCGGATGTTCAGCGACGCCGACAAGGACAAGCAGATGCTGAAGGTGGTCGAGTCCGAGACGTACGCCAACGGCATCACCAAGCTCGTCTATGACGTCGTCCGCTGAGGTGGCCGTCATGACCCGCGAATCGATGACGGAGGCCCTGCCCGCAGCGTACGAACGACTGCACGCGTACGGGCCGGAGTTCGGCGGCGACGAGGAGGGCAACCACGGGCTGACCAACCACGGTCCGATGGCCGTGGAGGTCATGGTCCGGCGGGGGCTCGACATCGACGTCGAGGGCTGGCTCGACCGCTACGTACGCCGCCTGGCGGAGCTGCCCGGAACGAGCGCGGCCATCCAGCCCGGCGACTGGGGCGCGGCGCTGGGGCAGGCGCGACGGCTGCCCGACTGGGCCGCGTACTTCCGGCACAAGCTGACCGAGCGCCCGTGGCAGGAAGTGCTCGCCGTGTGGTGGCCACGGCTCCTGCCGGGCATTGTGGCCGGCTCGACCCACGGCGTGATCCGGGTCAGTCACGCGGTGCGTACACTGCGCGGCACCGCTTGCGCCCCAGCACGCCAGACCCTCGACGAGCTGGCCCACGGGCTGGCGTTCTGGGCGGCGCGCTACCGCGAGCTCGCCGGGGTGGTCGCGCCGGAGGGCACCCTCACACCGCAACAGGCCCTGCCAGCCGTCACCCGGCTCAACGACCAAAGCGGCTTCATCGCCCACCGGCTCGACCGGCTCGAGCGCAGCCCGGGCTGGACTGCGAGCCTGCGCGCGCTGAAACCCGCCGCGTCCGCCGAGGAGGTCCCCGCGCGGCTGGAGTCGCTCGTCGACAGCGCCGCCAAGGCATACCTCAGGCTGGGCCACGGCTCGCCGGTCCTGCTGGTCCACGCCGCTACCGCGCCCAACGCCGTGCGGCACGTGCTCCCGGTCCTGCCGACCGAGCAGTGGCTGCCGAGCCTGACGGCGGCCTGGGCGGCCGTGGCGGCGGTCATCGCGACGTACGCCCCGGCCCGGCCGGCCCCATGCGCGGAGATCGTCCGGCGCTATCCTGAGCTAACCCGCGAGGACGCGCTCCAGCGGGCAGCTGAGCACGGCGACGAGCACGTCCTGAAGTTCGCCGACACGGCCGTCGAGTCGTACGACTGCACCGGCGACCCCGAGTTGCTCGCCGCGACCCTGCACGTCGGCGAGCTGATCGACCGTCCCTGACGCGAGAAAAGTCAGATCCGTACGACGACCTTAGCGCGGACGTGCGCGACCTCGAGGTGATGGGTACTCCAGCTCCGCCCACTCCTACGTCTGGCAGGAAGCTCGGAAACTCGCCCTCACGCCGGCCCAGGTCGCGTCTCCGCCGGCGGCCCGATCCTACGACCTGCGCACGCGGGCCTGTCGCTCTGGGGGTCGAGGGGGCGCGGGTTCGAATCCCGCCGTCCCGACACTGCTCTAGCAGGTCAGAGGGTTGATCCGAAACATCGGGTCGGTCCTTTCGGCATTTTGGAGACCACGATCGTCTTGCGGCCTGCACTGGTGGCGTTGCTTGACCGTGGTCAAGTGCAGCGGCTAGTCACTGCTGAGGGGAGGGGTGCAACCGGCCGACATCGCCGATGCGCCGCCCAGTGTGATGGTGAACTCGTCGAGCATCCCCGCGCGGCGTGGCAGGTGGCGTGATCATCGGCAAATCACGTGGACTCGGATGGCTGGCCTTTCTTGGCGGCTAGCTTTGGGACGGCGAATTCATCGTAGGTGCGGGGACTGATGGGTGGGAGATTCCGTTGGCGCGTCGGCTTGATACGTGAGGTGTCGAAGCCATCGGGCCATTTGGTCTTCTCGTCGAAGACCACTCGTTTCAGCGAGGCGCCTGTCAGGTCGGCGCCGGTGAGCGTGGCCTCGCGAAGGTCGGCGTAGTCCATGCGAGCGCCGCGTAAGTTGGCATTCCGCAGGTCGGCCCTGGTCAGATCTGTTCCACGGAGGTCAACGCCCTCCGCGATGACCCCGGTCAGGACGGCGTCGCGTAGGTCGGACTGGTAGAGAACGGCGTCAATGAGGTTCGTCCTCGCCAGTCCTACTCCGGTGAGATCCGCTCGGGTCAGATCGGCTCCGATGAGGGAAGCCTCCGTCAGGTCGCTGAAGTGGAGATCCGCGTCCCGGAGCCGAACGGAGGCGAGGTTGGCCTTGGGAAGGATCAGGCGGTCGAGAAAGAGCACCTGACCTCGGATCGGGGCCCGGCGGCCGAGCACAGTCAGCGCTGCGTGGATGTCGGGGGCGCGGAGGGAAAGGTTGACATCGTTGCCAGGCGGTGTGCCGGCCTGCCGCGCGTGCCCGGCACCTCGTTGAGGATCGCGGGTGCGGTTGCCGACGAACGAGGACAGGATCTCCGAGATGGACCGGCGATCGGCTGAGAAGGAGCGGGAGATGCGTTCGAGAGCGTAGATGCCGCCGAGGCGGACATCCAGGTTCGGATCGCCCAGGTGGGTGATGGCAGCGGCAAAGGACTCGGTGGCCTGCCCGTGACGGCTGAGCTGTAGTTGACGCCAGGTCAGATAGGCGCCGATCAGAAGTACCAAACCACCGACTCCTTGGAGCAGGGCGGTTCGGATGCCGTTCACTGCGGCGGCGTAGTCGTCCGGTGGCTTGGCGGTGCCCAGGTCCCATGCGAGGACATAGCGGGGAAGGAACAGGGCGCAGGCCAGTGTGATGAGTCCTAAGAGCGCAGTGAAGACGAGCGGCGCGGATATCCAATATCGCCATGGGGCGCGTCCCCGTGCGATCTTGTCTGTTCGCACAGGGTGGCCGGGGAGACGAGGTATGCGATCTTCGAAGCGGCTCATGGGCACCTGAGGGATCGGCAATGGGAGCGGGGTTCCACTGTCTCGCGAGCGCAGTTACATGGCCAGGAGCGCCACTGTACGGTTTTCGACTCTGGGCGGTGTGGGGTAGCCGATACCAATGACTGGGGTACCGCGGGCTGAATAAGGCGGGGACCATCTGGGGACCGCACGTCATGCGTACGGTTGAACGTTTGGCACGTCACCAAACGTCATCCATTCCCACCTGAACGCCGCCGAGCTGCAAGAACGCGTACTTCAACGTCCTGGGGGTCAAGGGGTCGTGGGTTCAAATTCCGCCGTCCCGACACCTCTCAATCCGGGTCCTGACCAGGGAGTTCGCGGTTAACGAGGGTGCTGCTGGCGGCCGTGTTCGAATGAGCTATTTCGCCGTCGTGAGAGCCGTCCGTACCGGCCGGATCTCATAGGTCCTGGATCTACGCATGGGCTGCCGAGTGGTCTCTGATTTCCTGGCTTACGCGCTCAAGCCTGGGGAGTCCTGGCGCCGCTGGCCCTGCTGGCCCTGCTCGCCCTCGTCGTGGGGTACTTCCTGCCCCTGATGGGCATCTCCCTGGCCGCGTTCCTGGTGATCGACACCCTGCTCGGGCTCCGCTCCAGGATGGTCAGCTAGGCGCATCGCTTGTGCGACCGGAGCCCGGACGCACAAGGAACTCCGGGCTCCGGAGCCGCCTCGCCCGCCAGGTGGTGAGCGGCGGGGCGTGTGGACACGACCGTGAGGTGCGTACGGCGGACAGGGCGCGACCACTCGCGACTCGTCGCGGACTCCCCTTCGCGGCTCAGGCGGCGAAGAGGAGGAGCAGGCCCACGACGGTGTAGGCCACCATCAGCACGAGCAGGGGAATCTGCCCGAGGACGGCGGTACGCCGGGGGAACAGGGCCAGCGCGCGGTCGTGCGCCAGGACGGTGCCCAGCACGTGGCCGATGACGATGACCGTGACCTGGAGGGTGGCCACTCCGGCCGGGGTTGTGCCGAGCGCCTGGATGGTCCACCCGGCGGTGCCGAGCCAGTCGGCGCCGGTGTCCAGCGGATCGGACAGCAGGGCGATGGTCCGCTGCCCTTCCAGCAGGAACAGGGTGTAGTAGTGGGCCACCACGTATCCGACGGCGATCGGCACGATCGAGTGGGCGATCTCGCCCGCCGTCTTACCCGGCTCCGCCGCGCCCCATCGGCCGGCGAGCGCCGTCGCGGCCCGGTACGCCGCGAGCACCAGGCCGATGACGGCGACCAGGCCGGCAGTGCCCGTGACCGGGGCCGGTACCGCGCTCTCCTGCATGAAGCGCACCCATACCGGGGCGTTGGACAGGCTGTCGTACATGGTGGAGCCCAGGAGCACGACCACCAGTGCCGTCAGTCCCGGTGCCGGTCGTAGCCCGGCCATGCCGTCGAGGGAGTTGCGCCACACCACGACGCCGTCGCGGCGTCTGGCGGCCGGGGCCAGCCTGCCCACGAGGTCGCTGTAGGCCTCGAACGGATCCGCGTGGTCGAACCACCGGGAGCCGAAGACGACCGCCCCGGCGAGCATGAGCACGGCGTAGGCCGCGAGCCAGGCTCCGATGACCGGCAGGGTGGCCCGCTCGGGGGCGACCAATTCCAGCCAGACGAAGGCGAACAGGCCGGCGCAGGCGGGCCAGCATCCGACACCTGTGGGCAGCGGCCTCAGGCCGAGCTCGGGGTCGCGTCCGAGCCCCCTGCAGGCCAGCAGGTGCAGCGTCCGCAGCGGGTTCAGGCCGCGCCACACCGGCCCGAACAGCAGCGACAGCGGCACCAGGCCGACCCAGAACAGGACGTAGAACGCCCCGGCCGTGGGATTGTCGGCCCGATCGGGACCGAAGACCAACCCGATGCAGAAGTACGCCGCGGCGACGAGCCCGGTGATGCGCCAGACCCACCGCCAGGCCGGCGCGGTCACCACCGTCTGGAGGGCGGCGGGCAACGAGCGGGCAGCGGTGAGGGCGGCATCCAGCCGCGGTTGTTTCCACAGTGCGCCGAGCGCCACGAACGACACCAGCAACGCGAGGGCCGCGCCGGTCAGCGCGGCCGAGAACGGGATCGGCAGGTCCTGACGACCGCCGACGCCGTGGGCCAGCAGCATCCCGGCGGCCCTAACGCACGACGAGCTGGAACAGCTGCAGTCCCGACTCGTGCGTTTCCATCTCGAACAGCCCGGTCTCGTCGGCGACGAACTCGATGCTCACGGGAGTCCCGGGCTTCAGGCCGGCCTCCTTGTCGTACCCGTGCAGATGCGCCTCGTCGGCGGTGTCGCTGGTGACGGTGATCCGCACCGTCTGGCCGTTGGTCACCTCGATCCGCCCCGGCGGCGGCGTGACCTTCCGACCGGCGATGGTGACGGTGATCTCCTTCACGGCAGAGTCGGTGGGGGCGGCCGGCTCGCTGGGGGCCGCGGGAGCCGAGTCGGCAGGAGCCGGGGCAGCCGACTCGGTCGATACCGGGGGAGCCGACTGGGCGGGGGCGGCGGCATCCGACCCGCCACAGGCCGACGTGGCCATCAGCAGGGCCACGCCGAGCGGGAGCGCGGCGAGCAGCGGGCGCAGGCGTGCAGGGGCGAGCGTCATGCGGGGTTCTCCAGTGGGGGTGCGGGCGAGTCAGCGTCGCTTGGTGGATTTGGGGCGGTGGGGGGTGCGTGACGCCGGGGCGCGTGAAGGTTTCTTGCCCTGTGGGCGGCCGGAAGGCCGCCGCGCGGCCGTGGTGGCGGGCGCTGGCCGCCGCGCCGCCCGCGCCACCAGGACACCCGCGCCCACGACGAGGAGCGCGGGCACCAGCCATACCGACAGCCCGGTGCCGGAGTCGGCCGGCTCCGCTGTCCGGGCCGCAGTGCCGCCGATCTCGGCGACCGCGGCGGGGCTGCCGCCGGTTCCGGAAACCGCGGCCGGGCTGCCGCCGCCCTGGGGCACCGCCGGGCCCATCGCCGCCGGGCTACCGCCGGTCTCCGGCATCGGGGTCTGGGTGCCGCTCCCGGGCTCGGCCGAGGCGAGCAGGATGGGGTCGGGCTCGTTGTGCGGGGCCTGCCAGCCCTTGGGCGGTCCCGAGGTCTTGCCCTTGTAGGTGAACCGCAGTTCCCCTCGCACCGGCTCCCCGTCGGAGGCGATCGACAGATACCGGACGACGTACTTGCCCCGCTCCGGCCAGTAGGCGACGGGGACCTCCGCGGGAAATCCGGTGTTGTACACGCTTGGTTCCCACACCCCGTTGACCAGGTTGTACTCCTGGACCGGCTTGTCGAGGCGTTTCGGCTGGCCGTGCGTCCAGGGCTGGTCGACCCGGGCGCCGCTGGGAGAGGTGACCGCGAAGTACGCGTTCGGGGTGGGCGCCTCGGTGAAGTAGAGGGAGAGAGACTCCAACGGCTCGTGCACCGTGCCGTCCTTCGCCGGTGTCGACATCGCCAGCTGCCCGTGGGCGAAAGCGGGCGCCGACAGGGTGGCCATCGCCACCACGCCGACGACGACTGGCAGAAGCAACCGGCCCAACCAGCGCGCCAACGTCACTTCTGCTCTCCAAGAGGTACGGCCCCTGGGCGGGGAGATGCGGCTTGGGCCCGTGGGACCAATTCCGTCGAGGTTAACGACTTTCACCACAGAAGAACAGAACTTGGATCGTTGACAGCAGAAGTAGAGAATGTTGCGATTAGCGGTGCTTTCTACCCGCTGCTACGGCGATGCGCACTGTCAGCCCCAGGGGACGACGAGAAGCCGAGTCTGTGACCTGGCATTCCGCGACTGCCGAGACCTGGTGCGGCGGTAGCGGCGAGGGCTGTGGTGCCGGGAGGACGTCGAGGCATCTCGGCGTCGTGAGTGGCAAGGCGGCAGAGGACGGTCGGGGCTCGGTGGGGAAGCAGTGCGCCGGTCCGCCTGTAGACTGCTGCTCTACGCGGCGTAGAGCAAAGGTGGAGGTCGTGCGGCGCCCGCCTGGATGGTTTCGGCTGATGCGTGCCGGGGTTTTCGCCCTGGTGTGTGTCGGCCTGTCCCAGGCAGGTCATGATCTGATGGCAGCACGGCCGGTGCCGGCATGGTCGGCCGGCATGGCCTTGGGCCTGGTCACGGTGATCGGTTACCGGCTGGCCGGTCACGAGCGGTCGGCCCGCTGGCTTCTGGCGGCGGTGGAGGCGGTCCAGCTCTACCTGCACGCGTGGTTCACCTGGACGACCCCGGCGGACGGAATCCACAGCGCCGGCACCCACGCCATGATGCCGGGGCACACGGCCTCGGTGGCCGTCGCGCACGGCGCGATTGCCGCGCACGACGGGATGTCTGTCCCGGCGATGTTCGCCGCGCACGCGGTGGCGGGCGCATTGGTCGCCTTCTGGCTGTCGGTGGGCGAACGCGCGCTCTGGCGGGCCCTGCGTTCGCTGGCGTTCGCCGTCTCCTCTCACCTCTGCCGGGTTCTCGCTCTCATCGGGCCTGTGGCGACCCCCGTCCAACCGGGCGCGGCGCCCGTGCCGTACGACGAAGACGATCTTTCGGCCACGACCGCGCTCCGGCACACCGTGGTCCGCCGGGGACCCCCGAGGGGACGGCGTATCTCCCTTCATCCCGCCTGACCACGCCGGACCTCGTAAGGGCAAGGCGCCGCGGCGTCCAAGGCACCGCGCCGCCTGCGGTCGTCCCTCGGCATCGGCCTGGTCAGGCGTGCCGTCAGCCTGCCCGAGAACGAGGAACGACCTTGACACACCCATCAATCACTTCGGCGGCGACCCGGCGAAGGTCAGCCGCGCGACGATCGGCGGCCGGGCTCGCCCTGCTGCTCCTGACCGGCGTGCTCGCCGGCTGTGCGGGATCGGCGGACACCGCCGGGGCGCCCGTACGGTTGCTCGGCCCTGCCCGCGAGTTCCACGGGACCTGGCTGGAGCAGCCGCTTCCCGAGCCCGACGTGACGCTGACCGACACTTCCAGCAAGCCGTTCGACCTGCGGCGGGACACGGCGGGCCGGCTCACGCTCGTGTACTTCGGCTACACCCACTGCCCGGACATCTGCCCGACCACCCTGGCCGACCTCACCGGCGCGCTGAGAAATCTGAGCAAGGCCCAGCGTGACAAGATCTCCGTCGTCTTCATCACCACCGACCCCGATCGGGACACCCCCGACGTCATCAAGTCGTGGCTCGCGGCCTTCGACTCCTCGATCGTCGGGCTCACCGGCGACTATGCGACGATCCGGTCCGCGGCCAAGTCGGCGGGGATCGCGCTGGAGCCGCCGGCGACCAAAAAGGGCGCATACGAGGTGACGCACGGAGCCCAGGTCATCGCCTTCGACGGCACCCATCAGGGCCGTCTGATTTTCAGCTCGGGCACGTCATCCGCCGACTACGTGGCCGACCTGCGCAAACTACTCGGACGGGTCACGCTGGAAACCTCCACTCCAGGCACCGGCGGTCAGGAGGCGGCGTCATGACCCCCCTCACGAGATCGCGCACGCCGCTGATCCTCGCGGGTATCGTCGTGGCCGCCGTCGCGACGGCGATCGCCTGGGTGTCGACCGGCCAGGCCGGCCCTGCGAGGATCTCCGATCTGCGCGTGACAGGGGCGTACGTTCCGCAACCGGCCTCGCCGGACGTGGCCGCCGCCTACTTCACCGTCACCAACTCCGGCGACGTCCCCGCTGTGCTCACCGGCGTCCACACCGACGTCTCCGACATGTCGATGATGCACGAGAACACCGGCACCACCATGACGATGGTCGACGCGGTGACCGTGCCCGCGCACGGCACGTTCACCTTCAGCCCCGGCCGCTACCACATCATGATCGAGTCGCCGGCGCGGGCTCTGAAGCAGGGCGACCATGTGGCGCTCACGCTGAGCTTCGCCAAGCTCGGCCAGATCGCCGTGACCGCTCCCGTCATGCCGGTGGGCTACCGTCCCCCGGCGCGGAATCCGTGAGCGGGGCGGGCACGCCGCGCCGGTTCACCCGGCGCGGCGTGCTGGCGGCGACCTCGGCGGCCGGCGTGGCGGCCGTCGCGGGAGCGGTGGGCGGCGACGCCGCGGCCTCGGTCTTCCGAGGGGAGCGTGCCGAGGAGGTGGGCGGACGGCGCTTTCCGTTCGACGGCGCCCACCAGGCCGGCGTCCTGGCCCCAACCGCCGCACACGGGTGGTTCGCCGCCTTCGACCTGGCCCCCGGCGTCACGGCCCGCCGGCTGGAAACTCTGCTGCGCACATGGACACGTGACGCCCGGCTGCTGACGGCGGGCGAGCCCGTGCCGGCAGACGACGCCATGGCACTGGGCCACGGGCCGTCCTCCCTGACGATCACCGTGGGTTTCGGCGCCTCGCTGTTGCGCAAGCTCAAGACGGCCGTTCCCGCCGAGCTCGCCGCGATACCGCCCTTCCCCCGCGACCAGCTGGACCCGCGGCGCGGCGACGGCGACATCGGCGTGCTGCTGACCGCCGACGACGCGGTCGTCGTCGCCCACGCCCTGCGGGCGCTGAGCCGTACGGCACGCGGAACGGCGGCCGTGCGATGGCAGATGAGCGGTTTCAACGCCGTCGACGGAGTCACCGTGGCCAAGGGAGCCACCCCCCGCAACCTCATGGGCCAGCTCGACGGAACGGGTAACCCGAAAGTGGGCGAGCCGGGGTTCGACACGCACATCTTCGCCACCGATCCGGGGTGGATGCGCGGTGGCAGCTACCTGGTGTTCCGGCGCATCCGGATGCTGCTCGACGCGTGGGACACCCTGTCGCGCGAACGGCAGGAGCAGATCGTCGGGCGGCGCAAGGACACCGGGGCCCCGCTGTCCGGCGGCACCGAGTTCACCCCGTTCGACCTCGACAGGCAGAACCCCGGCGGCGGGCTGGCCATCGGTCCCGGCGCCCACGTACGGCAGGCCGCCCCCGCATCGAACGGCGGGGCGACGATCCTCCGGAAGGGGTTCTCCTATTTCGACGGCCTCCGGCCCGACGGGGCGCCGGACGCCGGGCTGCTGTTCCTCGCCTTCCAGAGCGATCCCAGGGACGGATTCACCCGGATCCAGCAGCGCCTGGCGCTGGCCGACGAACTCAGCCGGTTCATCGTGCACGAGACCAGCGCCCTGTTCGCCGTCCCACCCGGGACGAGTGCCCGCGGTTACCTCGGCCAGAGCCTGCTCGACGCTCTGTGACCGCATCGGACCGTCACGGGCTCTTGGCCCGAGCCTGCTTTGCTGAGCCACTCTGCCGCGAACGCGAGCAGGACGTCGGCGGGTGGTCCGGGAACGACCGGAGAGCCGGTCGTTCCCTCGACGAAAGGTGCTACCAGACGACCGGCAGGGCATCGAGACCGTAGACGATGGAGATCTCGCGGAAGGCCAGCTGCTCGAACGGCACGGCCAGACGCAGGCCGGGAAAACGCCGTAGCAGCGCGGGGAAAGCGATCCGCATCTCCATCTGCGCCAAAGGAGCCCCGATGCATCTGTGGATGCCGTGTCCGAAGGCGACGTGAGGGCTCACCCTGCGCCCCGGGATGGCCCGGTCCATGTCTAGGCCGAGGGCGGGGTCGCGATTGGCGGCGGTCAGCGAGCAGAGCACCATCTGCCCCTTTTCGATGGGCTGCCCGGCGAGTACGAGATCCTCGCGGGCGAAGCGCGGGAAGGCGACCTGCACGACTGTGAAGTACCGCAGGAGCTCCTCCACCACCTGATCGACGTGGTCGTCGGTCTCGCGGACCAGGGCGGCCTGCTCGGGATTCTCCAGCAGCCACAGCGTGCCGAGAGCGAGCATGCTGGTGCTGGTGTCGTGCCCGCCGGTCAGCAGGCCGTCGGCCAGGCCGGCCAGCTCGCGATCGCTCACCTCGTCACCGTGGTCACGCAGCAGCGTGCCCAGCAGGCCGTCGCCGGGGTTCGCGCGTTCCTTGGCGACCAGATCGGTCAGGTAGGTGATCGAGTCGTTGACCGCCTGGATGGAGGCTTCGGGACCGGCGGACAGGTCGAACCTGTCGGCACTCATCCGGAGGAAATCGGACCGGTCGCCGTACGGCACACCCAGCAGTTCGCACACGACCAGCGACGGGATGGGAACGGCGAAGGCCTGGACCAGGTCTGCTTCACGCCCGCCCCGCTCCATCGCGTCCAGATGGTCGTTGACGATCTTCTGAATGCTGCCGTCCAGCCGCCGCAGCCGCCGCATGGTGAACTCGGGCGTCAGCAGGCGCCGCAGCCGCGTGTGCTCGGGTGGGTCGCGGAAGCCGAGACCGCCGGGGTCCTCCTGGTTCGCTCCCGCGGCGATCACGTTCGCGAAGTCGTTGCTGAACCTGGCCGCGTCGCCCAGCACCGCCCGGACGTCGTCATATCGGGTGACCAGCCAGACAGTGGACCCGTCGGGCATCCGCATCGGGTAGACGGGCTGTTCGGATCGAATGCGTCCGAGCTCCGCCACAGGATCGAAACCTTGGCGGAGGAACTGCATGAGGGGGAATTCGTCATCTGCCATCGAGGATGGTCCTTCATATGAGGGATGAGTTGGCGCGCCGCCGTGAGTTCGCACAAGCGATGAGGGTGCCGGAGGGGCGTCGCCCCGCGGCGGCGCCGCAGAACTGCGCCGTGCTCGATCGCGCGGGCCCTGTGGCTTTCTGTAGTGGAGCGTGTCGACGGTTAGGAAGGGGCTGTCCCTGTCGGCGGGCTCGGGCAGCGTGCGCCGGCAGCCTGAGATCCCGGCTAGGCACCGGCCGCCGTCAGGGGCGGTCCAGGCCGACGGGCCGCCGACCGACGGGCCCGAACGGCACCCCGGCCGGGGGTAGGCATCCGGGCGTTCCGAAGCTCACAGGAGTTCGGAGAACATCACACAGACAGAAGAAGCGGCGGCCCACGCCGGACGACCGCGTGCCTCAGCACGGCTTCGCGGCCCGGGGCGTCGTCCGCGGCATACGGGAACAGGCGGGGGCGGCCGGGCACGTGGGCACCGGCCTGCAGCAGCGCGAGCAATGGCGCGAGCCACCCGATCGCGCCCGCGCCGATCGTGCGCAGGATCGACCACAACACCGCCTCGCCCCGCGACAGCCACCAGCCGGTGATCAGAGCCGCGATGAGATGGGCGGTGAGCATTCCGGCGTGCACGCTCAGCGCGTGGCTGTGCGCGTGCACCCCGGACACGGCCAACACACGGACGGGCGGCACGGCGGGCCCGAGAAGCTCATGCAGGAAGACCTGGGCCGCCAAGACCAGGCCGATGACGGCCGCCGGCGACCGCTCCCGGCCCGCCACCGCCGTCGCTCCCGCCATGACGGTCAGCCCGCCCACCAGGAGGACCGGCAGGGCCGGGCCGGCGCCGCCGGCGAAGCGGTGCGCGCCCACGGCGAGCAGCACGCAGACGACCGAGAAGGCGGCCGACCGCGCGAGCCGTAAGGATAGGGAGGCGCGCATGACGAAGACGACTATTCCACACGGGTCCCTCGGCCCCCGATGCCGCCGATCCCGAGCTGAGATCCTCGATGGGCCATGGCTGGGCAGGAATGGTGACGGCAGCGCAAGGAGCACGGTGCCGGCCCATACTCAGCCGGCGCTTCGCCCGCGTCCCCGTGGTAGATCGCCTCGTGCTCATCGCTCCAGCAGGGCTGGCGTAGCCAGCACGGTCATCGGGGGCCTTCGGCGGCTTTGACCTCCCACAGAAGCATCACCGCGATCAGCGCCCCGGCCAGGTACTCCCCGACCGCCAGGGTCCCGGCCGGCGCCAGCGCCGCGATCAGGTCGACGCCCGCCCGTCCCTTCCGCAGTGCGGCGACCACCCACACCACCGCGGGCACGATGGCCACCGCGGTCCCCGCCATCCAGAACCCGTCCGCGACCCCCGAAGCCCCGGCCAACCAGGCCACACCACCGCCGACCAGCGCACCACCGGTCGCCGCCAGGAACACAGGTCGCGAAGCGCGGGCACCAGGATGAACCGGGCTGTGTGGTACCTGGAAGCGATCTTCCCGCCGCGGCAAAACCATCGTCGGTGCCGCCGTCACTGACGACGCCATGCCGTCGACGGCTCTCCACCGGCGCGAGCAGAACCTCGGTCTGCGCGACATCGCCGCCCGGCTCGTCAATACCAAGGGCAAGAAGAAGGGCCGGCACCCCTCGCCTCCGACCGTCCTGCGCATGCTCCGCCAGCACGACGAAAAGGCCGCCGCGGCGTCGGTGACGGCCACGGCTGACACTCAGCTAACCGAATATCTCTAGGTCAGAGACGGGTTCGTTGAATTTCTGCCGATTGCTACGGGAACCCCCTACGGACCCGCTGGGGTTCACCAGGTCCAGGCAGCGGAAGTAGTACGCGCCCATGTCATGCTGCGGGGTCCTTCTTCGTGGGGCCGTTGGCCAGTGCGCAGCCGGCGTACGTCTTGCCGACGTGGGTGTCTCCGACCAGGACGAGGACGGGGACTTCGGTGGCTGGCCGGCCGGGTCACAACGCGTCCGTGGGCTGGGTCAGCCGGGCCGTCGCGCCGGGGAGACCACGCCGGTCTCGCATGTGCACTACGACGAAGGCGGCAGCGACTTCCGGCCGGGTGAGTACTCCGAGACCTACGTCTACGCGGGCTGGGACTACGCCGATATCCTCGACGCACTGCGCAACGGGCGGATCTTCGTCACCCTCGGCGACCTGATCGACCGGCTCGACCTGACGGTCCGGCGCGCCGGCAAGGCCCCCCAGCACGCCGAGGCGAACGGGTCGTCCGCCACCGTCGGCGAAACTCTCACCCTGCACGGCCGCGACCGCGACGCCGAAATCGAGGTCCGCGTCCGCGAGCCCCGCACGCCCAACGCCAAGGGGCAGCGCCCGCACGTCAACCGCATCGACATCATCACCGGCCGCGTCACCGGACCGGCCGCGGATCGTTCCTCCGACACCAACCCGACCACTGCCGTCGCCGGCAGGTACGGCCCGGGCCAGTGGCGTCGTGAAGGGGACGAGATCGTCGTCCGGCACACGCTGCGCGACATCGACGGCCCGATGTACGTCCGGGCGCGCGGCACCAACACCGACGAACTCGAGCCTCAGCCCGACCCGCGTGGCTCCGACCCCTGGTCGGACTTGTGGTTCTACTCCAACCCCGTGTTCATCAGCCGCTGAACCGACACCGCGAAGCGTATGACCGGCACCCGTCGGCAGAGGGCAGGCAACGTACGACTCTGCCGGCGGGTGCGCCCTCGCCTCGCGAACGGTCTACCCCTGGGAGACCACGGCGGGTGCGCGGCCACACTCGCGACGAGTGAGGGCAACGCCATTCCGTTTGTCCAGGCACCAGACGATGCCGACTCAGGTAGCGGGTTCCTCCTCGCCTCCGCAGCAGCCATCGGAGCACGTGGCGGCGCCTGACGGTTCGCGGGTGCCGATCGTCGGCGTCGCGCAGCAGGCATCTCCGCGCCAGGCTTCGCGGCCTTCATTGACCGCGACCGCGGCGATGACCAGGGCGGCGATCGGGTCGGCCCAGGACCACCCGAAGAGGCTGTTGAGAGCCAGCCCGATCAGCAGCACCGCCGACAGGTACGTGCACAGCAGGGTCTGCTTGGAGTCGGCCACCGCCGAGGCCGAGCCGAGCTCGCGGCCGGCGCGGCGCTGTGCGGCCGACAGCAGCGGCATGATGACCAGGGAAACCGCGGCTAGCACCAGACCCGGTGTGGAGTGATCGGCCTCGCCGGCACCCAGCAAAGTGCGCACGGCGTCGACCGTGACGTAGGCGGCCAGGGCGAAGAAGGAGACCGCGATGACCTTCAGAGCGGTCTGTTCCCGCTTCTCGTGGTCGGGCCTGGAGAACTGCCAGGCGACCGCGGCGGCCGATGCGACCTCGACAACGGAGTCGAGGCCGAACCCGATCAATGCCGCCGATGAGGCCGTGGTGCCGGCCGCGATGGCCACGACGGCCTCGATGACGTTGTAGGTGATGGTCGCGGTCACCAGCAGCCGAATGCGCCGCCGTAGCCGCTCTCGCCGGGCCGGGGCCGGGCCGAGCGAGATGTCGGTCATCAGCAGCACCCCTTCTCGCCCGCGTCCGGGCAGATCCGATCGGCGGCCACGGCGATCACGGCAGTCCGTAGGTCGTCCAATGCGTGGCCGAGCCGCTCATCGGCCAGCTCATAGCGGGTCCTCCGGCCGTCGGGAAGGGCCACCACCAGGCCGCAGTCGCGTAGGCAGGCCAGATGGTTGCTCAGGCGGGTGCGGGAAATGCCGAGGAGATCGGCCAGATCGGCCGGGTAAGCCGGCGCCTCGCGAAGCGCGATCAGGATTCGGCAGCGAATGGGGTCGGCCAAGGCGCGGCCGAAGCGGGCGAGCACTTCGATGTCGGAGGCGATGGTGAACACCCCCTCACAGTACATCGAATGCTGAATTCAGTTATCCCTGAATCCAGAAGCTGAAGGGAGGGGTTCCGGACGGCCTCGTGTGATCAAAGCGACGTAGAGGCCGGGAGCAGCTCCAGTTCTGCGCCGTCGCGCCGCCGGCCGAGACCCGCTGTCCCCGACACCGCGAGCCGGTCCCAGCTCTCGTCGCCGCCCCGGTTCAGATCGGCGGCGCGGCCCTGGTGTTTCTGGGCGGCGTGGTAGTGGAGGAGCCCTACCTGATCCGTGCTCATGGCTCGCGCTACCTGGCCTACGCCTCGCGGACCGGTCGCTTCGTGCCTTCTTCGGGAAGGCTGTCGGCAGAGCATTCCTGATCGACGGGGCGGGGTTCGCGAGTCATACAGGCCAAATGACGACACACAGCAACGGTGCGACCAGCACGGCCACGGGCCCGCTGAGGAGCAGACTGGCGATCGAGTAGGCGACGGCAGGGATCCATCCCGGACGCTCCTCCGGACTGCGGAGAAGCCGTTCGAGACGGTGAACGACTCCGGTGTCGGCCAGAGCGAGCACGCCGGCTTCGGAGGAGCCCGTTCGTGGCGTAGCCATCCGCACCAGGGCGCGCGCCAGCGGCAGTTCCCCGTGCACCCGGCGGGACCTGTCGTCCGCGAGCATCTCCAGGAGGACGGGAACGACCTGGCGAGCGGTCCGCGCCGCCGCCAGCCAGGGAAAGGCCTCTGCCAGGGCGATGAACGGCAGGAGGACCAGATCATGTCTGCCCTGGGCGTGCGCTCGTTCGTGGCCGAGAACGGCCAGCAGTTCCTGCCGCTCCAGCAGGTCGAGCGTTCCCCGGCTGAGCACGATGCGGGCGCGCCGCCCGGGAACGCAGTAGGCGACACGTTCCGCGGTCGGTAGTACGTAGGCGTCATGGTCGAGGGCGTGGTCGGCCACGATGTCGACCAGCAGGCGCTGCCGTCGCTGCTCCGCGATCGTCTTCACAGTCACCCGGATGATGTGCGCGAGCAGCCATGCGAGCACGCCCAGTGACCAGGCGAGGGCGACGAGCGGGGCCGGGTCGAGTCCGGTCAGCCCGGGCCACCCGCGGTCTGCAGGGCGGTCACCAGCCGGTCGAGCCGCACGCTGTCCAGGCTCGCCCTGCGCTCTTCGGCTCTGGCCGCCTTCATGACTCGGCCGAGGAGCTGTGCCTGGCGTGCCACGACGTCCAGCACCGCGTGCCGGACGCCCATGTCCTCGATCGCGTTCGCCCAGTCCGACCGTGGGTTTTAGTGCGTCTTCAGCAGGTCATGGCCGGTGCCGAGGGCGAGCGCGGCACCGGCGACATGGACCGGGACGGGATGCGCGTCGTTGCGACTCCGGCCGGCGAGTTGCCGGTCGAGGTCGCGCAGGATCACGTCGGCTTCCTGAAGCAGGACGCGCGAGCCGCTCGTGCGCGGGGGCGCGTGCGGGCGCGAGATCGTCCAAGTAGCGGAGCAGGACCGTCGTCATCCGGCGCGCCGACTCGATCGTCGCGATGGCGGCGACACCGGAAACGGACCGCTCAGCGCAATAGACGGCGGTGTTCATCTGCTCGGACGCCTCACGCAAGAAGTCGCCGAAGACCGTTGTCATGGCTGCTCACCCGCCCAGGACAAGCTGGATGCGGGTCCCGCAACGTGAGGCGGTCAGCGCAGCAAGCCGGGCGTCCGGCGCCTTCAGATCGAGAGCCTTTTCGGCCATCACCTCGCGGAGGAGCCCGCTCAGGGCAGCCATCGCCTCCGTGACAGCCGACCGGTCGTGGGCGTCCTCTGGATGAGCAGGTCAAGCTGATTGCGCTGTTTGCCATCGCAGACCGGCGCCGGCGCAAGCGCTACTGCGTGGGCGTGTGCAGCCATGCCGGGCACCATCTCGGGAACCAGTGCGAAACGGGAACCGCCACCGTGTGAGCGCCAGAAGAGTGCGTGTGCACTAAGGCGGGCACGAGGCTCAAGAAGGGAGAAGCCTGCACGGTCAGCAGAACGGGACTTTGCGGGGACCATACGTCATCAGCGCGGCCGAACAACCGGCACATCCCTAACATCGTCTGTGCGGGCGTTCCGGCTCCGGTGGTGAAGTTCGTGGCCGTCACGGTCGCCGTCCACGGCGGGGTTCCCCTCGCGTGTCGGGGTCGTGAGAGTGAAAGTTTCGTGAGGCGCGCAGGTTCGACCTGGGAAAATTCCGGAGTGGCAGGTCCGCGGATGGCCGGGACCGGAAAGGGGCGGGTAGGGTCCCGGCCGAAAGCGCCGCTCTGCTCGCCTCCTCCTGAGGGTGAGGCCATCCCCGCCGTGGGCGGTGCACGCATGCCGGGTCCCGCCTGGTTCATCAGGGCGGCCAAGACCGGAGGGAAGGACCGACCAGGCCGGAGCGCATCCGCCGGCACCTGTTTGAGAAGGTGCCGCCAATGATTCCGTCACCGTGCGGCGACAAGAATCCGCGCGGCCGGGAATATTGTATTGATAAGGCGCCGGCTTGGTTTTTCGCGTGGTCCGGGATCGCTTATCGGTGCTACTTCCACGAATGAATCCGTGACGGCGGCTTGAGGTCGGGGCAGTTTCGGAAACGGCTGGCACGGTAAGCGCCGGTGTGCGCAAGGCCACTGCCGTCACCCTGCGGACCACAAGGCCGGCAAGGGCGTTGCATCCACAGCCATGCGCGGCCACCCGGATCTGAGCAGATTCGATGAAGCATCGTGAACAACCCGGTCCGGCCCTGACATCCCAGGATAAGAATATATATTCAGTCTTGAATTCTTCTTGAGGTGGCGATGGTTCCGTGTGATGATGACGGTCGATTACGGCAGCGGGGCCAGGTGGTGCCTATCGCTCGTATTCATGCGACGAGGGTGTCGGCTACCGGCGGGTTGGCCTGTCACTTCGGGTGGGTCGGTGTCGGTGAATCCAAGCTGCCGCGAAGTGTCACGAGCCGCGCCGCGGTGGTGACGAGAAAGGAGTAAGCCGTATGAGATTCATTCCCCGGTTAGGAGCCGCGCGTTCGCGTCTACGTCGCGGTGTGGTCGCGGTGACGGCGCTCGTGCTTACCTCTGGTGTGGCGGTGGCCACCGCTCCTGAGGCCGGTGCGGCGGCGGGTTGCCAGGTGACTTACACGGTCAGCAGTCAGTGGTCGGGGGGTTTCGGGGCCAACGTCGACATCAAGAACCTTGGTGATCCGATGTCGAGCTGGACGTTGAAGTTCTCCTTCGCGGCGGGGCAGACGATCACGCAGTTGTGGAACGGCAGCGTCAGTCAGTCCGGTGGCAACGTGTCGGTGACCAATGCCTCCTTCAACGGCGGTCTGGGCACCGGTGCGTCGGCGCAGGTGGGCTTCAACGCCACGTGGGACAACAACAGCAATCCGGCGCCCGCGGCGTTCACGCTCAACGGTGTCGCCTGCACGGGCTCGGTGACGACCAGCCCGACCCCCAGTCCCAGTCCCAGCTCGAGTCCCAGCCGGACCCCGAGTCCGACCCAGACCCCGAGTCCGACCCCGACTTCCAGCCCGAGCCCGAGTCCGACCGGTTCGGTCAAGCGGGACGGGTGGTCCACGATCCAGGCGGAAAACTACGACGCCTCGGGTGGGTCTTTGCAGGTGTGCAGTGGCGTGCTGTGCTACGTCGGGGCCAATGCCTGGGCGCAGTACAACGGTGTGGATCTTCATTCGGGAACGAACACGGTGCAGTTGAGTGTGGCCAACGGCGGCGGTAACACGGGGATTCAGGTATGGGTGGGTGGCGTGAACGCCGGCACCCTGACCGTCGGCGGCACCGGCGGCTGGGACACCTATGAGACCAAGTCCCTCACCCTGCCGGCGCAAAGCGGCGTCAGGGACGTCAAGCTCGTCTTCGTCAACGGCAACGTCAACGTCGACTGGCTCAAGTTCGCCGGAACGACGACCACGCCCTCCCCATCACCCAGCCCCACCTCCAGCCCTAGCCCCAGCCCTTCGGCGACGCCGACGGGGCCCAGGCAGAAGTTCCGCGTCGTCGTCTCGTCGGACTTCCCGACGTTGCCCGGGACGAACAGCGACCCAGATGACGTGCAGTCGATGGTCCGCTTCCTGATGTACACCAACGAGTTCGACGTCGAGGGGCTGATCGCCACGGCGGCGACTTCGGCCAACTACGCCGACAAGCAGCACATTCTGGACGCGATCGCCAAGTACGACCAGGTGGACGAGAACCTGCGGAAACACGACCCCGCCTTCCCCAGCCCCGACTACCTGCGTTCGGTCACCTTCGAGGGCCGCGATGGCACCTGGGGCAAGTCGACCAGCAACAACATCGGCGCCGGCAAGGACAGCGAGGCGTCGAACGCGATCATCTCCATCGTGGACAAGCCCGACCCTCGGCCGGTGTGGTTCACGATCTGGGGTGACAACAGCGCTGTGGCACAGGCGATCTGGAAGGTCCAGAACACACGCACCACGAACCAGTTGAACACCTTCCTCAGTAAGATGCGCATCTTCGCCATCGCGCACCAGGACGACACGATCGACTGGCTGAAGCAGAACTTCCCGAACCTGTTCATCATCCACTCGAACACCACCTACGGCGGAATGTTCTGCAACAGCGGCGACACGTCGCTGTGCGATCTGAACTGGCTCAACACGAACATCCGCTACAACCACGGGCCTCTCGGCGCCGTCTACCCGCCGAAGGGATGCTGCATCAACGGGGTGCAGGAGGGCGACTCGCCATCGTTCCTGCACCTGCTCAGCGCCAACCGCGGGCTCAACAATCCCGAGGATCCCACCCAGCCCAGCTGGGGCGGGCAGTACAAGCGCGACGGCACGACCAACCACTGGATCGACGGGCCCGGCGGAGGAACCATCTCCAAGTGGCGCCCCCAATTCCAGGCATCCTTCGCCGAACGCGCGGATTGGAACCTGCCATAAGCGCCGTTCAGTAAGGAGTATCTCTCTCTGAATCCCATCGCCTGAAGGCGCTGTTACGACAGCGCCTTCAGGTCGTTCTCAGCGATGGTTTCATGGCCGGCTTCCCCATAGGTAGCCGGCGCTCGGTGTGGATGAGGACGAGAGCGTCCTCGCGATGGCGAACGAGCACATGGATGGGGAAGATGGCCCGCGAGAGAGACGAGGCCACGCCAGATGGCCGGCGCACCCACGGGTTCGCCTGCCACGTACCCCGGTCCAGACCAAATGCAGGGCTGACAGTCCAGAGCGATTCCGTCGACCGGGGAGTGGAGCTTCCGCCGCAACGGCGATGCGATCGAGAAGTGCTGGGCCGACGGCATCCGGCGGATGAAGGAGCGACGCCGAGGCGGGGGCACGGTCGCTCGCCATACGCGGCGACGGCGACGTCAGCCTGCCTGACGGCGCCGGCGTCGACCTCATGAAGGACATCCCGCTCGAGCGCGTGTCTTGCCCGGCGCGCTGGCGGCCGTCGCCCTCGCCTCGGCCGTCACCGCGCTGCTCGACCTGCCCGTGGCGAGGATCGACGTGCGGGGACTGCTGGAGGCGGTCCAGCCACCGTCTCCGTCTCGATCACGCCTGCCGTACCGCGTTGACCACGTGGACCGAACGGCACAACAGCGAGAGCGCCGAACCGGTCCGCCTCATCCACACCTGAGTGGCTTCGCCACTGCTCGGGCGCCATTCGGAGGGCCTCCCGCTGAGTCGGGAAGTCGGCCCAGACGGGGCCGTCCGGGCGGGTCCCGTCTGGGGGCAGTGCGCTGGCTAGACCGGCAGGACAACGTCGTCACGCGGCCCGGTGGCCGGAGGGGTGGGCCCGGCGCGTCGAAGCGCTCCATCCCCGGCGGGGGTGCCGATCCCGTCGGACTGCGGCGTCGTTGATCGACGAGATCGTCCGGGAGGGCGCCCGCCGGATGTTGGCCGAGGCGTTGCGCCGAGGTCGATGCCTACATCGCTCAGTTCGCCGACCAGCGTGACGAGCGCGGTCGTCGTCTGGTGGAGCGTAACGGCTCGCACCAGCCTCGCGAGGTGCTGACCTCGGCGGGTGCTATCGAGGTGAAGGCGCCACGGGTCAACGACCGGCGCACCGACCCGGATAGGGGCGAGCGCCGCCGGTTTTCCTCGGCGATCCTGCCGCCGTGGGCGCGTAAGACCCCCAAGGTGACCGAGGTGCTGCCGCTGCTGTACCTGCACGGCCTGTCTGTCCGGCGACTTCGTGCCTGCTCTCGGCCAGTTCCTCGGCAGCTCGGCCGGGCTGTCGAGCTCGGTCATCACCAAGCTGACCGAGCAGTGGAAGGCCGAACAGCGCGCCTTCGCGGCCAGAGATCTGCCGGCGGTGGACTACGTCTACCTGTGGGCCGACGGGATCCATGTCAACATCCGGCCGGAGGAGCACAAGCTGTGCCTGCTGGTGATGATCGGGGTCCGCGCCGACGGCCGCAAGGAACTCATCGCGCTCGCCGACGGCTACCGCGAGTCGACCGAGTCGTGGGCCGACCTGCTGCGCGACTGCGCCCGGCGTGGCATGCGCGCCCCGGTGCTGGCCGTCGGCGACGGGGCGTTGGGGTTCTGGGGCGCGCTGCGGGAGGTGTTTCCCGAGGCCCGGGAGCAGAGATGCTGGTTTCACAGAAGCCGTCAAGAATCAAATTGTCGGTGTGTCCTGAGAGGTCGTTGATGTCAGGCTGTTGAGGAGTTCGGCCGCACTGGAGTAGCGGGCCGTGGAGTGGGTCACGACATAGCCGTCCTCTTCCAGCAGTGGACGGACCCATGTCCTGGCGTTGCCGATGGTGCGTC
>NZ_BSSF01000031.1:0-50032 GCF_030268985.1 Microbispora sp. NBRC 16548
CCCCGAACGCCGCGACCGAGAGCAACCCCTTCGCCGGCAAGGCCAACAGCGGCGCCACCTGGACCAACGACATCAGCCACGGCGACCTGGTCCGCAACAACCCCGACCAGACCAAGACCGTCGACCCCTGCAACCTGCAGCTGCTCTACCAGGGCCGCAGCCCCAGCTCCGGCGGCGACTACGGCCTCCTGCCCTACCGGCCGGGCCTGCTGACCCTGCAGCACTGACGGCACCACACGGGTCCACCCCGGGGTGTTCCTGACGCTCGCCAAGGCGCATGCCGAATCGGGTGAGCGCCATCACGACACACGATCAGGACCGGATGGACCTGGACCGGCGGGCTCGGCGCAAGGCCGAGCCCGCCACAGTCACGCGGACAGCCCAGATAATCCCGCTGTCCGAGTCGAACCGCCGACGGGCGACTGTGCCGCCTCGTCGCCCATCACTTCCGCGCGGCCAACGAGCTTGGCTGGGCTTTGTGTGGTGTCGTCACCGGGGGTCACAGCCAGCCCGCGTCCTCGGCGATGCGGACGGCGTCGATCTTGTTGCGGGCGCCGGTCTTGGTGATCGCGCCGGTGAGGTAGTTGCGTACGGTGCCCGCCGACAGGTGCAGCCGGGCGGCGATCTCCTCGGCGGAGGCCCCTCGGGCGGCTTCGCGCAGGACTGTGGTCTCGCGTGGGGTGAGAGGGCTCTCTCCGTGCTCCATCGCCGAGGCCACCAGCTCCGCGTCCAGCACCCGCAGCCCGGCCGCCGTGCGCCTGATCGCGTCGGCCAGGCGGTCGCCGGGCGCGTCCTTGACCAGGAAGGCCTCGATGCCCACCGACAATGCCCGCCGTACCTGACCCGGCCGGCCCATCGCGGTCAGCACCAGGATGCGGCAGGAGGGGAGCACCTCCCGCAGCTGCGCGGCGGCGGTGATGCCGTCCAGCACGGGCAGGTCGATGTCGACGATCGCCACGTCCGGCCGCACCCGCAGTGCGGCGGGGACGATCTCGTCCCCGCGCGTCACCTCGGCCACCACCTCCAGGTCGGACTCCAGGCGCAGCAGGGCGATGAGCGCGGCCCGGATCATGTGCATGTCCTCGGCCAGGAGGACGCGGATCACGTGGGCACCTCCATCGTCAACCGGAATCCGCCCTCGGACGTGCGCCCGGCCTCAACCGTGCCCCCCACCTGCGCAGCACGCTCCACCAGCCCAACCAGCCCGCCACCGAAAGGCCCGGCGGTTCGCGCGTCATCAGGGGAAAGGCCGTTGTTGACGATCTCCAGGTGGATGCGTCCCGCGCGGCTCGAGGTGGTGATCGAACAGGTGGTGGCGCGGCTGTGCCGCAGGATGTTCGTGACACCCTCGCGCACGGCCCAGGCGAGCGCCTCGTCCTGCTCGCGGGACGGGGTGATCTCGGAGAGGTTGACCTGGCAGCCGATTCCGGACGATTCCAGCAGCGCCGCGGCCCGGTGCACCTCACCGGCGAGCGACATCCGCCGGTAGCCGCGAGCCACCTGACGCACCTCCTGCGCGGCCTCCCTCGCCACCTGGACCAGCGTGCCGACCTCGGTCTTCGCGGCGGGCAGATCGCGGTCCATGAGCCGGGTGGCCAGGTCGCCCTTCAACACGATCGCGGTGAGGCTGTGGCCCAGCCCGTCGTGCAGGTCGCGGGAGATCCGCAACCGCTCCTTCAGCACCGCCGCCTCCGCCAGGTCGGCCCGCGCCTGCTCCAATTCGGTGGTGACCCGGACCAGCCGCACGATGACGTAGATCATGGCGCCGGTGATGACGATGGTGAGGGCGTAGAAGAACGAGCCGGTCACGTTGTGGAAGATGCCCTGAAGCCACCAGAACTCCATCGCCGCCATCATCATCACCAGGACGCCGCCCCAGCGCAGGGGGAGCAGCAGGAGCACCGGCCCGGCCAGGAGCGGCGCGGTCCCGGCCGACCAGCCGGTGAACCCGAGGGCCTCCGGCAGGTAGGCGGCGACCACCTGCACCGCCAGTGTCGCGGGGAACCACCGGGATCGGGTGCCCGTGAACGCCTGCCGTACATGAACGAAGTGCGGCCAGTAGAAAGCGGTCAGCACCACGAGCAGCCGGGCGTTGGGCGACGCGGAGGCGGTCGCGAGGGAGGCCACGAGGGGGATGATCGTGTAGCCGCCGGAGACCAGGACGATCAGCGCGATTCCGAGCCGCCGCGCGGAGGTGGAGTTCATGATCGGCCCATTATGACTTTCTGGACTCCCAGCGGAACCACCTCCTGATCGAGAGCAGCGCGACCCCCGCCCACACCGCCAGAACCAGAGCCGGTACGGCTGCCGCCGCCAGGTCGGAGCCGAGTGTTCCCGGCCCGTAGGAGGCGCGGACCGCGTCCACCACCGCGCTGGTGGGCAGGGCGGCGAAGAACGGGTGCAGCCAGGAGGGCAGCAGGTCCACGATCGAGCCCATCGCCCCGGACGCGAGGCCGGCCAGGAAGAAGAACGGCAGCGTCATGGGCGCCGCGAGCTCCCCGCGCGGGATCGCGGCCGTCCACGCCACCCCCAGCGTCGCCATCACCGCAGAACCCGCGACCGCGAACACCGCGAACAGCACCGGATTCCTCGGCAGCGGCACATCGGCCAGGAGGTGCACGGCCACGGCCGACACGATCATGAGGGCGACCGTCTGCGTGACGGTGTTCGCGACCTCGCCGAGGAGAATCTGCCGGTCGGTGAGCCGGGTGGTGCGCAGCCGTTTGAGCAGGAGCTGGTCGCGGCGCATGGTCAGGGCGACGGTGATGTTCAGGAACGCGGTCCCCGACAGGATGAGCGCGAGCGCCCCCACGAACATCTGCGCCGCGGCCGTGACGCCGTCGGCCTGAACGTTGCGCATCAGCGCCGGCATCCCGATCGCCAGCCCCAGCGGGGTGATCACGGAGGCGGGCAGCATGCCCTTGTCGCGCCAGAACAGCCGGGCGCTCAGCTTGTAGGTGGCCGTGAGGCTCATCGGCGTGGGTCCCATCGGAAGAGGAAGCGGACGGCGACCAGGCCGAGGAGGGCCCAGACGGTCAGGTTCAGGACGGGCACGGTCAGCGTCGCAGGCTCGCCGCCCCTGTAGGCGAGTCTGGCGATCTCGACCATCGCTCCGGTCGGCAGCAGGCCGAGTGTCCACTGGACCCAGCCGGGGAGGAGGCCGGTGACGAACGGCCCATATGCTCCGGCCCCGAGCGCGCTGGCCAGCATGAACGGGATCGTGGCGGGGGCGTTCAGGTCGGGGCGGCGGGTCACGGTCGAGAAGACGACGCCGACCAGCGCCAGCACCCCGGCCACCGCGACGACGCACGCCGCGAACAGCAGTGGCAGTTCGGGTGGCGGTAGGTAGGTGAGGGTGTAGAGGATCACCGAGACGAGGGCCGACAGGAGCGTGGCCTGCGTCACGATGTTGACCAGCTCGCCGCCGATGATGGCCCGCCCGCGCAGGCCCGAGGCGCGTAGCCGCTTGAGAACCAGCAACTCCCGCCTGGTCGACAGCGTCACGGCCGTCTGCGTGGTCGCGACGATGGTCAGGACCATGGCGAGCATGCCGAGATGCATGCCGAGCACCACCTCCACGTCGCGGCTCCTGAGCGAGGCGGCGATCAGCAACGGCAGGCCCGCGCCCAGGCAGACGCTGAGCACCGCGATGCCGCCGACGACCCGCCCGTCGCCCCAGAACAGCCGCCCGCCCAGCCGCGCCACGGCCAGCACCTCACGCACGTGCGTCACCACTGCGGGCAGGGCGGTCGCTTCGGGCGGGTGCGTCGTTTCGGGGTATCTCGGCGTTTTGGGCCAGTTCCAGGAACAGGTCTTCCAGTGAGGCCGTCCGGACCTCCAGGCCGCGCAGGCGCAGGCCGCGTTCGCTCGCCCAGCCCAGCAGCGTCTGGGCGGCCAGGTCGGGATCGGCGGCCTGGACCATGGCGAGCCTGCCCCGCACGGTCGCGGGCAGCGGCAGCTCCCCGGGTTGGATCACGGACGGCAGCTCGAACGAGACCCGCCCCACCCGCGCGGCCAGCGTCTCGGCCATGTCGCCGCCGACGGCGATCTCACCTCTGTCCATGATGGCCAGGTTCGTCGCCAGTTGCTGGGCCTCCTCCAGGTAGTGGGTGGTCAGCAGTACGGTCGTGCCCCGGGCGGCGAGGTCGCGGACGACCTCCCAGGTGTTGCGGCGGGCCTCGGGGTCCATGCCGGTTGTCGGCTCGTCCAGGAACAGCACGTCGGGCCGGCCCAGCAGGGCCAGCGCCAGGTCCAGGCGGCGTTTCTCGCCGCCGGACAGCTGCCGCACCTTCGTCTTCGCCTTCGCCGTCAGGCCCGCCAACTCCAGCGCCTCGCTCGCGGGGCGCGCGGCGGGGGTGAAGTCACGCCAGATCTCGACCGTCTGCCCGGCCGTCAGGTCGGGGAAGAATCCGGCCTCCTGCAGCATGATGCCGACGTTTCCACGCACCTGGGCGCGGTCCCTGATCGGGTCGAGGCCCAGCACCCTGACCGAACCGGTGTCCGGCTTCTGGAACCCGGTGAGCAGCTCGAACGTCGTGGTCTTGCCCGCACCGTTGCGGCCGAGCAAGGCGAAGACCGTTCCCGCCTCGACCTCGAACGAAATGTCGTTGACCGCCTGGAATCTGCCGTAGCTCTTGCTGACGTGGTTCACCTGGATCGCTGTCACGCCTTGATCCTTCGCCAGGGGCGGTGGCGGAAACAGTGAGCAATTCACAACTTCGCGAGCAGGCCGAGCAGGCGGTCGGCCACCGCCTGTGCGTTCTCGATCTGGTGAAGATGGTGCCCCCGGCGCGGTCGTCCCTCCGACAGTGGGATCACCGGGCGGGCGTTCATCGCCGACTTCGTGGCCTGCGTAGGCTTCGGCAACTCCGCGGCGATCGTCAGCGTTCTCGCAGTTTGTGGATCTCGTCGTCGAGGGCATCCTCCACTCGCCCGAGGAACTCGGCGATGACGCGGAGGTCGCGTTCGTCGTAGTCGGTCATCAGATCCCTCCAGCTGCGCAGCAACGGCAGGAACACTCCCGCGATACTGGGCCCGGCCTTTTCCGGCTGGAATTCGACGACGACCCGGCGGCGGTCGGCGGGATCGCGGGTGCGTGCGACGAATCCCGCCGCTTCCAGCCGATCGATCACTGTGGTCACCGAGGCAGTCGTCAGGCCGGTGCGCCGGGCCAGCTCTCCGGCGGTCAGCGGCTCATATTGGAGCATCTGGATGCAGGCCATGTCGGTGCTGTTGACACCGATCACGCGTGCGGCCGCGTTCGCCATCTCTGCGCCGCGCTGGTTGGTGCGCCTGATCCGATTGGTGATCTCCGTCATGAGCTCAGCCCGTGCGCTTGACATGGCTCCCCTCATCTCGATTTTCTAATATCTCGAAAATCTAGTAATCTGCCGTCGGCCTGCCGGTGTCGTGCCGAAGGCGCCGGCCATCACCAGAAGGAAATGACATGTTCCAGTCGACACGGCGACGCGCACTGCTGGCCTTACCAGTGCTTGCCGCCACAGCGATCGTAACCGTGCCCGGCCCGGCGCAGGCGCACGCGAAGCCGGCACAGCCGACCGGCGGGATCGCGAAGTACCTGGGTAAATGGAACTACGACCAGCCTGACCGTACGACGATGACGAACATCGCTGTGATAAGGCCGGGCACGATGGAGGCACCCCAGGTCGGCGACATCGTTTTCACCGCGCGTGACCACGACACCGTGGTGGGCCGCACCGACGTCGGGTGCACGTGGACGTTCAAGGCGGGGCCCGCCGGCCTTCACCTGGATCCGGCGACGCAGACCTGCCACAACCCGACCAGCAACGCGTGGTACACGATCAGCACGTGGACCGTCACGGTGAACGGCGACCACGAGAAGGAAACGATCAAGGCCGTGAGTCCCAATCCGGCCGGAAACTACGACTGGCAGCTGGACAGGGGCGCTCGTACGAAGGCCAAGGAATACGACCCGCGAAGCGCCGCGCGGTTCCCCGGCACGTGGCGATACGACGCAGCGGACCCGGCGACCAGGGCGAATATCCGCGTCACCCGATCCACCGGCTCAGACGGGAAACCGGTTGTGACGCAGACCCCCGAACAGGGACTCCTCGCGATCACTGGCGAGTATGACAACCGGATCACCGCTCGTACCGCCGATGGCTGCACCTGGACCCTGCTGACCCGGGGCAACACCGCACACCTCGATCCAGCCGTCCAGACCTGCATGACGTCGGCGAGCGCCGTCGTGACGCTCCGATACTGGTCCATCGCGAGTGACGGACGCCACCTGGCGACCATAATCGCCGGTACGGACGCCAACGACGGCGAGTTCTACCTCAACGCGGGTCTGTCGCCCGCATGATGATCACCACGTGGGCGGCACCGGCCGGCTTCCTCGGTTGAAGGCGTACCCGACAGGCGTCTTCCCGCTGCGTGCACCCGAAGCCGTCCTCCTTGGGGAAACCCTTCTCGTGCCACGCGCCCTACTCGAACGGGCCGCACGCCGGCACGGCGCTTCGGAGACCTTGTCCGGTACCCGTGCCGACGTCACGCGTTACGCGTCACGCGTCAGTACAAGGGGTGTATCGCGGGCTGATCCATATCTTCGGGCGGAGTGCCAGCACCGAGAGAGGCGCGTCTCAACGTTCAACTCGATCTCGGTCGGCACCGTTCGAAGGTTCGCCACGCCGGCCCGGATGTCCCTGACCCCTTCAGGCGTCGTACGTGTCGGCGACGCGGCGGCCATCGCCTCCGATGCGGCCCGCTCGGCGGTGCGGCCGCTCGGGGTCATCGACGAGCTGCGGATCCGTGAGTGCGGCCGCGAGGAGTGCACGCGCATCCTCGTCGGCCGCTCCCGCTCCGGCAATCGCCACTGGTGCGGACCAGAGGAGTGCGGCAACCGCGTCAAGGCGGCGTACTACCGCTTCCGCAAGAAGAGCAGGACGTCCTCGGCGGGGTGATCCGGCCTGGTCAGGAACCGGCCGAGGTGCTGCGGTCTGCGTGAGCACCCGCGCCCCCTCGGGCCCCTTGTGCAGGGACGGCGGCGCGGGTCACTCGTTCTCCTCGTAGACGACGTGGTATCGGCGGGTGTAGCGGTTGAGTGCCGCCGGGTTGAAGCGGCCGCCTTGGCTCACCTCGGCGCGATGCTCGATGAGGGCCTCCACCACGCACTCCCAGCCGCCCGGCGAGGAGATCTGGATGACCTTGGGCGGCGGGGTGGAACCTGGGCGGATCGCGTGCGGGACACCGTGCGGCAGCAGGACGAACTGCCCCTTGCCGGCCCGGTGCGTCACACCGTCGAAGTCGATCTCCAGGACACCGTCGACCACGTAGATGCACTCGTCGGCGACATGGTGAGTGTGGCGCGGGACGGGCTGGGCGACGGTCACCTCCAGCAGGGAGATCAGGCTATCGGTGTCCTCGCTGCGCGCCTTGATGCCGAACGCGGGCGGCACCGCGATGCGCCCTGGCCTCACCTGCCCCTGTCGCAGCAGGTAGAACCGGCTCTTGTCGCCCCATTCTGCGGGGTCGTCCTGCCCGAGGTGGTAGCGCATGCCGTACGGCTTGCCCAGCTCGTTGATCTTCTGCCAGTCGCGCCGTCCGTTGGGGAGCATCAGCGCGTCGGCCTCGCCCGCCTCGCACACGTCCTCGACGTAGCGCTCCCAGCCGCCCGGCGCGGACAACTGCAGGGCGTGCACGGCGGAGCCGTCCGGCCCGAGGTTTCGCATGGCGTGCGTGACGCCGCGCGGGACCAGCGCGAACATCCCGGCAGTGAGGTGGTGGCCGGCTCCGTCGAACTCGATGCCCAGGTCGCCGTCCAGCACATACACCAGTTCGTCGAAGGTGTCGTGGACGTGGGCGGGGATGTGGCCGTCACCGCGGTTCTCAATCAGGGAGAACCGCCCCTCGGTATCGGCGGCCCCGGCCTTCACGCTCATCGACGGCGGCAGGGGCACGCGGGTGGGACGGGAGGCGCCCGCGTCCAGCAGAAAGAAGCGGTCCTTGAACATGAGAGATCCTTTGGAATCTGATTCGGAGTCCGTTTCCGTTTTAAGCTAGGCGAGCGTCGGAAGCCCTGTCAACGCGGACTAGGGTGTGATCCGGAATCCGATTCCGCGAAAGGGGAGCACATGCCCAGGCCCCGCAGCGACGCCGAGCGCAACCGCGCCCGCCTCCTGGATGTCGCTGTCGACCTGTTCGCCGAGCACGGCGACCAGGTGCAGATGGGGGAGGTGGCAAGGGCCGCGCAGGTCGGCGTCGGCACCCTCTACCGGCACTTCCCGACCCGTCAGGCCCTGGTCGAGGCGGTCGCCGAGCAGCGCTTCAGTGAGATCCTCGCCTTCGCCGAGAGCGAGTGCCTGCCCAACCCCGACACCCGGGCGGCGCTGACCTGCTTCCTGACCCATGTGGCCGAGATGCATCAGACGGGCCGCGGCCTTTCCGGGGCGATCGAGGCGACGTTCGGCTCCACCGCCCCGCGCGGGCCTCTGGCGACCGAGTTGCTTGCCATCGGGGACACGCTGATCAGGCGCGGACACGCTGACGGCACCGTCCGCGCCGACATCACAGTGGACGATCTCTACATGCTGGTCGGCGCGCTGGCGATGATCAGCCGAGGCGATGTCGGCGACTGGCGGCGGTTCATCGACATCACCCTGGACGGCATCGCACCACGCTGAGGCGACTCAGCGCCGTCAGCTTCTCCGATCAGGTCGGCTGCCGGCGCTGGTCACGGTCACGCCGTCGGCGATGTGGTGGCGCAGCAGCGTACAGCTCGCGATCACCGAGTCGTCACGTCGTTTTCGAGGGCGGACGGGACGGGCGTCATCCGTTCCTGGCATGGCAGGTGTTCTGCGCACGTTGACAGAGGACGGGGAGCCTGCTCATTTCGTCCAGCACCACGCGATCGCCCAGCGGCTCGTTGAGCCTGATGACGTCCTGGCCGGACGCGCCGACGCCTGCGCAGATGCCGTAGCCCCGATAGGGCATCTCGAGTCCCAGGACCACCACATCTGGCCTCTCGCTGGCTCGTACGGTGACGTCGAACGGTTCCTCACCGACGCAGACGCCGTATTCGTAGTTCACCAGCAGTGTGCGTTCGTCGAGCACCTCGAAGTCCGAGACGTCGCCCGGCAGATGGTCGCCGACCGCGTCTTCGATGGTCCCGATCGCCTTCTGATCGACCGCGACGTAGTCAATGGGACCAGGGAGGTTGGAGAAGTGCAGCCGCCAGGCAGGTACGATCGCCATGCCGCGTGAGGTCTTCAACCGCATGGTGGTGAAGGTGGCGCCGGTCAGCTTGTACTGCTTGTTGTCGGGGAAGGTCATGTTCTCGGGCCAAGGGGACAGTGCCATCAGCGCCTCGCGCGGTGCGATCACGGGGACCCGCATCGCGGACCCATCGTCCCAGCGGACCTGCGCCTCGGCGGGTGGAGTGGGGAGCGCGCCGGCGACGACCCAGCCGTGCCACTCATAATCGATGTGCTCGCTCACCATCCGGGACATCTTCCTCAGGTCCTCGAGCGGAACGAACCCCTCGTGCCAGATCTCCGCGGCGCCGCTGGTCCGCCAGGTCGAGACGGCTTGTACGGCGTTTTCCTCGGACGTCGGTCCCAACAGGCCAGAGCTGTCGCTGAGGAGTAGCACCGCTGCCAGAAGTATCGCGGCTAATCGCACCATGTGATGATCTTGGCAGAGTGCCGTTTCCGACACCGGCGGCTTCGCGCCCAGCACCGGGAGTCGGATGCTGCTCGAAGGATGCGGCTCTGAAGAACCTTGCGAATCGCGGCAGGATGAACCGGTTGTCCCTTCGCGGCTGGGCAGGCATGATCGCGTGGGGTTCTGGACTGCAGGGAGCGCGACGGGACATGCGGCTGCTGAGGCACAGACGGAAGTCGCAGGATGTCTGCCATGGACGAATGCATATCATCCAGGCTGAAAGGATGCAGTTCCGGAGTCCTACCGAGAATGAGCTGTTAGTGGGACTCGCCTCGGCGAGCGACTATGAGGCGCAATACCGGCTCGGTTGGAACGCGACGGACATCGTCTACGAGCCACGGCGTTCGCAACTCCTGGCCACCGCGCCGCGCCGGGGAGGCGGCATCATGCAGTTCAAAGATGCCTGGTACCTATACGCGGTCGACAGTCACACCGGTCGGCATGCGGGAATGGTTTCTGTAGGGTGCCAGCCGCATGGTTACGAGATCGGCGGGTGGCTAGCCCCCGCATTTCGTCGCCTTCACTTGGGTAGCGAGCTGTTCGGGGCGGCGCTGACACTGGCTCACGAGCACCTTGGCATCGCTACGGTCGTAGCGGGAACGGAGAACACCAACATAGCCTGTAGGTGTGCTCTGGAGACGGCCGGATTCGTCGCCATACAGAGGGCCCCCGTTCATATTCTTCCGAACGGCCGAATAACCAACGCCTTGTGGTATGCACACACAGCGAGCACCCCAAGACAGTGCAGCTAGATCTAGTGCGTCAACCGTGAGCGACAGGACTCAACAAACGTCCAGATCTGCCGCTGCGTGCGATCACGCCGAACTGAGTGATGTCGGGTGAACGGGCATCAGGTGTCGTACTCGCCGCTGTCCCATGGTTCAGTGAAGGCCATGTAGTTGCCGGGCTCGAGAATGACCCACCATGTGTCGTCGTCTTCCTCCGGCTCTCTGGGGATCAGGCCGAAAGTTGTTCCGAACCGATCGATCGCGAAGGATTCGACCTCGATGCGGGTGAACGTGACCTCTCCAAGTTCCTTCAGCCGGGCCTCGTATGCAGCCCGTCGCGCCGCGCGGTCCATCTGGGCTCTGGGGCCGAAAGCATTGATCCTGGCCTCCAGGAACCGGCCGTCGGCGTCGAAGAGGTACAGGGCGACGAACTCCTGACCGTCGTCCTCCCCGCGGATGCCCGGTTCGAAGGGCGTGGTGAGGAAGAACTGCCTGCCATCGGCTGTGCGCCCCACATGCTCCGCGTGGTAATTATCATGATTGATGGCAAGACGGCTCGGCGGTCCGATCCTCATCAAACTCATCCCCTCCGCGCCCCGATGGTGCGAGCCGTCGTGATCGCTGCGCCAGCATTATGCCGTCCGGATGCGAGAGGGGTCTCGGTTCGTCGTATCCGACAGTCCGGCCCAGTAGAACTTCGCCGGGCGCTGGGATCGGGCGCCTCGATGGCTGCTCCCACCACATGCCCTGCTTTCGAGGCCGCATGATCGCCGTGCTGGGGGCGGCAGAGTTACAGGGTGCTGTGGCTTGGGGCGTCTATCCTCGCGCCCTTCGATGACTGGTCCGACTTGGCCAAACCGCCATCAGATCACTTCGCGCATATTCCGCGATCACCGACATGCGGCTGCCTATGGCTGCAAGCCGCTGCACATGATCGCCGGGCGGCTACAGAGAAACCCCAGGTGAGGGGCTGTTAGGCCTGATCAAAGAGTGCCCCCGGCAGGATTCGAACCTGCGGCACCCGCTTTAGGAGAGCGGTGCTCTATCCCCTGAGCTACGGAGGCGCACGATGTGCACCAGTAAGCCTAGCGAAAGGTTGGGCCCGCTCGCGCCTCCCCTGGGGGTGTCGTTTCGAGGTCGCCGGTCATCAGCGGGCTGACCTGCGGTAAAGGCATGGCAAGTGGTCGTACGCCGACCAGGGGAGGGTGGTTACCGTCGCTGGCCGTGACCGTAACGCGACGTGGATCCGCGCGCGGGCTGCGATCGGTGGTGCTCGTCGCGGCGCTGCTCGTGCCGGCGATCCTTGCCTCGGGCATGCTCATGGCCCACTTCGCCGGCTACGGGGAACGGGCGCGGAGCGACTTCTCACGCACTGCGGCCGTACGTGCGACACCGGCGGGGACGGCGGACGAGAAAGGCGCCGGAGCACCCGGCGGGACCACGAGAGACCGGGCTCCCGCCGGAACGCCCGGTACGCGCCCGACCGTGCTGCCGAATCTCGCGGATGGCCAGGAGGCCCGGAGGATCGACGTGGTTCCGATGGCGGGGACGGCGCGGAAGCCCCTGCTGAACCCGACCCCGGTGCCCGAGCCGTCCGGTCCCGCGCGTCTCTACGAGGGGCTCGTACGGATCCTGCCGATCGCCCAACCCGTCCATGAGGTCGTCCACGGGGACGCGCCGAAGGTGAGCCGGCCGGTGGACAAGCCGGAACCTCGCGAGAAGACGACCTTCACGTGCGCGCCGGAGTGGCGGGACACGTGGCTGTGGGAGCTCTGCCGCGAGCGTGAGGGCCAACCCGAAGGCGGGCGATGAGCTGGAAGCGCGCAAATGCGACGTGACCGGTCGATAGCACTTATGCGAACCGGGGCTCGGGCACAGAGGGCGCTGTAGTAACGTGCGTCCCTGACCCAGGTCACGAGTTCGCAAACGGGGGAGTCGATCGTGCCATCTCCTCGATCAGCCAAGCTGATCGCGGTCGTCACGGTGATGACTTCGCTGGCCGTCTCCGCGCCGTACGGCACGGCCGCGGCGGCCTTGGCCGGCACCACGACCGCGGAGGGCTCCGCGAGCACTCGCACGGAGGCCACCGGGGAAAGCGCCCGGGCCGGCGTGCTCGACAAGGAGCCCACCACGCTGACCGAGCTGCGGCGAGAGGCCCAGAAGGCGTACAAGTCCATCGAGGACGCGAACAGGGTGCTGGTGGCGCGCCAGAAGAAGTTCGGCGCCGTCGAGAAGGAGCTGGCGACCAAGCTGCAGGGTCTCCAGCAGGCCACGGCGGAGCTCAACAAACTGCGCAAGCCGCTGTCCGACCTCGCCTCGTCCATGTACCAGGACCCCTCGCTCGACGGACTCAGCCCGTTCTTCAGGGCGGGAAACGGCACGGAGACGCTCCGGAGGATCGCCGACCTCGATCACCTGGTCGCCGGGCGGAACAACGTGCTCGGCGACGCGGTGAAGCTGCTGGAACGGCAGCAGCAGCTCGCGCAGGAGGCGCAGGAGCTCCGTGCGGCCAGCCTCCTGCAGGAGGCGCAGCTGAGCGCGCAGGTCACCGCGCTGCGCAAACGCTCCACCACGCTGGTCCGGTCGCTGACCAAGGCGCTGATCAAGCTCGGCGTGAAGATCGGCGATGGAAGGGCGGGCGGCTGTGACCCGACCCGGATCGGTCAGGCGGAGCAGTACCCGAACGGCCTGCTGCCCAAGAACATCCTGTGCCCCCTGCCGCAGACCGGAGAGGAGCTGCGGGCGGACGCGGCGATCGCCTTCGCCGATCTCAACATCGCCTACAAGAAGCGCTTCGGCGCCTCGATGTGCATCTCCGACAGCTATCGCAACCTGGGTGAGCAGCAGTCGATCTACTATCGGCGGCCCGGTTTCGCGGCCACTCCAGGGAAGAGCAACCACGGTCTGGGGCTCGCCGTCGACCTGTGCGGCGGAGTGCAGAGCTTCCGTTCTGTGCAGTTCAACTGGCTGGAGGCCAACAGCAAGCGGTATGGCTGGATCCACCCCGACTGGTCGTATCACAGCCCCTTCGAGCCCTGGCACTGGGAGTACGACCCCAAGCTCGGCGCACAGCTCTGACGGGTGCGCTACGCAGGGTTCAAGGAGATGCTCCAGCAAGTGACGCGTGACCAGCGGGCCTGGCGGCAGGCCGGGGCGAGCACCGCCTGATCGGCGTCATCCGCCGCCGGACAAGGCCGATCAGTGCGGGTGAATGGTCATCGAAAGCCTGCCCTGTGCCTGGGCCTGGGCGAGCTGGGCCGCCTGCCCGGGGGTCGTGGCCAGCACGAGCAGCGCGCCGCCGTCCGTACGGCCCGGTGGCCGGGCGATCACCCGCACCTCCTGGGCGACGGTCCGGGCCTGGAACGGGCCGTCCTCGAAGGCCGCCAGGATGTCGATCACGTCTCCCGGCGACAGCAGACGGGCGGCGTCGGGGTCGGCGATCCTGACCGGCGTCGCGACCATCCCCGGCTCCGCGGATGAAGCCCCCGCTTGCGCGGTCGAAGTCCCTGGCGCCGCTGCCGGACCACCGCCAGCCGACCCGTCGGGCACCTGACCGTCGGAGCCCTCCCCACTCGGCTCATGCCAGCCGGACGCCTGCCCGGCCAGGGTCTGGCGGAACAGGCCCGGGCCAAGCAGCCGTGCGTCGGTGAGGAGTTCGCCTCGGCGCAACGGACCGGCGAGCACGCGGCCCGAGACCGGGGCGCCGGGCGCGTACGCCCCGGCGGGCACCGTGTCGGGCGGAAGCCGTACGACCACCACGTCGGAGGCGGCCAGCCGCCCCCCGGTGAGGTCGCGCGCGGCGGCGAGGACCTCCACCCCGTCAGGGGAACGGACGGCGAGCAGCACGCAGGCCACCGCCAGACCGGCGAGGACGGCGGCGATCGGACGGCGACGGCGCGCCGTCAGCCGTCTCAGATCACGCATGACCATCTCGCGTCAGGGGAGCTCGATCGGCAGCTTGATCCCGTCGAGGGCGTTGCCGCAGGGGCAGAGGCGCTCCTCCGGAAGGGCCTCGACGACCTGTGCGACCAGAGTGCGCATCCGCTCCACGTTGGCGGCGAAGAAGGCCAGCACCTCTTCGTGGGTGACCCCCTCACCGGCCTCCACGCCGGCGTCGTGGTCGGTCACGAGGGCGAGCGTCGTGTAGCAGAGGGCGAGTTCGCGGGCGAGCACGGCCTCGGGGTGCCCGGTCATGCCGATGATCGACCAGCCCGCGTCCGCGAACCACTTCGACTCGGCCCGGGTGGAGAAGCGGGGCCCTTCGACCACGACCAGAGTGCCGCCGTCGACCGTGTCCCAGCCCGTCTCGCGCGCCGTGGCCACGGAGGCCGCCCGGCCGGAGGGGCAGTAGGGGTCGGAGAACGACACGTGAACGGCCCCGCCCGTGTCGTAGTAGGTCTGCTCGCGGTTCTGTGTGCGGTCCACGAGCTGGTCGGGGATCACGAGGGCGCCCGGCCCGATCTCCGGGCGCAGGGACCCGACCGCACTGGGCGCGAGCACCTGGCGGACACCGAGGGACCGCAGGGCCCACATGTTCGCCCGATAGGGGATGCGGTGGGGAGGAAAGGTGTGGCCGCGGCCGTGCCGTGGGACGAACGCGACGGTCCGCTCGCCGATGCGGCCCACGGTGATCGAGTCACTCGGCGGGCCGTACGGCGTCGTCACGTCGATCTCTTCGGCGTCCTCCAGCAGCGAGTAGAACCCCGAGCCGCCGATGACCCCGATATCTGCGCGATTGACCATGGGCCGACACTAGCGAACGGCGCCGCACACCCGCCGTGTCCCGCCGGCCCCTGTGGATAACCTCAGGCGGCGGCGGTGGAGCCGGACGACGACGTGCTCGACGACGTGCTCGACGAGGAGGTGCTCGACGAGCTCGTGGAGGTCGCGGGCTCCTTCTTGCCCGAGTCGCCGGACGACTTCGAGGACGACGTCGTCGCGGTGGACGTGGTCGTCGACGAGCTCGACGAACGGCTGTCGGTCCGGTAGAAGCCGGAGCCCTTGAACACGATGCCAACGGCGGAGAAGACCTTGCGCAGCTTGCCCTGGCAGGCCGGGCACTCCGTGAGCGGGTCGTCAGAGAACTTCTGGACGGCCTCCAGCTGCTCACCGCAAGCGGTACAGGCGTACTGGTAGGTAGGCACTCGCTCCTCCTGAGACTGGCACTCGACCGGGTCGATTGCTAATGGTAAGCAGTCAACAAGCCCAAACGCCACTCCAGCCCGGTTTATTGCCCCGCGCCGTCCCATTCGCTCCCCCCGAGATCCGCCCGCGAACCGCCCATGATCCGCCCGCGAACCGCTCGCGAACCGCTCGTGATCCGCCCGCGAAACCTCCGGACAACCCCGGGCGACGGCGGTCAGCCGCCGCGTTCGCCGTACCAGCCGGCGAGCTTGCCGCGGCGGCTGACGGCGCGCAGGCGGCGTTCGACCGTCTCCCGCTGGGCGGCCGTGGTGACCACGAGAAGCTGGTCGCCCGCCAGCAGCCGGGTCGTCTGCGTGGGCACGAACGACTGCCCCTTCCGCACGACGAGCGTGACCATGGTGTTCGCGGGCAGCCGGAGCTCGAAGATCTCCACGCCGTGCATGAGCGAGCCGGGCGGAATGCGGACCTGCAGCAGGTCGGCGTTCAACTCTCCCAGCGGCGCGGCCTCCACGTCGAGGTCGCGGGCCTCGCCCTCGGCCGCCAGGCCGAGCAGCCGGGCGAGGTACGGCAAAGTGGGCCCCTGCAGGATCGTGAACACGATGACGATGATGAAGACGTCGTTGAACAGGCCCTTCGCCCCCGGCAGGCCGGCGGCCCAGGGGATCGCGGCCAGCACGATGGGCACCGCGCCGCGCAGCCCGGCCCACGACAGGAACACCTGCTCGCGCCACGACAGCGAGCCGAGCCGCAGGAGCCGCACCACCGCGCCGGACACCAGGACCGACGCCGGGCGGGCGAGCAGGACGAGCAGCAGGCCCGACACCAGGGCCGGGACGATCACACCGGGCAGTTCGCGCGGATCGGCCAGCATGCCGAGCATGACGAACAGCCCGATCTGGGCGAGCCAGGCGGCGCCCTCCGCGAAGCCGCGCGTGGCGGCGCGGTGGGGGAGCCGGGCGTTGCCCAGGATCAGCGTCGTCAGGTACACCGCGAGGAACCCGCTGCCGTGCAGCAGCGTCGCCCCGCTGTAGGTCACGAACGCCAGCGCCAGCACCGCGATCGGGTAGAGGCCGGAGGCGGGCAGCGCGACACGGCGCAGCGCGTACACCCCCGCCGGGCCCACGGCGAGGCCGACGGCCGCGCCGATGACCAGTTCGACGGCGGTGTCCAGCAGGACGTGCGGCAGCGAGAGGGTCAGCGACGAGCCCGCGCTCAGCATTATCACGAGGATGACGGTCGGGGCGTCGTTGAAGCCCGACTCCGCCTCCAGGATCCCGGCGAGCCGGGGCGGCAGCGGCAGCCGTCTCAGCACGGAGAACACGGCCGCCGCGTCGGTCGACGCCAGGAACGCGCCGAGCAGCAGCGCCATCCGCCACTCCATGCCGAGGAGGGCGGCGACGGTCACCGCGAGCACGACGACGCTGACCGCGATCCCGACCGTGGCGAGCACGAGCGCGGTCGGCACGGCGTCGCGTACGTGGTTCCAGTTGGTGGTGAGACCGCCCTCGGCGAGGATCACGGCGAGGGCGATCATGCCGAGCTGCTGGGCCGTCTGGGCGTTGTCGAAGTTGATGCCGACGATGCCGCCCTCACCGAGCAGCAGGCCGATGCCGAGGAAGATGAGCAGCGTGGGAAGGCCGGTGCGGTGCGCGATCCGTACGGACGCGATGGCCGCGATGACGACGGCGGCGGACAGCAGCAGCCAGATGTTCAGACCCACCCGCTCCCTTCGCCGTCCCTTAGGCCAATCTTGTCACATCTGTACCAATCGGGCGATTCCGCCCGGGAGGGCGGCGAAGCGTACACGCTGGTCGTGGGGCTCGGTGGGAACCCCTTCGATCAGCTCGCCCTCGTGCAGGAGCGCCACCGTCGGCACGTTCGGCCCCACGCGGGCGAGCGCCCGGTCGTAGAAGCCGCCGCCGCGGCCGAGCCGTACGCCGGTGACCCGGTCCACGGCCAGGGCCGGCACGATGACCAGCGCGGCGGTGCGGATCGCGTCGACGCCGCGCCGGACGTCCACCGGCTCCATGATCCCGTTCGGGCCGGGCGCCAGCGAGTCGGGACCGTCGTACACCGCCCAGTCGAGGTCGCCGTCCGCGCGCTGCACCGGCAGCATCACCGTGGCGCCGTGTTTCCACAGGGCCAGGATCAGCCCCTGGGTGGCCGGCTCGGTGCCGGTCGACCAGTAGCAGGCCACCAGCCCCGCCATCTGCACCCACGGCTGGTCGAGGAGTAACTCCCTGATGGCCGCCGACGACTCGCGCAGCGTCCCGGGATCGAGTTCCGACCGGCCGCGCAGGATACGCCGACGCAGGTTCATCTTGTCCAAAGACTGCTCCGTTAGTGTCTACTCATGGCTGACTTCGATCCCGTGACCAAAGCCGTCGTGCCCGCCGCGGGTCTCGGCACCCGCTTCCTTCCCGCGACGAAGGCGACTCCCAAGGAGATGCTGCCCATCGTCGACAAGCCGGCCATCCAGTACGTGGTGGAGGAGGCCGTCTCCGCCGGGCTGCTCGACGTCCTCATGGTGACCGGCCGCAACAAGCGCTCGATCGAGGACCACTTCGACGTAGCGTACGAGTTGGAGGACGCTCTTCGCGCCAAGGGCGACGAGGAGCGGCTCAACCAGGTGAAGGAGCCTGTCGACCTCGCCACCATGCACTACGTGCGGCAGGGTGAGCCCAAGGGCCTCGGCCACGCCGTCCTGTGCGCCAAGCAGCACGTCGGCCACGAGCCGTTCGCCTGCCTGCTCGGCGACGACATCATCGACCCCCGCGACCCGCTGCTCAAGCGCATGATCGAGGTGCGCGCGACCTACGGCGGCAGCGTCGTCGCGCTGATGGAGGTGCCGCGCGAGCATGTCTCCCTGTACGGCGCCGCCGCCATCCTGCCGACCGACGAGGACGACGTCGTCCGCGTCACCGACCTCGTGGAGAAGCCGCCGGCCGACGAGGCGCCCTCGAACTGGGCCATCATCGGGCGGTATGTGATCGATCCCGCCGTGTTCGACGTGCTGGAGCGCACCCCGCCAGGGCGCGGCGGCGAGATCCAGCTCACCGACGCCCTGCGCACCCTGGCCTCGATGGGCCCGGAGGAGGGCGGTCCGGTGCACGGCGTGCTGTTCCGCGGCCGTCGGTACGACACCGGCAACAAGCTGGAGTATCTGCAGACCGTGGTGCAGTTCGCCGCGAACCGGGACGACCTCGCCCCCGAGTTCCTGCCGTGGCTGCGGGAGTTCCTCGACAAGTCCGGACAGTGAGCCGATGAAGCCCGTCGACCGCCATCTCGCCGGCATCCTCGCGACGGTGCGCCCGCTCGCACCGCTCGAGGTCGAGATCGAGGCCGCCCTCGGCGCCGTGCTGGCCGAGGACGTCGCCTCGCCCGTCGCGCTGCCGCCGTTCGACAACTCGGCGATGGACGGCTACGCCGTACGGGCCGAGGACGTGGCCGCCACGCCCGTCACACTGCCCGTGATCGGGGACGTGGCGGCGGGGGACGGCGGGCTGAACGCCCTCGGCCCCGGCCTGGTCACCCGCATCATGACCGGGGCGCCGATGCCCGCCGGCGCCGACGCCGTCGTGCCGGTGGAGTGGACCGACGGGGGCACCGCCCGCGTACGGATCGACAGGCCGGCGCCGGTCGGCAACGCGATCCGGCGGGCGGGTGAGGACGTGCGGGCGGGCGACGTGGTGCTCCGTGAGGGCGCCAGGATCGGGCCCGCCCAGATCGGCATCCTCGCCGGGGTCGGCCGGCGCCGGGTGCTGGTGCGGCCCCGGCCGAGGGTGGTCGTGCTGTCCACGGGTGCCGAGCTCGCCGAGCCCGGCACCCCGCTGGGCGCAGGGCGCATCTGGGAGTCCAACAGCTTCATGCTCGCCGCGGCCGTACGCGAGGCCGGGGCGGAGGGGTTCCGGGCCGGTTCGGTGACCGACGACCCCAAGGAGTTCATGGACACGCTGGACGCCCAGCTCCTGCGGGCCGACGCCGTGATCACCAGCGGCGGCGTCTCGATGGGGGCGTACGAACCGGTCAAGGAGGCCCTGTCCCCGCTGGGCACGGTGACCTTCGAGAAGGTCGCCATGCAGCCGGGCATGCCGCAGGGCTTCGGCGTCGTGGGGCCCGACCGCGTGCCGATCTTCACGCTGCCGGGCAATCCGGTCTCGTCGTTCGTGTCGTTCGTGCTCTTCGTCAAGCCCGCTCTGCGGGCGATGCAGGGTCTCCCGGCAGGGCCGCCCCCGACCGTACGGGCAACGGTGACCGCGCCGCTGCGGTCTCCCGAGGGGAAGCGGTCATACCTGCGGGCCGTGCTGAGCAGAGACCCCGGGGAGACGGGGGAGACCGTGGCGCCGGTGACCCGGCAGGGCTCGCACCAGCTCGCAGCGCTGGCCGGGGCGAACGCGCTGATCGTGGTGCCGGAGGACGTGACCTCGCTGCCCGAGGGCGCCGAGGTGGAGGTGATACCCCTATGAATGACGGCACAGCGAAGCTGACTCACGTGGACGAGTCGGGCGCCGCCCGGATGGTGGACGTCTCCGAGAAGGACGTCAGCGCGCGTACCTCCGTCGCGACGGGCCGGGTGCTGCTGTCGCCGGAGGCGGTGGCCGTGCTCCGCGCGGGAGACGTGCCCAAGGGCGACGCGCTCGGCGTCGCGCGCATCGCCGGGATCATGGGCGCCAAGCGCACCCCCGACCTCGTGCCGCTGTGCCACCCGATCGCCCTGACCGGCGTGAAGGTCGACCTGGCCGTCGTGGACGAGGGGGTGGAGATCACCGCCCGGGTCCGTACGGCCGACAGGACCGGCGTCGAGATGGAGGCGCTCACGGCCGTCACCGTCGCGGCGCTCGCGCTGGTGGACATGGTCAAGGCGGTGGACCCGGCGGCGGTGATCAGCGATGTCCGGGTCGAGGAGAAGACGGGCGGCAAGACGGGCCACTGGACCCGGTCCGGACAGGAGTGAGGGCGTGCGCGCGTTGGTGGTGACGGTGTCCAACAGGGCGTCCGCGGGCGTCTACGAGGACCGCTCCGGGCCGCTGCTGGCCTCCCTCCTCAAGGAGGCGGGCTGCGACCGGGTGGACGGGCCCCGCGTGGTCCCCGACGGGGACGCCGTCGAGGCCGCGCTGCGCGAGGGCGTCGCCGAGGGCTACGACGTGATCGTCACCACGGGCGGCACCGGGGTGACGCCGCTCGACCTCACCCCGGAGATGACCCGCCGGGTGCTGGACCGGGAGATCCCCGGCATCGCCGAGGCCATACGCCAGGTCAACCGGGAGAAGGTGCCGACGTCGATCCTGTCCCGCGGTCTCGCCGGGCAGGCCGGCAGGACGCTGGTGGTCAACCTGCCCGGGTCCTCCGGCGGCGTACGGGACGGCATGGCCGTGCTGACCCCGATCCTGGGTCACGTGGTCGACCAGATCCACGGCGGCGACCATGCCCGCTGAGGAGCCCGCCGAGACCGGGGCGCGTCCCGCGTGGCGCGTTGACCGTGTTCCGGTGGATGATTGACGAATGGATCGACTTCGCGGCTGGCCGGCATCCATGGCCGAGGGGCCCGTCGGGCTGCGGCCGCTGCGCCTGCGTGACGTGCGGGACTGGCGCGACACCCGGTTGCGCAACGCCGAATGGCTCCGGCCCTGGGAGCCGAGCAACCCGGAGACCCCGCTGTTCCGCACCGGTCTCGGGCCGTACGTCTCGATGGTCGGCACGCTGCGCCGCGAGGCCCGCCAGGGGCTCGCCATGCCCTGGGTCGTCACGTACGAGGGACGCTTCGCGGGGCAGCTCACCGTGGGGGCGATCGTGTGGGGGTCGGCCCGCTCCGCGCAGGTGGGCTACTGGGTCGACGGCGCGCTCGCCGGGCGGGGCATCATCCCGACCGCGCTCGCCATGGCGGTGGACCACTGCTTCTTCACGACCGGTTTACACCGGCTTGAGGCCAACATCCGGCCGGAGAACCACGCCAGCCGCAGAGTCGTGGAGAAGCTCGGGTTCCGCGAGGAGGGCATCCGCCGGCGTCAACTGCACATCGACGGCGCCTGGCGCGACCACATCTGCTACGCGCTGACCGTCGAGGACGTGCCGCGCGGACTGCTCGTCCAGTGGCGCCGCACCATGAACTCGGCCGCCCGCCGCAGCGAGTCCAGCCCCGGTTAGGAGACGGCGCCCGGCCGGCTGCAATCGAAGGGCAAACCGATCACTAGCGGGCGCTGTGATGCTCCGTGGCGGTAACCGAAACCGCGTCACGGGAGGCACCCACATGAGGAAGCGGACTCCGTCCATCGCACCCCCGCCACCGCTGGCCCACCGGTAGCAGGTCTTCATCGCGAGCGACGGGCGTGGCCTGTGGGAACCACGCTCTCGCACGGGATCGAATTACATGAAGAGCTTTGACGATCTCGCGACACACCGGACTGAATGCTCGTCATTCAGTGACACACAGTCCTACGGTGCGTGACGTGAACACCTCTCCGCCGACACAGGGCCACGGACGTGTTCACCATGCCCATCGCCCGAGGGCGTGGGGGTGGCCGCATGGGTAGCGCCCTGCTCTACCTCGCCATCGTCGTCATGTGGCTCAGCGTCCTGCTGCCCATGTGGCTGCGCCGGGACCGGCACACCGACGAGGAGCTGTTCGAGGAGCAGGCGGAGGCGTTCACGCTGTCCGAGCCGCCCGCCGTGGACGACTCCGCTGAGGCCGCCAGTTCCAACGACGCTTCCGACGACTCCTCCGGCGACTCCGACGGCACCGGTGACGCGGACGGCGGCGACGCCGACACGGTCGTCACCCCGCCGGCCGTGTCCGCGGGCTCCGCCGAGGCCGTCACCCCGGACCAGATCGCGGCGGAGCGGCACGCACGGGCCCGCCGTGTCGCCGCCCACCGCCGCGCCCGGATCCTCGCCCGGCGCCGGCGGCGGCTTCTGTGGAGCATCCTGCTCGTGCTGGCCTCCGTGGTCACCGCGGCGGTCCGCGTGATGCCCTGGTGGGCCGTCGCGCCCTCGGGCGTGCTCCTCGTCGGCTATTTCGCCGTGCTGCGCGTGGCCGTACGCGCGGACAGGGAGCAGCGGGAGAAGGCCGCCCGGGCGCGGGCCGAGCACCTGCGCCGCCGGCGGGAACGCCGCCGTGCCCTGGCGGCGGCGGCCCGCGAGGCGGAGATCATCAAGTTCGAGGCGCGCAAGCGCGTCCAGGTCTTCGACCAGTACGCCGACGGGCGCCGCGCGGCCGGAGACTGAGTCGGTGGCGCGAACACCCCGCAGAGTTTGCTAATCTAGTCGAGGTCGTTGGGGCTATAGCGCAGTCCGGTAGCGCACTTCGTTCGCATCGAAGGGGTCTGGGGTTCAAATCCCCATAGCTCCACCACGACGAAGGCCCGTCAGGTGATCCACCTGGCGGGCCTTTTCGCTGCTCGGAGCCGGATGCACCTTCGGGGGCCGCCACGTCAAGGCCCCCGAAGGTGAGTGGGAAGCCTTGGTTTCTCGCGCCTTGGTCGGCCGGCGCCGGCCGTTACAGGTCCTTTTGCGACCTGATGGAGGCCGAGGAGGGCAGGGGCCCGTGGTCAGCGGCTGTCTCCCGTGGAGGAGACGTGGAAGAACCCCTGGCGTTCCACAGGAGATGCGGGCAGGGTCTTGACGCTCCGTGGGGATTGAGGGATCGCCTCTTTCCCGGCCCTTTCCGCCCCGTGTGGTCCACTGGCCGGAGGGGACAGGATGAACCTGCAGGGCCGTTTCTCCATCACCAGCCGCATCACCCTGTTCACCGGGGTGGTGGCCACCCTGCTGTGCGCGCTGCTGGCCCTGCTCCTCATGACGGCCGTGCACCACTACGCCAGCGACACCGTCACCAGGGAGGTCGCGGCGGCGGGCGGCCGCGTGGCCGTCCAGATGGAGCGGGGACAGCTGGCCTATCCCCTTGCCGGGCGCGAGTTCCGCCACCTTCAGGTGGTCGACCCATCCGGCCGCGTGGTCGCTTCGACCCCCGATGTGCGGGGCATGCCGAGGATGGCGCGCTTCATCCCGCGGGACAGCAGGAACAGCGCGACCTGCGTCGTGTGCGGCGGCGTCTTCCCGGCTGCCGACTGCAACATCGTCGTGGCGCAGTGGGCGCACCGCGCGGGCCAGAGGTGGATGGTCTACAGCGCCTCCCCGGAGGTGCCCCCGTGGGTCGACCCCCGCTTGGCCGGGCTGGTGGGAGTGGGCGCGGCGGCGCTGGCCGCGGCCATCACCTACCTCGGCTACCGGAACGTACGGGCATCGCTCAGGCCGGTGAACGCCATCCGGGCGGAGCTCGACGAGATCAACGGGGACTGCCCCGGTCGCCGTGTGCCGGTGCCGGCCACGGACGACGAGATCCAGGGGATGGCCGAGAGCGTGAACCACACGCTCGGCCGGCTGGACACCGCGCTGCGGCAGGTGCAGAGCGCGCTGCGGCAACAGCGTGAGTTCGTCTCCAACGCCTCCCACGACCTGCGCACTCCGATAGCGGCCATGCGCGCGGAGGTGGAGGACGGGCTTCTCGCGCCGCAGGAGACCAGCGTGCCCGAGCTGGGTTCGGTCCTCCTGCCCAGCCTCGACCGGCTACAGGCGATCGTGCACGACCTGCTCACCCTCGAACGACTCGACCACGGCATGCGCGGCGAGCAGCACCGGCTCGATCTGGCCGAGGTCGTGGCCGCTGAGCTGCGCAACCGCCGTCACCCGGCCAAGCGGATCGATTCCGCCCTCCAGCCCGGGGCGCTCGTGCTCGGCGACAGGGTGGGTCTGGCCCGCCTGCTGACCAACCTCCTCGACAACGCCGAACGGCACGCCTCCTCGACGATCACCGTGTCCGTACGGCACGAGCCCGGCGGCGACTGCGGCGATCGCCGCTTTACGCAGGGTGCGGCGGTGCTGGAAGTCGTCGACGACGGGCCGGGCATCGAACGGGACAAGCGCGAGATGGTGTTCGACCGGTTCACCCGGTTGGACGCGGCTCGAAGCAGGGACGCCGGGGGCGCGGGGCTGGGGCTGCCGATCGCCAGGCAGATCGCGCAGACCCACGGCGGCAGCCTGACGATCGAGGACAGCCCCGTCGGCGCCCGCTTCGTCCTGTGCCTCCCGTCCGCTCCCGCCGAGGTGACGACGGCACCGGCCGACGACAGCCTGTCTTCCTGAACCCCCCGCTCCGCGAGGATCACCTTCGGCCGTTCGCCTCGTACAGACCGAAGATCCTGGCGGCGTTGTCGTGACAGACGGCGCGCAGCCACCCGTCCCCCAGGCCCAGACCGGCCAGGGCCGACAGCGCCTCCGCGTACGGGTAGGGGATGTTGGGGAAGTCGGTGCCGAGCAGGACGCGGTCCTGAAGCTCCAGCAGCAGCGGGACGGCATCCCGGGGGAAGGGCGCGGTCTCCTCGGTGAAGCCGGTGAAGGCCATCGTCGTGTCCAGGCAGACCGCCGGATGACGCAGGGCCAGGGCGAGGAACTCGGCGTACTCGGGAGTGCCCATGTGGGCGATCACGAGCGGCAGCCGGGGATGCCGGGCGAGCAGGGCCGCGATCGGCTCCGGCCCGGTGTGCGGGCCGGGGGCCGGGCCTGATCCGCAGTGGGTCACCACCGGGATGCCGTGGTCCTCCAGCAGCCCCCAGACCTCGTCGAGCAGCGGGTCGTTGGGGTCGTACCCGCCGACCTGGAGGTGTGCCTTGAACACGCGGGCGCCCGCCTCGACCGCCCGCGCGACGTATCGCGCGGCGCCGGATTCGGGGAAGAACGTCGCCGTGTGCAGGCAGCCGGGCACGCGGGCGGCGAAGCCGGCGGCCCAGTCGTTCAGCCACTCCGCCATGCCGGGCTTGTGGGGGTAGAGCATGGAGGTGAACGCCCGCACGCCGAACGCCCTGAGCCGTTCGACGCGGTCGTCCTCGGGCAGCCGGTAGGTGATCGGCCAGGTCCGGCCGACGAGCGGCCCGGCGGAGTCGAAGTACGCCCACACCTTGGTCAGGACGCGTTCCGGCATGAAATGGGTGTGGACGTCGATCAGACCGGGCAGGCCCAGCCTCCGCCAGAACGCGTTCACGTGTCGGATGTCGTCGTCCGCGGCATGTGTCTCGTCCGGCATGACCTCACACGCTACCCGCCCCCCGCCGCCCGGTAGCGCTCGGCGAGCGCACGCAGGTGGGCGCGCAGCTCGGGCGGGTCGAGCACGGTGAAGGGCACGTCGAGTGCGGTGAGGAAGGCCGTCAGATTGTGGAGTGAGTCGCCGCCTGTCTCCAGCACGCAGGCGTCCGCGCCGTCGGCGCGCAGCAGGCCGGCCGCGGCGGTGAGCCTCGCGCCCATGACCTCGACGGGCGCGTGCAGCCTCACGACGGCCGGGTGTCTCCAGGCGGCCGAGCCCGCCCCGCGTACGACGTGGGCGGCGGCGTCGCCCTCGGGTGGTTCGCGCGGGGTGAAGCGGGGGCCGTTGGGGGTGCGGAGCCGCACGCGGTCGGCGCGGAAGGTCCGCCAGTCGCGCCGGTCGACGTCCCAGGCCAGCAGATACCAGCGCCGCCCGGTGAACACGAGCCGGTGCGGCTCGGCCGTGCGGCGCCCCTCGTCGCCCCGGTGGTCGAGGTAGTCGAAGCGCAGGGTCTCGCGGTCGCGGACGGCCGCGGCGATCGATGTCAGCGTCTCGGGATCCACGGTGGGGCCGCGGCCCGGCACCGCGACCGTGGCGGCGCGTACGGCCTCGATCCGGTGCCGCAGCCGCGACGGCAGCATGCGCTGGAGCTTGGTGAGCGCGCGCAGCGAGGTCTCCTCGATGCCGGTCACGGTGCTGCCCGCGGCGGCCTGCAGGCTGACGACCACCGCGACGACCTCCTCGTCGTCCAGCAGCAGCGGGGGCAGGGCGGACCCCGCGCCCAGCCGGTAACCGCCGGCCGTGCCGGTCGTCGAGTGGATCTCGTAGCCCATGATCCGCAGCCGCTCGACGTCGTTGCGCACGGTCCTGGTGGTCACCGCGAGGCGGTCCGCCAGCTCGGCGCCGGACCAGCCGGGCCGCGCCTGGAGCAGCGCCAGCAACCGCAACAGCCGTACGGAGGTTTCCAGCATGGGCACAGTCTCCCGCGCATTGCGGAACCATACGTTCCTCAAGGCCTCCTAGCGTTCATCTCCAACGAAGGGAGCACGAATGTTGCGCGGAATGACGACCGTGAGTTTCTGGGCGGACGACGTCGAGCAGGCGAAGAGGTGGTACGCGGAGCTGCTTGGCGTGGAGGCGTACTTCGAGCGCCGGGGACCGGACGGGCGGCTCGCCTACGCCGAGTTCCGCCTCGGTGATTACCAGCACGAACTGGGACTGATCGACCGCCGCTACGCGCCGCACGACGCGGGCGGGCCGGGCGGGGCCATCGTCTACTGGCACGTCGACGACGTGACGGCGAGCCTGGCCAGGCTGCTGTCGATGGGCGCCGCCCAGCACGAGGCGCCGACGGAGCGCGGCCCCGGGTTCGTCACCGCCTCGGTCGTCGACCCGTTCGGCAACCTCCTGGGGATCATGTACAACGCCCACTACCTGGAGGTTCTCGACGGCCGCGCCTGAAAGTTGCAGCACCGTGCGCCGCCCACCAGGCGCGTACGGCCGTGCGAGCCGCCGCCCGTTGACCGGCCGTCGCCCGGCGCTCACGATCGCCGTCACCGAGCCGTTGACCACACGAGGAGTGCGGACGATGAGATCGAAGACGGGGATGGGCGCCTGGGTGACGGCGGTGCTGCTGGCGGTCGCCGCGCTCGTCGTGCCGGCGGCGGCCAGGACCGAGGCGGGGGCCGCGGTCGTCGCCCTGACGACGGCGCCGCCGCCGCCCACGCCCATCCCCTGCGAGCCGGGCACGCCGTCGGCGGGCACGCCGCCGACCGCTCCGGGGACGCCGGAGATCGTCCATGTGCTCCTGAACGCGGTCAGCCTGCGCTGGGCGCCCGCCACCGACGAGGACGGCATCGCCTGTTACCGGGTGCAGGAGACGCGCGACGGCGTCACGTCCGTCAAGGCGACCTTCGGGCCCAACGCCACCGGTGGCGACCTCACCCTGCGCTGGCCGCCCAGCGGTGTCGCTTTCGAGGACCACGAGCTGCACGTCGTGGCCGTGGACACAGAGGGAGCCGTCTCGCCCGCGTCGGGGTCCGTGACCGTGAGGATCTACAACGACGTCATCACCACGCCGTCGCCGTCCCCACGGCCGATCACCTGCCGGGTGACCTACCGATCGTTCGGCTTCAACGGCACCATGAGCTCGAACATCTCGATCACCAACACCGGCGCCGCACCCGTACACGACTGGCGGCTCACGTTCCTCTTCACCGACTCGGGGCAGATGGTGTTGTCGGGGTGGTCGGCCACCTGGTCCCAGACCGGCTCCGAGGTGACGGCGGCGGCCCCGTCCTGGGGCAGCGACATCGCTCCCGGTCAGACGGTGTACATCGGCTTCAACGGGTACTACTCCGGGGTCAACTCCAACCCCGTGCAGTGGCGTCTCAACGGCGCGCCCTGCACCCCCGCCTGAGGTCGCCCTCACCCGCTTCGCGGGCACCCCGTGGAGCCCGCGGGGTGCACGCGGGGAGCGCGGGGGGTGCCCGCCGGGTTCAGCCGAGGCCGGCGTACTGGCGGGGGCGCAGGGCCTGGGCGCGCAGCGCGGCGAGCGCGGCGCGCCGCCCGGCGTCCGTGAGCCGCCACGGCACGGCGTCCGCCGCACGCCTCGCGCTCTCGGACGCTCGGCCCGCCGCCGTCTCCGGCGCTGGGCCCGTCGCCTCCGGCGTCTGGGCCGCGGCATCCAGCCCGAGGGCGTCGAGGCGGTGCCGGAGCCGGGCGAGCGGGCCGGTGAGGTCGGCGCCGCCGACCCGGCCGCCGTCCGTGGCGCGCCAGCCCTCGCCGTTGACCACCTCGGCGACCCGGTCGCGCAGCTCGCCGTCCCGCACCACGTCGCGGTCCACCAGGATCATCAGCGCCGACTCGCGGATGGAGACCTCGAAGTCGTGCTCCCCGGGGGCGGGGACGAGCAGCGTGGGCGCGGCCGCCTCCCACATCGCGGCGCGGTCGTCCAGCAGGTTCCTGCCCGTGGTGGTGAGCACCAGCCTCCGGCCGCTGCGCCGCAGCGCCCCGAGGTCGTGTACGGCGATCTGCCGCAGCTCGGTGAGAGCGGGCACGTCGGCCTCGCCGCGCACCACCCCGGACCTGGTCCGATTGCCCCAGCCGAACCGGTCGGCCGCCTCGGCGGCCACGGCACGCCCGACGTTGAGCCGCTCGGTCAGGCGTACCCCGGTGCGGGCCAGGCCGAGCAGCCAGCGCAGCGGTTCCAGGTGCGGCTCGTCCGGAGCCGCGATGGGGGCGTGCAGCCGCACCTCGAAGGGCTGGGCGAGCTCGCGGCGGGCGGTGCCGCGTCCGAGCACCCAGCGGTTCAGCCGCTCGCCGTGGACCCGGTGCAGCCAGCAGTCGCCGCCCAGCTCGGCGCGGGGCGCGGTGAGCCAGCGGCGGGTCAGCTCCTCACGGTCCACCGGGTCGCCGGTGACGATGGCCAGCTCCAGGGCGGCCGCGCACGCGACGTGCGCCCCGAGCTCCTCCGGCCCCATGATCGAGCTCCACGACAGCTCGGCGATGTCGGGGGGCAGCACCCCGGTGGCCTCGAGCTCACGGTGGTAGGCGGCGGCCCCGGCCTCCTCGCCCTCCCTGGCGTACGTCAGCAGGATCCGGGCGGTGGCCGGGGAGTCGCACAGGGCGGCGTAACGCTCCATGCCCGCGAGCCTGAGCAGCCGGCCGAGGGCCCTGGCGATGGTCGCCTGGTCGCCCGGCACCTTGATCGGCAGCGTGTACCAGAGGAACTCGCACACGTCGAACTGGCTGATGGTCTCCAGCGCCTCGCCGCCGGCGAGCCACTCGACCGCGACGCGGGCGGGCTCGGCGACGTCCGGCTCGGAGCGCTCCAGTTGGGCGAGGAGCGCGGCGACGTCAGGTGCGGGCATGACCCGCAGTCTGCCGTATCGACCCCATCGTTGACGACGACCGGGCATCACTCGCGACCACCCCCCCTCTGGGTGCACCTTAGGGCGCGACGTACGCGCCCAACCATACGGGGGTGTCAGATCCACGAGTCGAACAGCATCCTCGCGTGCCAGGAGTCGTACGGGATGGACTCGGCGGCGATCACGGGATAGAGCCACCCGAAGTTCACCAGAGCCAGGAGCACGAACGCGCCGACCACGGCCGTGCCGGTCACACGCCGGTTGGGCCGGGCCGGATTCTCGCTGCCGATGATCAGCCCGCAGGCCAGCACGAGTGCCAGGATCATGAACGGCACCATCGGCATCGCGTAGAACATGAACATCGTCCGGTTGTCCGCGATGGCGAAGTAGAACCACGGCAGCCATCCGGCGGCGTAGCCGAGCAGCACCGCGCCCGCCCGCCAGTCGCGGGTCGCGACGTACCAGGCGATCATGCCGATCAGCGCGAGCACACCGGCGAACCAGATGACCGGCGTTCCGGTGCCGAGGACCGCCCAGGAGCAGGAGGCGGCGCCGCAGTTCTTCGGCGACTCGTAGAAGAACGCCACCGGGCGCAGCAGCAGCGGCCACTGCCACGGCTCGGACTGGTACGGGTGGCTCGTTTCCAGACCGGTGTGGAAGGTGAGCACCTGCTTCTGGTAGTCGAACCACGAGCGGAGCGAGTCGATGACGAAGTAGACCGGGCCGCTCGATGTGGCCTGGTCCCAGTTGCGGCCGTATCCCTTGTCGGTGACGAACCACCCCGTGAACGACAGGACGTAGGTGACGATCGGGACGACCGCCATCCACGCCGCGGCGAGCGGCAGGTCGCGACGGACGACCACGCCGTACGGCCGGGGCGTTCCGACGGCCCGCCGGGCGCCGGCGTCCCACAGCAGCGACATGATCGCGAAGGCGGCGATGTAGAAGCCGCCGGTCCACTTGGTGGCCATGGCCAGGCCGAGGCACACCCCGGCGGCCAGGCGCCAGGGCCGCAGGCCCAGCCGCGGACCGTCCGCGGGCGACCCCGCCTCGTGCCAGTCCGCGAGCCGGCCGCGGGACCAGTCCCGGTCGGCCACGAGGCAGGCGAAGCCGGCGAGCACCCAGAACATCAGGAAGATGTCCAGCAGCGCCGTACGGGACAGCACGAAGTGGAGGGCGTCGAGGGACAGCAGCAGGCCTGCCGCGCAGCCGAGCAGCGTCGAGCGGGTCATCCTGCGGGCCGTGCGGGCGAGGATCAGGATGGACAGCGTGCCGAGCAGCGCGGCGGTGAAGCGCCAGCCGAACGGGTTCGCTCCGAAGATCATCTCGCCGAAGCCGATCAGCCACTTGCCGACCGGCGGGTGCACCACGTAGGAGGCGCACTCGCCCACCGAGCCGCACTGCTTGAAGATGTGCTCGTTGCCGGCGAGCAGGAGCTTGTCCGCGCCGTCCACGAACTGCCGTTCGACGCCGTACTTGACGGTGGCGAAGGCGTCCTTGGCGTAGTACGTCTCGTCGAAGACGACCGAATGCGGTGTGCCCAGCCGGTAGAACCGGAGGAACCCGCCGAAGAGGGCGACCAGGATGGGGCCGAGCCAGCCCCACATGGCGCTGCCGGGCATGGGCGGCACGAGCCGGTCGCGCAGGGAAACCGCGGGAGCGTTGTCCTGTGGTCCCTCTTCCGGCTGCTCGAACGCCTTGTGAGAATAGTCGGTCACGGCCACGCCGACAGATTACTGGTGAGTCCCCGCCAAGGACACGGGTCGCGCGTGGATTGGGCCAACCGGCCGCTCGTCGATGAATGTTTCACGCCCGCCATAGGGTGGACGCGTGCTCGTTCTCGCCGCAGCCCCGATCGGCCAGCCCAAAGACGCGTCCCCACGGCTGCGCGAGGTGCTCGCCGCGGCCGACGTGATCGCCGCGGAGGACACCCGCCGGCTGCGGCGGCTCGCGGCCGACCTGGAGATCGCCATCGGGGGCCGCGTGGTGTCCTACTACGACGCCAACGAGAGTGCCAGGGCCGCCGAGTTGCTGGAGGCGCTGCGCGAGGGGCGCACCGTCGTCGTGATCACCGACGCGGGGATGCCGGGCGTCTCCGACCCCGGCTATCGGCTCACTCGCCTCGCGGTCGAGGCCGGTCTGCCCGTGACGGCGCTGCCCGGCCCGTCGGCTGTGACGACCGCCCTCGCCGTCTCCGGCCTGCCGAGCGACCGGTTCTGTTTCGAGGGGTTCCCTCCGCGAAAGCCGGGGGAGCGGGCCAGGCGGCTGGCGGCGCTGGCGGCCGAGGAGCGCACGATGGTGTTCTTCGAGGCGCCGCACCGCCTGCACGCGACCTTGGAGGCGATGGCGGAGGCCTTCGGCGCGCAGCGGCCCGCCGCCGTCTGCAGGGAGCTCACCAAGACCTACGAGGAGGTGCGGCGCGGCGGCCTCGGCGAGCTGGCCGAATGGGCCGCGGGCGAGGTCAGGGGCGAGATCACGCTGGTGGTGGCGGGACGGACCGCCGAGGAGGCCGCGCCGGGCATCGAGGAACTGGTCGAGGAGGTGGCCAGGCGCGAGGGCGCGGGCGTGCCGCGCAAGCAGGCCATCGTCGAGGTGGCCAAGTCGGCCGGCGTCCCCAAGCGCGACCTCTACAACGCCGTCCACGGCGTCTGACCCCGGGAGAACGCCCGACCCCGGGAAACGCGATCCGCGGCGCCTGACCCCCGGGCGGGGACCGGGCGCCGCGTGCCGGGTCAGCGGAGCGAGGGGCGGCGCCGCGACCGCAGCGACGGGCGCAGCGGCGACAGGCGCAGGGAGGACAACCGCGGCGAGGGACGGCCCAGCAGACCGGCGGCGGTGATGCCGGCGGCGAGACAGGCGAGCGGCACCGCGGGCAGCAGGTAGCGGTAGTCGAACTCGGCAGTCGCCGCCGGGGCCAGGATCAGTCCCACCGCCCCCAGCCAGGGCAGCAGCTCGGGCCCGCCGAGGTCGCGCCAGCGTCGCGCCACGCCGTACAGGCCGAACAGCAGCAGCAGGCCCAGCACGATGCCCGGCAGCCGTACGACCTTCTGGTAGCCGATCATGATGTCCGACCACGGCGAGACCACGTTCGTCGCGGCCGGGCCGTTCTCGTACGCCTCGGCGTCCTTGTCCGTGGTGCTGTGGTAGGAGCTCCACTTGGGCAGCTTGCGGGTGTACTCGTTGTCGAACTCGTACTGCAGGAAGGTCTTGGCGTCGGGGAACCGCGGGCGGCCCCACTGGAAGGCGCGGAAGAAGTCCTTGGACACCGCGGCCAGGTAGTCGCCCGGCTGGGACAGGATCGCCTTCTTCGCGAACGCGCTGGCGTTCGCGTTGATCTCCGGGGTGAACTTCATGCCCGAGCCGAAGACGTGGAGCTGGTTCTGGTCGTCCCACCACAGGTACGCCTGCGCGGACAGGCCGCGGTCCTTGGGCGCGACGTTGATGCACAGCAGCGCCAGCTCGAGCTCGCGGCGCTCGTCGATGTTCATCTTGTGGCAGTCGGCGAACAGCGACGTCCTCATGTAGAGGATCACCCCGTCGCTGTTGGTCATCGCGAACTGGCCGTTCACCGCCTTGAACCAGCCCATGTAGGCGAGCACGGGCAGCGCGCACGCGGCGATCATGGCGGCGATCGGCTTCCAGCCCGCCCGCTTGATCACCAGATAGGCCACGACCAGGGCGAGGATGGGCAGGCCGATGCTCCGGGTCAGCGCCGTCAGCGCGAGCAGCAGGCCGACCACGGTCCCGCCCTGCCAGGTCATCCGCTCCCGCCACAGCACGAGCGTCACCACGCCCACGACGAGCAGGATGAACATGGTGTCCGACATGATCAGCTGTTCGAGCTGGATCTGGTAGGCGTCGAACATCACGGGGGCGGCGGCCAGCGTCGCCCCCCAGCCTGGCATCCCAAATCTTCTGGTCAGCAGCGCATAGATAAGGAACGCCGCCGCCAGGCCCATGAGGTGCTGGGTCAGCACCACGAGCGAGAAACTGTGGAACGGCTTGAGCAGCAGCAGCCAGAAGCTGTACCCGTCCGGGCGGATCGGGTGCGGACGCGGGCGCAGCGCCACGGACACGTAGTCGTAGGAGTCGTTGAACCACATGGCCGGGCCGAAGCCCAGCATCGTGACGATCCGCAGCACGAAGGCGACGCCGAGCGTGACCGCGAAGACCCGGTGGCGGCGCAGCAGGGCGAGCGGACGGCCCCAGCCGCCGACCGGGGAGGCGTTCACCGACGGAGGATCCGCGATCGCGACCATCAAAGTCGCGCGGAGCCGACCGCCTGCTTCAGCCGGCGGGTGCGTCCGCGCTTCCTCCCCTCGAATTTCGCCGGTTCCTTCGAATGGACACCCGCGGGCATGTGGCGGAAAACCGCGCCACCCGGCCGGAGTTCCGGCACTTCACCTGCGGGCATACCGCGCACGCCGACGTGGCCGGCGCGCTGAGAATTCTCCGGGCCGGGCTCGTCCTCTGCGACGCCGCTTGGCCGGCGACGCGGGGAGCCCGCCGCTCCAGCGGTGGGTGGAGTCACGGTTACAGAATGCCAGCCGTTTCGCGGACTTGACTCGGACGCTACTGGGAAGCGGGCATCATTGGTGTCCTGCCGTCATATGCGAGGAGTTGCGACGTGGAACTTACCGTTGTCATGCCATGCCTCAATGAGGCCGAGACCGTTGAGATCTGTGTTCGCAAGGCTCTCACCAGCATGCGCGAGAACGGAATCGACGGCGAGGTGGTCATCGCCGACAACGGCAGCACCGACGGCTCGCAACAGCTGGCCCGTGACGCGGGCGCTCGGGTTGTCCATATTGACGAGAAGGGCTACGGCAACGCCCTGATCGGCGGCATCCGCGCCGCCCGAGGCAAGTACGTCATCATGGGCGACGCCGACGACTCCTACGACTTCACCAGCCTGATGCCCTTCGTCGAGCAGCTCCGGGACGGCGCCGAGCTGGTCATGGGCAACCGGTTCCGCGGCGGCATCGCCCCGGGCGCCATGCCCCCGCTCCACCGCTACCTGGGCAACCCGGTCCTGTCGTTCATCGGCCGGCTGTTCTTCCCCAGCGCGATCGGCGACTTCCACTGCGGACTGCGCGGCTTCCGCCGCGACTCGATCCTGCGGCTGGGACTCCAGACCGGTGGCATGGAGTTCGCCTCCGAGATGGTCGTGAAGGCGACCCTGCAGGGGCTCGACGTCCGCGAGGTGCCCACCACGCTGTCGCCCGACGGCCGCTCCCGCCCGCCGCACCTGCGCTCCTGGCGGGACGGCTGGCGCCACCTGCGCTTCCTGCTGCTCTACAGCCCGCGCTGGCTGTTCTTCATCCCGGGCCTGGTGCTCATGAGCCTCGGTCTCGTCGCCGGGGCCGCGCTGACGTTCGGCCCGGTCTACATCGGCAAGCTCGCCTTCGACGTCGACACGCTGGTCGGCGCGTCCGCGATGGTGGTCAGCGGTTTCCAGGCCGTGCTGTTCGCGTTGTTCACGAAGGTGTACGCGGCCGAGGAGGGCTTCCTCCCCGAGGACCGGCGCATCCGCAGGCTGGTGGACGTCGTCACGCTGGAGAAGGGCCTGCTCGCGGGTGGCGCCCTGGCCGTGGCCGGTCTCGTCGGCCTGGTGGCCTCGCTCGCCCACTGGGGCGGCCGCGGCTTCGGCGAACTGATCCCGGCCGAGTCGCTGCGCCTCGTCGTGCCCTCGGCGACCGCGTTCGTCATGAGCTTCCAGACGATCTTCGCGTCGCTGTTCATCAGCATCCTCGGCATCCGCCGTACGCGGGAGAACCCGGTCGACATCGCGGCGTCCGCCGCCGAGGAGGCCGCCGAGGCCGTCAGCCGCGAGTCCGAGACCGCCGGTCGCGGGCCCGTTGCCTAGGTCGCGTCCCTGACGACGCCACCGGCGTTTTAACCCGGGGAGTCATCTCCCCGGGGCCGATAGGATTCGCACATGGCGGCTACAGGAACGACTGCATCCGGGGAGTCGGCGTTCTACGTGACGACGCCGATCTACTACGTCAACGACGCCCCGCACCTGGGCCACGCCTACACGACCGTCGCGGGCGACGTGCTCACCCGCTGGCACCGCCAGCGCGGCGAGAAGGTGTGGTACCTCACGGGCACGGACGAGCACGGTCAGAAGATCATGCGCACGGCCGAGGCGAACGGCGTGTCGCCCCAGGAGTGGTGCGACAAGCTCGTCGAGGACGCCTGGAAGCCGCTCTGGGAGCACCTCCAGATCGCCAACGACGACTTCATCCGCACCACCGAGCCGCGTCACACCGACCGCGTCCAGGAGTTCGTGCAGGACCTGTACGACAAGGGCGAGATCTACAAGGGCGGCTACGAGGGGCCCTACTGCGTCGGCTGCGAGGAGTACAAGTCCCCCGGCGACCTGCTGGAGGGCGACCTGTGCCCGATCCACAAGCGCCCGGTGGAGTGGCTGAAGGAGGAGAACTACTTCTTCAGGCTCTCGGCGTACGGCCCGCGCCTGCTGGAGTTCTACGAGCAGAACCCCGACTTCGTCCAGCCCGCCTCGGCGCGCAACGAGGTCGTGCAGTTCGTGAAGCAGGGCCTGCAGGACCTGTCGATCTCGCGGTCGACCTTCGACTGGGGCGTCCCGATCCCCTGGGACCCCAAGCACGTCATCTACGTGTGGATCGACGCGCTGCTCAACTACGCCACGGCCGTCGGATACGGCTCCGACCAGGCGAAGTTCGACGCCACCTGGCCGGCGAACGTGCACCTGGTCGGCAAGGACATCCTCCGGTTCCACGCGATCATCTGGCCCGCCATGCTCATGGCGAACGGCCTGCCGCTGCCGGGGCGCGTGTTCGCCAACGGCTGGCTCATGGTCGGCGGCGAGAAGATGAGCAAGTCCAACCTCACCGGCATCTCGCCCCGCGATCTGACGAGCCACTTCGGTGTGGACGCCTACCGTTACTACTTCCTGCGGGCGATCCCGTTCGGCCAGGACGGCTCGTTCTCCTGGGAGGACTTCTCCGCCCGCTACACCTCCGAACTCGCCAACGACTTCGGCAACCTGGCGTCCCGGGTCGCGGCGATGATCGGCAAGTACTTCGACGGAACACTTCCCGAGGCGGCGGACGCCGGCCCCGCCGAGAAGGCGATCGCGGACGGCCTGGCCGCGGCGGCGGCCCAGGCGGACACCATGATCGGTGACAACCTGGACTTCGCCGGCGGCATCGGCGCCGTCTTCGACTTCGTCAAGCAGGTCAACGGTTACCTGAGCGACCAGGCGCCGTGGAAGGTGGCAAAGGACGACTCGCCCGAGGGGCAGGCGCGGCTCGCCACGATCCTCTACACGGCGGCCGAGTCGCTGCGCGCGATCGCAGTTCTGCTCCACCCGATCATGCCGTCCACGAGCGCCAAGCTGTGGGCGTCCCTCGGGGCGGAGCCGCACCTGGGCGCGCTCGCCGACCAGCGGATCGCCGACGTCGCCACCTGGGGCAGGCTGCCCGCCGGGGCGCAGGTCGTCAAGGGCGAGATCCTCTTCCCGCGGCTGGAGAACGCCTGACCATGTCGCGTGAGCGTCCCGCGCCGCCCGAGGCGCTGCCGGCGGAGGTGTTCGACAGCCACTGCCACCTGGACATCATGGTCGGCAACCGGCAGGCGTCCTCCGGTGATCCCGTCGCGCTGGCGGCCCAGGCGGCCGGGGCGAGCGTCGCGTCGATCCTCGCCGAGGCGAAGTCGGTCGGCGTGACGCGCCTGGTGACGGTGGGATACGACCTGCCCTCCTCGCGGTGGAACGCCGCGGTGGCCGGCGAGCACCGGGACGTCTACGCGGCCGTGGCCATCCACCCGAACGAGGCGCACGCCTCCACGCCCGAGGTCCTCGCCGAGATCGAGGACCTCGCGCGGCGGCCGCACGTGCGGGCGGTGGGGGAGACCGGACTCGACTACTTCCGCGACTGGGCGTCGAAGGACGACCAGCACGCCAGCTTCCGCGCGCACATCGAGATCGCCAAGCGGACCGGCAGGGCCCTGGTCATCCACGACCGCGACGCGCACGACGACGTGCTCGCCGTGCTCGCCGACCAGGGCGCCCCCGACGTGGTGGTCTTCCACAGCTTCTCCGGCGACGCCGAGATGGCCAAGCGGTGTGTGGACGCCGGTTACTTCATGTCGTTCTCCGGCCCGGTGACGTACAAGAACGCCGGATATCTGCGCGAGGCGGCGGCGGTGGCCCCGCCCGAGCTGATGCTGGTCGAGACCGACGCGCCCTACCTGCCGCCGACGCCGCACCGGGGCAAGCCGAACGCGCCCTACCTGATCCCGCTCACGCTCCGCTGTCTCGCGGAGGTCAAGGGCATGGACGTCGCCGACCTCGCCGCCCGGATCACGGCCAACGGCGAGACCGTCTTCGGCGCCTGGTAGCGCGGGGGACACTGGAGGCATGAGTCTGCTCGGGCCGGTCGAAGTGCGTGCACTCGCGGAGAAGCTGAACATCCGGCCGACGAAGAAGCTGGGGCAGAACTTCGTGATCGACGGCGGCACCGTCCGCCGGATCGTCCGGCTCGCCGAGGTGACGCCGCACGACGTGGCGATCGAGGTCGGGCCGGGGCTCGGCTCGCTCACCCTCGCCCTGCTCCCGGAGGTCGCCGAGGTCGTCGCCGTGGAGATCGACCCGGTGCTGGCGGAGCAGCTGCCGCTGACGGTCGCCGAGCGGGCCCCCGAGGTGGCCGGCCGGCTGACCGTGGTGCACGCCGACGCGCTCAAGGTCGGGCCCGCCGAGCTCGGGACCGAGCCGACCGCGCTGGTCGCCAACCTGCCGTACAACGTGTCCGTGCCGGTCGTGCTGCACCTGCTGGAGGTGCTGCCGTCGCTGCGGCGCGGGCTGGTGATGGTGCAGTCGGAGGTCGCCGACCGGCTCGCCGCGGCTCCGGGGTCGCGCATCTACGGCGTTCCCTCGGTGAAGGCCGCCTGGTATGCCGACGTGCGCCGGGTCGGTCCGGTCGGGCGCAACGTCTTCTGGCCCGCGCCGAACGTCGACTCCGGCCTGGTCTCGCTCGTACGGCGGGAGCCGCCGGCGACGACGGCGACCCGCGAGGAGGTGTTCGCCGCCGTCGACGCGGCGTTCGCCCAGCGCCGCAAGACGCTGCGCGCCGCGCTCGCTTCCTGGGCCGGAACGGCGGCCGCCGCGGAGAAGGCCCTGCTCGGGGCCGGGATCGACCCCTCGGCGCGCGGAGAGCAGCTGAGGGTCGAGGACTTCGCCCGCATCGCCGAACAGCGGGTCGCGGCGGCGGCGCACCAGCCGGATCAGATCGGCCGGCGGCCGAGGTAGGCCAGCAGCACGGCCACTTCGCCGGCGTCGTCGCCGGCTTCCAACGCGGGAGCGTACGCGCCGTAGGCCCGCAGCGGTTCGACGATCCGGGTGGCGACCTCCATCAGCGGCAGGGCCGTCTCCGGGGTGAGCGGCGAGGGCTGCCCCGTGGCCACGGCGATGTCCCAGGCGTGCACCGCCGCGTCGAGCGCGCACGCGCCGGCCGCGAGCCATGCGGGCATGGGGCCCTGGGGGAGCGGCACCGGCACCTGCTCGGCGTCGTCGTCCACCGTCGCCCAGGCGCGGGCCGAAGCGTCCAGCCCCGCGGCCAGGTGCGCTCGGGGGTCGCTCTCGATGCGGCCGGAGGGCGAGAACGGGTCCTCGGAGGGCCACGCCCCACCGGTGATCGCTGCGGCGAAGGCGATCTGGTCCCCGGTCGCGTGCTGCAGCACCTGGGTGACCGACCACTTCTCGCACGGAGTGGCGGAGTCCCACGCCTCGTCGCCGACGCCCGCGACGGCGTCGCGCAACGCGTCGTGCGCCTGGGTCAGCAGGGTCCGCCAGCTCGCCGTCGTGGTCTCGTTCATCGGTGTTCCCTCTCCTCGTTCAGACCGGAATGTTCCGTTCCGCTACTGAGAACTATAGCAGAACGGAATGTTCTGTTCCACTGCTACTGTGAGCGCATGCCGAAGCAGACGGACGACCACGGTTCCAGCGGCCTCGCCGGACGGCGGGGCCAGGCGGCGCGCAACGACGCCGCCATCCTCGACGCCGCCAGGGAGGTCTTCCTCGCCGACCCGAAGGCGCCCGTCGCGGCCGTCGCGGAGCGGGCCGGGGTCGGAATGAGTGCGCTCTACCGGAGATATCCCGGCAAGGAGGACCTGCTGCGCAGGTTGTGCCACGACGGCCTGCGCCGCTGGATCGAGGAGGCGGAGGCCGTCGAGACCGAGCCGGATGCCTGGAAGGCCCTCGTCGTCTTCCTCGAACGGATCGTCGACGCCGACGTGCACTCGCTCACGGTCCACCTCGCCGGCACCTTCACGCCGACCGAGGAGATGGGACGCGACGCGCGGCGGGCCGGGGAGATGATGGGCCGGCTGGTGGAGCGGGCCCACGCGACCGGACGGTTGCGCCGTGACGTCGTCGCCGATGACTTCGGTCTCGTGCTGGAGGGGTGCGCCGCCGTCCGCCTGCCCGACCCGGAGCGTACGCGGGAGCTGCGGCGGCGCTTCCTGTCGATGGTGCTCGACGGTGTCACCGGAGCCGATGCGGCCGGGGACGACGCGGCGGCTCTCCCCGGCCCGGCTCCGCAGCCGGGCGAGCTGAACTGGCGATGGCGGCGGTCGGGTTAGTCAGATCTGACCGAAATTGATCATTGCGGACGTGTATCGGCTCTTGCGGCCGATCTGGGGTGAGACGACGATCTCCGGTACTTGTGCACTTTTCTCCGGAGGACTCATGCTCCCCAAACGTTCCGCCGCCCTGGCCGCCGCCCTCGCCACCGCCGTCGTGAGCGCGGCCGTCACGCCCGCCGCCGCGCGGAGCGGTGCGTACACGGCGACCGCGACGGCGACCGTTTTCGCCCCCAACCCCGTGCAGCAGCTCGGCCTGCAGGACCTCGCCGACGCCAAGGACGCCGACCTGCCCGCGCTGGGGCCGGCGTACACGAAGGTCACGCTGACCGACCTCGACGGCTCCGGCACGCTCACCGGCCGGTACGTCGTCGTGAAGAGCTCGACCGGCGGCGCCGCCAAGGCCGCCGGCGGCGCCTTCCCGGCGTACCACCGTGACGTGGACCAGTTCGAGCAGGTCATGGGCTACCACTGGGTGACCACCGCGCAGCACTACATCCAGTCGCTCGGCTTCGGCAGCACGCTGCGGCCGGTGAACCAGCGGCAGATCGAGTTGCGCATCAACCAGTACGGCGGCGACAACTCCTTCTTCCGCGAGGACAAGGCCAACATCACCCTCGGCAAGGGCGGCATCGACGACGGCGAGGACGCCGAGGTGATCGTCCACGAGTACGGCCACAGCGTCCAGGACGGCCAGGTGCCCGGTTTCGGCACCACGCTGGAGTCCGGCGCGATCGGCGAGGCCTTCGGCGACTATCTGGCCGTGGCCGTGAGCAGCTGGGCGACCGGTGTTCCGGCCAGGACGGACGAGGCCTGCGTGGCCGATTGGGACTCGGTGAGCTACTCGAGTGCCCCGCACTGCCTGCGCCGCCTGGACGGGACCAAGCACTACCCCGAAGACGTCAGGGGCGAGGTCCACGCCGACGGCGAGATCTGGTCCCGCGCCCTGTGGGACATCCGCCGGGCGCTCGGCGACCGCAAGGCGAGCACCCTGATCATCGAGGCGCAGTTCGACTTCGCCCCCGGCACCACGTTCAAGGCGGCCGCCGAGGCGACCGTCGCCGCTGCTCGGCGTCTGTACGGCGCGAGCGCGGCGAGCGCCGTCACCGGTGCGTTCGCCGACCGCGGCATCCTCTGAGCGCCGTGCCCCGCCCGGTCGGGTATTTCGGGCGGGGCACGCCCCGGGGCCCTTCCGACGGGGGTGCGGGCGCTCCGACGGAGCGAGTTTGACGTGATCAACTAGCCTTCCCGTTCCGTCGGATCAGTGTGATTTACATCACACTGGAACCCTGGCTGGATCAGTGACGATCAGTGACGGGTCTGCGACGGCGGCATCTGTGATCAGCGAAAACGTGACAGTGCTGTGAGGGATTCGGGCGGCGACGGAAGTCGCGATCTTGACCGGCCGACCAGACTGAAACGACTTAAGGCGGTCACAAGCCACAAATCCTCAGATAGCTTCTTACTCGTCCTTTACTGACGGATGGGGCGCAAGTGGCGCCCGACGATCAGACCAGGGAGTAGTAAGTTGAAGCGCACCCTCACCCTCGGCGGCATCGCGGTCGGCATGCTGGCCGCCGCCGCTGTCGCCACCCCCGCTGCACAGGCCGACACCGACGTCGCCCCCCCCATCAACCTGGCCAACACGAACTACGCCGCCAAGCAGGTGGCGGCGTTCTGGTACGGCCAGAACAAGGCCAACCTCGTCAACGCCACCCCGTACAACGTCGAGACGACGCTGCCCACCAAGCACGTCTCGACCGGTGGCGCCTCCGCGGACAGCAAGGCCGGCGTCGTCGGCTCCAGCGGTGACAAGAAGGCCACCAGCGGCACGTCGAAGAACGTCAACCTGCCGAAGACCACCGGCAAGGTGTTCTTCATCGGCGCCGACCACAAGCCGCACTGGTGCTCGGCCACCGCCGTGCAGAGCCAGTACAAGAACCTGGTCGCGACCGCGGGTCACTGTGTCTACGACACGGTGAGCAACAAGGACACCCTCGACAAGTGGGTGTTCATCCCGGGTTACTACCAGGGCAAGACCCCGTGGGGCATCTACGTGGGTAAGACCGCGTACACCCACTACGACTTCGACGTGTACGAGGACGGCGACCGCGACTACGCGTTCGTCACCGTGTACAACGGCGTCCTGCCCACCAGCGTCTCGACCGACAAGGTCAAGAACTGGGTGGACAACCGCACGTTCGAGACCAAGGCGGAGGCCGAGAAGGCTCAGAAGGAGCTGGAGCTCAAGAGCACCGGCTTCGCGGGCAAGATCGTGCCGGTGGTGGACTACACCAAGCGGGTCCCCCTCCGCACGCCGGACTCGACGAAGGCGCCCGCCACTCGCGACCAGCTCGGCGGCAACACCGACGCGAACCGGACCACCCTGGAGAACCAGGCCAAGGACCACGGCACCTCCACGTACCAGGACAGGACGTGGGGCACGGTCGTCAGCCGGGTCTCCAAGGGCGAGTTCGGCAACGGCGGCTGGTCGTCCGACGGCAAGGCCTTCTACTTCGCCAAGGACAACGCCTGGTACAAGGCGACCTACTGGGGCAACTTCGACGTCGACTACAAGCTGCGCGGCAGGCTGGTCGACATCGCCCTCAAGGACGTCGGCACCCTCGGCAGCAACGTCGGTGGTCAGGGCCTGGCCTACAACCAGAAGATCGGCACGTCCGTCTTCGTGTTCGGCTACCCGAGCGGGTCGCACCCGGACGGCAACTACGCCTTCACCGGCAAGACCCTCAAGTGGAGCTACGGCAAGACCTTCAAGGCGGCCGCGCCGTCCATGAAGGCCGAGGAGCTCGTCGGGATCAAGTCCTCCTTCACCGGTGAGGGCTCGATCGGCTCGTCCTGGCTGTACCGCTACAGCAGCACCAAGCGTCTTGGTTACCTGAACGGTGTGACCATCGCGGTCTCCGACACCGACGGCAACAAGCGCATCGACACCAGCGTCTCCCCGTACTTCGACGGTGAGACCCTGGCTGTCTACCAGTACGCCGCGAAGTTCGCTTCCGGCAAGATCGTCTGAGACTAGCTCTCTGACGCTCTGACTGGACCGTAAAGGGAAGGGCCCGGCCTCCGGCCGGGCCCTTTTCGCCTGCGCGGGCACGGTTGATCAGCGGAAACTCGCGAGATGTCCCGAGGGGCGTGTGACGCTAAGCTCGGATCTCATGGTCAGGCACAGACGACGTGGCCCCGCCCGTCGCCCAAAACCAGGACGACACGCACCAGGACGACACGCGCGAGGACGGCACGAGCCGGTGAACGGGCGATGAGCGCGATCACCGTGCGCGTGCCGGCGAAGGTCAACCTCCAGCTCGCGGTCGGCCCGCTGCGCGATGACGGCTACCACGACCTGGTGAACGTCTTCCACGCGGTCTCGCTGTTCGACGAGGTCACCGCCGCCGAGCCACTCGACGGGGACCTCTCCGCCGCCCCGCTGGGGGTCAGGGTCGAGGGGGACCTCGCCGGAGAGGTTCCGGTGAGCGACGACAACCTCGCCGTCCGGGCCGCCAGGGCGCTGGCCGACCGGGCGGGCCGTTCCTACCGGGCCGATCTGCTGATCCGCAAGTCGATCCCGGTGGCGGGCGGCATGGCCGGGGGGAGCGCCGACGCCGCCGCGGCGTTGGTGGCCTGCAACGAGCTGTGGGGCCTCGGCCTGCCCGTCGAGGACCTGATGGAGATCGCCGCCGACATCGGCAGCGACGTGCCGTTCGCGCTGCTCGGCGGCACCGCCGTGGGCACCGGACGCGGCGAGCGGCTCGCTCCGCTGGAGACCGCCGGGGTCTTCCACTGGGTCTTCGCGCTCGCCGACGGCGGTCTGTCCACCCCGAGGGTGTACGGCGAGTGCGACCGGCTGCGCGAGGAGGCGGGGGTGGCCGCGCCCACGCCCGCGGTGAGCGAGGCCCTGCTCGCCGCCCTGCGCGAGGGCGACGCGAAGTCGCTCGGGCAGGCGCTGTCCAACGACCTCCAGCCCGCCGCCCTGGCGCTGCGTCCCTCGCTCGCGGGCACGCTCGCCCTGGGGCGTGAGCACGGGGCGCTCGGCGCGATCGTCTCCGGGTCCGGTCCCACCTGCGCCTTCCTGGCCGAGTCGGCCGAGCGGGCGCACGAGCTGGCCGCCCTGATCAAGGACGCGGACGGCTGCCGCGCCGTCGTCACCGCCCACGGGCCCGTCCCCGGGGCCACCGCGGCCGGATAAGCTTGACGGGCGATGAATCTGGTCAATCTGGAGTCCGTCTCCCACGCCTTCGGGCCCAAGCCCCTGCTCGCCGACGTCTCTCTCGGGCTGGAGGAAGGCGACCGGATCGGCGTCGTCGGCCGCAACGGCGGCGGCAAGACCACGCTCATCTCGATCATCGCCGGGGCGCTGAAGCCCGACAGCGGCCGGGTCACGCATACCCGCGGCCTGCGCGTCGGCACGCTCTCCCAGCGTGACCAGTTCGACCCGGACACCGCGGTGAAGGACATCGTCCTGGCCGGCCGGGCCGAGCACGAGTGGGCCGGCGACGCCGCGATCAGGGAGATCCTCGCCAACCTGCTCGCCGACATCGACCTCGCGGCTCCCGCGGGCGCGCTGTCGGGCGGTGAGCGTCGCCGTACGGCCCTGGCGCGGCTGCTGATCGAGGAGCACGACCTGCTGATCCTCGACGAGCCCACCAACCACCTCGACATCGAGGCCATCGCCTGGCTCGCCGGGCATCTCGTCCAGCGCAAGTCCGCGCTGCTCGTCGTCACCCACGACCGGTGGTTCCTCGACGCGGTCTCCACCCGCACGTGGGAGGTCGTCGACGGCTCCGTCGAGCGATACGAGGGCGGCTACGCGGCGTACGTGCTGGCCAAGGCCGAGCGTGCGCGGATCGCGCAGGCCGCGGAGGAGCGCCGGCAGAACCTCATGCGCAAGGAGATCGCCTGGCTGCGGCGCGGACCGCCGGCCCGGACCTCCAAGCCCAAGTTCAGGATCAACGCGGCCGAGGCGCTGATCGCGAACGAGCCGCCGCCGCGGGAGACCGTCGAGCTGCTGAACTTCGCCTCGGCGCGGCTCGGCAAGACCGTCGCGGACCTGGAGGACGTGACGCTCCACGCGGGCGGCCCGGCATCGGGTCCGCTGGTGCTCGACCACTGCACCTACCAGTTCGGCCCGGGGGACCGGATCGGCCTGATCGGGGTGAACGGCTCGGGCAAGTCGTCGGTGCTGCGCCTGCTGTCCGGCACGGTCGAGCCCGACTCCGGCCGCATGGTGCGCGGCAAGACGGTGCGGCTCGCGCACCTGTCGCAGGAGCTGGCCGAGCTGGACCCCACGCGGCGGGTGCTGGAGACGGTCGAGGAGATCCGCAAGTACGTCCAGGTGGGCAAGAAGGAGTGGTCGGCCTCCCAGCTGCTCGAACGCCTCGGCTTCCGGGGCGAGGCTCAGTGGAAGGTCGTCGGCGACCTGTCGGGCGGCGAGCGGCGGCGACTTCAGCTCCTCAGGCTGATCATGGACGAGCCGAACGTCCTGCTGCTCGACGAGCCGACCAACGACCTCGACATCGAGACGCTCACCGAGCTGGAGGACCTCCTCGACGCCTGGCCGGGCACGCTCGTGGTGGTCAGCCACGACAGGTACTTCCTGGAGAGGGTGGCCGACCGCTGCGTCGCGCTCCTGGGGGACGGCAGGCTCTCGATGCTGCCGGGCGGCGTGGACGAATACCTGGAACGCCGTGCGGCGGGCGCGGCCCTGTCGGCCCGGGCGGCCTCCGCCGCGAGCGTTCCCGAGCGGGCCGGCCAGGACGACCAGCAGGCGCCCGCGGGCGGGCTGTCCGCCAAGGAGCTGCGGGAGCTGCAGAAGGAGCTCAACCGGCTGGAACGGCAGATCGACAAGTTCGGCGAGCGTGAGGCGAAGCTGCACGCCGAGATGGCCGAGGCGGCGAGCGACTTCGAACGTCTGGCCAAGCTCGACGCCGAGCTGCGGGAGATCGCCGCGCAGAAGGAGTCGGCCGAACTCGAGTGGATGACGGCGGCCGAGCGCCTCGAAGGGCAGTAGGGGCCGTCGACCGGCCGCGGCCCCGACGCCGCCGGTGTGATGAGGAACGGAAAAGGGGCCCGGCGCGGTGCCGGGCCCCTTCGCGTGCGCGGTGGCGGATCAGACGATCTTGCCGGACCAGTTGTTCGCGGCGACCTTGTACACGCCGTAGGTCTCGCCGTCGAAGTACGGGGAGACGCTGGTGTCGTAGCGCTGGTTGCCGTCGCGGTCGGCGACGCCGATGGTCACGCCGTTGAGGTAGCCGAGCCGCTTGGTGTTGCTGTAGCGGTACAGCCACGCCGAGCCGAGCGCGCCCTCACCGGTGAACGACGACTTGATCCCCACGAGCTCCTGGGCGTTGATGGTGGGGGAGCTGGCCTTGAAGGTCTTGCCGTACGACCACTTGAGCGTGTTGCCGGAGAAGGCGTGGTTGCCGTCCGGGTGCGAGCCGCTCGGGTAGCCGAAGACGAAGGTGCCGCTGCCGATCTTCTGGTTGTAGGCCAGGCCCTGGCCACCGACGTTGGAGCCGAGGGTGCCGACGTCCTTGAGACCGATCGACAGGGTCCGGCCGGTCAGGCGGTAGTCGACGTCGTAGTTGATCCAGTAGGTGCGGACGACGTACTTGTCGCCCTTCTTGAGGTAGAAGGCCTTGCCGTCGGCCGACGCCTTGCCCTCGTCCCAGCCGTCGGGCTTGGAGGTGTACTCCTTGTCCGTGACGCCGGTGCCCTCCTTGAACGGCCCGTTCGCCGGAGTGCCCTCGGGGTTGAGCTTCTTCCACTCGTCCCGCTTGACGTAGACCTTCTCTGACTCGCGGGTGCCCTCCTTGACCACGTGGTCGGTGTCGAGGACGGGCCGGATACGCAGGTGGGAGTAGGCGTTGTCCCTGTCGAGCCTGGCCTTGGCCCCGCGGGCCTGACGGTAGGTCTCGAAGGTGCGGGCGTAGTGCTTGCTGGAACCGCCGGTGGGCAGGACGCCGTTGTACACGGTGACGAACGCGTAGTCGCGGTCGCCGTCCTCGTAGACGTCGTAGTCGTAGTGGGTGTACGCGGTCTTACCCACGTAGATGCCCCACGGGGTCTTGCCCTGGTAGTAGCCGGGGACGAAGACCCACTTGTCGAGGGTCGCCTTGTTGCTCTTGGTGTCGTACACGCAATGGCCGGCGGTCGCCACCAGGTTCTTGTAGTGCGACTGGACCGCGGTCGCAGTGCACCAGTGCGGTCTGTGGTCGGCGCCGATGAAGAACACCTTGCCCGTGGTGCGGGGCAGGTTGACGTTCTTCGTGCTGGTGGTCGCCTTCTTGTCGCCGCTGGACCCGACGACGCCGGGCTTGCTGTCCGCGGACGCTCCGCCGGTCGACACGTGCTTGGCCGAGACTCGCGTCTCCACGTTGTACGGCTTGGCGTTGCGGAGGTTGGCCATACGCTCGCCGAACCAGAAGGCGGCGACCTGCTTGGCGGCGAAGTTGGAGCTGGCCAGGGTGTCGTGCGGTACGGAGTCCGCGTGTGCGGGGGCGGCGACGACCGCGGAGGCCAGCAGGCCCGCGGCTACGCCGCCGAATGCGAGGGTGCGCTTCAAGGGGTGTTCTCCTCGGTCTGTCGGGGGCACAAAGTTCGCCCACACGTCAGTAAAGGGACGGTAAGCAAGCTATCGGAGGAGTCAGGCGGAAAGTAGCGCTGAAAACCGCTCCGTCGGCGCACCGGAGAGGATCGAGGTCGGATCCGAACCTGAAAGGTTCCTGTGTTTCCGCTGATGAGATGCTGATTTCGAGAGGTCGCGATCACGTTGCGTCACTGATCGTCGAAGGCGAGAATGTGATGTAAATCACATTTGCCGGATGGAACCGTGGGGCGATGTGATCACGTCTGATTTCACCCGTGCGCGCGCCGGCAGCGATCCCGGCGGGGCGCAGAGCATAGGGAGAGCGCGGGGGCGGCCCGGAGGGCGCCGGAGAGCCGGAAAACGAGAGAAGGGCCCGGCAGACTGCCGGGCCCTTCGCGTGAGGTCGAGCGCTTAGACGATCTTGCCGGATGCGGCGGTCGCGGCGACCTTGTAGACGCCCAGGGTCTCGCCGTCGAAGTACGGCGAGATGCTGGTGTCGTACCGGTCGTTGCCGTCGGTGTCCGAGACGCCGATGGTCACGCCGTTGAGGTAGCCGAACCGCTTGCTGTTGTCGTACTTGAACAGCCAGCCGGAGCCGAGCGCGCCCTCACCGGTGAAGGAGGACTTGATGCCCTGGAGCGCCTCGCCCTTGATGGACGGCGCCACGGCGGGGAAGGTCTTGCCGTAGCTGTACTTGAGGGTCTTGCCGGTGAAGGCGTAGTTGCCGTCCGGGTGCGACCCGCTCGGGTAGCCGAACACGTAGGTGGGCTGGCCGACCTTCTGGTTGTACGCGAGGCCCTGGCCGGGGACGTTGTCGCCGAGGCGGCCGACGTCCTTCAGCGTGATGTCCACGATCTTGCCGACCAGCTTGTAGTCCAGGTCGAACTTGGCCCAGAAGTTGACCTTGTAGTAGCCGTGGTCGTAGATGAAGTAGACGCTCTTCCCGTCCTCGGAGACGCGGAACACGAGGTCGCCGAGCTTCACCTCGTCCTTGGCCGAGTCGTACTCGGTGAGCGAGACGCGGGTGACCTTGATCCCGGTGCCGGGCGCGGTCTTGAAGTCGGTCGTCTCCCCGCGGCCCTTGTTCAGGATGTCCACCGCGTCCTTGGTCGCGGGGGCCTTGTTCTCAGCCGTCAGAGCCGCCGCCTGGAGGTTCTGCCAGTGCGCCCAGGTGCAGACGTCGACCCACGCCTGCTGGTATTCCTTGTTCTTCTTGTCCCTGACGACAGTCTCGGGCTTGGACACGAACGGCACGATCTTGCCGGCCCAGCCCGTCTCCTTGATCTCGACGTCCTTCTGCGCCTTCTCGGCCTCGGCCAGGGTCTTGAAGACCCGCTTGTCGACCCAGTTCTTGACGCTGTCGGTCTTCACGTCGGTGACCTGGACGCCGTTGTAGACGGCCACGAACGCGTAGTCGAAGTCGCCGTCCCCGTAGACCTCGTAGTCGAAGTGGGTGAAGGCCGTCTTGCCGACGTAGATGCCCCACGGGGTCTTGCCCTGGTAGTAGCCGGGCACGAAGACCCACTTGCTCATCGTGTCCCTCTCCTTCACTGTGCTGAAGACACAGTGACCGGCGGTGGCCACGAGGTTCTTGTGCCCGCTCTGAATGGCGGTGGCGGTGCACCAGTGCGGCTTGTTGTCGGCGCCGACGAAGAAGACCTTGCCGGAGGACCGGGGCAGGTTGACGTTCTTCGAGGTGCCGGTGGGCTTCTGGTCGCCGCTGGACCCGACGACGCCCGGCTTGACGGAGGTGGGCTCCTTCGGCAGGTGGGCGACGACCTTGGACGAGACCTTGGTCTCGACGTTGTACGGCGTGGCGTTGATCAGGTTGGCCATCTTCTCGCCGTACCAGAACGCGGCCACCTGCTTGGCGGCGAAGTTGGTCTCGGCCAGGGGCTTGGCCGGAACCTTCTCCGCCTGGGCGGGGGAGGCGACGACGGCGGAAGCCAGCAGGCCGGCCGCCACGCCGCCAAGAGCGAGGGTGCGCTTCACTTTTTCTCCCAGGTCTGGCGTGGGGCGTGACTATTGCCCCATGCGTCAGTAAAGGATGGGAATAAAGTTATCGGAGGAGATCATTGGGGCGTAAGGGCTGTTACTGGAGCGATGCGTGACAGCCACCCGCGATATAGGAAAAGGGCCCGGCTGGAGGCCGGGCCCTTCCCTTTACGGTCCAGTCAGAGCGTCAGAGAGCTAGTCTCAGACGATCTTGCCGGAAGCGAACTTCGCGGCGTACTGGTAGACGGCCAGGGTCTCACCGTCGAAGTACGGGGAGACGCTGGTGTCGATG
>NZ_BSSF01000032.1:0-39696 GCF_030268985.1 Microbispora sp. NBRC 16548
CGGCCTTCAGCAGGTCCAGGACTTTGCGACGGAACTCGGGGGGATAGCTCCTCGGCATGCTGACCTCTCTCGGGGTTCAGGCATGCCAGTCAACCAAAGGGACTCCACGAAAGGCGGTGAACATCACGGCGCAGGTGGTGGTGGAAGTGGATTTGACGGTCTTGACGGTGATCACCGGGATGCCGGTGATCCCGACGGTGGTGTCGTCGATGGAGGCGGTGGCGACGGATTTGCCGGGGAATTCGGTGGTGGCGACCTGGGCGCACAGGGCGTGCGCGCTGATCAGTCCGCTGAGGCTGGCGGTGCAGGGCACCGAGGTGGTGCCGGTCGAGGTGGTGGAGATGGGGCCGGTGTCGGGGGTGCGTGCGATGTTGACCAGTTGGATGCCGGCCAGGGAGGCGTCGGCGGTCAGGCCGTAGGCCCGTCCGGTCAGCCGCTGCGGCGTGACGGTGACTTGTTCTTCGCTGCACGGTGAGGTGACGGAGTTGTTGTCAGCGTCGCCGCCGTAGGTGGCGGTCCACCGGTAGGTGCCGGCCGCGCCGATGGTCACGTTGCCGGACGCGGCGGTGCCGCTGCCGGACAGCGTGCCGGTGCGGGTGGCGATCGGCGTCGCACAGTCGGTGTCACCGGGGCCGTACAGCTGGAATGTGACAGTACCGGTGGGGTGGAACCCGCCGGAGACGGTGGCGGTGTCGGACACGACGCCGCCGGCCGGCACGGACCCCGATGGGGTGGTGGCGACGCCCGGAGTGGCCTTCACAACCACGACCTCTTCATCGCCGCACGCGGAGGTGACCGGGTTGTTGGCGTCATCGCCGCTGTAGGAGGCGACCCACCGGTAGGTGCCCACCCCGCCCGCGGGGATGTTCCCGGACGCGGCGGTGCCGCTGCCCGACACCGTCCCGGTACGAGTCGCGATCGGCGTCGCACAGTCGGTGTCACCGGGGCCGAACAGCTGGAACGTGACGGTGCCCGTCGGGTGGTAGCCACCGGACAGGGTCGCCGTATCAGAGACGTTCCCGCCCGCGGGCACCTGGCCCGACGGCGTCGTGGCGATCGATGGGGTCGCCTTCGGAACGTGCTCGCTGATCGTTTCGGTGAAGCCCGGTGACAGGACGCCGTTGAGCAGGAAGTCCACCTTGCAGGTCAGGGTGCTTCCCGGTGGGGCTCCGGCGCCGACGGAGACGACCTCGGTGAAGGTGGCGTCATCGCCGCTGGTCACCGTCCGGCTGCCCGGGGTCAGGGACACCGACAGGTTCGGGTCGCAGTCGCGTAGCTGATGGGTGACCGTGACCGGCAGGTTGTGCAGGGCCGCCAGGATGGTGTCGCTGACCTCCGAGGCGTTGAGGCCGGAGAACAGTTGTCCATCCGTGGCGTCGGTGATCGCGGTCGCCTGCCCGCCCGTGTTCAGCCCGGCCAGGTCGAACGCGAGCACGGTGATGTCGGCTGCCTGCAGGGCGCTGATCGCGTCGGCCAGCGTATGGCCGTTACTGGGGTCATGGCTGGGGGCGTCCCCGATCAGCAACACGATCCGGGTGCTGTTCGGCCGGAAGCCGACCGCCCCGGACGCGACCTGGTACAGACCGTTGATGCCGTCCTCTGAGAGGTCGCCGCCGCCCGTCGCGACCAGCGAGTTGAGACCGTTGGTGACGTCGGTCTGGTTGGCGGTGAGGTTCTGCGCCACCCGGAACGACGTCGCGTCCACCGACACGTCCCTGTACTCGGCGACCGCGAACTGCGCGTCCGGCTGCGCCGAGGCGACGTTGGACAAGATGGTGTTCGCGTTGGTCCGCACGTTCGAGATGACCCCGCCCATGCTCCCTGTTGTGTCGATCAGGAAAGTGATATCCGGCTTGGGCGGGATCGCCGGAGTGGACACGGTCTTGGCGATCGTCGTCGACTCGCCCGGGGCCAGGTTCAGCGTCACGTCGGCCGGGGTGACCCCGGGCGCGGCGGACGCCGTCCCTACCCCGGTCACCAGCATCGCACCGGCCACCACCACGCACACGGCGGCCCGTAATCTTCGCGTCATTCTCACGGTGTAATTCCCTCTGGTGTGGCGTTATGCCATTAAGGAATTTGGGATCGCCGGCCATCCAGAATTCCTCTGAATGCGCTACCCGGGACGCCCTCTCCTCACGTATCGGCGCGCGGATACCAATTCGCATTGGTTGACAACCTCGGTGACATGTTCAGCGCCAGCCGCTTATCAACGAGGGGGTGTGGCCACGGTCACATGGTGACTGTTCGGCGAATAGATGTAAATAGGCCACTTACGGCAAGTTCCCGACTGGCCACAGTCGGCCACTCCTTGCCGATGAGAGGCGCCCGTGAGCAGCGATCTTTGCCGGGATCTTCTTCAGGCATGTCCGATGAAATGAGTGATCCGCAGTTTGCCGCTTCAGAAAAGAACGGCCGTTTTCAGCCCTCCGGACCGCCTGAATCACGGTTATGAGCATCGCCGCAGAGTCGACCGACGGCCTCCCATGCCATTCGGCATCGGCCAAATCCGATGGATACGACGGCTTCCGGTCATGACTCCGGCACCCCGGCGAGGCACAACCGCCGGCGTCAAAAGCCGCGGGCGCGTAAACAGGCACCACGGGCTCCCGGCCGCCGAGTTGTGTAGATCAGCTTCAATGTCGCGTCGGCGCGGACAACGGCTTTCGAGGGCAGCCGGACCCGAAACGAGCAGGGCATGCCCAGGCTGTAGCCGATACCGCGGTTCTCGCACTCCTCGCGCAGGTCACGGTCGCGGCCGTTAGGGGCTGATCAACCAATGGGGACGCACATCGCGTAAGGGAAAGTGGTCTCGAGGCCGTCTACTGGGACGCCGGCACCGCGCGCGGCTCGAACGCGTCGAACTCGACCCGGGTCGGCGACTGACGCAGACAGCATCATGGAGAGGCTGCCAGGGGCAGCGGCATGGCCGATTTTGAGAAGTCCGAGCTGAACAGGCGAGTGCTCGTAGGCTGACTCTCACACGTGATGGACAGGAGGCTGACGTGGCCGAGACGACGCTGACCGAGACGTTGGTGGCCGAGGTGATGGCCGAGCTGGCCGGGCTCGAGGACCCGAAGGCACGCGAGGTGAACGAGAAACACGGTGACGATCACGGTGTGAACCTCAGCAAGCTGCGCGCGCTCGCGAAGCGGCTGAAGATGCAGCAGGAACTCGCGTGCCGGCTCTGGGAGACCGATGACACCGCGGCGAGGCTGCTGGCGATCCTGATCTGCCGTCCGAAGGCGTTCGAGCGTGACGAGTTGGACGTCATGCTGCGCGAGGCGCGCACGCCAAAGGTGCATGACTGGCTCGTGAACTACGTGGTGAAGAAGAGCCCGCACTCCGAAGAGCTGCGCCTGACCTGGTCCGCCGATTCGGATCCAGTGGTCGCGAGTGCCGGCTGGGCGCTGACCACCGAACGCGTGACGAAGAAGCCCGAGGGCCTCGACCTCACAGGGCTGCTCGACGTCATCGAGGCGGAGATGAAGGACGCCCCGGATCGCCTGCAGTGGGCGATGAACCACTGCCTGGCTCAGATCGGGATCGAGCACGCCGAGCACCGCGCCCGTGCGATCGACATCGGTGAGCGCCTGGAGGTGCTCAAGGACTACCCGACTCCCCCGGGCTGCACGTCTCCGTTCGCGCCCATCTGGATCACCGAGATGGTGCGCCGGCAGCACGATAAGTAGGAAGGTTCGCGCTCCCGCCCGTGCCGCGACCCCCTCAGAACGCGGCACCCGATACGAACCGGCCGTGAGGGGCCTCACATCGCCTACCGCTGGAGAGCACACCCGGCCTGCCCGAGTGCGCCCCGCGAGTGCCTGACGCCCGAGGCCGCCGCGCTGATCCACGACGGCGTCGCGGAGAACACCCGCATCGCTTACCGGCGTGGGTGGCGTGTGTTCGAGTCCTGGTGCGAGCAGTACGGCTTCGCCGCGATGCCGTGCGGTGAGCTGACGCTGGCGGACTACGTCGCGTCCATGGTGCTCGACGTCGTCGTCAAACGAGGTGCATTCGAGTGCCGCCCGGGCTCCACTGGACGGCGACCAGGTCGGAGCCGTACTCCTGAGCCAGCCGACGACGCAACCGCAGGTCGACGTCCAATCCGCCAAGCTCGTCGACACGACGGCCTCACCGGGCTCGACGTCCACGACGACCGCGCCGCCGCCATCGCGACGTGTCGGTCTGCCCCCGCGTGGCACCCGAAATCGGGCGACGAGGGGCTTCATTTACCGTTCGGCCAACCTTCATGTCGGGCGTGCAGTCAGCGTCACAGGGTGTTCCTAGCCTGAGCTGGTCCCAGACGCCCCCCTCTGGAGGACAGCCATGCCGTCCCGCCGGATCACCGCTCTCACCACCGCCTTCACGCTGTCCGCGGCCTCCCTGGGCCTGTGGGCCGCCGGAGGCTTCAGCGCCCAGGCGGCCACGTTGCCGACGCCGGACCACACGGTGGTCGTAGTCTTCGAAAACCACGCCTACTCCCAGATCGTCGGCAGCTCCAGCGCTCCTTACATCAACTCCCTGAAGAGCGGCGGGGCCAACCTGACCGCCTTCTACGCCGAGACCCATCCCAGCCAGCCCAACTACTTCGCCATGTTCTCCGGGTCGACCCAGGGCATCACCGACGACTCGTGCTACACCCCCGGCTTCAGTTCCGCGCCCAACCTGGCGTCGGAGCTGCTCGCCGCGGGCAAGAGCTGGGCCAGCTACAACGAATCGCTGCCCAGCCAGGGCTCGACCACGTGCAGCAGCGGCAAGTACGCCCGCAAGCACAACCCCTGGTTCGGGTTCTCCAACGTGCCGACGTCCACCGCGTACACGTTCGCCCAGTTCCCCACCGACTTCACCAAACTGCCTAAGGTGTCGTTCGTCGTCCCGAACCTGTGCAGCGACATGCACGATTGCTCGGTGTCCACCGGCGACACCTGGCTGAAGAACAACCTCGGCGCGTACGCGACCTGGGCCAAGACCCACAACAGCCTTCTCGTGGTCACCTTCGACGAGGACAACCGGCTGAGCGGCAACCGCATCGCCACTGTGCTGTACGGCCAGCCGGTGCTGGCGGGGTCGTCCTCCGGCACCACCTACAACCACTACAACCTGCTGCGCACCATCGAGGACATGTACGGCACCGGCCACGCGGGCAACGCGGCGTCGGCGTCGGCCATCTCCGGCATCTGGAACTGACCGCGTGTACCTCGCGGACGGTCGCGACGCGCCCGCCGCCGTCCCCCACCGGGGACGGCGGTGGGCCGCGGTTCCGGGAACCGTGCTGGCCCTGGGCGCGGTGAGCCTGATCACGGACGTGTCGGCGGAGATGATCACCGCCGTGCTGCCCCTCTACCTCGTCTCCGGGCTGGGGCTGTCCCCGCTCGGCTTCGGCGTGCTCGACGGCGTCTACAACGGGGTCGGCGCCCTGGTGAGGCTGGCCGGAGGCCACCTCGCCGACGGTGGGGGCGGGCGGCACAAGGCGGTCGCCGTGGCCGGCTACGGCCTGTCGGCGCTGTGCAAGCCGCTGCTGCTGGTCGCCCACACCCTGCCGGTCATCGGCGCGGTGCTGGCCCTCGACCGTACGGGCAAGGGCCTGCGCACCGCCCCCCGGGACGCCCTCATCTCCCTGGCCGCCCCGCCCGAGCGCCGGGGGCAGGCCTTCGGCGTGCACCGGGCGATGGACACCGCGGGAGCCCTCTGCGGGCCCGTCCTGGCGTTCCTGGTGCTGGGGGTGGCGGCGGAGGGTTACGACGCCGTCTTCACGGTCAGTGCCTGCGTCGCCGCGCTGGGCGTGCTGGTGCTGGTGCTCTTCGTCCCCGGCCGTCCCGGCGGCGTCGGCGTCGCCCGGAGTGCGGGCCGGAGTGCGGGCCGGAGTGCGGCGCCCTCCGGCCCGCTCCGGGCACCCGCGCTCCTGCGGATGCCCGGCGTGGGGCGACTGGCGGCGTGCGCGGTGCTGCTGGGGCTGACGACGGTGAGCGACTCCTTCGTCTACCTGCTGCTGCAGCGCAGGTTCGAGGTGCCCGCGCAGTGGTTCCCCTTGCTGCCGCTCGGGACGGCGGCCGCCTTCCTGCTGCTGGCCGTGCCCGCCGGCGCCGTCGCCGACCGCATCGGGCGGCGGAGGCTGTTCCTGCTCGGACACCTGGCGCTGCTCGTCGCGTACGGCCTGGTGCTGGCCGTCCCCGGCGGGCCGCTGCCGGCGGTGGTGCCAGTGGTGGTAACGGTGCTCGTGCTGCACGGGGCCTTCTACGCGGCGACCGACGGCGTGCTGGCGGCCGCGGTCGCCGGCGTCGTGCCGGAGGCGATGAGAGCGAGAGGGCTGGCCCTGGTGGGCACCGGCCAGGCCCTCGCCCGATTCGCCTGCTCGATCGGGTTCGGCGCCGCCTGGACGGCCTGGGGCGACGGCCCGGCGCTGGCCGTCGCGACGGCGGGGCTGGCGATCTCCACCCCCATCGCGCTCGCCGCACTCCGCTCCTCCTCGTGCCCCTCCGCGCAGCGGACGGCCTGAGCGTGCGAAGAGAAGGGAACCCCGTGACCATCCCACCCCGCCTGACGGTCCTGCTGGCCGCGGTGCTGCTCCTCGGGGGTCTGTCCGCCTGGGCGGTGGTGCACGCCGCCGCCCGCGCGGAGAGCCGGGGCCTCCCGCGGACGGGGGAGCCCTCCGCCGGTCCGGGTGCGGTCACGCTCGCGGCGGGGCAGGGGCGCCGGATGCTCTTCCGGACGATGGCGTGGGGTCAGCACCGCGACGAGGTGGTCGCCGTGCCCGCGGACGACCCCGGGGGCTCGCGCGTCTCGTCCGGGGTGCGGTGCCTGCGCTTCCACGCCTCGTCCGGCACCGGCGCCTGCCTCCAGGCCGAGCACGGCTCGCTGGGCGACACCTACCGAGCCGTGGTGCTCGACGCGCGACTGCGGGAGCGGCGCGCGTTCCCCCTCGCCGGCATCCCCACCCGCACGAGGGTCTCCCCGTCCGGCCGCATGGCGGCCTGGACCGTCTTCGTGAGCGGCGACTCGTACGCGGGGACGAACTTCTCCACCCGCACCTCGATCCTGGACACGCGCACCTGGTCGCTGCAGGACAACCTGGAGACCTACCGTGTGCTCAAGGACGGCCGTCCCTATCACGCTGCCGACGTCAACCTGTGGGGAGTGACCTTCGCCGACGACGGCCACTTCTGGGTCACCCTCGCGACCGGAGGCCGCACGTGGCTGGCGCGCGGGGACGTCGCGGCCCGCACGCTGACCACGGTCCGGCAGAACGTGGAGTGCCCGTCGCTCTCCCCCGACGGCACCCGCATCGCGTTCAAGAAGCGGGTGGCCGGCCTGCCCGAGGACGCGCCGTGGCGGCTTTACGTCCTCGACCTTCTGACCATGCGGGAGACTCCGATCGCCGAGCGGCGCAGCGTCGACGACCAGGCGGTGTGGCTCGACGCCCGCACGCTCGGCTACGCCCTGCCGGGCGACTTCGGCGCCGACATCTGGACGGCGCCGGCGGACGGCTCAGGAGCGCCGCGCCGCCTGCTCTCCGCGGCGCTCGCGCCCGTCGTCGTCCAGTGAAGGCCGCCGCTCCCGGAGACCTCGGCTGAAGGTCGACCGCGTGCGGGAAACGTGCCCGGCTAGAGCGGATTGTCGTGGGCGATGAGGGCGAGCTGGACGCGATTGTCCAGGTTGGTCTTCGCGAGGATGCGGGAGATGTAGCTCTTGACCGTGCCGACGCTCATGTGGAGCTCGGCCGCGATGTCTGCGTTGGACCTGCCCCGGCCGACCGCCGCGGCGACCTCACGCTCGCGGTCGCTGAGCCTGGACAGCAGGCTGCGCGCGTCGGCGCGGCGGCGGTCCTCCGCCTCCGGCGCCAGGTGGGCGATCAGGCGCCGGGTCACACCGGGCGACAGGATCGGCTCGCCCGCCGCGACCCGGAGGACCGCGGCCACGATGCCCTCCGGCGGGGTGTCCTTGAGCAGGAACCCGCTGGCCCCGGCGCGCAGCGCGCCGAAGACGTGCTCGTCGGCGTCGAACGTGGTCAGCATGATGACGTGGGGAGGGTCGGGCCGCCGCCGCAGCAGCCGGGTGGCGTCGATCCCGTCCAGGCCCGGCATGCGGATGTCCATGAGCACCACATCGGGCGCATGCGCGTCGACCGCGGCTCCGACGTCGGCGCCGTCGGCCACGCCGCCCACCACGACGAGCTCGTCGGCGCCCCTGAGCATCAGCGTCAGACCCGCCCTGACGAGCGGGTCGTCGTCCACGACCAGCACGCGTATGGCGCTCACACCGGCCATGGTAGCCAGACCGTCAGGCGGAACTCGCCTTTCTCCACCCCGGCCTGCTCCACCCGCCCGCCCGCCAGCTCGGCCCGCTCCCGCATCCCGGCCAGGCCGGCGCCCTCCCCCCGGGGAGCGTGCACCACGGGATTGCGCACCATGGGATTGCGCACCTCGATGGCGAGCCCCCGGTCCGGCCTGCCGTCGAGGCGGAGACTCACCGGCATGCCCGGCGCGTGCTTCCTGGCGTTCGTGAGGCCCTCCTGGACGATCCGGTAGGCCGCCCGCGCCGTCGCGCCCGGCAGGTCGGGGAGGCGCACGCCGCCGTCGTGCATCTCGACCTCCATGCCCGCCCGCCGTACCTCCTCGACCAGAGTGCGCAGGTCCAGCTCGGCCAGGACGGGCGCCTCGCGGAGCACCGAGATGACCTGGCGCAGCTCCTGCAGCGCCTGGTGCGCGCTGGAGCGCACCACCGCGGCCGCCTCGACCACCTCCTCGGGGTCGGCCCGCGCGTTGAACTCCAGCGCACCGGCGTGCAGCGCCAGCAGCGACAGCCGGTGCGCCAGCACGTCGTGCATCTCTCGGGCGATGGCCAGGCGTTCGGCGTGGCGGGCCCGCTCGACGCGTCGCTGTTGCTCCTCCTCGGCCCTGCGGACCCGCTCCGCCAGCGACAGCACCAGTTGGCGGCGGGCCCGCGCCAGCATCCCCCATCCGGTCAGCGCCACCCCGAACAGCACCGCGACCAGCGCCCACACCGGGTAGGGTGCCAGCCCCGGCGGCCGCAGCCAGAACCGGGCCAGCGTCGCGGCCACCCAGGCCGCGCCCACACCGATCGCGACGATCGAGCGCCGGTAGAGGGCGGCCATCAGCGTGGCGATGCCGGCCGCGACCGACGCCGAGGCCGCGGGCACCGCCAGCGCCACGGCCACGAGCGCCATGGTGGCCGGCCATCGGCGCGACAGCCACAGCGCCCCGCACGCCGCCGCGCCGCCGGCCACGTCCGCGACCAGCCACCAGCCGGAAGCCGCGCCGAGGTCGTCTCGCACGACGACCGCCGCCGCGGCCAGCGCACAGGCGACGCCCCCCACCCGGATCGCCCGGTCCCGCCGGGTCCTGGCAGGGCCAGGCCGTACGTCTGCTGTCACGGACGCCCAGCGTAATGACGGCGGGCCCGCCGTCGGCAGCAACCAAAGTCGGCGCCGGGTTGTCACCTGGGTTGCCACGGGCAGGACCCGTGGCGGCAGACGTGGGGGGTGTGCGCGGAACACGCTGGCCGCATGACGGCGAACAAGACGCGCGGCCGCCGGGCCGCACTGCTCCTCGCGGTGATCACACCGCTCGTGGCCGAGTTCACCCTCGGCAACCCGCCACTGCGCATGGCCTGGCTCCTGCTGCTGTGGATCCCGATATACGGCGCGGGCGTCGTCCTGGTGCGCGAGCTGGTGCGGCGGGCCGGGACGGGCTGGACCGGGGTGCTGCTGCTCGGCGCCGCCTACGGCATCGTCGAGGAGGGCTTGGCGCTGCAGGCGCTGAGCAGCCCCACGATCTACGGCGCCGCCGGATGGGCGCCCCGGATCCTGGGCCTGAACAGCGCCTACACCGAGCTGCAGATCCCCTACCACGCGGTCTTCAGCGCCGCGATCCCGATCCTCCTCACCGACCTGATCGTCCCGTCCCTGCGCGACCGTCCCTACCTGGGCAGACTCGGCACCTGGCTGGCCGGGGCGGTCTTCGTCCTCGGCGCGCTGCTGCTGCGGACGACGGTGGTGACGAGTATCGACCCCGGGTACGAGGCGCCGCCGGCGATCCTGGCGGGCTGTGCGGCCGCCGTGGTCCTGCTCGCGGTGGCGGGGCTGCGGCTGAAGTCCCGCCCGGGCGTGTCCTCGATCAGCCCGCCCGCGCCCGCGGCGGCCGGGGTGTTCGGCGCCGTGGCCGTCTTCGGATACCTGGCGTCGCTGTTCCCCTTCGGCGGCGCGACCCAGCCCGCCTTCACCCACGGCGGGTGGGTGATCGTGCCCATGTCGGCCGCCGCCGTTCTGGCGGTCACCGCCGCGTGGCTCCTGCGCCGCTGGACGGCCGGCGGCCTGTGGACGGACCGGCACAGTCTCGCCCTGGCCTCCGGCGCCCTGATCGCCCACACCGCCTTCGGCCTGATCTCCAATACCGACACTGCGGCCGACCGCGCCGGCCTGGCGGCCGTCGGTGTGGTCATGGTGTGTCTGCTGGCCGTGCTGGGCCGCCGGGTCGCCGGCCTCCCTCGCGCCATATGAGATCCGGTGCGAACCGCCGCAAGTGAGGCAGCAGCGAGCGCCTTTACGAAGTAAATCAACAACGCCGGCTCGGCACATGCCTCATGCAGCGAGCCGCCGGTTCGCAGCGCAGCGGCACGTCCTGATCCCAGGTCCATACCTCGCCCATGCGGCCTCCACCAGGGGAAGACCCTGTCATCACCGCGAGCGGCCTTGCCACTCTGCCGCATGAGGCCTGCCAGGGAGTCAGCGGGGCGGGCGGCCCCCTCGGGTCGCTCGCCGAGCCGTGGGTGGCGATGCCGGCGGACGCTACGGCCACTCTCCATGAGTCAGATCCAGCCGCTGGTGGAGCAGGGCCTGCTGGGCCGGGTTGGCGGTCAGGCCCAGCGCCCGCTCATCACATAGCCGCGCCTGGCTCGTCTCGCCCAGCGCGCGCAGCAACTCGGCTCGGGTCGCGTGCAGGAGCGGGTAGCGGGACAGGGCTCCCTCCAGGCCGGTCAGCTCCGCCAGCGCGGCCGCGGGCCCCTTGACGTAGCGCAGGGCGACGGCCCGGTGCAGCCGGGTGACCGGCGAGGGCGCCACCGCCAGGAGCATGTCGTACAACACGAGGATCTGTGCCCAGTCGGTGTGCTCGAAGCCGGGGGCCTCGGCGTGACAGGCCACGATCGCGGCCTGCAACTGGTAGGGCCCCGGCTGGCGATGGGTCCTGGCGGTGCGGGTCAGCAACGCGGTCGCCTCGGCGATCGCGGCGCGGTCCCACAGGCCGCGATCCTGCTCGGCGAGCGGCACCAGACGCCCGTGGGAGTCGAACCGGGCCGCGCCGCGCGCCCGGTGCAGCCGGATGAGCGCGAGCAGCCCGGCCACTTCCGGCTCGCCCGGCATGAGGCCGGCCAGGAGCCCGGCCAGCCACTCGGCGTCGTCGGCCAGGTCGCGCGCCTCGGCCCGATCGCCGCTGCTGGACAGATATCCCTCGTTGAACAGCAGGTAGACGACCGCGAGCACGGCGTCCAGCCGTTCGGGCAGCTCCTCGGCGGCCGGAATCCGGTAGGGGATGCCCGCTTCGGCGATCTTTCGTTTCGCCCGGGTGAGCCGCTGGGCGACCGTGGTCTCCGGCACGACGAAGGCAGCGGCGATCTGCGCGGTACTCAGCCCGCACACCACCCGCAGGGTCAACGCGATCCGGGCCTCCGGCGACAGCGCCGGATGGCAGCACGTGAAGATCAGCCGCAGCCGGTCGTCGCTCTCCCCCGGCTCGGGCCACCGCAGCCGGGCCAGCTTGGCGTGGTAGTTCGTCTCCCGCCGCAGCACGTCGAGGCCGCGGCGGCGGGCCACGGTGAACAGCCAGGCGTCCGGCCGGTCCGGCACGCCCTCGACCGGCCAGCGGCGCAGCGCGGTCTCCACGGCGTCCTGCACCAGGTCCTCCGCGGCGGAGAAGTCGCCCAGCAGCGACACCAGGCACGCCGCGAGGCGGCCCGCGTGCTCACGTACGACGCGGGCCAGCACCTCCCGGCTCCCCCTGCCGCTGTCCGGTCCGCTCATGCGGCCGGTCGGATCTCCACGACCGGGCACGCCGGCCAGGACCTGGCCAGCTTCAGCGCCTCGTCCAGATCGGCCACCTCCACCTCCGCGTAGCCGCTGACGACCTCCTTGCCCTCGACGAACGGCCCATCGGTGACGACGGGCTCGCCGCCACCGAGACGTACGGTGGTCGCGGTGTGCGCGGGCGCCAGACGCATGTGGTGCGTGATCTTGCCGGAGTTCTCGGCGAACCAGCGCATCACCGCCTCGTAGGCGGCCTCGCGCTCCAAATCGTCCATCGCCTCCAGCCGCTTGGCGAACTCCTCGGTCTCGACGAACATCAGCACGTACTTCACGGTTGACTCTCTTCCTTCGATCGGCCTTCAACAGGAAGACGAACGGGCACCTGCCCCACACGACACCAGGCGGCACGACTTTGCCGGCGCGGCCGAATCAGGCGCTCAGCACCTTGCGGAGCAGCTCGCCGAACTCGGCGGGGTGTGTGGTGAGCCCCGTATGCCCGCCGGGGAAGTGGACGAGCTCCGTGCCGAACCGCTCGGCGAGGAAGGCGGCGGGGCGGTAGGGCAGTTCGCCCTGTGAGTCCGCTCCGGCGGCGAGCACGAGCCGGCCCGACAGGGCCTCCAGGCGATCCACGTCCGGCGTGTAGGCCATGAAGCTCGGCACGATGCGCCCGAGGAAGTAGGGCATGTCCGCCATCGTCCGCTCCGCCCGGGCCGCCGCCTGCGGGGGGAGTTCGGTGGCCGCCTTGACGTCGACGGGATCGGCGCCGGGCCGCCTGAGGCCGGCCGCGAACACGGCCGCCGCGGGCATCAGTCCCTCCCTGCGGAAGGTGTCCTGGACGCGGGCGAGCAGCGCGCGATGCTCGGCGGCGTCCGGCAGCACCTCCACCAGCGGCGGCTCGTGCGCCACGACGCGTTCGATCCGCTCGGGATGGGTGGTGAGCAGGTGCAGCGCGACGATCGCGCCCGAGCTGCAGGCGGCCACGCGGGCGGGCGCGTCCGGAGACAGCAGCTCCAGCAGCCGCAACGCGTCGCCGGCGTGCTGCTCGACCCGTTGCGGGGCCTCCGGGTCGTCCAGCGGGCTGCGGGACAGGCCGCGCGGGTCGTAGGACGCGACCGTGTAGTCGGCGGCCAGGGCGTCGGCGACGCCGTCGAAGGAGGCCGCGCCGCCCGTGCCGCCGGGGATCAGCAGCAGGAGCGGGCCCTTTCCGCGCACCTCGTAGCGCAGGGTGGCGCCGTCCACGCGCAGGTGGCCGATGGCCGGGCTGGTCATGTCGAGTCTCCTTCATCGTGCGTGGGCCACCGCTCAAGGAGGGTGTGCAGGGCGTCGAGACAGCGGACCCAGGTGTCTTCCGCCGGGCGCGCGTGCGCGAACCCGCCCGCGGCCTCCAGGCTGGTGAAGCCATGAAGCGTGCTGCGCATCAGCCGGACCGCGTCGGTCAGGTCGGGTTCCCGCAGCGCGTAGGCGCGCAGCATGCTGTAGGTCAGCTCGACGGCGCGCCGTGGCCCGGCAGCCCGGGCCACGAGCTCGGGATCGATCTGGATCGGGATCTGCGTCGCGGTGTATCGGCCCGGGTGGTCGTGGGCGTACTGCCGCCAGGCGTTGGCGTACGCCACCAGCGCGTCCTTTCCGGCCCGTCCGGCGGTCGCCTCCGCGATGCGGATGGTCTTCTCGTCCGCGGCCAGCAGCGCGATCCGCCCGCGCAGGTCCTCGAGGCTGCGGACGTGCGCGTAAAGGCTGGCGTCCTTCACCCCGAGTCGTCGCGCCACCGCCGACATGGTCACGTGCTCGAGCCCGACCTCGTCCGCCAGCTCGGCACCGGCGAGCGTCACCCGCTCCGCCGTCAACCCGGCCCGCACCATGTGCATGCCGCCCTTCTCCACCCTGGAGCGCCGTGAGTATTCCTAGGTTCCCTAGGTTTTTCCTTGGGGTCCAAGGTTGCCTCAGGCCGGGCGAGGAGCGCAAGCGGTTATCACGGAACGCGCCGCGAGGACCACCGACGCGGACGGTCGCTCACTTCTCGGCCGGCGACGCGAGGCCGGTGGCCCCGAGGCCGGCGGCCTGGCTGAGCTGGAAATCGGCCGCCTGGCGGGTGAACAGGCGGGCGTATTCGCCGTCGAGGGCCATCAGCTCGTCATGGGTGCCCTGTTCGGCCACCCGCCCGTCGGCGAGGACGACGATGTGGTCCGCGCCGCGCACCGTGTTGAGGCGGTGCGAGATGAGGAGGCTCGTACGGCCGCTGCGGTAGTCGCGGAGCCGCTGGTGGATGGCGTACTCGGCCTCGGGGTCGAGTCCCGAGCTGGGCTCGTCGAGGATGAGCAGGTCGGCGGTGTCCGCGCGGAGGAGGGCGCGGGCGAGGGCGACGCGCTGCCACTGCCCCCCGGACAGGAGCACGCCCCGGCCGGGGTCCTCGTCCTGTTCGGCGGCGAAGAACCGCGACAGGATGGTGTCGTAGCCACGGGGAAGGCTCACCAGTTTGTCGTGGACGTCCGCCCGGCGGGCCGCCTCGTGGATCCGCTCCGGCCGGTCGAGGGAGCCGACGTCGCCGACGGCGACGTTCTCCGCCGCGGTGAGGTCGTAGGCCACGTAGTCCTGGAACACGGCTCCGATCCGGCGGCGCAGGTCGTCGACGCGCAGCTCGCGCAGGTCGGCGCCGTCCCAGCGGACGCTGCCGCGCTCGGGGTCGTAGAGGCGGCACAGGAGCTTGACGACGGTGCTCTTGCCCGCGCCGTTCAGGCCGACCAGGGCCACGCTCCGCCCGTACGGAATGGTCAGGTTCAGGCCGCGCAGCACGTACGGATGGCCGGCGTCGTACCGGAACCACACGTCGCGGAGTTCGATGCCGTGCCGTAGCGGTGACACGTCGCCGCCGGTGGCGGGTTCCGGCAGGTCGGGCCCCATGGTGACGACGTGGGCGTAGTGGCCGGCCAGGACGAGCGCCTCGTTCAGGTGTGCCAGCTGGATCACCATGCCGGAGAGGGAGGACTGGGTGCCGGCGAGTGCGGCGGTGAGGACGGCCAGGTCGCCGATGCCGGCCTGGCCCCCCGCTATCCGGGAGACCAGCACGATCAGCGCGGCGCCCGCGATGACCGTGCTGAGGGCGGTGAGCGCCCCGTTGTAGCGGACGGCCGTCAGGTCCATCCGGCGTTCCGCCCGCTGCTCGGCGGCCAGTTCGCCCAGCATGCGCCGCCGCAGGAAGCCCCCGATGCCGAACAGCCGGATCTCCTTGGCGGCCTGATGGTCGAGCATCAGCGTCTGGTAGAACATCCGGCGGCGTTCCGCGGGGGCCATCTCCAGGCGAAGGTACGCCCGGCGGCGGCCGAGCCTGAGCTGGACGATCAGTTCGGGCACGGCGGCCGCGGCCACGACGGCGGCGAGGAGCGGGCTGAGCGTGGCGAGCGCGCCCAGGAGCCCGGCGATGGTGATACCGCCGCGTGCCGCCCCGAGCGCCGACTCGGTGACGAGTTGCGGGGCGGTCTGGGCGGACTGCTGGGCCAGCTGGAGCCGATTGTGGAAATCCGGGTTCTCCAGCCTGGTCAGTCCCTGCATCCGGCACACCGCCGTGAACAGTTCGTCGCTGGTGCGCCACGCGATGCGCCGCTGCTGCTCCCGCTGGACCCACCCGGACAGGTGGGGCAGCAGCGCGGTCAGGGCTCCGAGCACGGCCATCGCGGCGGCAAGCGGCGTCGTCGAGAGGCCCGACCCGGCGGTCAGGCGATCGATCAGCAGTTTGGTGAGCCACGTGATCGCGACGGGGGCGGCACCGTTCAGGACCGCCATGGCGAGCTGGGACAGGGCGAGAACCGGTCCGGCCCGCCAGACGAGCGCCAGGGTGAGCCGCAGCGGCCCGAGTCGTGACCTCACGCCGGTCAGGCCGGGGACGGCGCTGCCGTCGGCAGCTCCGGCTTCAGGCTGCTGCCGGCGACGGTTCCGTCGGGGCCGACCAGGAAGAACGACGGGAAGGCCCTGACCTCGAACGCTTCCGCCATCGCGCCGCCCTCGCTCTCCACGACGACGCTCACGTCGTCGGCCAGGGCGGCGAGCAGCTCGGCGGTTCTCTTCTCGCCCTCCACCACCACCGCCATGACTCGTACGCCGTCGGCGGCGGCGTCACGGGCGGTCGTGACGAAGGCGGGCGCCTTCGGCAGGCAGTGCGGGCAGTCGGTGCTGAAGAACCCGACGAGGGTGCGCTCGCCCGCGAAGTCGTCCGTGGTGACCTTCGTGTCCGCGACCGTGAGCGCGGAGAAGGCCGGGACCTCGGCGCCCACGGCGAGCCCGGGACTTCCGGGCATTCTCCCGGCAAGGGAATCCTTGGTGATTTTCCGGAGTTTCCTGATGACCGCACCGGTCAGGAGCAGGTTCACCAGGACGAGCCCGCCGAGCAGGACGACGGCGGCGACCAGGACGGCCATGGGCGTTCCCTTCGATGGGTCAGCGGAGGAGGTGGAGCAGGTCGTCGAGGAGCACGACGGCGCCGACGGCGACCGAGGCCCCGAGCAGGCAGAGCGCGGCGGCGGGCGGCGCGACGGGCGTGCCGCCCGCAGCGGACGTCATGGCGGCCCCGGCCACCGCGCACGCGACGAGAACGACGTTGCGCGCCACGTGCCGGCGGTTGACCGGCTCGTCCGATCCGCCGAAGCATCGGCACGCGACGGTCGTTCCGCGCCGCAGCGCCGTCACCAGGACCGCGGCGAACCCGAGGAGCAGGCCTCCGGCGAGCAGGAGGCCCGCCCTGCCGTCGCCGTCGAGGCCGGGCGCCGCCAGCATGACGACGGTCCCGGCCTCGACGGCGACGACCACCACGGCGGCGGGCGTCCCGAGACCCGTGGGGAGGCCGCCGAGCCGCCGAACCGCCGTGGTGAAATCGCCGAAGGCCCGCCGCGTGCGCAGCTTCGTGAGGACGGAGACCAGGAAGACCCCCATCAGCACGAGCCGGACGGTCAGCACGGCGTAGACCATGGGACGTGCCGGCCGGCGTCAGCAGTAGCCGATGTTCTGCCAGGCGCCGCCGCAGCTGCTCCGCCAGTATGTGATGCAGAGGAAGCCGGTCGGGTTGGGGTAGCAGTCCTTGTAGCGGTTACAGCCACCCGACGGCCAGTATTCGAAACAGTTGTCGGCCTGGGCCTCGGCGCCGGGGAGGAGCTTTTCGAGCAGCCGGTCTCCCAGGCGGTTCAGCTTACGGATCATGGTTTCTCCCTTTGCTGGGTTCGGGCGTGGTAGGCCGCCCGCCCTGTGAGGATGCTCGGCGCGGCCTTCGCCGCGGTTGCGCGCCGGCTGCGCGATAGGCCGCAGGCGCCGCGCAACCGTCGCGCAGCCGGGGCCCGGCAGAATCGCGATCGGCTGACCAGGCCGAAAGGTTGATCATGCAACATTTCGTGATTTCGCTGCTGTCACTGGCCGTGGCCGCCGCGGTCGCCGGGATGGTCGCGGCCCGGCGACGCTTCGTCGTCGTACGGGTGGCCGGGACGAGCATGGTTCCGACGTACCAGCCGGGAGATCGGGTGCTCATACGGCGCGGCGGGCGGGCGGTCCCGCGGCGCGGCCAGGTGGTGGTCTTCCGGCGCCTGCAGCCGGGCGGCACGGGCTCTTCGGGACGCGCGTCCGGACTGCGCGGGACGGAGTGGCTGATCAAGCGGGTCGCCGCGATGCCGGGCGACAGGGTGCCCGACCAGGTCGCGCCGGGCGTGCACGCCGCACCGGGTGACGTGGTCCCGGCCGACCGGCTGGTGGTCCTCGGCGACGGCCCGACCAGCCGGGACTCCCGGCACTGGGGCTACCTGCCGGTGAGCGAGGTGCTGGGCGTCGTCATCCGCAGGTTGTCATGATCGGGCAAGGCCCTGTCCACGTCGGCCACGGCGACCTCGGCGGTGTTGCCGAGCCGCTGGAACAACCGGTGGGCCGCCGTCCAGGACCGCGTGGCCGCCTCCTGGTCGCCGCGGTCGTGCTGGGCCCGGCCGAGGGCCCTCAGCGCGAGCGCCTGCTCGTGGAGGTCGTGCAGCCCGCGCGCCGTGCGTACCGCGTCGTCGAGCGTGCGTACCGCCTGGTCGGCCCGGCCGCCGAGGCGGTGTGACTCACCCAGGACGCGGAGCCCGGCGGCCTGTCCGGAAGGAACTCCGAACTCCTCGAACACGGCCAGCGCCCGCTCGATCGGCTTCGCCACGTTCCGGCGCCCGAAACGAAGGCACAGATCGCCGAGGGCGAGCAGCAGATACGCCTCGAGCAGCCGCTCCCCGCGCCGCCGGCAGATCTGCAGGCCCTCCCACAGATGGTGGGAGACGCGCCTGCCCGTGGCGTGGTCGCGGCAGGCGGCCGCCATCTCCCGCAGGGCGAGGGTCCTGGCCACCAGACTGTTCCCGCGGATCGCCAGGCGGAGCGCCCGGTCCGCGCAGGCGAGCGCGTCCTGGTGGAGCCCCTGCTCCCGGTCGGTGACGGCGCGGACGTACCAGAGACGGCTCAGGGCGAGCTCGTAGCCGATCTCCCCAGCCATGGCCATGGCCTCGTCCGCCACCGCGCGGGCCTGGTCGGGGTCGCCCCCGCGGCACAGCGCGAACGCCCGCAGGCACAGCAGGTCGAGCGCGCCATGCCGTTCCCCCGCCGCGCCGAACGCCGCGAGCGCCGCCTCGATCGCCTCGGGGGTGACGCCGCGCGGCCGCTCCACACCGATCATGAGCAGGTGGCCGAGGCCGCGCGTCATCACCGCCTCGCCCCACTGGTCGCCGCCCAGTGCGCACGCCCGCAGCGCCAGCTCGTGGGAGGACGCCCAGTCCCGGTAGTGCCCGCGGAAGGCGTAGTAGCCTGCCGCGCGGGCGGACAGTTCCCAGGCCGCCTCGTTCAGACCGAGCCGGGACGCCTGCGCCACCCCCGCCAGAAGGCTCTGCCGCTCGCTGTCGAACCAGGCCGTCGGATCGCCGACCAGGGCCCTGGTGGTGGCGGGGTCGGCGTACCAGCGAGGGGCCGCGCCACGTATGACCGAGGCCACCTGCTCCGGCAGGCCGCTCTCCGCCGCCTCCGCAAGCGCGAGCAACGCGCCGAGGACGCGGGTGATCGCCTTGTCCCGCTCGCCGGCGGTCTCCTCCAGCTCGGCGCGTTCCCGCGCGTAGAGCCGCACCAACTCATGGAAGCGGTAGCGGAACCGCCCGTTCCCGTCACTGCCCTCGCAGCTCAGGAGCTGGGCGTCGACGAGCAGATCGGCGTACGTCTCGGCTTCGCGCACCGTCACGTCGAGGGCCGCCGCGAGCATCCAGGCGGCGAAGGCGGGGAAGTCGAGCAGGCCGAGCATCCGCAGCGCCCGCCGGCTGGTCTCGTCGAGCCTGTCGTAGTCGGCGGCCAGCCCCGCCCGGACCGACAGGTCGCCGAGAGAGAGCTCGTCCAGGCGCCGCCGCTCCGCCCGCAGGCGATCGGCCAGGTGGTCGAGCTGCCAGTGCTCGCGCAGCGCCAGTTTCGCCCCCGCGATCCGTATCGCCAGGGGCAGGTGACCGCAGAGCCGGACGATCTCGGCCGCGACCGTGGGCCGCGCCGCCACCCGGATCGGCCCGGCGATCCGCCCGAGCAGCTCCGACGCGCAAGCCGGATCGAGCGGGCCGACGCGTACGGATCGGGCGCTCAATCCGGCGACCCCGCGCCTGCTCGTCACCAGTACGGCACAGCCCGCACCCCCCGGCAGGAGCGGCCTGACCTGCTCCTCGCCCGCGGCGTCGTCCAGCACGACCAGCACACGACGATCGGCCAGGACGGTGCGGAACAGCTTCCCGCGCTCCTCGGCTTCGTCCGGCACCGCCCGCGCGTCCACCCCGAGGGCGATCAGGAACCGCCCCAGCGCCTCGGCCGGGTCGATCGGCCGAGGGCAGGTCCCGCGCAGGTCGATGTAGAGCCGGCCGTCGGTGAACGTCTCCCGCAGGCGATGGGCGACGTGGACCGCGAGCGCCGTCTTGCCGGTGCCCGCCCCGCCGTACAGCGCCACGACCGGCGTCGCGGCGGTGTGTCCGTCCGCGCCGGTGAGCCACAGCCGCAGTGACTCCGCCGTGTCCTGGCGTCCCGTGAAGTCCGCGATGTCCGGTGGCAGATGGCACGGCACCGTCGTCGCGGGCCCCGTCCGCCCCTCACCCGTCCACCCCTCACCCGTCCGCCCCTCCGCGTCGCTCCCGACTTCGTCCCCGGCGGTGTTTCCGGCAGCGTTTCCGGCGGTGTTTCCGGCGCTGTGGTCGGCGCCGTTCCGGGCTTCGAAGTACGCGGCGCGCTCGTCCGCGCAGGCCGCCCCCTCCGGCCCGAGGATCTCGCCGGCGAACGGTCCCGTCGCTTCATCCCGCAGGATCGCCTCGTACACCCGTCGCAGCATCCGGCCGGGTTCCACGCCGAGTTCCTCACCGAGCACGGTCCGCGTCCGCTGGTAGACCCGTAACGCCTCGACCTGGCGCCCGGCCTGGTTCAGGGCCAGCATCAGGCAGGCGTGCAGCCGCTCCCGGTAGGGATGCAGCTCGGCCATCTCGGTCAGGCCGGTGACCAGCTCCGCGTGGCGGCCACGGGCCAGGTCGACGACGGCCAGCTCCTCACAGGTCAGCAGCCGTTCCTCCTCGAGCCGCCGCGCCTCGTCGGCCACCGTCGACACGTCCCCGATGTCGGCGTAGGCGGGGCCCCGCCACAGGCCGAGCGCACGCTCGAACAGCATGCCCGCCTTCGCCGGGTCCGCGTTCCTCCTGGCGGCCCGCCCCGCCGCCGTGAGCTCCCGGAAGCGCAGCACGTCCAGCTCCGGCGGCAGCACGGTGATGGCGTAACCACCGGTGCAACGGACGACGCGGTCGCGCTCACCCAGTGCCTGCCTCAACCGCAGCACGTATATCTGGAGGGTCTTGTGCGCGCTGCGCGGCGGTGCGCTCCCCCACAGGGCCTCGATCAGCGCCGGCACCGCCACCGGCCTGCCCGGCGTACACAGCAGGGCCGCCAGCAGGCGTCGCAGCATCGCCGCGCCCAGCGGGACGGGCACCGCGTCGCGGCTCACCCGCAGCGGCCCGAGAACGTCGAACTCCAACACCGTCACCCCTCGCGAGGCCGGTCACCCGGGGCGAGCCTTCGATCAGCCGAGGTGCCCGCCGCCTCCTCCCCCGGCCATGCCCTGCCCCGGCGGCCCCCGTCGCATGGTCACCTTCTCTTCACGTAACTGTGCGGGCGCGCCCGAGCATCGGAGACGCCGGTATATGCGTCGTATAGGCCCTGGTGGCGCGGCCCGGGAGCTGTCCGCGCCGGAGACGGCGGGTGCCGATGACGCCTGCGCCGGACGGCGCAGGCGTGCTTGTCCCCCGTGCGAGCTACCCGCGAATGTCCACCGCGCGGTGACGATTCCCGACCGCCGAATCCCTAGCGTTCTCGGCGTAGCCGCGGCACTCCGGCCGCGGGATTTCGCAGAGGAGTCGTCATGCGATTGTTGAAGCAGTTCGTGGCCGTCGCGCTGGTCGCCTTCGCCGGCAACCTGGGCATGGGCGCGGTGCAGGGGAACGCGTTTCTCACCCTGGTCCTCGGTGTCGCCACAGCCATCCTCGCGGTGCTCGTGTACGCGTGGGCGGTGCGGTGGTCGGAGCGCCGCGCGCCGGTGGAGGTGGCCGGGAAAGGCGCCGCCTCCGCCGTCGGCCGGGGGATGCTGATCGGTGCCGGGGCGTTCACGGCCGTCATCGTGAACATCGCTCTCGTGGGCGGTTACCGGATCGAGGGCCTCGGCTCGGTGACGGGCGCGGTCGGGCTGCTCGGCTTCAGTGCCGCCGCCGCGGTGACGGAGGAGCTGCTGTTCCGCGGCATCCTGTTCCGGATCGTCGAGAAATGGACCGGCACGTGGATCGCGCTGGGACTGACCGGCCTGGTGTTCGGCCTGATGCACCTGGGCAACCAGAACGCCAACCTGTGGGGCGCGATCGCCATCGCGATCGAGGCCGGCGGCATGCTCGCCGCCGCCTACGCCGCGACCCGCACCCTGTGGCTGCCGATCGGCCTGCACTTCGCTTGGAACTTCGTCGAGGGCGGCGTCTTCAGCACCGAGGTCTCCGGCAACGGCGCGGCGCAGGGGCTGCTGCATGGTGTGACGTCGGGTCCGGCCGTGCTCACCGGCGGCGAGTTCGGGCCGGAGGCGAGCGCGTACGCGGTGGTGTTCGGCCTGCTGCTGACGGTCGTGTTCCTGTGGCTGGCCCGCCGTCGCGGCAACCTGGTTCCCCGTCGGCGCCGTGCCCGCGTCGGCGCGGCCGCTACGCTCTCCCAATGATCGATTTCCGGCGGGCCCCGGATCTGTGGAGGCGGTCCGATGTCCTGGTCCGGGATCTTCCGCTGGCGCTGCTGCTGGCCGTCTCGTCGCTCCTGCCGGCGATGCACAACCACGGGACGCAGCTCGGCGACCTGCCGACCCGTCCCTTCGACGCGTGGGCCGTCCTGGTGGCCGCCCTCGAGTGCCTCTCGCTGGTCGTCCGGCGACGGTGGCCGGCCGTCTGCCTCACCTTGGGGTCGCTCGGCTTCGCCCTCGATCAGCTCCTCGCCTACCACACGGCGGCGGGCACCGCACTGCCCATCGCGCTCATGAGCGCGGGCGCCCATCTGGAGCGTCACCGTCGCGTCACCGCGGTCCTCCTCTCCTTGGCGTACGTGGCGCTGGCGGTCGCCCTCGACCGGGACGGCTCGGTCGAGGGACCGGAGGGCTTCGTGACGTTCTACCTGGTGCTGGTCCTCGCATGGGGGATCGGGGCCTGGCTGCGCTCCACCCGGGCCGCCGAGGCCGAGGGCCGCCGCCGCGTCGCCGAGGCCACCCGCGCCGCCGAACGCACCCGCATCGCCCGCGAGCTTCACGACGTCGTGACCCACCATGTGACGGCGATGGTCGTGCAGGCCGAGGCGGCACGCTACCTGACCGCCGCGCCCGATCGCCTCGACGCGGCCCTGAGCGCCGTCACCGACACCGGCCGACGGGCCATCTCCGATCTGCGGCACCTGCTCGACCTGCTCAATCCCGATCACGACACCGACGTCAGGATGCCGTCCCTCGGAGAACTTCGCACGCTGGTGGAGCAGACGCGCCAGGCGGGGCAGCCGGTGGAGTTCGCCGAGGAGGGCAGGCCGGCGGATTCGGCAGGCAGCGCCGAGTTCGTGGCTTATAGGGTCGTGCAGGAATCCCTGACGAACGCCCTCAAATATGCCCATGGCAGCCACACCGAGGTCCGCGTGCGCTATGGCGAGAAGGAGATCTTTGTGGAGGTCAGCACCGACGGTTCCGGCTCGCGGGCCGGCTCGCCCGGCGGGAGCGGGCGGGGTCTCGCCGGGCTCCGCGAGCGGGTCGGCGCCCTGGGCGGCGAGTTCAGCGCCGACCGGCGGGCCGGCGGCGCCTTCGTCGTGCGGGCACGCATCCCCGTAGGAAGCCCGGCGTGACCGCGCCGGTCCGGGTCCTGGTCTGCGACGACCAGGCGCTGATCCGCACCGGGTTCGCGACGATCATCGATGCGCAGCCCGACCTCGAGGTGGTGGGCGAGTGCGGGGACGGTCGCGCCGCGGTCGACCTCGCTCGCCGTCTGAACCCGGACATCGTGGTGATGGACGTGCGCATGCCGGTGCTCGACGGCATCGGGGCGACCCGCCTGCTGGCCGGCGCCGGGGTGGAGCATCCCGTCAAGGTGCTCGTGGTGACGACATTCAACCTGGACGAGTACGTGTACGAGGCGCTGCGTGCGGGGGCGAGCGGGTTCCTGCTCAAGGACGCCCCACCGGCGCAACTGCTGCACGGCATCCGCACCGTCGCGTCGGGTGCCGCGCTGCTGGCACCCGAGGTGACGCGGCAGCTCGTCGGCAGGTACGCGGCGCGGATTCGTCCCGCCGAGGGCACGCCGGACGACGTCGCGCTGACCCCGCGCGAACTGGAGGTGCTGCGCCTCATCGCCGACGGCCTGTCCAACAGCGAGATCGCCGCGACGTTGGTCATCAGCCAGGAGACCGTCAAGACGTACGTGTCGCGCATCCTCACCAAGCTCGGCCTGCGCGACCGCGTGCAGGCCGTGGTCTACGCCTACCGCAGGGGCCTGGTGACCTGAGACCAGCAGACCGCGCCTTGCCGCTCCTGCGGTCGCGGGCGGACCCGGCGCGGCGGTTCAGCCGACGGTCAGGTCCTGGATGCCGACCACGCGCAGCAGCTCCAGCCGCTCGTAGGACTCGCTGCCCGGGCGGGCGGTGTAGGCGACCAGCCGCTGGTCGTGCTCCGGGCTCAGCAGCACCTCGCAGTCCAACTCCAGCAGGCCGACGACCGGATGCAGGAAGCGCTTGACGTCGGCGCGGCGCACGGCCACGTCGTGGGTGTCCCACAGCGCCGAGAACTCCTCGCTGCGGGCGCGGAGCCTGCGTACGAGTCCTGCCAGCCGTGCGTCGTCCGGGCGGCGGGCGAGTGTGGCGCGCAGATCCGCCACCGCGACGCGGGCGGCGCGGTCACGGTCCTCGGCCGGGAAGAGTTCCCGCGCGGACGGGTCCGTGAAGTAGCGCCAGGCGACGTTGTGCTCCGCCTCGGGGCGGGCGGACACGTCACCGTGGAGTGCTTTGGCCATCGCATTCTGCGCGAGGATGTCGCCGCGGTCGCTCACCACCTGGGCGGGGATGTCCGTCAGCCGGTCGAGGACGAGCAGCAGGCCGGGACGGACGTGCTCCGTGGCCGGCCGGTCCCGCGGCGGCTCCTCGCCGGCGAGATGGAAGAGGTGGTCCCGTTCGTCGCCGGTCAGCCGCAGCGCGCGGGCGACGGCGGCGAGCATCTGGCGCGACGGGCGCGAACCCCTGGCCTGCTCCAGCCGCGTGTAGTGGTCGGTGGACATGCCCGCCAACTGCGCCACCTCCTCGCGGCGCAGTCCCGGGGTGCGCCGCCGCGCGCCCTGCGACAGCCCCACGTCGGCAGGGGCGAGCCGGGCACGGCAGTGGCGCAGGAAGTCGGCCAGTTCGGTTCTGTCCACACTCCCACCATGCCCCCGGGACGCCGGACGCAGCCAGGGACCGCCCGTCCCCGGATGAGGACGTCTCTCCCGCCGACGCCCGCACCGCCGCACGCTGGGAGCCGGTGCGGCGGACCGGCGGCGCCCTCGCAGGGGCGACGAGACGAGCACCGGAGAGGTGTCGTGTGCCACCCGCGGCACCCGCAGGACGGCTCCATCCGGTTCGCCGGTGCTACCGATCACCCGGATCTTTCGATGAAGGAAGGCATGGTTCGCATGCGATACCGCACGCTCGGCCGGACCGGTATCAAGGTCAGCCCCTATGCGCTCGGCGCGTTGATGTTCGCCACGTCCGTCGGCAACCCCGACCCCGACGACTCGATCCGCATCATTCACAAGGCGCTGGACGCGGGGATCAACCTCGTCGACACCGCCGACGTCTACGGCGACTCCGAGGAGATCGTCGGCAGAGCACTCGAAGGGCGTCGTGACAGCGTCGTCCTCGCGACCAAGTTCAGCCGCCCAGTGGGTGACGACCCCAACCAGCAGGGCGCCTCACGGCGCTGGGTCATGACCGCGGTCGAGAACTCGCTGCGCCGCCTCCGGACCGACCACATCGACCTCTACCAGATCCACCGGCTGGACCCCGACACCGACATCGAGGAGACGCTCTCAGCGCTCTCGGACCTGATCCATAGCGGGAAGGTCCGCGCGATCGGCTCGTCCGCGATGCCCGCCTCCGGCATCGTCGAAGCCCAGTGGGTCGCCGAGCGGCGCGGCCTGGAACGGCTGCGCACCGAGCAGCCGCCCTACTCGCTGCTCAACCGCGGCATCGAGAGAGAGGTCCTGCCGCTCGCGCAACGCTACGGGATGGGCACGCTCGTGTGGGCCCCGCTCGCGCAGGGACTGCTCACCGGCCGCGTACGCAAGGGGCAGCGGAACGACCTGCGCCGCGCCGGCTTCTTCAGGCACCTGAGCGACGAGCACCGTCTCGACGCCGTCGAACAGTTCGTCTCGCTCGCCCAGGAGGCGGGGCTGCCGATGACCCACCTCGCCATGGCGTTTGCCATCGCCCATCCCGGCGTGACCAGCGCGATCGTCGGGCCGCGCACGATGAGCCACCTCGACGACCTGCTCGCCGGCGCCGACGTCGCACTCACCGACGACATCCTCGACCGGATCGACGAGATCGTCCCGCCCGGCACCGACGTCGGCACACTCGACCAGGCCTACGTGCCGCCGGCTCTCCAGCAGACGAGCCTGCGCCGCCGCCCCGCCGGCGAACGCACCGCCGCCTGACACCGCCGCCTGACATCTCGATCAGCATGTCGGCCACCTCCCCGGTGGCCATCGGGAACGCGTCCACCCGGCTGACGTCGGCGTTGACCCGGCGGAGCAACCACGGGGCCTCGTGCTCCTCGAAGTACCCCGACGCGGCCAGCGTGTGCTGGGTGCCGAACTGGGTCCGGACGGCGGCTCCCCCATCGTGATCACCGGTTCTTCCACTCAGGGCGGCGCTTCTGGGCGAAGGCGGTGAGGCCCTCGACCATGTCCTCGCTGAGTATCAGGTCGTCGGCGGCATCGGTGGGGTGGGTGACCGCCTCGACGGTGTCGGCGATGCCCTGGGTCTCCTCCATGACCCGCAGGGAGATGCGCACCGAGGTCGGGGACGATTCGAGGATCTCCCGGGCCAGCGCGCGGGCGCCCTCGAGCGCGGCGCCGGCGGGGACGACGCGGTTGACCAGGCCGTGCCGCAGCGCCTCCTCGGCGGTGAGCCGGCGGCCGGTGAGGATCATCTCGTTGGCCAGCTTCTGCGGCACCGCCCGGGGCAGCCGGACCAGGCCGCCCGCGCCGGCGATCAGGCCGACCTTGACCTCGCTGAGGGCGAACTGCGCGGTCTCGTCGGCGACGACGAGATGGCAGGTCAGGGCGATCTCGCAGCCGCCGCCCATGGCGAAGCCGTTGACCGCGGCGATGACCGGCTTCGGCAGCGAGCGGCGGCTGGTCAGGCCGCCGAACCCGTTCTCCGGCACCCACATCGGCTTGCCGCTCGCCGACCAGATCAGGTCGTTTCCGGCGGAGAAGGCCTTGTCGCCGGCGCCGGTGAGGATCGCGACCCACAGGTCGGGGTCGGCGAAGAAGGCGTCGAAGACCTCGTCGAGCTCGTCGTTGGCCGGCGGGGTCAGCGAGTTGCGCCGGTCGGGCCGGTTGATGGTGATCTCGAGGACGTGTCCTTCGCGGCGGACCAGGACGTTGTCGTACCGGTCGCGGAAGCCGGGCAGCCGGGCCGGGTGCAGTTCGGCCATGCGCGCCAGGGTGGTGGTGACGCGGTTGCCGCGAGGCGTCGACTTGACGTAGACCCGCTGCCCGATTGGTTCTTCAGCGGACAGAAGGCCGAGGATGTCGTCGTCGCCCCTCGCCGTGGTGGCGAGGAAGCGGTGCCCGTCGGCCTCGAGCCGGCCGACGACGATGCCGGTGCGGTTGCCCTTACGGTCGTGCTTGACCGTGTACGTCTCGATGGTGGCCCAGCCGTCGGCCTTCTGTATCCAGGTTGGCGCCGGCCAGGAGTCGATCTCCGCCTGCAGGACCGCACTGCGGTCGGGTCGCCACTCCACGGGGGTGGCCGAGTAGACGCCGGCCGAGTATTTGCTGAGCATGCCGCCGTTGGCGCCGACGAAGCCGAAGCTGCCCGGCGCGGTCCTGGCTCGCTGTACGGTCTCGGCGATGGCGTGCATGGAGTAGTTGTTGCCGGCGCCGCCGAAGAACGGCAGCCCGCCGGTGAGGGTGAGCCCGCGTGGGTCGTCCGCGGTCAGGCCGAGGCCGTCGACGGCGGTGGTGAACACGGCGATCGGGAAGCAGCTGTAGAAGTCGAACGTCGCCATGTCGGCCACGGTCACGCCGGCGACCTCAAGGGCGTGCTTGGCCGCCATCGCCGACGCGGGTCCGCCGCCGAGGTCCGCGCGGTCGAGCAGGTCCCGCTCGCACAGGTCGGCGTGCCCGTGCAGGAACACCCACCTGTCCTCCGGCACGGCGAGCCGCCGGGCGGCCGCCACCGACATGAGCAGGACGGCGGCGCCCTGGTTGACCTGGTCACGGGCGACGACGTAGCGGGTGTACGGGTCGGCGATCGGCCGGTTGGCCTCCGTGGGGGTGACCAGCTCGGCCGCGTCCCGCTCCACCCGGGCGGCGGCGTGCGGGTTCTTCGCGGCGACCCGGGTGAACGGCGCGAACAGCTCGCCCATCGCGCGGGCGTACTCCTCGCGTGACAGCCCGAGCCGGGCCCGGCGCGCGTTGTCGAACAGGGCGTACATCGCCGGCGCGCCGGTCAGCCCGTGCTCGGCCGCGTACCGGGACACCAGGCCCTTGAGCCCGTAGCCGCGGTCCTCGAGGTCCCCGTCGACGTGCTCGGTGAAGTCCGGCTTGTCCTCCGCGCCGGCGAGATGCCGGACGGTGGAGATCGCCTCGGAACCGAACAGGAGGACGACCTCGGCCGCACCGGCGGCGACGGTGGCGGCGAACTCGTTGACCAGGTGCTGCGGGGACTGCCCGCCGCCGACCTCCAGCACGGCCCGCCGCGGCGCCGCACCCACCCGGGCGGCCACCGACCGCGGGTAGTTGTCCGATTTTCCGAGCGGTGCCGGCGCGCCCGGGGTGGAGATCTCGAACTGCCGCACACCGGCGACGGTGTCGACGGCGCCGGCGATCACGTTCACGTCCCCGCGGGTGTCGGCCAGTGCCTCCCGGGCCGCGTCGGCGGCCAGGTCGACCGGTGAGCGACGCCGATAGCCGGGCTCGCCGATACGCTCGGACGACTGCCCGACGCCGACGACGACCGGCGTTCGCGGATCGAGGTCCTCGTACTGCATGCCATGACTCCTGAGGGTGGGATTCGGGAATGCCGGGCGTGCGGGGTCAGGCGCTGCGCCAGGTGACGACGGCGTCGAGGGCCTCCACGACTGGGCCGTCGACGCGCAGTGGATTGATCTCGAGGGACTCGAGGTCGTCGCCCAGGGCCAGGGCGAGATCGCCGACCCGGGCGACGACCGCGGCGATCGCGTCCAGATCGGCCGGCGCGCCGCCTCGCACACCGTCGAGCACGGCCGCCGCCCGCAGGCCGGTGAGCAGTCGCCGGGCCTGATCGGCGGTGACGGGAAGCGGGGTGAGCGCGGAGTCCTTGAGCACCTCGACGAAGACGCCGCCGAGGGCCACCGCCAGCATCGGACCCCACTGCGGGTCGCGGACGACGCCGACGAGCAGTTCGATGCCGCCGGAGCGCATCGGCGAGACGAGGATCCCCTCCAACTCGGCACCGTCGACGGTCGCCGCCGACGCGACGAGAGCCTCGTACGCCGTGCGGACGTCCGCGCCGGCGACGCCGAGCCGGACGCCGCCGATGTCGCTCTTGTGGAGGATCTGCGGTGAGCACACCTTGAGCGCGACCCGGCCGCCGAAATCGGCCGCGGCCTTCGCCGCCTCGTCCGCCGACCGTGCCAGGACGGCGGGGACGACCGGAACGCCGGCACCGGCGAGCAACCGCCGGGCGGCGTCCTCGGACCAGGCGCCCGTGCGGGCGGACGGCGCGGGCACCGGGGGGTGCTCCCATGGGGTTCGCTTCGCGTTCCCCATCGCCCGGGTCGTCTCCGACCACCAGCCGACGTTCCTCAAGGCGACCACCGTCTGCCGCAGGCCGGGGATCGTGAACGGCACTCCACCGGCCCGCATCGAGGCGCGCGTGACGTCGGTGACCGGCTGCAGGACCTGGTTGACGTACACGCAGGGCGTTTCGGCCTGCCTCATCCCCTCGCCGATCGCGTTCACGTAACCCTGGCCCATGTAGGGCACGTCGTCCGGCCGCCACGGCAGCCCGTTGACGACCGCGACGACGCCGACCGCCGGGTCTTTCGACATCACCGGGATCGCCCGCGTGAACATCGTCGGGTCGATGACGGCGGCACCGGTGACGTCGAGCGGGTTCTGCACCGTTCCGTAGTCGGGCATGATCTCGGCGAGCGCCTGTTCGGTGTGCGGGGACAGGGCAGGCAGCGGTGCCCCGAGGTCCTCGGCGCGGTCGGCGACGATGTCGCAGGCGCCGCCGGAGATCGACACGACGCCGATCCCCGGGCGCTCCAGACGGCCCAGCGCCGCCGCGGCGCCGGCGGTGATGAGCATGTCCTCGATCGAGTCGACCCGGATGATCCCGAGGTCCTTGAACACGGCGTCGATCGTCGCGTCGTCGCCGACGAGCGCGCCGGTGTGCGCCGCCGCGGTCCGCGCGGACAACTCGCTGCTGCCCGCCTTGAGTACGACGATCGCCTTGCCGGTCTCCGCCGCCCGGCGGGCGGCGCGCCGGAACGTCCCGGGGTCACGGATGGTCTCCATGAACACGGCGACGGCTTTCGTGTGCTCGTCGTCGACCAGATAGTCAAGGACGTGGCCCGCGGAGACCATGGCTTCGTTGCCGAGGGTGACCATGTAGGACATCCCGACGCCGACCATCGACGCGAAGTCGAGCATCGCGCTGGAGCTGGCGCCGCTCTGCGACAGCAGGGCGACCGGGCCGTGTTCCTGGGGCAGCCCCGGTATCGCGGTCACCGGGATGCGGTCGACGAAGTTGGCGAAGCCGAGCATGTTGGGCCCCAGCAGCACCATGTCCAGCGACCGGGCGTGCGCGACGAGTTCCGCCTGGGCCACGCGGCCCGCCTCCCCCGCCTCGCCGTAACCCGACGACAGGACGACGGCGTTGCGGATCCCGGCGGCCGCCGCGTCGGAGAGAGCTTCCAGCGTGCCCGCCTGCGGCACCATCATGAACGCGACGTCGACCGGCGCGCCGATCTCCTGGCAGGAGGTCACCGTGGGGCGGCCGTGGGTCTCGGCGCCGCGCCGGTTGACCAGGTGCACGTGCTCGCCGAAGCCGAACTGGAGCAGGTTGTGGTAGACGAGGGCCGAGAACTGCGACTTGTCGGCCGCGCCGACGAGGGCGACGCTCCGCGGCCGGAACAGCGAGAACAGCCGCTGCGGGGTGATGGTCGTCATCGGAATCCTTCAGGTGTGTGGACCACCCTCCGTCCGGGCGAACCGGCGGATCGGAGGTCTCCCGGGGCCGATCGGGAGCAGAACAAGCGGTGGGCGGCGTGCGCGGTCGCGAGTTGCCGGGCGGAAGCCGTGAACACCTGCGACGCGCAATGACGGGCGGCCGGGATTCGACCTGGCGGCCGCGGTGACCTCGTGGCCACGCAGCTTATGCGGCCGGGGACGGCAGCAGGGCCCCGAGGTCGGCGATGCGCTGCTCGCAGTCGGCGACGAGCTTGCGGACGATCTCCGCGGCCGGGCGCACCTCGCGGAACGAGCCGACGACCTGGCCGACGAAGAACGACTCCAGCTTCAAGGCGCCCTCGTGACCGGCCTCGGCGGCGGCGTCGATGCGCTGCCATGCCTCGTTGACCAGCAGCGGTTGCAGCGGCATGGGCAGCGGCCCGGGACTCCCGGCGGCCTCCCATTCGTCGTGCCAGGCGGTGCGCAGTTGCCGGGCCGGCTTCCCCGTACGCGTGGGCGAGCGCAGGGTGTCGGAGCTGGTGGCGGCAAGGAACTTGTTCTTGATGGCCTGGTTGGCGACGTCCTCCTCGCTGGACAGCCACACCGAACCGGTCCACACCCCGGCGGCGCCCAGCGCCAGGGCGGCGGCCATCTGCCGCCCTGAGGCGATGCCACCGGCGGCGAGGACGGGCCGGTCACCGGCCATGTCGACGATCTCCGGGGTGAGGACCATGGTGGCGATGGTGCCCGTGTGCCCGCCCGCCTCGGTGCCCTGCGCGATCAGCACGTCGACGCCGGCGTCGATCTGGCGACGGGCGTGCTTGGGCTGGCCGACCAGGGCGGCGACCACGACACCGGCGGCCTTGCCCCGCGCGACGAGGTCCGGCGGCGGAGTGCCGAGGGCGTTGGCGATCAGCGAGATGCGGTGCTGGAACGCCACGTCGAGCAGTGCGGCGGCACCGGCCGGGTTGAGACTGGCGGCGATCTCGTCGAAGCTGCCGGTCCCCTCGGGCGCGGGCGGGATGCCGTACCGCTCAAGGAGGTCCTGGACGAAGGCGAAGTGCTCGGCCGGGATCTGCGCGCGCAGGCTGGCGACGAGATCGTCCGGGTCGCCGGCGGCGAACTTCTCCGGTACGAGCAGGTCGACGCCGTACGGCTTGCCCTGCACCTGCTCCTCGATCCAGGTCAGCTGGGCATCGAGCTCCTCGGGCTTGTACGCCGACGCGGCGAGCACGCCGAAGCCGCCGGCGTTGGTGACCGCCGCGACGACACCGGGCGAGCGGTTGAAACCCACGATGGGGTGCTCGACGTCGAGCAGGTCGGTCAGGGCCGTACGCATGATCTGTTCCTCCAGCTTCGCGGAGCCGGCTTCACCCCGCTCATTACTGAACGCTATGCGTTCAATTTCTCGCCACTGTATCCTGACGGAAACCGTTCAGCAATGGGTCCTCGAAGATCAAAAGGTAAGGTGGGCTCGGTGAGCGCGACGCCATCGTCACCGGGGCGCCCCCGCGACCCCGACGTCGACCGCCGGATCGCCCAGGCGGCCCTGGACGTGTTCGGCGCGGCCGGCTGGGCCGGCTTCGCGATGGAGACGGTCGCCCGGCGCGCCGGCGTCGGCAAGGCCTCGCTCTACCTGCGCTGGACCAGCAAGGAAGCACTGCTGACCGATGCGCTGACGGTGGGCCTGCCCCGGATCAGCGACGTCGACACCGGCACGCTGCACGGCGATCTGGTCGAGCTGGCGACGCAGATGCTCGATCTCTACACCGGCGAGAGCAGCCGGGCGGCACTCCGGATCGCCCTGGAGGCCCCGGCGATCCCGGGCGTGGCCGAACATTACGAGACGATGAGGCGGGACCAGATCCTGGCCGCACGAGCCATCGTCCGCCGCGGCATCGCCCGGAACGAGCTACTCGCCACCGCCTCGGTCACCTTGCTGCTCGACACCTTGACGGGCGGAGCGATGATGCACGCGATGAGCACACCGCCGGACAAGCAGGAGACGCTGGCCCGCGACACGGCCGGCCACGCGCGACGGCTCGTCGATTTCCTGCTCAACGCGGTCACCGCCCCGGCGACGAACCAGGGCTGATCATCCGCCGGTCGCAGCCGGCCGGCGTCACCCCGCCGTTGCGTTCCTCATCCTGCTGCTCGGCGCCGTCGCCACCGTGCACAGTGGTCAGGCGGTCGATTCGACTGACTGCATCCGGACCACCGTCCAAGGAAAGGACACGACACGATGACGCAGCCCGGCGATTACGGCCTGCCCGGTTCTCTGAACCGAGTGCTGACCGACGTGGCAGCGGAGCGAGCGGCTCAGGACGCGATGTGGGGCCTGCAGGAACACCCCGACGGCACCGGGCCCGCGTACGCGTCCGAGGCCGACCTCGCCAAGCGGGCCGTGGCCGACTCCGCCGCCGAAGGCCGGCTGACCTGGCGGCACATCCTGCACGAAGAGGTGCTCGAAGCGTTCGCCGAGGACGACACCGACCGCCTGCGCACCGAGCTGATCCAGGTCGCCGCGGTCGCGGTCAAGTGGGTCCAGGACCTCGACAGACGTGCCGTATCGCCTGGCAGGCCTGAAACCGCGACGGCATAACCGGACGCGTAGGTCAGAGCGTCTGTGGCACGGTGTGGGCGTGTCCGAGCAGATCGCGCTGCCGCACGGCGTGGACGAGGCGGCCGCCGCGGAGCAGGCCAGCCATGGCATCCACGCACGGCGCGTACGTGACCGCACTCTGCCTCACCGCTATCGGTACGTCGCCCTGCGCTGCGCGGTCGGGCATCACATGCCGCTGGGGCGCCGCGCGACCTGGGACTTCATCACCAGCCGTGTCGGCGACGTGCGCAGCGATGAGGGCGCGCTCGTCCGCGCCCTGGACATCCTGGAGGTCAGCAGAAATGCCCGGCACGCCGAGCTGGCCGAATTCGCGCGACGTCGCAGCGCGGACAAACGGGAACGGCACAGCCGTACGGTGATGGTCGAGGAGAGCCGCTACCGCAACGGCTGGCGCTGGCCGGGACCCGACGCGCACGAGGCGACGCTGCACACCGTGACGGCGCTGTGGGAGGAGCACACACAAGTACCCTTTCCCGACGAGGTGCCTCTGGCCGACCACGGCGACCTGGTGGAACTGGACTCCACCGTCTCCGGCGTCATCTGGACCTACCTGCGGCGGAACGGGAACCTGCACCCCGACCATCGAGGGTTGCTCCGAGACCGTCTGGCCCAGCTGCGCGGCCTTCGCCTGGCCGAGCGCGGCTACCTCGGCGCCTCCACTGCTTTCCTGCGTGTGGAGAAGATGGCGGAACTGATCGGGCACGACGCCCTGCCGCTGATCCGCCGCGCCTGGTCCGGCGACGCCGGGCACATTGCCGACGTGTTCCTCGCCGCCCAGGCCGGAATGACGTACCTGCCCCGCCTGCACTCCGACGAGGAGACCCGGGCCTGGATCGCCGACGCCATGCTCCCGGCCTCGCAGGTGTGGGTCGCCGAGCTGCAGGGTCAGGTTGTGGGCTTCGCCTGCCTCCAGGGCGACCGGCTGGACCACCTGTACGTCACGCCCGCCGCTCAGGGGCGCGGCATCGGCACCGCGCTGCTCGGCCAGGCCAAAAAGGCGCGCCCCCGCATGCTCGACCTGCACGTGTTCCAGCAGAACACCGGCGCCCGCCGCTTCTACGAACGGCATGGCTTCACCCTCGTCGAGGAACGGGACGGCAGCGGAAACGAGGAGAACCCGCCCGGCGCCCGCTACCGATGGCGGAGCGTCGACGACGCCCGGCAGCCGGAACCTTCCGGCCTGAACGAGTCGCTGACCTGCGCCTTCTCCCACGCCCTCGCACGTGAGGTCCGCGCCGTCGTCCGCGTCCTCCCCAAGGCCCGTCACTCTCCGGTGGGCTCGTTCCGCGCGACCGTCGGCGACGACCGGGTGACCGTCCCCGAACGGATCTACCACCCGGAAGTCTCCCCCGAAAGGCTCGACGGCCTGACGCCGCTCCAGCAGACGATCCTGCACTGCCTCTACACCCGCCACCACGACGGCTTCGTGCGTCAGCACCACCTCAGGCAGATCATCGGCAGCCTCGAGCCATGGGCCCTCCCCTACGTCGTTCACCTCGTCGGGGAATACGTCCTGGAGATCGTGACCGACATCGACACCGCACTCGGCGACCTTGGCACCCCCGGCTCCCCCATTCACCAGGCCTACAGCCGTTTCCTCGCCGACAATCCCCGGTTCCTCACCCTCGTTCAGCAGCGCGTGGCGAGCTACTGGGCCTGCTACCACCGCAGGGATTTCCCTCGGCTCGCCGATTACCCGGGACACCGGCTCGTCGCCGCGATGCACGCCGCCGGCGCCTTCATCACGCGCGACCGATGAGCCGGCAGCCGGAAGACGGCCACCGATACGTCCAGAGGTGGGGAAGACACGTGGCGAATCGGTTCGAGACAAGTCTCTGAGCTGGAAGTTCGGGGCTCAATCCGAAGAATCCCCACAGGTCTAAGTGTCGGACACATGTCCTTCATATACCGGACACATGCGATTGACATGCCTTCCCACCTAAATTTACCCTGTCTGCGAATCGATTCGATTGCGTCGCCTGCGTTGAGACCGCCTTTTCGCTTCACCCGACCGCCAGACGGCAACACCCCAGGTTCCAGGACAACGCCACGGCTCGTCCCGCGATCCCCCACCCCCCGTCGAAGGAGTCACGAGTGAACATCACCTTAAGTTGGCGGCATGGTCGCCGCCGCGGTCTGGCCGCCCTCTTCTCCGCCGCGGCGCTCGTCGCCGGGTCCGTCGTCGCGACCGCCGCACCGGCCCAGGCCGCCGACGAGTCCATCACCGTCAACTTCTCCGCCGGAGGTGGTTCCCCGACGTATCGGGCGTCGGGGTGGATCTACGGCATGACCGAGAACGGCGCCAATCCGCCGGACAACTACTTCACCGATGTGAAGTTCCGGTACATGCGCGCCGGCGGCGCCCAGCTCGACAGCCCCGGCGGCTGGGTGTCGGGCAAGTACGACCGGCGGTGGAACGCCACCCGCGCCCAGCTGCTGCGCACCCAGTCGCTGGGCGGGCAGTTCGTGCTGCTGGTCCACGACCTGTGGGGCGCCGACGGCTACCCGATCTCCCGCTTCCCCGGCGACAACGGCAACTGGAGCGACTACGACGCCTTCCTCACCCGCCTGATCGACGACGTGCGGGCCACCGGCGCCCCGGCGCAGGGAAACACGGTCCAGTGGGACCTGTGGAACGAGCCCAACATCACCCTGTTCTGGAACCGCCCCCAGTCGCAGTACTTCGAGATGTGGAAACGCGCCTACCAGCGCATCCGCGCCGCCTTCCCCTCCCACCTGATCGTGGGCCCCAGCTTCGCCGGCGTACCCTCCACGGGCGGCTGGTGGACCCAGTACCTCGACTACGTCAAGGCCAACAACGTCGTGCCCGACATCGTCAGCTGGCACTCCCTGCCCGGCGACCCGGTCGCCAACGTGGCCACCGCCAACACCACTCTCGATTCGCGGGGCATCGCGCATGCCCGCCCCTACCAGATCAACGAATACGGCGCCTCCAACGAGCAGAACCCCGCCGACGGCGCCTGGTACATCGCCCGGCTGGAACGGGCCGGCGCCGACGGCCTGCGCGCCAACTGGGCCGGCGGGAGCAACCTGCACAACGACCTGGCCAACCTCCTCACCCACAACTCCTCCGGCCAGTACCAGCCCAAGGGCGAATGGTGGGTCTACCGCTTCTACGGCTCCCAGACCGGACAGATCGCCTCGGTCACCCCCAGCTCCAACTACGACGCCTTCGCCACCAAGACAAGCGGAACCGCCAAGATCCTCCTCGGCGGCGGCCGCACCACCGGCAACATCGCCGTCAACCTGCAGCGCCTGGACACCACCAGCGGCATCGTCCAAAACAACCAGGTCCGCGTCCTCGTCGAACGCATCCCCTACAACAACGGCGGCGCCGTCACCGGCCCGGTCACCGTCTCCAACACCGTCGCGACCCTGTCCGGCAACAGCACCACGATCAACCTGCCACACACCGCGATCGACGACACCTTCACCATCACCCTCCTGCCCCCCTCGAGCGGTGGAGGGTCGACGTCGGCGTTGCGCAACGTCAACGCCGGCCGCTGCCTCGACGTGCCGAACCTGTCGCAGACGAACGGCACGCAGCTCCAGCTGTGGGACTGCAACGGCCAGACCAACCAGCAGTGGACGTACACCTCCTCCCGGCAGCTACAGGTGTACGGCAACAAGTGCCTCGACGCCGAGGCTGCGGGAACCGCGAACGGCACCCGGGCGATCATCTGGGACTGCAACGGCCAAGCCAACCAGCAGTGGAACGTCAACGCCGACGGCACCGTCACCGGCGTGCAGTCCGGCCTGTGCCTGGAGGCGAGCAACTTCGGCACCTCGAACGGCACGAAGGTCCAGCTGTGGTCCTGCACCGGCACCACCAGTCAGAAGTGGACCCGAAGCTGATCAGGTGACCGGCGACGCCGGCCCGCTTCACCCATGACCGCCACGCCGGTCGGACGTGCGTCACACGTCCGACCGGCGTCCGGCCTCGCGGCCCCGCGTGACGCGATCGCCTCCCCGTGGTGTCGAATCGGTTCGCAGGAGCGGTAACCCACAGACCGCGCACGTCACCGGGATCGCGCGGACCGCCGTATGCGCCGCGGTCGTCATCCCATGCGCTCGATTCGACTTACGATGTGCATATCGGTCGGATCAGGTGAGGAGCGCCGGTGAATATCGGGGAGATCGCCAAGCGGTCGGGTGTGGCGCGCAGCACCGTCTCGTACGCCCTCAGCGGCAAGCGTCCGGTGTCGGAGGAGACCCGCCGGCGCATCCAAGCGGTCATCGACGAACTGGGCTACCGGCCCAACGCGGCCGCCAAGGCGCTCAAGGAAGGCAGGACCCACACCATCGGTCTGGTCATCCCGCCCGCCAGCCGCCGCCTGACCGACATGCAGCTCGGCTTCGTGGCCAGCGTCGTCGACGCCGCCGCACACGCCGACCTGGACGTCCTGTTGTCGCCGTCCGGGGGCGAGCACGACCGATCGTTCGAGCGCGTGGTCGGCGGCAGACGCGTGGACGGCGTCATCGTCATGGAGATACGGCTGGAGGACGACCGGGTCACCCGCCTGCGGCAGGCCGGGCTGCCCTTCGTCGGCATCGGCCGCACCAGCCGCCCCGAGGAGATGTCCTGGGTGGACATCGACTACGAGAAGCTGATCGCCAACTGTGTGCATCACCTGGCCGACCTCGGCCACCGCCGCATCGCCCTGGTCAACCGCTCGGAGGAGCTGGTGGCGGCCGGGTACGGCCCAGGCCACCGCGCCCAGGCCGGTTTCACTCACGCGATGGCGGAGCGTCGTCTCGACGGCGTGCAGACGTGCTGCGCCGACGACGCCCAATCGGGGGTGTCCTGCGTCGAGCGGCTCCTCGAGGAGCACCCCGGCCTGACCGCGATCGCCACCATCAACGAGGCCGCCACCCCCGGGATGTACCACGCGCTCGCCCAGGCGGGCCTGGTCGTGCCCCGCGACTTCTCCATCGCCGGCGTCTCCGCGCGGCACTGGGCGGAGAACCTGCACCCTCCGCTCACGGCCGCCGACGTCCCCGCGGATGAGCTCGGCGCCCGCGCCGTCGAGATGCTCATCCGGCTGATCGCCGATCCCACCACCCCGCACGGCCATCTCCTGGTCGCACCGCCCATCTCCCTGCGTGGCACGACCGGACCCGCCCGCGCCCAGGATCACCGTTCCTGACGGCTGAACGTGAGCCGGCGCCCGCCGCGCCGCCACGGCGGTCCCTGCCGCCCGCCACCGGCCCCGGCAGACCGCCACGAGACATGTCGACGCTGAGGGCGGATCGTTTCCCACACCCACAGAAATGATCTGAATTTCAGCTGGTGTTTCTTCCGATCCTTCGGCGTGAGATTTCGTCAGCCTCGACAGAGAGGCTCGATCGACTCATCTCTGCCAGATCGTTGTCGTGAAAGTTTCAGCTCCCCCACTCCGCGGCGATCGGACCCGCGCTCATCGCAGCAGATGAAATGCTCCGGCAAACCGAGGGGCCGGCCGGAGAGAGCCGGGAGCCTTGACGCGGATCGGCGCGTCGTATTTGCTCCGCCGCACCACCACCTACGCCAGGCCCCGCCTCGTAGGCAGTGGTGTTAGCGCTAACAAAGTGGCCGGATACCAAAGAGCGATAACAGCACACGCTTCTGTCCCGCACTCCCCCAGGAGCATCTATGAAGATCGCATCCCTTTTACGCCTGGTCGGCGCCGGAGTCACCCCTCGCGGCTGGCTCGGCGGAAGTAGGCCGGAGTCTCGCCATAGGCCGGACCGGCCGCATCGCCTTCCGGACGGAGGGCTGACCCTGCGTACGTGGAGACGGTGGTCGACCGCGGCGCTGCTGGCCGTGGTCGTGGCGGTGACGGGCACGGTGGTGGGCACGGGTGTCGCCGTCGCGGAGTCGAACGGCGGGGTGCGGGTGATGCCGCTGGGCGACTCGATCACCGAGGGCACGCAGGTGCCCGGCGGCTACCGGATCGGGTTGTGGCAGCGCCTGGCCGCGGGCCGCTACACGATCGACTTCGTCGGGTCGCAGTACAACGGGCCCGCCAGTCTGGGCGACCACGACCACGAGGGACACCCCGGGTGGCGGATCG
>NZ_BSSF01000033.1:0-39694 GCF_030268985.1 Microbispora sp. NBRC 16548
GTGCTTGCCGTTGTAGACGACGTTGGTGAAGTCCTTGAGCGAGACCCACCCGGACTTCGGAGTCGCCAGCGCGCCCGTCGAGGTCCAGCGGTACGTCGACGGAAGAGCGCACGTGCCGGTCGGCGTCGCCGAGGGAGACGGGGACGGAGACGGGGACGGAGACGCGGACGGAGACGCGGACGGAGACGCGGACGGAGAACGCGTCGGCGACTGCGTGGGGGAGGGGCTGGGCGAGCCCGGGCTGCCGGTGCAGGCCACACCGTTCAGGGAGAACGAGGTGGGCACCTGGGCGGAACCGTTCGAGGAACCGTTGAATCCGAAGTTCGTGCTGCCGCCGCTGGGGATGCTGCCGTTGTAGGAGACGTTGGTGGCGGTCACCGACGAGCCGGACTGGGTTTGGGTGGCGTTCCAGATCTGGGTGATCTGCTCGCCGGCGCCGAAGGACCAGGTGAGCCGCCAGCCGTCGACCGCGTCACCGAGGTTGTTGATGGTGACGCTGGCGTTGAAGCCGCCCGGCCAGCTCGAACTGATGGTGTAGTCGACCCGGCAGGCGACGGCGGCCTGGGCGGGCTGTGTGATCAACAGGCCGCCGGCTCCGGCCAGCAGGATCGGGATGGAACCGATCACGAGGCCGCGGCGCGAGGCCCGCCGGGGCGGCGCCGCGGTCGTGACGGCGGAAGGACGCGGTGACCGCGCTCTCCAAGGCAGACGCATCTGTGTTCTCCTCATCATCTCTTCCGACCGCCGTCAGGGGCTGGTGCGGGTGGCGATCGGGGTGGGCACGGTGCCGTTCGCGGTGAACCCGAAGGTCGTGGAGCCGCCGACGGCGATGGAGCCGTTACAGGAAAGCGGACACGCGAGAGTCACCCCGCGCGATCGACGCCGCGTCCCGTGATCAGGGAACGCACACCACCAGGGCGTCGCGAACGGCGGTCCTCACCGCGCACCACCACATGGCAGGAGGAAGCCGCCTCGGGGACACAGCTTGGAAACCACACCGAAATGTGTCAAGTCCCCTTTGAAAGTTTCAAAGTAACGCTCCCGCCGCCACGGGCGGTGACCTCCGATAACGCCTGATGGGCCGCACGCCCGGGCTGCCGCCCCTCCGTGGGCGCGAGGTGCCGTCCTTGACGTCGCCTTTCGTCTCGTATTGGCTCCGATCGACCTGCCACCACAGCCATCCGACAGCGAAGGAACACGACAGGGAAGCTTTGTTAGCGCTAACAACCGACCTGGGCCATCAGGCGGCCAAGGCGCGGGGCGGTCCGGCGGACAGACACCACGTCCCTGGAGCCGCCCTCTCGGAGAGTCACCGATGAGGAGGTTCACGACGGCACAGACGAACAGCACAGACGAACGCCCCGGACGGTCGCCTTCGTCGCGTCATCGCCGGCGCGGTCGCGGGCCGGCCGGTGCTCGGGAGGGATACGTCACGTGGCTGATAACGCGGACCCGCGCCGATGGATCAGCTCTGTCTGGTGCAGCCCGATGTGCTAGGCCTCGGACGTCACCCGGGCCGCGACGATGGGCCTGGTGGCGACGGAATGGAAGGCGCTTTCATCCGTTCCCCAGCGATACCCGTAGAAGTCACCGGTCGCGTCGGCGTACAGGACCATGAACCCGTATCCCACACCGCTGTATTCGGTGGAACCACTACTCCGCGAGTCGTCGTGGCCGTCCGCGACAGGGGCGGTCCCATGCGGGTTGCTCGTCGAGTCCACGACCTCGACCACGTATTCGGTCGTGTTCGGATCACTGTCCGTGACCACCGTGCCCGCCAGCGATCGGACCACCGGCGTGTGCCCGCTTCCCCCGCTGGCACCCGCCTCGTACTTGATCGCGATGATATCTCCGGGCGCGAGGGAGGCCACCTTGGTGATCTTGTCCATATGGTCGACGGTGTCGGCATTGATGCGATCGTAGTATCGCGCGCTGTTGGGACTGGTGCTCGCGAATTCAGTGCTGAAATACGTGCTGGTGGCCCATGAGTAAGTATGCGTCAGAAGCTTGGTGACGAAAGGGGCGCACTGACTCTCATTGGAATAGCTCGTCGGAGTTCCGGGCGTGCCCCAGGTCACGACGGAGCCGGTGCATCCGGAACCGCAATACTTGTTGTACGAGGACTCCGTCGGCCAGCCGATCGAGTTCAGCTCATCCACCAGCTCTTCCGCCTCGGTGAGGTGGTCCGTCACCGGTCCGGCCAGCGCCACCTGGGGGGCCGGCACGAGGGCGGCGAGAATGCCCGCGCCGATCGAAGCGGCCACGTTGCGAAGTCTCAAAGCATCTCCACCTTTTTTCGGGGTCGCCTGAAAGAAAAGCGATTTCGCCCTTCATCATCAGCGTCCATGTGGGGAGGCGCAATGCTTTCGCGAGACTTTCATAATCGGATCGGGTAAACCCTTGTATTGTCTCGCCTGAAAATCGGCACCGAAGGACTTTCCGCGCCGGGACCATGTCGTGAACGTCCGGCTCGCCTTTCCGGACGGCGTGTGCCGAGAGGAGCCGCTGCCCGGACCGGGTGGTCCGGGCAGCGGCCCGTGCGGCTCAGCCGGGATAGGGGCGGTTGAACCGAGGCGGGGTGAACGGGACATATCGAGGGGCGGGGTCGGCCGCCAGCGCCGCCGCACGGGCGTTCATCGCCGGGGCGGACGTCGCGGGCCAGTGACCGCTCCGCAGCCGGTCGAGCATCGTCGTCAGCGCCGCCTCCTGCTCCGCTGGTGAGAAGTCGCAGTGGCCGACGGTTTCGGTGTAGGTCTGGCGCAGCAGGGAGTTCGCTCCCGCCCGGCGCACATTCTCCCCGTACGACTGCTGCTGGGCGACGGTGGAGATCTGGTCACCGGTGCCGGACACGGTCAGCACGGGGATCCGCAGGTCACCGTCCAGGACGATGCCGCGTGAGAAGCGCTTGACGGCGTCCGGGTCCGCCGCGATGCGGGGTGCGGCGGCCAGGTTCTTCAAGTCGGCCGCGAGGTCCAGACCTGCCGCCTTGTACAGGTCGCGGACGGCACGCCGGAGGGCGGGATCGGCAAGGCGCAGCTGCTTCTCGTAGTCCACGCCGGTGTTCCAGGAGGGGTTCCCGCCGACCACCCCCATGATCTGGCGCCGGCTGCTCATGGCCTGCCCGATGTAGGGCAGGGGCCCACCGGCGAGCGCGAGGTAGGCGCCCTGCTGCAGCGCGGCGGCGTCCCCGCTGTCCGGAGGCGGCGGCACGGACCCGTCGGGGTTCCGTCCCCAGGCCGGCAACTGGCCGATCGCGGCGGCCAGTGCGATCCGGGCCCGCCCCTCGGGAGTCTGCTGCGCCGCGGCCAGGGCGTCGATCCATGCCTTCCGGGCCGATTCGACGTCCTGCGGGATGTCGACGACCGGCAGCCCCGGTGCGACCAGGCGCTCGAGCACGAAGACCGTATCGAGCTTCTGATTCCACTGGCCGACGGACCCGCCGAGGCCGCCGCACATCGGGACGGCGGCGTCGAAGGTGCCGGGGTGGACCTGGGCGACGCCGGCGGCGACGAAACCGCCCATCGAGGTCCCGGAATCGATCGCGTACCGTGCCCGGCCGTAGGCGTCCTCGAAGCGGGCGAGCGCCTCGGCCTGGTTGTCGATGGCGGACCGGATGTCCCAGCCGGTGATCGCCCGGCTCGTGCCGCCGCGGGCCACGCCGTCGGCCAGCAATCGCGCCGTCAGGGGCTCGTTCCGGCCCGAGCCGGCGAAGTCGAGGGCGACCACGACGGTGCCGTTCCAGTGGGCCGGGACGACGAACTCGTAGGGCGTGCCGTCGCCGAGGGTGCCGCTGATGCAGGTGGGGTGGGCGGGGGAGTCAGGCAGGCACGGTGTGCCGCCTGCAGCCCTAGGGGAGGCCGCGGCGGCGGTTCCGCTTCCGATGGCGGTCGCCAACGCGATGGCCAGGCACGCGGTCGCTCTGCGGCGGATCACAGCGACAGTCCCTTCGACTCGACCTTCCACCCGTCCTCGGCGCACAGTCCGCAGTCGGGGCCGACGAAGCGCGCCCCGGCCGCCCGGTCCCCGCGCAGGACGTAGTCGAACCAGTCCGCGGCCACCTGCCAGCCCTTGGTGGCCTCGAGACCCGCGATCAAGCCGGTGTGGCCGGCCGCCGTGTCACCGACCAGGGCGGCGGGGACGTCGAGCAGAGCGTAGTTGTCGATGCTGTTCTGGTAGGCGACGTCGTCCGGGCCGCCGTTGACCAGCAGCGTCGGCGTGTGCAGATCGGCGAGACGGTCACGCCCGTAGCCGCCGAAGGCCGGCTCCGCGAAGTATCCGGTGTTGAACCCGGCGACCGCGTCGATCATGGGGTCGGTCCCGGCGGCGAGGGCCTCGACGCCGCCGCAGCTGTGGCCGAGCACGCCGACCCGCGTCGTGTCCACCCGCCCGTCGAACTGCTTGCGGGCCTGCTTCGACTCGGTGGCCCAGTGGGCGGCCGCGAGGAGCGCCTCGGGGTGCGCGATCGTGTTCTCGGGGGTGTTGGGGACGGGGAACTCGTCCACCGCGCCGTTGGCCACGACGATGTATCCCTGGGAGGCCAGGCCGGTGAGGAACGTGATCCCCTCCAGGTTGCTCGTCGCGCAGGCGCCGTTGCCGTAGACGATGACGGGCAGGCTGCCCTTGCGCAGTGCCTTGAGATCGGCGGGGCGGTAAACGGTGTGCCCGGGCAACCCCTCGGCGGCCTCACGGACCGTGGGCAGCACGGCCGGCGTCGAGGCGCCGGCCGAGGGGGTCTTCGGCGGCGGAGTCTGGGCGGACGACGCCGCGGCGGCGCCGGAGCCGGCGAGGACGACCGCCCCCACGGTCGCCGCCAGCAGGGTCCGCGCGGTCATGGAGCGGGCAGGCATGGTGCGTTTCCTCCACGGTTGATGGACGGGCAGGGGGTGTTGGCTCGGGTCGACGAGGTCCGCGAGTGGCCGGCGGGGGCGCCTGGCAGCTGTTGTGAGGCACATGGCCGTCGTCAACGGAGACGATCGTTCAGCTTTCTGTCATTAATGTCAATCCCTCGATTGCCGCCTCGGTGACGCGTGGAACGACCGAAACGTACGCCGGATACGGGGTCGGGATGTCGGCGCCCGGTGAACGGCTGACCATGTCCGCGAAGGTAGGACACCCGTCCGACGGCCGCGGTCAGGCGACAGGCGACGTCCGGGCCGCCTGCCGTGGTGCGGTTGACGCGACCGGTCCATGGCCTGAAGAGCGACATTCACGCGGCGCCGGTTTCGGTAAACGTCATGGAGAACCGATGCGCGCCCCTTCGCGCGCGCAGCCGGGGCCGACAGCTGAAGGCAGTGGTCGTGCTGACGCGGACGCCGATAGCCGGTGCTCACGTCTGACGGCTCCGGAGGCGGAGTCAGCAGCGGGGGAGGAGGCGCAGCGGTGCCGACCTGGGCCCGAACTCCAGCCAGTTGAACATCTCCACCTCGCCGTCCGGTTCGACGCGGGTGGTGCAGGCGAGCAGTTCGCCCAGTGCGGCCGTCATCTCCAGCCGGGCCATCGCCGCGCCGGGGCAGCGGTGCGCACCTCGGCCGAACGCGAGGTGCCGGTTGGGCCGCCGTTCCAGGTCGAGCCGGTCGGCGTCGTCGAACACCGCCTCGTCCCTGTTCGCCGAGGGGAAGATCATCGCGATCGCCTCGCCGGCCCGCACCGTGCGGCCGCCGAGCTCGACGTCCCGGGTGGCGGTCCGGGCGAACACCCGATAGGGGGCGTACAGCCGCAGCAGCTCTTCGACCGCCGCCGGCAGCAGGCCGGGGTCGGCGCGCAGCCGGTTCTGGAGGTCGGGGTCGCGGGACAGATGCACGGCGGCGCTGCCCAGCACGGCGTGCGGCGCGCCGATGCCGGCCACGATGGTCTGCCGGACGGTGGCCACGACCAGGTCGTACGGGATCGGCCGCTCCGGGTCGCCGGACGCCCGCAGCAGGCTGGTCACCAGGTCCTCGTCCGGGTCGCGGGGGTCGGCCCGGCGGTCCTCGACGATGGCGCGGGCGATCGCGTAGAGCTCGTCGCTGGCCGCCATGACCCGGGCCCGGTCCATCTCCTGGATGGCGAAGCTGTACGCGACGCCGATCCGGCGGATCTCCAGCACCTGGTCGACCGGCAGGCCGAGGAAGAGCGCGAAGCACTGCGCCGCGTACGGCAGCGCGAACTCCTGGGAGTAGTCGCCGCCGCCGCGGGCCAGGAGCGGTCCCAGCAGCTCGCGCGCCGCCTCCGCGAAGGCCGGTTCGAGACGCCGCACCACGCTGCGGCGCAGCACCCGGTCCATCGGAGCGCGGTAGATTCCGTGCTCGGGCGGGTCGAAGTGCAGCGGCGGCCGGCGCTGGGCGCGCGGCACGTGCGGGACGACGTTCTGCACCGCGGTGCTGAACGTCTCGCTGTCCCGGGCCACCCGCACCACCTCCGAGTAGCGGGTGGCGGCCCAGAAGCCGCCGAAGGCGTCGCTCCACGGCACCGGGCAGCGTCGCCGCAGCTCGGCGTAGACCTCGTGCGAGCTGTCGAAGGTCTCCGGCGCGGTGGGGTCCCAGTCGGAGGCGCGCCCGAGGCCGCCGGCGGTGGTGGTCATGGTGAAATCCCTTCCTTCCCGTCCATGAGCCCGCCCGCTCACAGCAGGTGCCTGCGTGCGACCCGGGCGAGCGTCTCGATGGCGTACACGACGACGGCGATCGCGATGACGATCGCGGCGGTGGTGTCGTAACGCAGCGTGGCGATCGACTCCTGCATCAGGTAGCCGACGCCGCCCGCGCCGGCGATGCCGAGCACGACCGACTCGCGCAGCGCCAGGTCGGCCACGAACAGGCCGTTGCCGGTGAACGACGGCACGAACTGCGGCCAGATCCCGGCGGCGAACGCCTGCCACCGGCGAGCGCCGACCGAGGTCAGCGCCTCGTGCGGCAGTGGGTCGAGCTGCTCCAGGGAATCGGCGAAGAACTTGGCCGCGAGCGCTGTGGAGGAGATCCACAGCGCCAGGAAACCGGCGAACGGACCGAGCCCCAGTGCGGCCACGAACAGCAGCGCGTACACCAGGTCGGGGATGCCCCGGACCACGACGAGCAGCACCCGGACCACCGCGGACAGCGGCCGCCAGGGGGTGGTGTTGACGGCGGTGAGCAGGGCCAGCACCAGCCCGCAGGCGGCGCCCACCGCGGCGGCGCCCAGCGCCATGAGCAGGCTCTCCAGCACCGCCATGAGCAGGTCGCCGGAGAACGCGGGCGGCCACATGCCGGTGAGTACGCCGCGCAGGTTCGGCCAGGCGCCGGCCAGCCGGCCCAGGTCGGGGTTCAGGGACCACAGCGACACCAGGAAGACCACTCCGGTCGCGACCGCCCCGGCCACCCGCAGCACCCTGCCGCGGTCCCAGCCGACGTCGTGCGGCGCGCGCCCGGCGGGCAGCGCGGGCGTGCCCGTCGTGTCCCCTGCGGACCGGCCGACCCTCGAGTGGCGGAGCGTGCGGCGGCCCGTGTTTTGGCGGCCCGTGTTTTGGCGGCCCGTGCTTTGTCGAACCGTGCGGTGGCGGACCGCCACCGACAGCAGCTCCAGCAGCAGCACCAGGACGACGATCACGCAGATGATTCCCGCCGCCCGGTGGTAGTTGAGGCTGCCCAGCGCGGTCTGCAGCGCCACGCCGATGCCGCCGGCCCCGACGACGCCGAGCACGGCCGACGCCCGGATGTTGATGTCGAGGCGGTACAGCACGATGCCGGTCAGCGCCGGGAACACGCGGGGCAGCACGGTGGAGACGGCCACCTGCACCTCGCCGGCGCCGCACGCGCGGGCCGCCTCGGCGGGGACGGGGTCGGCCTCCTCGACGGCGTCGGTCAGCAGCTTGGCGATCATGCCCACCGAGTGCACGGCGACGGCGAGCGCGCCGGCCAGCGGGCCCAGGCCGAAGATCCGCACGAACAGGATCGCGAAGGCCAGCGTCGGCACGGCCCGGGTCAGCACGACGACCACCCGGGCGGCCGGCCGCAGCCAGCGGGGGCCGCGGTGGTCGCGCGCGGCCGTGAAGGCCAGCGGCACCGAGACCAGCGCCGCAAGGCCGGTGCCCGCCACCGCGATGAGCAGCGTCTCGGCGATCATCCAGGCGACGTCGCCGGCGCCGGGCAGGTCCGGCGGCCACATCCGGCGCAGCAGTCGCGCGGTGTCGTCCAACCCGGCGGCCAGCGAGGCGGGGGACAGGCCGATCCACCAGAACGTCAGCCAGGTGACGGCCACGGCCGCGACCAGCAGCCCCGCCGCGATGAGGGCGCGGGCGCTCCACGGCGGCCGCAGCGGGCCCGGGTCCGCCGCGGCCGGGGCGTGCGTGGCGGGGGTGGTGCTAACCATCGTGGGCCCCCGCCGTGTCGTAGATCCCCCGCAGCCGCTCGGCGGTGAGGCCGGCCGCCGGCTCGTCCAGCACCAGCCGGCCGCCGCGCAGCGCCACGACCCGGTCGGCGCTGGCGAGCGCGAGCTCGATCTGGTGCAGGCTACACACCACGGAGATGCCGTCCTCGGCGCTGATCCGTTTGAGGGTCTCAAGCACCAGCACGCTCGCCGCCGGGTCCAGCGAGGCGACCGGCTCGTCGGCGAGGATCAGCTCGGGGCTCTGCAGCAGGGTCCGGGCTACCGCGACCCGCTGCTGCTGACCGCCGGAGAGCGTGTCGCAGCGCTGGAACCGCCGGTCCGCCAGCCCGACCCGGTCCAGGTGCTCCACGGCGCGGATCCGCAGCGCCCGTGGGTAGCTCATCACCCCATACCTCGGCAGCCGCAGGGTGGCCAGCGACCCCATCAGCACGTTCTCCATCGCGGACAGCCGCCCGACGAGACCGAACTGCTGGAAGACGAACCCGACCCTGGCGCGCAGGGCGCGCAGCCGGCTCCGGGAGCAGGCGGCCGGGTTCTCGCCCAGGGTGCGTACGGTGCCGCTGTCCGGCAGGTGCATGCCGTTGACCAGCCGCAGCAGCGTGGACTTGCCGGCCCCTGAGGGGCCGACCAAGGCGACGAACTGCCCCTGCGGGACGTCCAGTGAGACACCGTCGAGCACGGTGGTGCCGTGGAAGCCCTTGCCGACCTCCGACAGCCGCAGCACGGGATTGCCGATCACGGCGGGTTCCTCAGCCACCGGACGTGCAGACCTCGGCCTTGGTGATCTCGCAGATGCGCGCGATCGGCTGGTAGGTGGCGTCGGTGGCCTTGACGAACGTCCAGGCCGTGGAGGCGCCGAGGGTGCAGGCCTCGGCGTCGGTGTATCGGCCCCAATTCTTCGGGCCCTTGATCTCGCTGCCCTTGCACAGCCCGGCGGAGGCGGCGCCGGTGGCGGTCAGGCCGGTCACCGTCTTGGCGATCTTGTCGCGCACGTCCTGCGGAAGCCACTTGCCGACCACGATCGGTGGCCCGGGGATGAGCGGCGAGGTCCACACCTTGGTGACCTGCCCCGGCTTGAGCTGACCGCGGGCGGGCAGCAGCTGGTCGATGAACACGTCGCCGACGAAGGCGATGTCGCAGTCACCGGCCAGCAGCGAGGCGACCGCCGTGTCGTGCCCGTGGGTGAACACCGTCTTGACGTCCTTGTCCACATCGACGCCGGCTTCCCGCAGCGAGGCGAGGGGCTGCAGGTAGCCGGTGGTGGAGCCGGGGTCGGTGAAGCAGACGTCCTTGCCGGCGACATCCTTGAGCGAGGCGATCGACTTGTCGTCGCCGCGGGTCACCCCGTAGGCGTAGGCGCCGGGGTCGCCGCCCGGGGCGGCCAGCGGGACGGCGACGGGCTCGACGTCGGCGCGGCTGCGGGCCAGGTAGTAGCTGAAGGCCCCGTAGACGGCGACGTCCACCCGCTTGGCGACCTGCGCCTCCACGACGGCGGCGTTGCTGGTGACGGCCTGGAACCGCACCGGGACGCCGAGGTCCTTCTGCAGCGCGGAGACGATCGGGGCGAACGACGCCTCGAGGTTGTCGCTCTGCTCCGACGGGATGGCGGCGAAGACCAGCTCGTCGGGCCGGCCACCGTCGGCGGATGCGCTGCGGGTACTACCGGGGCCGGCACCACAGGCGGACAGGAGCGCGATCGCGGCACCCGCCGCGACGACGCCCAGAGCTGACTTTCGGAACATCGAGGCTCCTCACATGCAGGTGGTCGGGCCAAAGTAAGCAGGCCCAAGACCATTGTCAACAGTTCTGTGACGACCGTAAGATTTCTGCCGAACATAATTAGCGGCGGAATTAGGACGACCGTTCAACGAACTGTTGCGCATCTCGCGTCGCAGCAGCTTCCCACTCATGGAGGCGGACATCAATCCCCGTTCAGTGATCAATCGGGCGACCAGTGCCGTGACGGTGCTCACGGCCACGGCTCTCGCACTCGCCATCCCGCCGGCCGCCGGCCTGCCGCACGCCTCGGCGGCGTCCGGCCAGGCCGGTCCCGTCAGCGTCACGGGCGTCCACCCAAGCGGCGCCACCTACGCGATCGAGGTACCGCGGAACTGGAACGGCACCGTGCTGACGTTCAGCCCGGGCTACGGCCAGGGCGCAGGCCCGCAGCACCTGCCGGCCGACCTCGGCGGCAACACCGCCGCGCAGAGCTGGCTGCTGGCCCACGGGTACGCGCTGGCCGGCACGCGGCCCTATGGGAGCGGCTGGGCCGTCGAGGAGACCCTGCGGGACTCCGCCGACACGCTCGCCCAGTTCGCCGAGGTCGCGGGGAAGCCCACGACCACTCTGGCCTGGGGCGGTTCGATGGGCGGCGCCATCGCGGCCGGTCTGGCCGAACGCCGGCCGGACCTGATCGACGGCGCGCTGCCGTACTGCGCCTCGGTGGCCGGGCCGGTGGCGATGCTCAACCAGTCGCTCGACGCGGCCTTCGCGTTCAAGACGCTGCTCGCCCCCGGCGACGACGCGGTGAAGCTCGTCCGGCTCGCCTCGGCCGACGAGGAAACGCGGAGCGCCGCGGCCGCCCGCGCCGTCCTGGACGCCGCCCAGCAGACTCCGGACGGCCGGGCCCGCATCGCCCTGGCCGCGTCCTTCGCCCAGGTCTCCACCTGGTCGGTGACCGGCACCGCCGAACCCGCGGCGCGCGACTGGGCGGCGCAGGAGGCTCAGGAGTACGCGGCGTTCATGGCGACCGTCTTCTCTCCCCGCTATCCGCTGGAACAGCGGGCAGGCGGGAACTTCTCCTGGAACACGAGCGTGGACTACCGCCGGGAACTGCAGGAGTCCGGGCGTATGAAGCAGGTGCGCGCCCTCTACGACAGCGCAGGACTGGACCTCGACGCCGACCTCGCGGCCCTGGCGGCGGCGCCGCGCGTCTCCGCCGACCCCGGCGCCGTCACCTACATGGAGAACTACTTCACCCCGCGCGGCGCGCTCGGCGTCCCCGTCCTGACGATGCACGAGCGCGGCGACAACTACCCCACCGTCACCCAGGCCCGCGCCTACTCCGATGTGGTTCGGCGCGCAGGGAAGGGCGCGATGCTGCGCCAGGCGTTCGTCGACCGGCCCGGCCACTGCCGCTACACCGGAGCCGAGTTCGTCGCCGCGGTGCAGACCTTGAGGAACCGGGTCACCACCGGCCGCTGGACGGACGTCGACGCCCACCAGCTCGACAGGCTGGCCGCACGCCTGGCCGCCGAGGACCCGGACCTGGGCACCGCGGAGTTCGTTCACTACACCCCCGGCCGTTTCCTGCGCCCCCACGTCCCCCGCGGTGAAGAGTGAGGAGACATCCCGCGCGATCGTCGTCCCGGCACCGCCGGACCGCGGCCGGTCTCGCCGGGACGGGCCCGGACGCGGCGCCGGGTGACGTAAAATTCACGCAGGTCGAGCCCGGTGAGCACGCCCGTATTCGGGAGGTGGCCGGCTGGGGCACCTACACCGGCTGAGGAGTCTGACGATGGAGGGACGCCGGGTGACCGCGTCGCCGGAACCCGGCTCCCTGCCCAGAGCTCGGCAAGGGGCCGAACCGCAGCGGCTGCTGACCACGCTGCTCGGCGACTACTGGTTCTGGCGGCAGGAGCACATCCCGTCGGCGGCGCTGGTCCGGCTGCTTGAGGAGTTCGGCATCACCGCGACCAGCGCCCGCGCCGCCCTGCGGCGGGTCGCCTCACGAGGGCTGCTGGCCAGCTCCCGCAACGGCCGCACCACCGCGTACGGACTGCCGCCCCGGGCGTCCGACGTGATCGTGGCGCACATGCGCCGGCTGTTGACGTTCGGCGCCACCACACCGTGCTGGGACGGGCAGTGGACGGTTGTCACGTTCTCGGTTCCCGAAGACCAGCGGGACACCCGACGCGCGCTGCGCGACGGGCTGCGCCTGCTGCACTTCGGCATGATCTTCGACGCGGTGTGGGTGTCCCCGCACGACAAGACGGACGACGTCGTCGAACTCGTGCGAAGGCTCGGCGTGCGGGGGGCGGTCGTGTTCCGGGCCCGCAAGGTCGCCGACGACGACCTGGACCCGGTGCTGGACCACGCCTTCGACGTCGCCGCGCTGCGCGAGCGCTACCTGCGGTTCATCGATGCCCACCGGCCGGTGGCCGAGCGGCTGGCGATGTCCAGCCCGTGCCCCAGCGAGGCGCTGCGACTGCGAACCGCGATCATGACCGACTGGCGGGTGTTCCCCACGCTCGACCCCGACCTCCCCGCCGAGCTGCTGCCCGCCGGCTGGCCGCGCGAGGAGGCTCGGCGGCTGTGCGTGCAGATCTACGACTCGCTCGGGGAGCCGGCGGAGCGGCGGTTCCGCGAGATCCTCGCCGAGTTCGACCCGGAGCTGGCCGGGCTGGCCGCTCACCACACCTTCGCGCAGGTGTCCGCTCTGGAGTCGCCGGCGACTCGCCGTCACACGAGCTTCGACGAGACGACCGACCGCGACCGCCTGGACCTCCTCGCCGGCGGGCTCGAGGTCACCCAAGAAGCATGACATTCTGATAACGAGCGCGCGCTCAAGCGTTGTCAATATACTCCTGCTGTGAATGATGGTGAAAGGTCCGAGGCAGCGGACCTCGACTTCCCGCGCTTCCAGGTGGGCGCACCCCCGCAGCACCTGATCACGACGCTTCTCGGGGACTACTGGATCAGCCGGCCCGAGCAACTGCCGTCCGCGGCCCTGGTGCGGTTGACCGAGGAGTTCGGCGTCTCCGCCGTGGCGGCCCGGGCCGCGCTCAGCCGCCTGACCAAGCGGGATCTGCTGGAGTCGTCCAAAATCGGGCGGCGCACCTACTATCGCCTGACGGATCGGGCCGCCGCGGTGATGCTGGAGGGGCGGCAGCGGATCATGTCCTTCGGCCTGGAACAGGGCGCGTGGGACGGGAGATGGGTGATGGCGGCGTTCTCCATCTCCGAGGAACAGCGTGACCTGCGCCACGCGCTGCGCGCGAGGCTGCGCTGGCTCGGCTTCGCCCCGCTCTACGACGGGCTGTGGGTCTCGCCGACGGCGAACGCCGACAGCGCGGCGGCGGTGCTCACCGAGCTGGAGATCCCCATGTCGACGATCTTCCGCGCCGAGGCTCTCGATCTCCCGGGCATGCGCGCCCCACAGGAGGCATGGGACTTCGACCAGCTCCGGCGCACCTACGAGGGGTTCGTGGCCCAGTACTCGCCTCTTCTGGAGCGCGTCCGCAAGGGCGTGGTCGGCGCGTCAGAGGCGCTGGTGGCGCGTACGGGGATCATGGACACCTGGCGGACGTTCCCCAACCACGACCCCGACCTGCCGGCGGAGCTGTTGCCCGCCGATTGGCCGCGTGCCGCGGCCAGAGACCTCTTCGTGGAGATCTACGACACCCTCGGGCCGCTCGCCGAGTTCCGCGTCAAGCAGATCGTCGCGGAGTTCGAGCCCGAACTGGCCGAGCTGGTCGCCCACCACCGGACCAGTTCCATCCTCGCGCTCACCTGATCGCTGCCGGCGACGGGGCGGCGTTCCTGCTCGCCCCGCACGTCTCCGCTGCACAGCCGCCTCTTGACAGGTGTGCACCCCTAGGTGTGACACTTATCCCAACGACCGCCAAATTAACTGCATCATTAGCTGGTCGTGGAAGGACCACCATGAGATTGCCCAGGACCATCCTCGCGGGTGCGGCGGCTTTGGCCCTCGCCAGTGCCGCAGCCTGCGGTGGAGACGGCGGTGAGGCGCAGCGGCCGGCCGGCGCGACGGCTCTGTACGACGCCCTGCCCGATGGCATCAAGGAAGCGGGCGTCATCCGATTTGCCGGGGATTCCCACCCGCCCTATCGGATCGTCGCCAACGACGGCAAGACCGTCACGGGCATCGACAAGGAGTTGCAGGACGCCCTCGGCAAGGTGCTGGGGGTCCGCACCGAGATCTCGATCGTCAGTGGCCTGCCCGCGGCGCTGTCCGGCATGCTCGCCTCCAGATACGACGCCTTCAACGGCCCGGTCAAGGACAGCGCCGAGCGTGAGAAGCAGTTCGACGCGCTCGTGTGGATGGTCACCCGGACCTCCTACCTGATCCCCAAGGCCGGGTCCTCGGCCGTCAAGAGCTCGGGTGACCTGTGCGGCAAGCGCGTCGCCGGCACCGCCGGCAGCATCGTGGAGGACCAGGCCAAGCGCCTGACCGAATGGTGCGCCAAGCAGGGCAAGCCGGGGCTCGACTTCATCGGCTTCGCCGACACGAACGGCACCATCCTCGCCGCCAAGTCCGGCCGGGCCGACGCGGCCGGCATGACCGAGAGCGCCGCGCTCGACGTGCTCTCGAAGGAGAAGGACGCCTTCACGTACGTGACGCAGACCGAAGAACAGGGCGCCGGCGTCGACCAGCTGGCGATGCTCGTGCCCAAGTCCGGCGGCCTTGGCCCGGTCATGCTCGACGCGTTCAAGGAGATCTTCAAGAACGGCGAGTACAAGAAGATCATGGACAAGTACGGGCTCCAGAACGTGGCGGTCCAGGAGCCCAAGATGAACACCGCGGCGACGGGATGAGCGTGGCACCACAGGTCGTGCCACCACAGGCCGTCGACGTCGCCGCCGCCCGTCCGCGCATCCGCCCCCTGCGCTGGGTGGCCGGAGTCGTGCTGCTCGTGCTCGTCGCGCAGTTCGCCTGGTTCCTCGTCACCAACCCCCGGTTCGAATGGCCGGTGGTCGGCAAGTATCTGTTCGACCCGAACGTCCTGCGCGGCCTGGGCATGTCGCTGCTGCTCACCGTCATCGTGATGCTGCTGGGCAGCGTGTTCGGGGTGCTTCTCGCGTCGGGCAGGCTGAGCGGCTTCAGGCCGGTGGCCTGGGCGTGCGGCTTCTATGTCACGGTCTTCCGCAGCATCCCGCCCCTGCTCCAGCTGATCTTCTGGTTCAACCTCGGTTATCTGCTGCCGCGGATCCCGCTGGGCGTGCCGTTCGGCCCGACGTTCGTCTCGTGGCCGACCAACTCCGTGATCAGCTCGCTGACCGCGGCCGTCATCGGGCTCACCCTGCACGAGGCCGCGTACATGGCCGAGATCGTCAGGGCGGGCATCCTGGCCGTGGACGGCGGCCAGCGTGACGCGGCCCGCGCGATGGGGTTCACGGCGAGGCAGAGCTTCGTCAAGGTCGTGCTCCCGCAGGCGATGCGGGTGATCGTCCCGCCTGCCGGCAGCGAGTTCATCAGCCTGCTCAAGGGCACCTCCCTGGTCAGCGTGATCGCGATGGCCGACCTGCTGTACTCGGTGCAGGTGATCTACAACAGGACCTACGAGATCGTGCCGCTGCTGATCGTCGCCTGCGCCTGGTATCTGGTGGTGGTCACCGCTCTGTCGCTCGGCCAGCGGCGCCTGGAGCGGCACTTCGGAAAGGGGCAGCGGTGAGCGACACGCCGGTCCTGCGCATCCGCGACGTGCGCAAGCAGTTCGGCGACCACGTGGCGCTCGACGGGGTGAGCCTGGACGTGCACGAGGGCGAGGTCGTCACCGTGATCGGCCCGTCCGGCTCGGGCAAGTCCACCCTGGCCCGTTGTGTCCACCAGCTGGAGAGCATCGACGGCGGGGCCATGTACCTCGACGGGGAGCTGCTCGGCTACGAGTTCCACCGGGGCCACCTGCGCCCCCTACCGGACCGGCGGGTGGCCGCCCAGCGCGGCCGCATGGGCATGGTCTTCCAGCAGTTCAACCTGTTCGCGCACTGGAGCGTGCTGCGCAACGTCATCGAGGCGCAGGTGCTGGTCCACGGCCGGAGGCCGGAGGAAGCGCGGCAGGAGGCGCTGCGGCTGCTGGAGCGCGTGGGGCTCGCCGACAAGGCGGACGCCCATCCCCGGATGCTCTCGGGGGGCCAGCAGCAGCGCGTCGCCATCGCCAGGGCTCTGGCCACCAACCCGCGGATCATGCTGTTCGACGAGCCCACCAGCGCGCTGGACCCCGAGTTGGTGGACGAGGTGCTGAGCGTCGTGCTCGATCTCGCCCGCGGGGGCATGACCATGATCATCGTGACGCACGAGATGAGCTTCGCCCGCGAGGTGGCCGATCGATGCGTCTTCATGGAGAAGGGGCAGATCGTCGAGACAGGCACTCCCGAGGAGATCTTCGACAACCCCGCCTCGCCCCGCCTGAGAGCCTTCCTGTCGCGCTTCTCCGGGCGCGCGGCGCAAATACCCGACGAACGCCTCCTGGAGGAGGAGACCACCTCTTGAGCTTGACGGTAATGGCCGTCGGCGACCTCGTCGTCGACGAGCCCGACCCCGCGTCCTTCTTCGCCCCGGCCCAGGAGACGCTGGGCCGGGGCGATGTGGTGATCGGCCACATCGAGGTGCCCCACAGCACGTCCACCGCCCAGGTCAGCACCGACGTTCCCGCCCCGCCCGCCGATCCAGCCGCGCTCTCCGCGGTCGCCGACGCCGGCTTCCACGTGGTGACGCTCGCGGGCAACCACGTCTACGACGTCGGCGACCAGGGGGTGGCCGACACGATCACGTACGCGACCGGGGCCGGACTGACCACCGTGGGCGCCGGCCTGACTCTCGACGAGGCCCGCCGCCCCGCCGTCGTGGAGCGCGACGGGCTGCGAATCGGGGTGCTCAGCTACAACTGCGTCGGTCCACGCGAGTCCTGGGCGACCAGCCGCAAGCCCGGCTGCGCGTACGTCAAGGTGCTGACCCACTACGAACTCGACCACGCCAGCCCCGGCGGGCCACCCGCCGTCTACACCTTCGCCGACCCCGCCTCCCTGGAGCGGATGGCCGAGGACGTGGCGGCCCTGGCCGCCGAGGTCGACATCGTGACGGTGTCGATGCACAAGGGCGTCGGGCACACGCCCGCCGTGCTGGCGATGTACGAGCGGCCCGTGGCGCACGCCGCGATCGACGCCGGCGCGCACGCCGTGTTCGCCCACCACGCCCACATCATGCGCGGCGTCGAGATGTACCGCGGCAGGCCGATCTATCACGGCTTGGGCAACTTCGTGACCGTCACCCACGCGTTGACGCCCACCACGGGCGACGCGGGCGAACGGGCCGCGTGGGCGCGCCGCAGAGTCGAGCTGTACGGCTTCGCGCCCGACCCGGACATGCCGTATTACCCCTTCCATCCCGAGAGCCGGAACACCGCGATCGCGGTCTGCCGGTTCGACCGGGACGGCCTGGTCTCGGCGGGCATCGTGCCCTGCTGGATCGACGGCGCGGGCCGGCCGGTGCCGCTCGGCGACGACGAGGAGGGGCGGCGGGTCGTGTCGTACATCGAGCACATCACGCGGCAGGCGGGCCTGAAGACGGAGTTCCACTGGGAGGGAGACGAGGTGGTGCTGCGTGGCTGACCGTCCGCTCGCCGGCCGCACGGTGATCGATCTGACCACCGCACTGTCCGGACCGTACGCGACCCTGCTGCTGGCCGGGCTCGGCGCCCGCGTGATCAAGGTGGAGAATCCGCTGACCGGCGGCGACTCCTCCCGCAACAACGCCCCCTATGCCGGTGCGGACGGGCTGACGCTGGCCCGCCACGGGGACGACGACATGTCCGTGTCGATGCTCCTGCGGGGCCGAAACAAGCAGAGCGTCACGCTCAATCTCAAGCACCCCAAGGCCCGCGACGTCCTGGCCGGTCTGGTCAGGGAAGCGGACATCATGATCGACAACTACAGCGCCGGCGTCATGACGCGGCTCGGCATCGGCCACGACTGGGCGAGCGCGATCAACCCGCGCATCGTGTGCACGTCGATCAGCGGCTTCGGCGCGCAGGGCGGTCCCGGTTCGGGAAAGGCGATGGACACCATCATCCAGGCGCTCAGCGGCGTGATGATGACCGCGGGCGCGCCCGGCGAGCCGCCTGTCCGCTTCGGGCTGCCGGTGGGCGACCTGGTCGCGCCGCTGTACGCGGTGATCGGCACGCTCGCCGCGGTCCTGCGGGCCGACGCGACCGGCCAGGGCCAGCACGTGGACGTGTCCATGCTGGGGGCACTGACCTCGCTGGTCGCCTGCGAGCCGTTCGACGCCTACGAGAAGCTGGGCCTGCCCATGCGCACGGGGACGACCGTGCCCAGGCTGGCGCCGTTCGGCACGTTCCCCGCCGCGGACGGCTGGTTCGCGCTGTGCGGTCCTACCGACGCGTTCGCCCGCGGCCTGTTCGCGGCGATGGGACGCGACGATCTGGCCGCAGACCCGCGGTTCGCCTCCAGGGACGCGCGCGTGGCCAACGCCGGCGAGCTGCACGAGCTGGTGGCCTCGTGGGCGGGGGACCGCCCGCTCGCCGTGATCCTCGATCTGCTCACCCGGCACGGCGTCCCCGCCGCCGAGGTGCGTGAGCCCGGCGACGCCGTGCGCGACCCGCTCGTGCTGGAGCGCGAGGAGGTCGTGCCGCTGGAGCACCCGCGCCACGGTCGCCGCGGGGACCTGTACGGGACCGGCGTGCCGATCCGCTTCTCCGCCTCCGAGGCGGGGCTCGACCGGCCGGCGCCCGCCCTCGGCGAGCACAACGCCGAAATCTACGGCGGCCTGCTCGGCTACTCCGACGACGAACTCAAGGCCCTGGCCGAGGAGGGGGTGATCTGACATGTCCACGGCGCTCGCCGCACTGGAGGAGGCGTACGCCCGGCGCGGCGCACCTCCGGCCTCCTCGAAGGGCCCGACCGGCAACCGGACGCCGGTCGTCGGCTACGTCGGGGCGGACATGCCGGTCGAACTGCTGACCGCCGCGGGGCTCCGCGCGTTCCGCCTCACGGGCGACCCGGAGTCCGGCTCCGCGCCCGGAGACCGGTACCTGGGCCGGGGGGTGGACCCGATGGCCCGCTCGGTGCTCACCCGGCTGCTCGCCGGGTCCTTCGGCGACCTGGATCGCATCGTGGTCTCGCATGACTGCGAGGCGTCCCTGCGGCTGTTCTACGCGCTGCGCGAGCTGTGCCGGGTGGAGCCGGGCACGGGACTGCCCGAGGTGTACCTCGTGGACATCCTGCACCTGCCGCACCGCACGACCGCCCGCTACAACCGTCGCAGGATCGGCGAGTTCGCGGCCAGGCTGGAGGCCTGGACCGGCCGTCCCCTCGACCTCGCCAGGGCGGTGGCGGCGCACAACGAGCGGCGCCGTCTGCTGGCCGCCGCCGAGGAGCTGCGCAGGGCCGTGCCCGCCCGCCTGACGGGGCGGCAGTTCCTCGCGGTGGCCAACGCGGCCCTGCCCGTGGACGAGCACATCGCACTGCTGGAACGGCTGCTGGCCGAGGCGGGACAGCTCGAGGAACACGCCGGACGGCGGGTCTTCCTGAGCGGCAGCGACCACGACACGCCGCACGTGTATGAGGCCGTCGAGTCCGAGGGCTGCGTGATCGTCGGCGAGGACCACTCCTTCGGCGGCCCATCCCCGGAGGGGCCGGTCGGCGCGGGCGGCCTGGACGCGCTGGCCGAGCATTACCACCACAGCGGTCCGACCGCCCACCGGGCCACCGTGAGCGAGCGCGCCGCGCACGCGGCGAGGGCCGTACGGCACTGCCGGGCCGAGCTCTTCGTCGCCTATTCCAGAACCGGCGACGAGGCCCCGGCCTGGGACTTCCCCGCGCAGCGCGCGGCGCTCGACATCCCCGCCGTTCTGCTGGAGCGCCAGGACTACGGGCGTGCCGACCTGACCGCCCTGCGGAAGGAACATCCATGCGCAGTGTGAAATCCCTCGCCACAGCGGCCGAGGCGGGCAGACACCAGCGCGAATGGTTCGCCGACCTGCGGCGCCGGGTCGCCGCCGGCGAGCCGTTCGCCCTGCTGAACGCGGACGTCCCACACGAGATCTTCCGCACGATGGACATCCCGTACGCGGTCAGCCAATGGTGGGCGTCCCTGGTGGCCGCCAAGCAGCGCTCGGGGCACTACCTGGAGCTGGTGCGGCAGCGCGGGTACCCCGACTACTCCGAGCAGTACAACTCGGTCACCCTCGGCTCCGCCTTCGACCCGGAACCGGAGGCCGGGCCGTGGGGCGGCCTGCCCAGACCGGACATCGTCGTCGGCGACGCCTCCGGCGACGTCACCCGCAAGATCTTCGACATCTGGGGTCACGAGCCCGGGGTCACCTTCTACCCATTGGAAAGCGCCGCTGAGAACGAGGTCCCCGTCAACTGGTGGGAGCTCATGCCGCACCGCTGGGAGCAGGCCGTCGGCCCGGCCAGACTGGACCTTCTCACCGCGGAGCTGGAGAACCTCGTCAGGTTCCTGGAGACCACCACCGGCAGGCGATTCAGCGAGTCGCGCTTCCGCGAGGTGATGGCCCTGGTCAACGAGCAGGAGGAGTGGAACAGGAAGACACGCGCTCTCATCGCCCGCACCCGGCCGGCTCCGCTCAGCGTCGTCGACAGCATCCCCAGCGTCATGCTTCCCCAATGGCACCGTGGCACCGAGTGGGCCAGGGACATCGCCAAGCGGTTCTATGAGGAGGTGCGCGACCGGGTCGACGCGGGTCAGGCCGCGTGCCCGGGCGAGCGGGCCCGGCTGATGTGGATCGGCCGCGGCCTCTGGTACGACATGGGCTTCTACCAGCGCTTCCAGGACGAGTATGGTGCGGTGTTCGTCTGGTCGATGTACCTGGCCATCGCCGCTGACGGTTACGTCCGCTACGGCGACGACCCCATGAGGGCGCTGGCGGCGCGCTTCGCCGCCTTCACCGACCAGCTCTACACCCCGCCGTGGTCGAGCGAGTGGTACGTGAAGGAGGCCCGTCTGCACGGCATCGACGGGGTGGTCCACCTGGTCTCCGACGACCCTCGCGGCAGCTACTTCACCGCCAGGGCACTGGAGGCGGCCGGGTTCCCGGTGATCGAGATTCACGCCGACAACGTCGACGCCCGCACCTTCGGCGACGAGGTGGTCAAGCGCGTCGGTCAGTGGCTGGAGAACGTCGTCCTGGCCTGAGTTTCCCGGCGCGCGGTTCGTGGATGCGGGCGAGCGTGTGAAACACCCGCTCGGCGCGGATCGCCGGCCGGTCCCGCGGTTCCGTCCCATTCGCGGTTCACCGCGCCGGTCTCCCGGACGTGTCGGCGCCCGTCCTGAAGCACCTGCGTCGCCTGGGATTGTGCCCGCGCGCCCGGTGCCGCCTGCCCTGTGCCGCCTGCCCTGTGCCGCCTGCCCGTTGTCGTCTCCCTCGGTACGGCTCGTCACGGCACGAGAGCAGGCAGGCAGGAAATGTTGGGCAAATCTTTGACGGTCGTCATGAGACTGTCATATATTTCGCTGCAATCGCCGTATAACTCAGGGGGACTCCCATGGATCTTTCCGGCAAGGTCGCCGTTGTCACAGGTGCGGGCCGCGGCCTCGGCCGCGCGTACGCCGAAGCGCTTGCCGCGGCCGGGGCGGCGGTGGTCGTCAACGACGTGGACGCCGACGCGGCCGCGCAGGTCGTCGAGGCCATCACCGGTAACGGCGGCGAGGCGCGGAGCGTCGTCGCCCCGGTCGGATCCGCCGAGGTGGCCGACCTGCTGGTGGCCACCGCGGTCAAGGAGTTCGGCCGGCTGGATGTGATGGTCACGAACGCGGGGATCCTGCGCGACCGGGTGCTGTGGAAGATGTCGGACGACGACTTCGACGCGGTGATCGATGTGCACCTGCGCGGCACGTTCACGTGCGCGCGGGCCGCGGCGATCCGGATGCGTGAGCAGGGGACCGGTGGCCGGCTGATCCTGATCTCCTCGCCGGCGGGCCAGCGCGGGAACTTCGGGCAGACCAACTACGCGGCGGCCAAGGCCGGCATCGTGGCGATGGCCAGGACCTGGGCGATGGAGCTGGCCAGGGCGAACATCACGGTGAACGCGGTCGTCCCGGTGGCGGCCACGGAGATGACCAAGACCATTCCCGTGTTCGCGCCGATCATCGAGGAGTCCGAGCGGACCGGCCGGCCGTTCCCGGGCTGGTTGCGCAGGGACGAGGGGCTGGGCACGGTCGAGGACGTGGCGGGGCTCGTCGTGTTCCTCGCCTCGGACGCCTCCGCGGGTGTGACCGGCCAGGCGATCGGGATCGGCGGCGACCGCCTCGCGCTGTGGTCGCACCCCGGTGAAAAGGCTGTCGCGTTCGCCGACGGAGGGTGGACGGCGGGGACCATCGCCGCCTCCTGGCAGTCGGGAGTCGGCGCCGAGCCGGAGACGTACGGCATCCCCGCGCCCAAGGTCCCCGCCTCGGACGCTCAGGAGGTCTGACATGGCGGTCATGAACGTCGCCGATCTGGTCGCGATCGACGTGCACACGCACGCTGAGATCTCCAAGGACGGGCACGGCTCGCTGAGCCCGGAGCTGTTCGGCGCCTCGGAGGACTACTTCAAGGCCCACGGGCACCGGCAGCCGACCATCGCGGAGATGGCCGCGTACTACCGTGAGCGGAGGATGGCCGCGGTGGTGTTCACCGTCGACGCGGAGCATGCCACCGGGCACCCGCGCATCTCGAACGAGGAGGTGGCGGAGAGCTGCGCGGAGCACCCGGACGTGCTGATCCCGTTCGCCAGTGTCGATCCCTGGAAGGGCCGGGCGGGGGTGCGCGAGGCGCGGCGGCTGGTGCAGGAGTACGGGGTGCGCGGGTTCAAGTTCCACCCGAGCATCCAGGGCTTCGCGCCCGACGATCGGATGGCGTACCCGCTGTATGAGGCGATCGAGGAGCTGGGCGTTCCGGCGTTGTTCCACACCGGGCAGACGGGTATCGGCGCGGGCGTCCCCGGCGGGGGCGGGATCCGGCTCAAGTACGGCAATCCCATGCTGGTGGACGATGTGGCCGTGGACTTCCCCGAGTTGCGGATCATCCTGGCCCATCCGTCGTTTCCGTGGCAGGACGAGGCGCTGGCCGTCGCCACGCACAAGCCGTATGTCTACATCGATCTGTCGGGGTGGTCGCCGAAGTATTTCCCGCCGCAGCTCGTGCGGTACGCCAACACGCTGCTGAAGGACAAGGTGCTCTTCGGCTCCGACTATCCGGTGATCACCCCGGACCGCTGGCTGGCCGACTTCGACAAGCTCGAGATCAAGCCCGAGGTCCGCCCGAAGATCCTGAAGGACAACGCCGTACGCCTGCTCGGGCTCGGCACGCAGGAGAGGACGACAGACGCATGACCACCACGGCTTACGGGCTCGACGAGATCAGGGCGCTGGCCGGCAAGGATCTCGGCCACAGCGGCTGGCTGGAGATCACCCAGGACCGGGTGAACACCTTCGCCGACGCCACCGACGACCACCAGTGGATCCACGTCGATCCCGTGCGGGCCGCGGACGGCCCGTTCGGCGGCCCGATCGCCCACGGTTACCTCACCCTGTCCCTGGTCATCCCGTTGTTCAACGAACTGCTCGACATCCAGGGCGTGAAGATGAGCATCAACTACGGCCTGGAGAAGGTCCGCTTCCCCAGCCCGGTCAAGGTCGGCAGCAGGATCCGCCTCGCCGCCGCCGTCGCCTCCGTCGAGGACGTCCCCGGCGACGGCGTCCAGATGCTGCTCGACTTCACCGTCGAGACCGAAGGTGCGAACAAGCCGGCCTGCGTCGCCCGGGCGATCTACCGGCACTACGCCTGAGCCGTGAGCGGGCGCCGTTTTCGGCGCCGCCGTCGACTCCCAGGTCGGCCTCGTCGACGATTCCGAGCTGTCGTGCCTGCTCGGTCTTGACGCCTTCCCTGATCCCCCAGCTCACAGGAGGTCGAACACCGATGCGCAACGCCGGACTGGGAGGGTGGCCCGCCCGCCGGGCCCAGATGACACCGGACCGGACCGCGTTCATCTTCGCGGACCGGCCTTTCACCTACGCCGAGGTTCACGAACGGACGACACGGCTGGCGTCGCGGTTGCGTGCGACGGGGGTGCGGGCCGGTGATCGGGTCGCCTACCTCGGCCGCAATCACGTCGCCTTCGTCGAGACGATGTTCGCCTCGCACCTGCTCGGGGCGATCTTCGTGCCGCTGAACTTCCGTCTGGCCGCGCCCGAGATCGGCTACATGCTCGACCACTCGGGCGCCGCGGTCCTGGTCTACGCGCCCGAGTGCACCGAGGTGGTCCGAGCCCTCCCGCAGGACACCGCGGCTCCCCTCCGGCAGGTCGTCGCCCTCGGCGCTCCGGGGCCGGGGGAGCGGCATTACGAGACCTGGCTCGCGGAGGGCGATCCCACCCCGATCGACACGCCTGTGCGGCTGGAGGACACGGCGCTCATCCTCTACACCTCGGGTACGACCGGGCGGCCCAAGGGCGCGATGCTCACCCACGGCAACCTTGTGTGGAACTGTTTCAACCTCCTGCTCGGCGTCGATGTCACCAGCGACGAGGTGACGCTGATCAGCGCGCCGCTTTTCCACGTCGCCGCCCTGGACCAGACCCTGCTGCCGACCTTCCTCAAGGGCGGATGCTCGGTGATCATGCCGTCGTGGGACGTGGACGAGTGTTACGACCTCATGGAGAAGTACGAGGTCACCTGGATGTTCGGGGTCACCACGATGTTCGCCGCGTTCGCCCGGTCGCCCAGGTTCGCGGGCGCGGACCTGTCCTCGCTGCGTACCCTGATGTCCGGGGGCGCGGCGATCCCCGCCGCGCTGATCCGCACCTACCAGGAACGGGGCCTGGTGTTCTGCCAGGGATACGGGCTCACCGAGACCGCTCCCGGCGCCACCTTCCTCGAGGCCAGCCAGAGCGTGCGCAAGGTGGGCTCGGCAGGAGTGCCGGTGTTCTTCGCCAATGTGCGGGTCGTCCAGCCCGACGGCACGGACGCGGCGGTGGGACAGCCGGGTGAGGTGCTCATCCAGGGGCCGAACGTGACCCCCGGCTACTGGCGCAACCCGGAGGCGACCGCCGCCGCGTTCTCCGACGGCGGCTGGTTCCGCTCCGGCGACGTCGCCGTTCTGGACGAGGAGGGGCACCTGTACGTCGTCGACCGGGTCAAGGACATGTACATCTCGGGCGGGGAGAACGTCTACCCGGCCGAAGTCGAGGCAGCGATCTTCGAGCATCCGGCCATCGCCGAGGTCGCCGTGCTCGGCGTACCCGACGCCACATGGGGTGAGGTCGGCCGCGCGTTCGTGGTGCTCCGCCCCGGCGCGAGTGTCACCGCCGATGAGCTGCGCGAGTTTCTCTGCTCTCGCCTGGCCAAATACAAAATGCCGGTCTATTTCGACATTACGGATGACCTGCCGAAGACGGGTTCGGGAAAGATCCAGAAACTCCACCTGCGACGCCTCCCGCTGCCGAACGCCGGCAGCTCCACTTCTCCGGCATGACCACGGCCCGCGTTCAGGAAGATCGCGACTGCGGCGGCGCCGATACACCCGGCCGGGACGTTTTCCGCGCCAGGTGAGACCGGGACGGTGGTGATGTGCACCGGCTCCGCGGGTGATGAATGTTTCAGCGACGGGTGCGCGCGTACGAAGTGGGCCGGGGCGAGTCTGCGGTGGTGGAACGGTAGGTAAGGGGCGAAGCCCTTGCGGAAGGGCACGGTCACGTTCTTGACGGGCCGGTCCGTGTCGTATTTGCTCCGCTCACCACCATCGGGCTGAGGGAACGTTGAGAAGCCAGATTGTTAGCGCTAACAATCGATGGTCGTTCCCCGCATGGGTGCGGAGCCGAGATCCGGTCACGGGAGCGCCGCAGGCCGCCGGTCTCGTCCCTGCGCCCGCGTGCCATGTCCGCAGACAGCATCCGAATCACCACTGGAGGGCTGAGATGAAACCGCCCAACCATTCGTCGGATCGGTCACGAGGCCGCGTCCGCGGTCTGGCCGCCGTTCTGGCCGCGGCCACCGCCGTCGCGGTCGGCCTGGCGATGCCCGCGCAGGCGGCGTCGACGCTGAAGGCGTCGGCCGAGGCCAAGGGGCGGTACTTCGGCACCGCGCTGACGCGGGGCGACCTCGGCATCAGCGCCGAGGTCAACCTCGCCGCGGCCCAGTTCGACATGGTGACCCCCGGCAACGAGATGAAGTGGGACGCCACCGAGCCGTCCAGAGGCTCGTTCAACTTCGGGTCGGGTGACCAGATCGTCTCCTTCGCCCAGTCCCACGGCATGCGGGTACGCGGGCACAATCTGGTGTGGCACGCCCAGTTGCCCACCTGGGTCAGCAGCCTGCCGCTGAACCAGGTCCAGGGCGTGATGGAGAACCACATCACCACCGAGGCCACCCACTACAAGGGGAAGGTCTACGCCTGGGACGTCATCAACGAGCCGTACAACGAGGACGGCACGCTGCGCCAGGACGTGTTCTACAAGGCGATGGGCGCCAACTACCTCGCGATCGCGCTGCGGGCCGCACACGCCGCCGACCCGAACGCCAAGCTGTACATCAACGACTACAACATCGAGGGCATCAACGCCAAGAGCAACGGGCTCTACTCGCTGGCCCAGTCGCTGGTGTCCCAGGGCGTCCCGCTGCACGGCATCGGCTTCGAGAGCCACTTCATCGTCGGCCAGATTCCCTCGTCCCTGCAGGCGAACATGCAGCGCTTCGCCGACCTGGGCCTGGACGTCGCCATCACCGAACTCGACGACCGCATCCCGATGCCGGCCGACTCTTCCGAACTGCAGCAGCAGGGCACCGACTACGGCAAGGTCGTGAACGCCTGCCTGGCGGTCTCCCGCTGCGTCGGCGTCTCCCAGTGGGGCGTGGACGACGGCCATACCTGGATCCCCGGGACGTTCCCCGGTTATGGCGCCCCCATGATGTGGGACTCCAGTTACCAGCCCAAGCCCGCCTACACCGCGGCGCTGAACGCCCTCAACAGCGCTCCCGGCACCTCGCCGAGCCCGACCCCGCCGACCAGCCCGAGCCCGAGCCCGACTCCGCCGGTCAGCCCGAGCCCGACCCCGCCGACCAGCCCCAGCCCCACTCCTCCGGTCACGGGTGCGTGCTCGGCGACCCTGACGACGGTCAACAGCTGGCCGGGCGGATTCCAGTCGGAGGTCACGGTCCGCGCGGGCAGTTCGGCGGTCAACGGCTGGACCGTGAAGTGGACCTGGCCGGGCGGGCAGACCATCAGCAGCCTGTGGAACGGCATGCAGAGCGTGTCCGGCTCCTCGGTGACCGTCCGCAACGCCGCCTACAACGGCTCCCTCGCGGCCGGGGCGTCCACCACCTTCGGCTTCACCGCCAACGGCACCGCGGCCACGCCGGCCGTCACCTGCACCAGCCCCTGACCCCGTCACGGGACGGCACCGAGATCGGGCCGGGACCTCCATCCCGGCCCATCGTGGTGATCGCCGTCCAGGGCCGTCCCGGTCTCCGGCCCCCGATCACGCGGGACTCCTTCAGTGCCGGGCGCTCGCCCGGTTGCGCCAGGCGAGGCCGATCCAGGCCGCGACGGCGAGGAGCGCCACGAGAGCGATGATGCCGATCTTGAGGGGCATCCCCATCGCGCCTTCGTCGTCCGCCACGGTCGCCGTCGCCGCGGCCTTGTTCTGCGCCGGCCCGGTCGCCGCCACGGGCGAGGCGGCGATGTCTCCCGCCTTCACCCTCACCGTCGCGTGCGCCTTGGAGGGCTCGGTCGCGGTCACGGTGACCTGCCACTCGCCGCTCGGCAGCGGCTCGGCGAGGTGGTAGACGTTCTGGCCCTCGGATGCCGACCTGAGCGGCGCCGGCCCGAAGGAACGGCCGTCGGTCGAGGTCGCGGTCAGCGTCGCCTCGACGATCTCCGTGACGGGATGGCCGTCCTTCTTGTACGTCGCCAGCACGTTGACGTTGTCGGCGCCGTCCCCCGTCACCTCCAACTTGATCGCTCCGCCGTGGGCGGAGGCCGCCGGCGCGCCGAGCATCAGCACGAGCCCGGCCATGAGGACGGTGAGGACGTATGTCAGTGTCTTTTTCACGAGTCGTGACTCCCCTCGGGTTCGGCGTCGGGCGTGAGGTCCCCTTCGCCGGGTGATGTCGGCAGGAATACGTGCTGGTGGCCGTAGCCCGCGTCGACGTTCACGGCGTCGAGGGCGGTGGCTCCGACCGACCAGGTGAAGAGCGCGTCGGCGCGCTGCCGTACGGCCAGGTCCATCGCGGTGGTGCGGCCCGGTCCGGTGAGGTCCCGCGCGGCCGCGTAGGTGTCGACGGTCGTGGCGATCTGCCGTACGGCGGAGGCGAGACTCGACCTCGCCACGTTGGTGGCGGTCTCACCGGACGGCGGGTCGGCGAAGCCTTCGACGGCCGCGGTGGCCGCCTTCCGCCAGGTCTCGACGTCGGCGGCGGTCACCACGGCCGGCCCCGCGGTGCCGTCGGCGGGCAACGCCCGGCCCAGTCCGTCGAGCACGGGGACGAGCCGGTCCCGCGTGGTGCGGGCCAGCTCCGTCAGGGTCTTGATCTGCGTCTTGTCCCGGAGGGCGGACTCGGCCCGGATCTGGTCGGCCATCTGCTCGATCGAGCTCGGCCGGGTCACTCCGAACACCACACCGCCGGCGACGATCGCGCCGAGCGCGAACGCGACCGTGAGGGCGAGCACGCGGCCCCAAATCGGACGCCGGACCGGCATCGGTTGCCTGGGTCGGTTGATGGTCGCCACCTCCTGAGGGGCGGATGTCGGTGATCGGTTGAACGGGGTCCTCGTACCACGTGCCGGGGGGTGGCCCGCGGATGGTTCGGCGCGGGTGGGGGATTCCTCCCGCCCGCGCGTCCTGGTGGTCAGGCTCCGAGTGGGGTGCCCCGGCTGTTGAGGATGATCAGTTTTTCGATGCGCTTGCGGCGGCGTGCGCTGGTGATGCGGATGGCGAGGAAGGCCAGGGCGAGGAGGGCCAGGAGGGCGAGTTGCGGCCAGGGGATCGCCCAGACGGTGGTGTCGATCGCGATGCGTTCGGCGGTGACGCCGGGCAGGGGTTTGCCCGCGGGGGAGGGGATCGCCATGATCGTGGTGCCGATGGATCCCAGGGGCCAGGTGCCGGTCACGCGTGCGGTGAACGTGCGGTGCCCGCCGGGCATGATTTCCCTGGCTTTGGCTTCGGAGGTGTCGTCCCAGCCGCTTTGGCCGGCGATGGTGGAGGTCAGGATGCGGCTGTCGGGGGCCAGACGGACGTTGCCGGTGTTGGCCAGGGTGTAGGTGACCTCGACGGTGCCGGGGGTGAAGGGGTTCCACGACCAGGTGTATGCGGTGTGGATGCCGCTCACGGCGACTTTGGCGACGAAGGTGCCGGTCACGCGGATGTTGAGGCGGACGCCGACGCGGTTTTGGACGCGGACCTGGCCGGAGATGGTGTCGATGGAGGCGGTGACGCCGGCGGGGTGGTCTCCGGGGGTGGCGTTCTGCGGGATCGAGACTTTCACCGGCACGACGGCGGTGGCTCCGGCGGCGATGGTCACTTTGTCGGGGATTTCGATCCAGGCGCCGCCGTCGACGGGTGTGGCGTCGGAGGGCCGCATGTCGAAGTAGCCCTTGGCGGTGAGGTAGCCGTCGTTGGCGTCGATCGCGAAGTCGACGGGCGCTGTGGAGCGGTTGATGACCGCGACGTGTTCGGTGACCTGCTGTCCGCCGGGCAGTTCGATGTCGATGACGCTGCGGCCGTCGGGGCCGTTGGCGTCGGCCGGGACGACCGACCAGGTGGTGTCGGCCCCGGCCGGGACGGCGAACGCGACCACGACGACCGCGCTGATCATGGTCGTTATGGTGGTCATGGCGACCAAGACGGTCACGCCGGCGGCCTTGAGGGCGGCGGCGGCTGCCTTCAGGGGGCCGGCTGCCGTGCGGGCGGCGAGGGTGGCGGGGGCGCCTCGCGGGCGGCTCTTGGTCGGCATTGGTGTCTCCTGTCTCATCGTGGGTGTCCGGGACGTGTGTCAGGCTGGCACAGGTCCCGGACGTCCACAGTGGGCGGTGGTGTCCCGCCTGCGGGTTCAGGACTGGTTGAACAGCGACAGTGTGAGGGTGGAGTGGTATTCGCCGGCGGCGACGTCGACGGGGGTGCGCAGGGCGAGGTCGGCGTTGACCTTCGAGGTGCCGATCTCGTCGGAGGAGTTGGCGGTGGACACCAGCAGTTCCTGGCCCTTCAGGCCCACCTCGGGGGCGCCGGTGCCGTCGGAGACGACACTGGAGACCGGCTCACCAGCCGAGACCGCCCCGGTGGAGGAGTCGGTCAGCAGGCGCGGCTTCCAGCCGAGGTATTCGGGGCCGATGGTCTTGGCCGTGTCGCCGGTGGCGACGAACTGGCTGGACTGGCCGACGACGGCCCAGTACTCCCCGGCGGGGATGTCTTCGGGCTTGCGGGTGTCGCTGACCGTGACCGTCGGCAGGGTGCCGGTGAACTGGCGGGCGGCGGCGTCGGAGCCGTTTTCCTGCAGGGAGACGCCGTTGTTGTCGGCCACGGTCATCGACAGCTGGCCGGGGGTGGTGGTGGGCGTGATGTTGACCGACACGTCGATGCCGCTGCTGGGGTTGTCGTCGGCGGCGGCGGGGCCGGCCATGCCGGCCCCGGCGAGCGTGAGACCGAGCACCGACGCGGCCAGTACCTGCGTGGTCCTGTTGATTTTCATGTGATCGCTCCATCTATGGGGGGCGGGGCCGGCCGGCTGGTCGGCCGGCCGGCCCCGGTTGTGCTATGGCGGTGTCCGCGTCATGGGGACCGTGGTCACCGCCGGTGCGGCCGGCCGTGGCCGGCCGCGGTGTGAGCGGCTCAGCCGCAGCTGGCCGCGGTGTAGGCGGCGTCGTAGGACGTGGTGACCTGCTTGCCGTCGATCGTGGCGGTGCCCTTCGCGGTCGCCGTGCCGGCGTCGATGTGCCCGGCGCGGGTGTTGAAGGACTGGTAGGCCTGCTTGCCCGGGGCCACGTCGGCCACGGTCTTGGACCCGAACGGGGTGGTCAGCGTGATCGTCGCCGGCACATCGCCGTTGTTGACGGCCGTGACCGCCACGTAGGCCGAGGTGCCGATGCAGCGCGAGGCGGCGGTGACGGTCAGCTTGACCGTGGGCGTGGCCGGGGTGGAGATCGTCAGCGTGAGCGTCTTGGCCTCCTCGGCGTTGCCCGCCTTGTCGGTCGAGCGGTAGGCCAGCGTGTGCTGCCCATCGCCGCTGACCTTGACCGGCTCGGTGTAGGCGGTCCAGTCACCACCGTCGAGCTTGTACTCGGTCTTGGCGACCCCGCTGCCGCCGGTCTCGTCGACCGCCTTCAGCGTGACCGTGACCGGACCGGTGAACGAGCCGCCCTCCGGCTGCTCCGGGTCGGTCGTCGCCGTCGTCACCGGAGCGGTCTTGTCCTCACTTCCCGCCTTGATCAGCTTGAAGTAGTCGAACTTGACCGTCTTGGACGCGCCCTGGTTGGTGCCGATGGTGTAGACGCCGATCTTCGACGCGTTCGCCACGGCGCTGTTCTTCACCGCGGTGGTCGTGCCGTTGGTGGCCAGGTCGGTCCAGGTGGTGCCGTCGGAGGAGTAGGAGCCGGTGAAGCTGTCTCCCACCTTCTTCAGGCGCAGCCACCACACCCCGGTGGTGCGGTTGGCGATCTGCGGCTGCGGGTTCTGCACGGTGCCGCCGACCTCGCTGCGCAGCTCGATCGTCCGCGCCACCGTCGACCCTGCGGTGTTGGTGGTGAGGAAGTCGAACTTCACGTAGTTGTCGTCGTCGCCGTACACGATCAGGCCGCCCTGCTGGTACTGCTCGCTGAGGGCCGAACCGTCGACCTTGGTCTCCAGCGTCCAGTCACCGCTCGGCGCCGTCTGCAGGATGAAGTTCTTCGGGCCGCTGTTGGTCGTCCCGTAGATGTCACCCGTCGTGGTGTCGAGCTCCAGGTTGCCGTTGCTCACGCGCGCCGCCGTCGCGTCGTAACGCACGTTGGCGTTCCAGCGGCAGTTGTCGAGCGTGGTGCCGTCGAACTGGTCGTCCGGCGTCGGCGGGGTGGCCTTGTCGTCCGGCGTGATCTGGAACCAGTCGAACGCCGCGTCCGTCACCGGGTGGTTGGCGCCGGCCAGCGAGATGAAACCGATCTTCGGGTTGGTGATCCCGGCGAGCGGCTTGGTCTCCGACATGGCGGTGAAGTTGGTGCCGTCGGAGGAGTAGTGAGCGGTGATGTTGGTGCCGTCGCTGATGAACCGGACGTACACCGTGTCGGGGTAGGTGTCCCCGAGGTTGGCGGTGTTGCTTGCCGTGACCTCGTTCGGGGCGCCCTTGTCCTCACGGATGAACTGGAAGATGCGGCTGGCGTGGTCCGGCCCGGAGGTCGAACGGCCCTCCAGCACCATCTTGGCGTAGTTGTCGTCGTCGCCGTACAGGATCAGGCCCGCCTGCTGGTAGGCGTCGGTCGCCTTCAGCGTCAGCTTGGCCGTGGCGGTCCAGGCGCCCGAGGGAGCCGGCTGCACGACGATGTTCGGCGTGTTGTTGGTCGTCTGGTAGATGTCGGTGGCCGAGGTCGGGATGATGAGGCTGCCGTCGGCGACCTTCAGGTCCTGGTTCTCCCGGATCACCGACCAGCGGTCCCGGTCGAGCTGGTTGCCCAGGAAGTCGTCCGAGCGGCCGCTGAAGCACACCGTGGCCGGCGTGTTCACCTTGATCGCGAACTGCTGGGTCGTGGCCGCGCCCTTGGCGTCGGTCACCGTCACCGTCGCGGTGTAGTTACCCGGGGCGGTGTAGGTGTAGCTCGCGTTGGCCGTCGTCGGCTGCGGCGCGCCGTTCACCCCGAAGTCCCACTTGTAGGTGAGCGGGGTGTCGCCCTCGGGGTCGGTGCCCGTCGCGGTGAAGTCGACCTTCAGCGGAGCGGTGCCCGTGGTCGGGGTCGCCGACGCGGTCACCGTCGGGCGCTGGTTCTCCGTGGCGCCCTTGCCGACGAAGTCGACCCAGTTGAAGTTGGCCAGGTTGGCGTCGTTGGCCGCGCTGGCCGGCTTGCGGACCACGAAGAAGATCGGGCCGCTGGTCGTCGGAACGTTGTTCAGGTCGACCGTGAAGTCCTTGAACGTCTGCCAGTCGCCCGTCGGAGTGATGTCCGCCGAGCCGATCAGCGTGCCGTTGTCGGGGTCGCCGACGCGGATCTGCACGGTGCCGCCCGCGCCGGCCGAAGAGGCCCGCAGCCGGATCGCGCTGATGTTGGTCAGGTTCACCGGGTCGAACGACCAGTAGTCGCCGTCCTGGATGAATCCGATGTTCTTCGCGCCACCCGCGGAGTCGGTGGTGTCCTCGATCTGGACGCCGGCGGCGTCCGTGCCGACACCGCCGGTCACCCGGCCGGTCTGCGAGAAGTGCTCGGCCTGCTTGCGCTTGGGCTGCAGGATGACCTGGCCACGGCCGGTCAGCGGCTTGGCCCCACCGGCACCCTGGTCGGTGTAGCTGGCCTCGATCGCGTAGAACAGGTTGTCGTACTCACCGTGGCCCGAGGCGGCGGTCTGCACCGTGGCCTCGCAGCCCTTCATCTGGTCGAGCGGGTGACCGTGGGTGTCGTGACCCAGGATCGCCTGGATCTGCACCTTGTCGCAGTCGACCGTGCCGTCCTCGGCGTCGGTGACGGTGACCTTGAACTTCACCTGGTCGCCGAACTCGAAGAACGAGCCGTTCGGCGGCACCTCGACCTTGACGACGGGCTTGCTGTTGCCCGCGTTGATCGTCACGCTCGCCTTGCCGGTCACGCCGTCGGGGTTGGTGATGGTCAGGACGGCGCTGTACTCGCCGGCCGTCGTGTAGGTGAAGGAGGGGTTGGCCTCGGTGGAGTCGGTCTTGCCGTCACCGTCGAAGTCCCAGGCGTAGGTGATCGCCTTGCCGTCGGGGTCGCGCGAGCCCTCGCTGGAGAACTGCACGGTCAGCGGCAGCGGGCCGTCGGTCTTGTCGGCCGTGGCGCGGGCGACCGGCGGGCGGACGCCCTTGGTGTACTCGATGCGGTAGACGCCCGAGTCGGCGTTGTCGCCGCCGAAGCCCGAACCCCACTCGATCAGGTACAGAGCGCCGTCGGGACCGAACTTCATGTCCATCGGCTTGAGGAACTTCAGCGTCGTCATGATCTTGTTCATCTCGACGAGCTTGGAGCCGTCCTCGTTCAGCTGGAACGACCACAGCGCGTTGTTGTTCCACTCACCGAAGACGGCCTTGCCGTCCCAGTACGCCGGCCACTTGATGTTCGACTGGACGTTCGGGTCGTAGCGGTAGACCGGGCCGCCCATCGGCGCGCCGCCGCTGAGCTCGGGGAAGTTGTTCGCGTCGGCGGCGTAGTGGTACCAGATCGTCGCCGGGATCACCGGCGGCAGGTTGGTCAGGCCGGTGTTGTTCGGCGAGTCGTTGACCGGAGCCGCGCAGTTGAACGCCGCCCCCGACTGCTTGGTCGCGAAGTTGTAGTCGATGTACGGGGTGTTGTTGCCGATGCAGTATGGCCAGCCGTAGTTGCCCGGCTTGGAGATCAGGTTCCACTCGACCGTGTTCTGCGGACCACGGGTGGCGCTGGCGGAGTTGGCGTCGGGGCCGTACTCACCCAGCATGATGTTGCCGGTCTTGGGGTCGAGCCCGATCCGGAACGGGTTGCGGAAGCCCATGCCGTAGATCTCCGGCTTGGTCTTGTCCGTGCCCGGAGCGAACAGGTTGCCCGACGGGATGGTGTAGGTGCCGTCCGCCTCGGGGTGGATCCGCAGCAGCTTGCCGCTCAGGCTGTTGGTGTTGCCCGCCGACCGCTGGGCGTCCCAGCTGGAGCGGCCCGACTGCTCGTCGATCGGGGCGTAGCCGTCGGAGGCGAAGGGGTTGGTGTTGTCGCCCGTGCCCAGCCACAGGTTGCCGGTCTTGGGGTCCATCACCAGGCCGCCGCCGTGGTGGCAGCACTCGGCCCGCTGCACCGGCACGTCCATGATCTTCTTCTCGCTCGCCAGGTCCAGGGCGTCACCGTTGACCGTGAACCGGCTCAGCCGGTCGACGTTCTCCGAGCCGCTGGGCGAGTAGTAGAGGTAGATCCAGTGATTGGTGTCGAAGGCCGGGTCCAGCGCCATGCCGAGCAGACCGCTCTCGTTGGCGGTGAACACGTTCATGTGCGCGGCCAGGACCGAGCCACCACTGGGCTTGATGATCTTGACGTCGCCCAGCCGGTCGATGTAGAAGACCCGGCCGTCCTTGGCGACGTTCAGCATCATCGGGTTGGAGGTCTCGGTGTCGAGGGCCACCTTCTCGTAGCTGCTGCTCTGAGAGGCCGAGCAGTCGGCCTTCTCCGCACCCGCGGCGGTCTTGATACCGCCCAGGAGCAGCTTCAGGAAGTTCGCCTCGCTGTAGTTCTCCTTCTGGTGGCCGAGGCCGGTGTACCACGAGCGGCCACCGTCGTAGTCCTGACACCACGTGTTCGGGTGGTCGGCGCCCATCGTGGCACCGGTGTAGGACTTCTCGTCCATCGACGTGAGCACGTGGACCGTGCCACGCGGATTCGTCTGGTAGTCGTACCACTCGTCGGTGCGGGTCCAGGTCGTCGGCAGGTCCTTGGTGGACGGGTGCGCCGGGTCCTCGACCTTCACCGTGGCCTGCTGGATCGCCGGGTGCTGCTTGAAGTACGCCCCGACGAGCTTGCCGTACCACGCCCAGTTGTACCCGCTGTCGGCCGCGGCGTGGACACCCACGAAACCGCCGCCCTTTTCGATGTACCGCTGGAAGGCGTCCTTCTGCTCCTGGGTGGAGACGGGGTCGCCGGTCGTGGACATGAAGATCACGGCCTGGTACTGCGCCAGGTTCTCGTCCGTGAACTGGGTGCTGTCCTCGGTCGTGTCGACCGCGAAGTTGTTCTCCTGGCCGAGCTTCTGCACGGCCGCGATGCCCTCGGGGATCGAGTCGTGCCGGAAGCCGGTGGTCTTCGAGAAGACGAGCACCTTGAAGTCGGGCGCCGCCGCCGTCGTGGCGGCCTCGGCGCTCACGGGCGCCGAGAAGAGCGTGATGACGGGGGCGACGAGGGCCAGGGCCATCGTCGCCGCGGTCCGACGTCTCATACGTCGTCCTTTTTCTGGCAGGGCCGCATTGTGCGGCCTGGCCCACGTTCGCTGACGTGGAGACATGGAAAACCCTTCCTGACCGGGGGGACGTCAGGCAAGGCGCGCGCCGCCGCGCTTATTGCCACTTGGTCGTAGCGGATATTTCGGTTGCTGGAGGGTGCCGTCTCCAGGTCTTTGGGGGCCGTCAGTAGGCTGCCGGCCGGGGTAATGGATCCATGATCGCCGCCGGGTCGTCGATGATGTGGTTGACCACCATGCTCGCGGCGCCGCGGGACGCGGCGCCGAAGCCGAGCGTGGAGGCGACGAACCGGCACTGGGCGGCGGGAGCCGCCACCACGAGCCGCTGTAGCTGATCCTGCGCGTGCGGCAGCAGCCACTGGGCCAGTGAGGCGAAGTAGCCCCCGATGACGATCACTCGCGGGTTGAACAGGTTGGCCAGGATCGAGCCGCCGAGCCCGAGCCATTCGCCGACCTGTGCCACCGCCATCATCATCCGCCGGTCGCCCGAGGCCAGGCCTCTGGCGATGTCGGCCACTCGTTCACCGGGGTCGGGCACGGGCATGCCGGGCAGCCCGTACGCCTGCTCGGGCATGGCCGCGCGGACGAGCGCGGCCAGGCCGACCTTGGTCTCCCAGCAGCCGATGCGGCCGCAGCCGCACTGGTCGCCGTTCGGGTCGACCCGCAGATGCCCGACCTCTCCGGAGAATCCATCCGCTCCGCGCAGGAGCTTGCCGCCGGAGATGATGCCGCCGCCGACGCCGACCTCGCCGGTGAGGTAGACCAGGTCGGGTGTGCCGGCGGCGATGCCCGAGGTGTATTCGGCCAGCGCGGCGAGGTTGGCGTCGTTGTCCACCCGCACCGGCACGTTCAGCGGGCCGAGTATGGCGCTCAGCTGGTCGGCCAGGGGCAGGTCGTGCCAGTAGAGGTTCGGCGCGAGCGTCACGACTCCGCGTGTCACGTCCACCAGTCCGGGGACGGCCACCGCGATGCCGGCGGGGACCGCTCCGGCCCGCCGCATCGCCTCCACGGCCTCCTTGGCCACGAGCCCGAGCCGGCGCACGGCACTGTCCGGGCCGCTGCCCATCGTGTCGTAGACCACCCGGCGCTCGACCAGGACCCGGCCACTGAGATCGGTGCCGTGGACCGCGATGTAGTCGACGTTGATCTCCATGCCCAGGGCGCCGACGTGGGCGCCGTGCAGCGCCACCGCCCGTCTGGGACGCCCGATCGCACCCACGTGCTCGACGCCGACCTCCCGCACGAGACGCCGTTCCAGGAGTTCGGCCATGAGGTTGGAGACGGTGGCCCGGTGCAGGCCGGTCGCCTCTGCGATGTCGGCACGGGACAGGGAGGTGTGGTCGCGCAGCTCGCGCAGCACCAGCGAGAGGTTCGCCCTGCGCAGCACGGCCGGACCCGCCGGCGGAGCCGCGCCGCCCGGAGCGCGGGTGAGTTGCGGCTCCTTCGTCACCCGCGCCACCTGCCTTTTGTTTGTCTCTGAGATCAATTAATGAGGGTTGTAACACGAGGATGTCCGGCTGCGCACCCCCGAAATGCGTAACGAGTTGGCATCGCTCGCATTTGTGCACTTCGGAGCCCATTCCGGACACGGTTATCGTAACGTTACGTAACCTGCAACCGGTTTCACTCTTGCCTCACCCGGGACTCGCTGTCTTTAATTCGGCCAGCCATGCGAACTAATTGAGGAGCGGCGTGGAGCACAGCAGGGCCGACGGCCACACGACCGACTCGATGAGTCGCGGCGGGTCCGCGGGAGTTCCCGCGGACCAGGCCACCGTGCGCCGTTCCAACCTCGCCCTGGTGCTGCGTCACGTGAGTACATACGGCCCGTGCTCCCGGTCGGCCGTCGCCGTCGCGACCGGGTTGAACAAGACCACCGTCACCAGCCTGGTGAGCGAGTTGCAGGCACGCGGACTGGTCAAGGAGACGGGGCCGCAGCACGCGGGCTCCGTCGGCCGCCCGAGTGTCGCGCTCGTCATGGACGGATCGCGGGTCGGCGCCCTGGGCGTGGAAGTCAACGTCGACTACATCGCCGCGATCGCCTCCGACCTGGCCGGCAGAGTGCTCATCGACCGGCGCATCGGCTTCGACGCCATGGGATCCGGCCCGGAACGCTCACTGGACGAGCTGGTCCGCGTGATCGAGAAGACCGTCGCCGATCTCGACCGGCTCGGGATCGCTCTGGCCGGGATCACCGTGGCGATCCCCGGCCTGATCGACACCACAACCGGCACCGTGGTCGTCGCCCCCAATCTCGGCTGGCGCGGGGTGGCGGTGGCGGACCGGCTGTCCCAGGCCGACATCCGTGGGGACATCCCCGTCACGGTGGACAACGACGCCAACCTCGCCGCCCTGGCCGAGTACACCTCGGGCGTCGCGGCGGGCACCTCCGACCTGGTCTACCTCACAGGCGAGGTGGGCGTCGGCGGCGGAGTCATCGCCGGTGGCCGGCTGCTGGGCGGAGCGGACGGATTCGCCGGGGAGGTCGGCCACGTCATGGTCGATCCGTCCGGCGAGCGGTGCCGCTGCGGCCGCATCGGCTGCTGGGAGACCAAGGTCGGGCTGGCCGCGCTGGTGCGCATGGCCACACCCGACCGCGCGTACGGCACGGGCCCCCAGGTCGTCCGCGACCCAGAGGAGCGGCTGGCCGAGATCGAGCAGCGGCGGGCCGAAGGAGACCCGCGCGTCGACGCCGCCGCCGTGGAGGTGGGCCGGTGGCTCGGAATCGGGGCGGCCATGCTGATCAACCTCTTCAACCCGCGGGTGATCGTGCTGGGCGGGTACTTCGCCAGGCTCGCCGACCGGCTGATCCCCGCGGCGGAGCAGGAGTTGGCACGCCTGGGCATGAGCGGCGCCGTCGAGCGCTGCCGGTTCGCCGCCTCCGACCTCGGCTTCGGCGCCGCCTCACGCGGCGCGGCCGGAGTCGTCGTCGAACGTGCACACTCCGACCCCACAAGCATCACGGTCCGAACATCCCCGGCCATCGGGGTGATCGAGGGAACCCCGATGGCCCGATTGCCCCACTCACCCTGACCCGCGTGTCCGCCACGCGGTCCCTACCTATCGCCTGCCGAATCTAGACATCCCGTCCGCCTGACCGTCCCGTTCCACACGCCTCGGCACATCCCCGCCCATCCCGGTGCCGCGGCCATGGCGCATGCGGTCAGGCGGACGGGAACCCACATGCCCTTTTCCCACCCAGAACGTCCCGCCCGCCTGATCGGCCGTCCGGAAGCCGCACCGGCATCGATGACGCCGACCTCGATGCCGTCGCGGCGGTGCCAGCCGGCGCCGTCAGGCGGGCGGGACCACGGCCGCAAGTTTTCCAGGGAGGCTCCTGTGCCGCGGTCACCATCCGACTCGTCATCTCTGCTCCAAATGAGGGGGATCGTCAAGCAGTTCCCCGGCGTACGCGCGCTGGACGGCGTGGACCTTGAGGTCAGGGCCGGCGAGGTGCACTGCCTGCTCGGCCAGAACGGCGCCGGGAAGTCCACGCTCATCAAGA
>NZ_BSSF01000034.1:0-39654 GCF_030268985.1 Microbispora sp. NBRC 16548
ACCACGACCCGTGCTTCCTCGGGCGGCACAACAAGGTGTACGCCCAGCCGCGCGACATCATGGCCAAGGTGCCGGGCGTCCAGGCCCAGGAGATGCACCGCTGCAAGGAACGCGGATTCTGCTGCGGCGCCGGCGGCGCGCGCATGTGGATGGAGGAGCGGATCGGAAAGCGCATCAACACCGAGCGCGTGGACGAGGCGCTGACCACCGATCCCGATACCGTCTCCACCGCCTGCCCGTTCTGCCTCGTGATGCTCGGCGACGCGATCAACGAGAAGAAGAACGCCGGTCAGGCCAAGGAGTCGCTGGAGGTCGTGGACGTCGCCCAGCTCCTCATCAAATCCATCAAGGGCGAGCCCACGCCCATGCCCTATCGCCCACTGTGACTCGACGGGCGGGGGCGTCGACCCCTGCCCGCACGAGGAAACCCTGCCGTCTGCGACGAAACCTATTCGCGGGTCTCGTCGCAGACCCTTCAGCCGACATGCCTGGTGTCGACATGTTCTTGCGAGTGCTCGCATACTCATGACTACTTGCATATGGTCTGCAACGACTGTCCGGAAATAGAGACTCATCGCGAGCTAAGGCCTCAGTTGCGCTGGTGGCCGAGGTGCGGGCGCCGCAGGGCGGTTGCGCTACCGACAGTTCCCTGTTCGGATCGGTCAAGGTCTTCAAGCTGTGCCAGGGGTAGATCGGTGCGGACAAGCGCGTCAGATGGGGTGCCTGTAGAGCGGCGGTATGGCCGGGCGGCCGCTGACTCGAACCAACTGGGGGGCGGCGCGACCGTCGTGGGAAATGGGCGGTAGCCGGTCAGCTGCCCGAGTTGCCGCCCCCAAGGGTGTTTTGAATCTCGCCCTGCTTCTGTTCCACCACTGTCTTGATCAACGTGGCCAAGCCGGCGATGATGGCCGTGATGATGACCCACTCGACGGCTGAGGCTCCACGCGTTGGGGCTGTTCGCGCACGTTGAATCCGAACACCCAGGTATGCCCGCAGGAAGATGGCCCAGGGATGGTTCACTCCGTCTCGACATCCTTCATAGCAGTGCGGGGTGGAGCAGCGTGGAGCCCACCCTCGGTTGCTGATTGCAACCGCTGATGTGCAGATTGCCGTCGACGTGAGGCTCTCTGGCATGCAGAACCAGCTTGAAATTTGGAACTCCATGCCGCAGCTTCGCGCTGTAGGAAGAGCTCGATCATGGTCACCTCGAACCTGCCCTTCGGCCAGTGGGGTGAGACCTTCTCCGACGATGTCGTCGCCTCGGCGATGATCGACCGGCTCGTTCACCACGCCGAGGTCCTCACCCTCACCGGCGACTCCTACCGCACCCGCCAACGCCGCGAGCTGCTAACCAAGGAGAACCGCGCCAACCGCGACTGAGCCAACCCCCGGGGGGTCAAAGTTCCCGGAACCGCTGGGGGTCACTATCGGCTCTGGCACTGATTTCGTGCGTTGACCCGCCTCAGTCGGCGAGGAGGACGCGTTTGCGTAGGAGGTCGGGGTTGGCTCGGCCATACATCTGCCGCTTGAGCATCTTGACGCGGTTGACGTGGCCTTCGACCTTCCCCGAGCTGTGAGGCAGGGTCAGACCGGCTTTGGCGGCGTCGAAATCGCGGCGTAGACCAGCGACGAAGGAGTGCAGTTCCGGCAGGTCATCGGCCTGAACTCGCTTCATCCACTGCTCCAGGCCGTCACCGGTGAGCCGGACCATCATGCGGGCGAAGGCGCGGACGTGCTCGCGGAGCGCGGCCAGGGCTGGACAGGCCGCGGTCAAGATCTGCAGATGCTGGTGCTCGTCGACCTCGAGGGTGTCGGGGTGGCGGAGGAACCAGCCGGCGGCCTGGCGGACGGTGGGCGGTGATGGCGGCGGCAGGGCGATGGTGGCCTGGGACCTCCATGGCCGCACGAGCTGGCGCACCATGGTGGCCTTGCCGCGGTAGCCCATGGTCGTGATCTCCTGGTAGAGCTGCTCGGCGTTGGTGTGGCCCTGCTCCCAGCGCTACCGCAGGTAGCCGGCGTACTCCTCGATCATCTTGGGGCGTTTGCCGGTGCCGTTGTGCACGAGCAACTCCTCTGGGCTGTTGGCGCGGGCGAAGCGCCGGACGGTGTTGCGGGCCAGCTTCAGCTCACGGGCGATCGCGCGCAGGTCGCGGCCTTGCGCGAGTAACTGGTGGATGAGGACGTGCCGGTGGCGGGTCCGCTCGGCCAGGCGTCCGGACCGCGGCTCGGAGCGAGTGGGCTCGCCTGCAGGCGGGACGGTGACCGGTGCTGGTGCGGGTGCCTCGTCCGGCGGGGTGACGGCCGCCAGGTCACGTAAGTGCGCGCGGTGCTTGGTGACGGTGCGCTCGACGGCGTCTCCCAGGTTGCGCCACATATGCCACCGGTCGGCGACCTGGATCGCCTGGGGGGCATCACGGGCGGCGCCATCGGCGTAGCAGCTGGCCCTGTCCCGGCAGATGATCTCCACGCCGGGACGCTCGCGCAGCCAGACGGCCAGGGCGTCGGCTGAGCGTTCGGGCAGCACGTCGACCGGCCGGCTGGCGGTGATGTCAATCAGAATCGTCCCGTAGGTGCGGCCGCGGCGCAGGGCGAAGTCGTCCACGCCCAGCACTTGGGGCCCGCCGTCGGGTGCGGGGTCGGGCAGGGATCGGATCAGCCGGATCAGCGTCATCCGGTTCACCGCGGCGGCCAGGCGGCAGGTGAGCCGGGCACCGGCCCGGCCGCCCAGGGCCAGGGCGATCGTCTGCAGCAGTGTGCGGAGCGGGATGCTGTAGCGGCCGTAGCGGACGGTCAGCCCGGGCACCTGCTCGGCGAAAGTCGTCGCGGCGCAGTCGTCGTTGCCGCACCGAAACCGCCGTACCCGCAGGTGGATCACCGTCTCCTGGCCGCCGACCGCGCTGTCGCACACCCGCCGCTCATAGCTGCTGTGCACGCGCGGGGAAACCATCCCGCACCGCGAGCACGCCGCCTGCGCGGAGCCGGTCCTGGCCCGGATCCGTACCGACCTGCCCGACCGGCACACCCCGTCTATCTGCAGGCCGGACAGGTGAGGGAAGAGAACCGAGAGCAGCTCCGAGATCGTCACCCAGCATGATCAGCAACACCGGCAGCCGAGCGCGGAGAAGATCACAGAATTAGTGCCAAAGCCAAAATTCGAGCGTCGTTGACAGTCGTGGCGCTCTGGGGGTGATCTGGCTGATGGCGCAGCTGGGCCGATAGTGAAGCTGGAGGGTGGTACCCGCCGTGCATATCGTGCGTCGGCCCCGGTTGAGGCCGGGTAGGGGCGGGCACGTCGGGCCTGCCCCTACCTTTGGCTTCAACGCCACCGCGACTGTGGGGAGTCACGGCGATTACGGTGCCTGGATTCTCTGCGGTGGGGGTTGGACTGGTTGGCCGGGGGCCTGGACCGCTTCGAAGTCTTTGCTGCGGATGAGGGCGAAGGCCAAGACGCCGCCTATGAGTGCCAAGATGCCGCCGGCGGCCAGCAAGTCGTTCAATGACGTTGCGAAACTAGCGTGGACCGCGTTGTTCACCTGGCTGCGGAGCTCCTGCGGGGCGGCGGCGACCGCCTGCCCGGGGGCGCCCTTGCGGATGGCGTCCGCGATCTGGTCGGCCTGTCTTTGGAGAGCGGGGATGCTCGCGAGCCGCTGCCATAGCGCCTCGCGCAGTGATGCTGTGAAGATCGAGCCGTACAGGGCGATGCCGACGGCGATGCCGACCTGGCGGAAGGTCTGGTTCACACCGGAGGCCATTCCGGCCCGGTATACCGGCACGACCCCTATCGCGGTCGACGCCAGCGGTGGGTTGACCATTCCGGCACCGATGCCGGTGACGATGAATCCCAGGATGAGGTGAGTCCAGTCTGAATCGGCGGTTACGCCTCTCATGAGCAACAGGCCGATGCCCACCACGACCAGTCCGGGGCCGATCAGCCACCGGGTCGGTACCCGGTTCAGCAACCGGCCTGCCGCCATGGCGGCGACGAGCGTGCAGCCGGAGCTGACCAGCAGCCGGGCACCGGTGCCCATCGCGCTGTGACCGAGACCGTTCTGCAGGTACAGCACGAGATAGATGAACATCGCGAACAACGAGGCGTTCATCGCGAATGCTGCGATCGAGCCGCCGACGAACGTCGGGGTGCGTAGCAGCGAGAGGTCGAACATCGGCTCTGGCACTCGCGACTCGACCACCGCGAACGCCGCGAGGAACAGCACCGCGAGGCCGGTACAGAGCAGTACGCCCCGCCCGCCCCATCCCATGTCGCTCGCCCTGATCAAGGCGTACACCAGGCTGAACAGTCCGGCGGTGAGCGTCACGACGCCCAGCCAGTCGATCCGGGAGGCGCGCGGCGGACGGGACTCGTCCACCAGCCGAAGCGTGATGATGATCGCGGCGATGCCGATCGGCAGGTTGACCAGGAAGATGCCGCGCCAGTTGATCCCGCTGGTGATCAAGCCGCCGAGCACCGGGCCGAGCGCGGTGGCGACGCCCGCGACGGAACCCCAGACGCCGAAGGCCACGCCGCGCTGTTTGCCCTGGAACGTGCCGGCGAGCAGCGCCAGGGAGGTGGCGAAGAGCATCGCGCCGCCGACTCCCTGAACCGCACGGGAGAGGATCAGCATCACCTGTTCCTGGGCGATGCCGCACAGCAGTGATCCCGCGGTGAAGATCGCCAGTCCGATGATGAACAGCAGTCGCCTGCCGTACTGGTCGGCCAGGGAGCCTGAGGCGAGCAGGAGTGCCGCCAGGCTCAACGCGTAAGCGTCGGTCGTCCATTGCAGGCTGCTGAAGCTCGCGTGCAGGGAGTGCTGAATGTCGGGTAGCGCGACCGCGACGATCGTGACATCGAGCAGCAACATGAACGTCGCGGCGCACACCACCATCAGCGTCCACCATTGGCGTTTCATCGTTCGGCCTCTTTCTTGATGCGCAGCTCTTCGAACCTTCAGCCGGCTGAGGCAGGGATGCTAGCATGCTAGCCTGCTAGCATGGGCGACGCGGAAGTCAAGCAATTCAACGTCTACCTGCCGGTGGACCTCATCCGGCAGGTCAAGCACCATGCCATCGAGAACGAGCTGTCGCTCTCAGCCCTGGTGGCCGAGGCGTTGCGCGCGTATCTCGGCGTCCACGACAAGGAACTTCGAAAGGAAGGCTGACATGACCACCGAGGGCATCGAAGGCGTTTACCTCGAGACCCACAACTGGGGAAAGGCGGCCAAGTTCTTGCAGGCGTTGGGCTACAACGTCGAGTTCGCGACCGAGGACGGCTCCGGGATGCTCCGCAACGGCGACGGTCCGTACCTCCTGCTCGCCGAAATTCCAGAGAACCAGAAGCCCGAGGTCCAGGTCGTGCTGCGCGTGCCGGACGCGGACGCGTTCAACGCCGAGGGGTCCGTCGAAGTGATCACGCCGTTCGAAGAGACCCACTACGGAACGCAGGAGATGAAGGTACGTGACCCCGACGGGCGCGTCTGGAGCCTGCAGGCGCCGATCAAGAAATGACCCGCGGCGGCCGCAGCCAGGTGCTTCACGGGCCACTGAGGACTGAGGACCACTCGCCGCCGTGCGGTCGCCCGTCCTCCATCCGCTTGTACGCTTCGGCGGCCGCGCTCACTGGCGGGCCCTCGATCGTGCGGGAACGAAGTCGCCCGGTACCCAGTAACCGGGTGAGCCGGGCGGGCGTCCGGTGCGCCCCGGCGCTCCAGGTGTCGCGGGCAGTGCGGTTCGTCAGGTGTCGTCGCGGTGCCGGTGCGCCCTTGGCGTCGCGCGACTGATCGCGACGAGTTCGTCGAAGTCGACCGCGGCGCCTTGCAGAAGTACGTCGACGACGTAGGCAACATGTTCGACGGGGAACCGGGACTCGCCGAACATGTTGCCCTGGAACACCACGGACGCCAGCATGTCGACAACGAGGTCGGCCTCGAGGCCGGGTCGCAGATGCCCGCGGTCGATCGCGCGCGCCACCGTGGTGGCCACCGCCTGGCGGGCAGGCTGGATGAGAGTCGAGGTCAGGTGCTGCAGAAGCCCGGGATCGGCTGAGCAGTCGGCCAGCAAGGGGGCAAGCACGCCTTGGGGTACCCGCCGCAGCAGTGCGTCGGCCAGCGACTCGAGACTGACGATGAGATCGCACCGGGTGCAGCCGGTGTCCGGTACCGGCGGCGTGACCAGCACGGTGACCAGCGCGCAGATGATCAGCTGCTGCCGCTTCGGCCAGCGTCGCAGTATGGACGGCTTGGTCGTGCCCGCCCTGGTGGCGACCGCTTCCAGACTGAAGCCCGAATAACCGCTTCCCCGCAACACCTCGAGGGTCGCCTCGAGGACGGCCTGGTCGATCGCCGGATCCCTGGGCCGACCGGTAGGGCGCTCTGGCGCGTGCGATGCCATACCGGAAAGCATACGGGCGAGTAATCGTGACTCCAGTCACAATGATCCATGACGTATTTACGATACGATCCGTAAAGTAACGAAACTCCCTCCGAGGATGTGCAATCGGCTGATGACCCAGATTCGAGAAGAAGCGGATTCCCCCGTCGCCCGCGAGTCCGGCAGTTGGACGATGCTGCTGAAACCACCGCACCTGGCCGTGACGACCGTGCTCGCAGGGGGCACCGCTCTGCATGCGATCAACATCTACCTGGTCACCGCGATGCTGCCGTCGGTCGTGGCAGACGTCGGCGGTCTTCGCTTCTACGCGTGGAACACGACGTTGTTCATGTTCGCGTCCGTAGTGATGTCCGCGCTGGTGCCGAAGTGCCTGGCCTCGCTTGGTCCACGTAACTCCTACCGGCTTGCGTTGGCCGCGTTCGCCGTCGGCACTCTCGCGTGCGCGGTGGCTCCCAACATGGCCGTGCTGCTCGTCGGCCGTACCGTGCAAGGTGTCGGCGGCGGGCTGCTGGTCGGCCTGTCCTACGCGATGATCAGCGCGACCCTGCCCACTCCACTGTGGACTCGTGCGGCAGGGATCCTGTCCGCGATGTGGGGCGTCGGCACGCTCGTCGGCCCCGCACTCGGCGGCGCCTTCGCCCAGTGGGGACAGTGGCGGATCGCCTTCCTGCTCCTCGTGCCCTTCGCCATCGCGGTGGCCCTGCTGCTTCGCTCGACGATGCCGGGCACCCGGGCCGACAACGAAACCGCACCAGTGGCGTACGCGAACCTCACCCTTGTCGCCGCCGCAGTGCTGGCAGTGAGCGCGACGAGCCTGTCCCGCCAGGCTCTGGTCAACTTCGGCGGACTCGTTGCCGCTGCGCTGCTGCTCGGGCTGTCCATCCACCGCGAGCGGACCCGGCCCCGGCGGCTGCTGCCCCCGACGGCCTTCACGCCCGGCTCGCCGCTGCGACCGCTGTACGCGACGCTCACGGTTTTGGTCATCGCCAGCGCAACCGAGATCTTCGTGCCGTTCTACGGCCAGGAGTTGGGCGGCGCAGCGCCACTGGCCGCGGGCTTCCTGGGGGCGGCGATCGCGGCGGGCTGGACGGTCGGCTCGATGGCCAGCGCGGTGTGGACGGAGAAGGCGCGACTCGTTGTCGGTATCGCACCGATGGTCAGCGCCGTCGGACTGACCGGCATGGCTCTGATGTCGTGGCCGTCGGCCTCGCTCGTGACGGTCCTCCTTTGGGCGGTGCTGCTGTTCGTCGCGGGCAGCGGAGTGGGCATCGCGTGGCCGCACATGAGCGCGGCCGCCATGATCGTCGGTGAGACCCCACAGGAGAAGAACACCGCCGCCTCGTCCATTACGACCGTCCAACTGGTGGCCACGTCGCTGGGCGCAGCTCTGGCCGGAACGGTCACCAACCTGACTGGAATCGGCGGAGACGCGACCGAGATCGGTCATTCCGCACAGTGGTTGTACGGGACGTTCGCCGTAATTGTCCTCTCTGGAGCGTTGTTCGCGCACCGCGTCATCGGGGAGCGCACCAGCAAGCACACGAAAGCCGAGTCATGATGTGCCCGGCGGTGTTCTCCGCGTGCCGACCGCGACCTCCCTTCCTGACGGCACCAAGATCGACGGTACGCGCGAGGTCCGCCCGGACGACCCGGAATACCCACAGTGGTTGCCCTATGCCCAGCGGGAAGCTGAGCTGTGGCAGGGAGACGAGGCTGAGCAGGACCAGCGCATTCTGGCACGCTGACGGGGCCGGGAAAGCGCCTGAACCAGTGGGTCGGTGGCGTGACCAGAGGCCACGTAGGCTGCCGACTTCGCACGCGCCCCTTGCCCCTGCCCATTTGCGCTCCGCCCTGCTCGCCACCCGATCGTCGCAGGCCGGCGGAGGGCTACTTTGCGCGCTTCGAGTTCCCCTTGGACTTGTCGGCCGCCGACTGCGCCCTCTGCTTGAACCCGCTCGTGGCGCTCTTGCGGTGCGGGTTCTTGTCGGCGCTCCGCTGGATGCGCCGGGCGTCCTCGGGCGTCATCCTCCGACTCGTGGAGTCGCCGTCGTTCGTGCTCACGTGACCTCCTGCGAATCTGTTTCCAGAAGTGACGGGCTGCGGTGGCAGGTGAATGAGGTGTGGCGCAGGCGCTGCCGTCGCCGCAGCGGGGTGGTCATCCTCGACAGACGCTGGAGAGACTCACTGTCTGCGGCCCAGCGGGCGAGGTCCTGCCGGCTGATGAGGTGGATCCGGAACTCGGCGGCGTTCTCCCGAGGCCCCCGTGTGAAGGAACCGTTGGTGGCGATCACGGCGACGTCGGCGCCATGAGCGGGTCCCCCGGCCCCGTTCACCTGGTAGACGACGCCTGCTCCGACCTTGCCACCGGTCGTGGTGTGCGTGCACTGCACGACGATGCGGTGGCCGTGCGCGTCGAGGGCGACGTCGGCCGCCATGTATCCCCGGCGGCCGATGTGCCTGGCGTTCGTGCCGACGCGCGGCATGAGATCGCGTACGGCGAACTCGAAAGCATGCGGGCTCTGCGACAGGTGCGGGCCGATCACCAGGCCAAGCGGGCGCGGGAACGGCGGGCCTGCCTGCCACTGACGAGAGGGAGGCGGTGACGGTCGGTCAGTGGCGCTTCGCCGGGAGCGGCTACCGGAACGGCGAACACCTGTGGGCCGAGATGATTCGGCAACGCATCGCCACCGCTCGCCGGATCGCTCGTAAGCGGGAGCGGCAGGAGTTCGCCCCGTCATGACCTATAGCGGACCGGCAGGTTCTGTCCGACGGTGCAGATGGTTGGTTGCCTCCAGCAGACGCCGTTCTGCACGTCGAACGAACCCTCGTTGGTGAATGCCTGCTGGGACGCTCCCTGGACGAAGGTGGGAGCGACAGTGCCGGTGACGCTCTGGTTGAACCTACCCATGCCGGATCGGCCCTGGCCCCCGCCGGCTCGTCCCCCTCTGATCACCTGACCTCCGCCTCCGCCGGGGCGGGGGTGGTGATGTGCTTCGAGCACCGCGTGGTGGGCAGCGACGCGGGCGTTCGACGGCTGCGCGGCGGAAATCCCTGCCGCCGTGATCACAAGCGTGGTCAGGGCCAGCCGCCGGGTCGTCAGGAGCACGGCGTGGCGCGAATTCCGTGCAGCGTAGCGGTACAACTTGGTAGCACCTTCTTCTTCAGTGACGGGCGTTCGCCGTCGCTTGTCCGGTTCTGCCGGGATGTGCGCCTCATACCCCCGGGGAAAGGCCCACGGCCGGAGCTAAGCAAGATCGGTGCACGTCATTACTGGTCCCTTGGCGGCAGGCGTTCGTCTGACCCGATCGACGGGGCGATCTGCTGTGTACGGGGTCGCTGGCACGGGTGTTCGACGGGCCGGCCACCCGTCCATTCGATCCGACCGCGCCGGCGGTCGCCATCGACATCTCCCGGATCGGCGTGGCCGGCGACAAGCTGCTCGCCGCGGCGATGCTGTCCACCTGGGCGTACTCCTTCGCCAGCGTCGACGCCTGCGCCGTGATGAGCGAGCTCGGCCTGGCCCGCGCCGCTCCTGGCTGGGTGTGATGGACGAGCTGTGGCGGGTGCTGCGCGGCGCACCCGGCCTGGTCGAATACGCCAATGTCCTGACGCGGCTGAACCCGGCCAAGGGCATGGCGTCGGTGACGGTGACACGTTCACTGTCGGACCTGGACGCGCTGACCACGGAGGAGGACAGGGCCAAGGCCCGCCGTTTCGGCGACCGTTCGGCCATCACTGTGCTGGCCGGCCTGCCGCCGCGCGAGCTCGCCCGGGTCAGTGAGGTCACACCGCTCACAGGTCCCGGAGGCCGAGCTGGTCGCCTCCTGGTCGGCACCGATCTTCTGGCAACCGGGAGCCAGGCATCCTGGGCGCGGCAAGTACCTGATCAAAACGGTCGAGCGGCTCGGCATTCCGGTCGAGCTGTCTCTGGTCGGTGAGGAATATCGTTTGTATGACACTGACCCGCAGTTCGGCCCAGTTTCTGGATGGTTGTCCGGACCAATGCGCAGAACCGGTGGATCGAATTGGGGTGGCGTACCGTCCCGAGTAATCGATTCGAGGGGCACTGAGTGGGTCGATGTTGGCGCGTCGGCTGGGAGGGCACACGCATGAGCACCGTGGTCAATACTGCTGGCTTGATGACGTTCAATGCCCAACAGCGCTGGCGCTCGGTTGAACGCGCCTCGTCTGGTGGCTCTCCTGCGCGCCGGAGCCCACTTCGAACGCGCCGCCCTTGTCGAACGTCACGAGGTCAGCACAGCGTGACCGGTCGTATCCAACACCCACTGCTCTTCCTCGACGTCGACGGGCCGCTTCTCCCGTTCGGTGAGGACCCGCAACGCGCACCGAGGGGTCTGACACCGGACTCGCGCTTGGCGCGGCTCAGCTTCGAGGTGGGAAGTCGGCTGGCAGTGCTGCCCTGCGAACTCGTCTGGGCGACGACCTGGGAAGAGGAGGCGAACGCCGAGATAGCACCCCGAATCGGGCTGCGCGGTTGCCCGTTGTGAGCTGGCCGGAGCCGGCCGACCAGCACAAACGTGAGGACCAATGGTTCGGGCTCTGCTGGAAGACCCGGACCCTGGTGAACTGGGCGGGCGGACGCCCGTTCGCCTGGGTCGACGATGAGATCACCGACGCCGACAGGGAGTGGGTCTCCACTCACCATGGCGGTCAGGCTCTCCCCCACCGCGTGGAGTCATACCGGGGACTCACCGACGAAGACTTCGCAGCCCTCGATCGATGGTTCCGAGCCTTGTAATCACCACCTTGAGCGGACTCCGGCAATTGCCCTGGTCCGGAACCCTGCGAAGATGGCCGGTGAAGCGGCGGTCACGCCTCGGAGTTCCTGGAACCGGGCCTGCCATAGCCGGCAGTGTTGCCGAGAGCGCGGGCGGTGTCGCAGAGGTCGCTGATCGCCTGGTGGTAGACGGCGGGGTCCAGGCGGGAGAACGCGGAGGCCTGCCACAGGCCGGTGGTGAGGAATCGGTCGGCGTGGTGGGTGCCGAGGCGGTCGTCCAGGTGAAGGAGCGCGCCGATGGCCCAGTGCTGGTCGTAGTAGCACTCGGTTCTGGGCAGGTAGCGGTCGAGGTAGCTGATAAGGATCTCGGCGTCGTGGGATCGCCCGAAGTTGGCGAGGGCGAAGCAGTAGCCCTGGCCTGCGTAGCAGACCTCGCTGTTGATAAGAAGCTCGCCAAGGGTCTGGCGGAAGTGAACCCGGCGGTCCAAGCCGATCAGCTATGCCGGAGTAAGGCGGGGCCGCCAGTCGCGGCGCAGGAGTTCGTTGAGGTCCTCGTCGCTGATGTGACGCGCGTCGCCGGCGAGGGCGGCCTTGAACCGATCACTGAGCGTGGGGAGCTTCCCGCCGAGAAGCTTGAGGGAGCGGGGCTCGTCGCGATCCCAGACGACGTAACGCTGAACGATGTCGACGGCCGTGGGCGTGATGCCGGCTTCCGAACTCTCGGAGCCGTTGTCCCGGGCGGTGCTCATGCTGGCATTCTCGTCCCCGGCGCGGGACGGGGGCGAGCCGGTTGTGCGGGGTACTGACCCGGATTCGGCCGACTCGTGAAGCGGCCGAGTCTCTGTGTCGAAGCGCAGTGCGGTCGGGCTGATCGCGGCCTGCCGATGAAGGCGCCGTACGCGGGTGGGGCCGGTTAGGAGGGAAGGCGCTGCGCCAGCGCGTGTCGCAGGGCGGCTTGCTTGACAGCCGAAAGGCAGTATGCGGACACTCTCTGCGTCGCGCTCTCTGGGGTGCGGAAGTGACGCCGGGAACCCCCCGATGGAATCGGGAGCCCGGCGTTTGCGTCTTCACCGTCGCCTTCTCCTGCTTCAGGAAAGTGACACGCTGGGGCCCGCTCTGCTTGTCCTTCAAACGAGCACGAATGTCTTCGTGCAGAGCGGCCTCATGGGGGGCTTCTGGGCGCTGATGGCGGGTGGGACGCGGCGCGCGCGGACTGGTCGTGGGATGCGAGGCAGAGGCGTCGGACGTCTTTGTCGGACCCCCGGCACGATGGCCGCATGACTGAAGCGCCCCCGATCGACGCGATCCCCGACGAGACCGCCTACGCCGAGGCGGTCCAGCTGGCGGCCGACGCCGCCGCGGCCTACTACGGTGACGGCACCTCCCCCCTGGACGATGACGCCTACGACAGGCTCGTCCGTGGCATCGCGGCCTACGAGAAGGCCCACCCCGATCAAGTGCTGGAGGCCTCGCCGACGGGCAAGGTCGCCGGAGTCGTGGGTGATGTCCCGCACACCGTGCCCATGCTCAGCTTGGACAACGTGTTCGGGCCTGAGGAGCTGGCCGGCTGGACCGCCTCGCTGGAACGCCGCCTCGGCCGTCCGGTAACCGCATGGTCCGTGGAGCCGAGGGTTGTATCCGTCTTGTCTGCGGCTGGTGACGCCGTCGACACCCCGGCAGACGTGCTGTCTTGGCTACGCCGTGGGCAGCAGGCGGTGGTGCTGCTGATGACGCAGTCCGAGAGGGACTGGGAGCTTCTTCTCGAACAGTTGCAGGGTGCGTCGATGACGCATGGTTTGATCGCCGTGATCGACGAGGAGTCCGCGCCGCTGGGCGTTCGTGCAATGCGCTCCGGCGCACGGTCGAGGCGACGATCGAAGGACAGGCCGTGATGCCGGCCGCTGTCGCCGCCGCTCTCGCCACCGCGACGTATCCGAGCGGCACCACCTCGCGGTTTCTCACCCCCGAACAGCTGTCTTGGCTGAAGCAACTGGCGGACGGCACAACGGTGGCCCAGCTCGCGAGCCGGGCCGGCTACTCGGAACGCGCGATGTTTCGGCATTTGCAGTCGCTGTACAAGGAGATGGGCGTACGCACGCGCATGCAGGCGATCATGCGGGCGCCGGCTTCGGCGACCACACGGGCAGCACGCTCGCCGGCGCCACCCGCACCGATGGTGACGCGGTCACCGCGGCTGATCGGCGCGGCCGGCGGCCGCCTGCTACTGACGGGTGTCGGCGTTCCTGTCGTAGGCGGCCCGTGCGGCCGTGAGCTTCTCGTGGTTGTTCTCCGCCCAGTCCGACAGGGCACGCGTGGAGGTGAACAGTTCCCTGGCCAGAGCGGTCGCCGTGTACTCGACCTGCGGAGGAACGGTGGGATAGACGGTGCGGACGAGCAGGCCGTCACGTTCCAAGGTGCGCAGCGTGAGGGTCAGCATGCGGCGGCTGATGCCGGGGATCGTCCGGTGGAGCTCGGCGAACCGGATGGGCCCGCTGCTCGCGGCCGCGATGATCGCGATTCCCCATTTGCTTCCGACCCGGTCGAGGGCGTCGCGGAACGCCGCGCACGCGCCGGGCTCCACGTCGCCGGGCAGTCGAGATCCTGCTGACATCGCGCTCCCTTCCCCACTGAGAACGCCAGCCTTGCACGCGACCGGCGCGTGAACAAGCCGAGGCCTCCCCGCCCGGGTCAGCCGGGCGGGTCGGGCAGCGCGGTACGCAGGGTCGGCGCCACCTCGGTGGCGAACAGTCCGAGCGACTCCCAGTGGCTCTCCTCGGACAGGCCGTCCGGGTCGACGCTGAACACCGCGAGCGAGTGGCCGAAGATCTCGTGCTGGCGATGCACCTTGTCGATGATCTGCTGCGGGCTGCCGACGAGGGCGGGGGAGTGCGCGACGAACTCCTCGACGGTGGCGTGCGACGGTCTCCCGCCGATGCCGGCCAGCATCGCGGCGTGCCGCTCGAAGACGGGACGGTAGGCGGCGAGCGCGGCCTGGGAGGTCTTCGCCACGAGGAAGCCCGGGGTGCCCGCGCCGGTGAACAGCCGGTCGGCGGGCCGGCCGTACCGTGCCCACTCCTCCCGATAGCGCTCGACGAGGGGACGCACGCTCTCACTGGAGGCGCCGGCGTTGGAGAACACCACGGGGTCGCCGTACTCGGCGGCGAGCGCGACCGACTCCGCCGACGATGAGCTGCCGTGCCAGATCCTCGGCCGCCCGCCGAGCGGCCGGGGCAGCGTGCGGGCACGGCGGAGGGCCGGGCGGCGCACGGCCGGCCACGACACCTCCTCCGTGGTCCACAGCTCGTGCAGGAGCCGGAAGTTGTCGGCCAGGGCCCGGCGCTGCTCGGCGGGGGTCAGCCCGAACAGCTCGCCACCCGGACCGGCGCCCTTGCCCACGATGAGCTCCAGCCTCCCGCCGGACAGATGGTCGACGGTGGCGTAGTCCTCGGCGACGCGCACCGGGTCGAGCATCGACAGCAGGGTGACGCCGGTGAACAGCCTGATCCTGGTGGTCAGCGCCGCGACGTGGGCCAGGACGACCGGCGGGGCGCTGGACAGGAACGGCCAGTGGTGGCGCTCGCCCACACCGAAGCCGTCGAAGCCGAGCTCCTCCATCCGCACCGCCGTGGCCACCGTGAGGCCGAAGCTCGCCCGCGTCGCGGTCCGCTCGTCGGCTCCCAGATAGTCCAGATGGCGAATAGGAGCCACGCCGAAAAACTTCACGATGCGTTCCGCCGTATTCCGATAATCGCCGATCGCGAAATCGGCATGGTGGGTGCGCATTTCAACACGCTGCCGAATGTACGCGGCGGCGCCCGGCCCCGGAAGAAGGAACATTGCTGTTACCACCCGGTGCCGTGCAAATGTGAACGGGCCGTTTTTATTTTCCTGAGGAGGGCGAGTGTCCGCGCCGACGCGATTGCGGGTCGAACATCTGGTCGCGCCGCTGGGCATCACGACACCGGCTCCCCGGCTCAGCTGGTGGCTTCCGGAGGGCGCCGGGCGGCAGCGGGCCTACCGGATCCGCGGCCACGCCGGCGGCCGGGAATGGGACACCGGGTGGGTCGAGTCGGACCGCAGCCTGTTCGTGCCCTACGGCGGGCCGCCGCTCGGGTCGCGCGAGGAGGTGCGCTGGTCCGTGCGGGTCCGCACCGAGGCCGGGCTCAGCCCCTGGTCGGCGCCGTCCGGCTGGGAGACCGGGCTGCTCGCGCCGGACGACTGGGTCGCGGACTGGATCGGCCCGGCGGAGGACGAGGTGGCGCCGCCGGGCTTCCGGCCGGGCTTCCACCTTCGCGGCGAGTTCGCCCTGGTCAAGGCGGTGTCACGGGCCAGGGTGTACGCCACGGCCCACGGGCTGTACGAGCTGTTCCTGAACGGCCGGCGGGTGGGCGACGCCGAGCTCACCCCCGGGTTCACCGCCTACCGCAGCCACCTGCAGGTCCAGGCGTACGACGTCACCGCGCTGCTCCACCCGGGAGACAACGTGCTCGGCGCGATCCTCAGCGACGGCTGGTTCCGCGGCAGGACGTCCTACCACCGCCTGCCCGACGGCTTCGGCGACCGTACGGCGCTCCTGGTCCAGGTGCACGCGGATCACCCCGACGGGACCACGACGGTGTTCGGGACGGGTCCCGGCTGGCGCTCGGCGATCGGAGCGATCAAGGGGGCCGACTTCTTCGATGGCGTCGGGGCCGACCTCCGCGACGACCTCGCCGGGTGGAGCGACGTGGGCGTCCCCGCGGGCGAGTGGTCGCCGGTCGCCGTGCGGGAGCGGGTGCCGGCCCGGCTGGTGTCCTCACCGGCCCCGCCGGTGCGGCGGCTGCGGGAGCTGCGCCCGGTGGCGGTCACCCGTCTCGGGCCGGGCCGGCAGGTGATCGACTTCGGGCAGAACCTCGGCGGCTGGGTGCGCCTGTCCAACCTCGGTCCGCGCGGCACCTCGCTGCTGCTGACCCATGCCGAGGCGCTGCGCCCGGACGGCGACGTCGACACCGCGAGCGGCGAGGCGACGCTGCGCTGGTACATCCCGCCGCGCGGCGTCCAGGGCGACCACGTGATCTCCTCGGGACGGCGCGGCGAGGTGTTCGAACCGCGGCACACCCGGCACGGTTTCCGCTACGTGCGCGTCGAGGGGCATCCGGGCGAGGTCACGGACGAGGACGCCGTCGCGGTGGTGGTGAGCTCCGACCTGCCCCGCACGGGCTGGTTCCGCTGCAGCGACGAGCGGCTGAACCGCCTGCACGAGATCGCCTTCTGGACCTACCGCAACCAGGCCTGCGACATCCCCATGGCCGAGATGACCAGGGAGACCTCGGGGTGGACCGACTGGGGCTGGAACATCGGAGGCGCCCGGCTGCTGCACGACGTGTCCGGACTGAGCGTGAAGTGGCTGGCGGATCTCGCCGCCGACCAGTGGCCGGACGGCACCGTGCGCAACTACGCCCCCGACCCGCTCGGCCCGGCCAGCCTGACGGCGCCGCTGGCGATCCCCCACGGGCAGGCCGGCTGGGGTGACGCGGCCGTCACCGTGCCCTGGGAGATCTGGCGGGCCTACGGCGACGAGGGGGTGCTGGCGCGGCAGTACGCGTCGATGACCGCCTGGGTCGACCACGTGACCACGGTGGCGCGCGAGCACCGCCACCCCTCCCGGCGCGCGGCGCGGCCCGAGCCCGCGCCTCACGAGGAGTTCCTGTGGGACACCGGCTATCACTTCGGCGAGCACCTCGAACCTTGGCCGTCCCAGCGGCTGAACCTGGTGTGGAGCCGGCGCCTGTCGTGCCTGGACGACTTCGACGACTTCACCGGCGCGGTGGTCGCGGCGATGAAGGCGCGCGACCCCGGGGTCTTCGCCACGGCGCACTTCTACCGGTCCGCCCGGCTGCTGTCCCGGATCGCCGAGGTCCTCGGCAGGAGAGAGGACGCCGAACGCTACCGGTGCCTGGCCGGGCGGGTCCGGGCCGCGTGGCAGGCCGAGTTCATCGCGGCCGACGGGAGCCTGACCTGCGACACCCAGGCCACACACGTGCGGGCGCTGGCCTTCGGCCTGGTGCCCGAGGGCCTGCGCGCGCGGACCGCCGACCGCCTGGCGGAGCTGATCCGCGCCGTGGGGACGCGGCCGGGCACCGGCCTGCCCTCGACGCATCTGCTGCTTCCGGTCCTCGCCTCGACCGGCCACCTCGATCTCGCCTACGAGCTGCTGTTCCGCAGGGGCACCCCCTCGTGGATGTCGGTGATCGACAACGGCGGCACCACGTTCTGGGAGACCTGGAACGGCATGTCCGCCGGCGGTTACACGAATCTGGCGCTGAACATGCCCACGCGGGCGAGCGTGGTGGAGTTCCTGCACGGCCACGTCGCCGGCCTCCAGCTCGACAAGATCGTCCCGGCCTACCGGAGGTTCCGTGTGGCGCCCCAGCCCGGCGGCGGACTGACCTGGGCCGAGGCGCGGTACGACTGCCCCTACGGCCGGATCACGGCGGCCTGGCGCATCGAGGACGACCTGTTCTCCCTCCACGTCACCGTCCCGCCCGGCGCGACCGCCGACGTGGTGTTGCCCGACGGGACGCGGGCGCAGGCCGGGCCGGGCGCGCACGCGTTCGCCTGCCGGCTGTCCCTGGTGGGGGTTCAGGGGTGACATAGGGGGTGGCGCTGGGGGATGGCGCGGGGTTTTTGACGGCAACCTGTTGGACCGATCGGGAAAGCCGGAAACGACACCGGCGAAGGAGGTTGCCGAAACCATGGCGCGGTACCTGCTCGGCAGAGCGCTCCAAGGCGTCTTCGTGCTGTGGGCGGCGTACACCCTCTCGTTCGCCGTCCTCTACGCGCTGCCGAGCGACCCGGCCGCCGTCATGGCGGGCGCGACCAACAGCGTCACACCGGAGCAGCTGGAGGAGCTCCGGCACGAGCTGGGTCTCGACCGGCCGCTCGTCGTGCGCTACCTGACCGGGCTGGCCGGGGTGCTGCACGGGGATCTCGGACGCTCGGTGCAGTCCGGCGAGCAGGTCTCCTCGCTGATCGGCGGGGCGCTCCCGCCGACGGTCGCGGTCGCCGGCGCGGGACTCCTCCTCGGGGCGGTGTTCGGCACCGCGCTCGCGGTGCTGGCCACGGTCACCCGGCGGCGATGGCTCCGGCAGGCGCTGCTGAGCGCGCCGCCGCTCGGCGTGGCGGTCCCGTCGTTCGTCGTGGGGCTGTTGCTGCTGCAGTGGTTCTCCTTCACCTGGGCGCTGTTCCCCGCCATCGGCGAGGACGGGTGGCGCGGCATCGTGTTGCCGGCGCTCACCCTCTCCGTCCAGCCCGCGGCCCTCATCGCGCAGGTGCTGGCCAAGAGCATGAGTGACGAGCTGGGCCGGGGCTACGTGGACGTCGCACGCGCCAAGGGTGCGGGACCGTGGCGGGTGAACCTCCGCCACGTGCTGCGCAACGCCGCACTGCCCGCGCTGACCGTAGCCGGGCTGCTGGTCGGCGGGCTGCTCACCGGCGCGATCGTGGTCGAGGTGGTGTTCTCGCGCAACGGGCTCGGCCAGGTCACCCAGGCCGCGGTGGCCTTCGAGGACCTTCCCGTCATCCAGGGCGTGGTGCTCCTGGGCGCGTTCGTATTCGTCGCCGCCAACCTCGCGGTCGACGTGCTCTATCGGGTGCTCGATCCGCGGCTCGCGGCCGAGCGGGACTCCGTACGGCGTTCGGTGCTGTTCGCGGGCGGGGAGTGAGCCGGATGCCGACCACCGACGTCGCCGTGCCGGTCGGCGAGAGCGTGCCGCGATCGCCGGCCAGGCCGCGCTCCCGGACGGCGCTGCTGCTGCGCAGCCCCGGACTGGTGCTCTCCCTGGTCTGGGTGGGCCTCGTGGTCGCCGCCACCGTGGCGCCGTCGCTGTTCGCGCCGGGCGACCCCCTCGCCGTGGACACCGCACTGCGGCTGCGGCCCCCGTCCGCCTCCCACCTGTTCGGCACCGACCGGCTGGGGCGCGACCTGTTCGCCGAGACGGTGAACGGGGCCGGCCGGACCCTGCCCGCCGCGGTGCTGGCGACCGTGATCGGCCTGGGCGCGGGCTCGCTGCTGGGCCTGCTGGCGGGCTTCCTGCGGGGCGCGGCCGACACGCTGGTGATGCGCCTGGTCGACGTGCTGCTGGCGATCCCCGGGCTGCTGCTGGCGCTGATGCTGGTCTCGGTGCTCGGCAAGGGGAACACGCTGGACGTCGCCGTCGCCATCGGTGTGGCCGCGATCTCCAGCACCGCCCGGGTCATGCGCGCCGAGGTGCTGCGGGTGTCGGAGAGCGAGTACGTGGAGGCGGCGCGGACGGGCGGGGCGCGCCGGGTGCGCGTCCTGCTGCGGCACGTGCTGCCGAACTCGATGGGCCCGGTGTGGGCGCTGACCCTGCTGCTCTTCGGCGAGGCGGTACTCGGTGTGACCACCCTGAGTTTCCTGGGATTCGGCGTCCAGCCGCCGACACCGGAGTGGGGCTCGCTGGTCTCGTCCGGGCGCGACTTCCTCGGCAGTGCGTGGTGGCTGTCGATCCTCCCGGGCACGGTGGTGGCGCTGACCGTGCTGGCGGCCAACCGGGTCTCGCGCGCCTTCGGCCGTGAAGGGACGGGCCCGCTATGAGCACCCCGCTGCTGGAGGTCGACGATCTCGCGGTGTGGTACCGCGCCCGGCGCGGGGCCGTCCCCGCGGTGGAGTCGGTGAGCTTCACCGTCGCGGAGGGCGAGACGGTCGCGATCGTCGGCGAGTCCGGCTCCGGCAAGTCCACCACCGCGCTCGCGCTGCTCGGCCTGCTGCCGGCGTCGGCCGAGCTGGTGCGCGGGCGGATCGGCTTCGCCGGGCAGGACCTGGCCGCGCTGCCCGAACGGCGGCTGCGCGCCCTGCGCGGCCGGGAGATCGCGCTGATCCCGCAGGACCCCGGCACGTCGCTCAACCCGGTGCAGCGCGTCGGGACGCAGGTCGCCGAGGCCCTGCGGCTGGCGGGGGAGGCCGACCGGCGCACCGCGCCGGAACGCGCCGTACGGCTCCTCGCCGACGCGGGGCTCCCCGAACCGGAGATCCGGGCGCGGCAGTATCCCTCGCAGCTGTCGGGAGGCATGCGGCAGCGGGCTCTCATCGCGATCGCCATCGCCGGTCGGCCCCGGCTCATCGTGGCCGACGAACCGACGAGCGCGCTCGACGTCACGGTGCAGCGCCGCATCCTCGACCACATCGGCGAGCTGATCCGCGCCTCCGGCACCAGCATGGTGCTGATCACTCATGACCTGGGCGTCGCGGCCGAGCGCGCCGACCGGATCCTGGTGATGCGCGCGGGCAGGGTCGTGGAGCAGGGCACGCCCGCGCAGGTGCTGTCCGCACCCCGCGACCCCTACACCAGGTCGCTCATCGAGGCCGCGCCGAGCATCGACGGGTCCGCCTGCCCGCGCCGGGTGAAGCCGGCCGCGGTTCCGGTCGGCGCCCCCGGCGACCTGTCCGCGGGGCCGGGCGCCGGCACGCCCTTTCGCGCGCCGGACGGCCCCGCCGTACGCGTCGAGGGGCTGGTCAAGGAGTTCCGGCTGCCCCGGTCGTCCGGCGCCGGGCGCCCCGGCATGATCCGGGCGGTCGACGGCGTGAGCTTCGCGATCCCCCGTGGCCGCACCTTCGGGCTGGTCGGCGAGTCGGGGTCGGGGAAGTCGACGATAGCCAGGCTGATCCTGCGGCTGGCCGAGCCGACCGAGGGGCGCGTGTTCCTCGGCGAGGACGACATCACCGCGTCGCGGGGCGCCGAACAGCGCCTGCTGCGGCGGCGGATGCAGATCGTCCAGCAGAACCCGTACGTGTCCCTGGACCCGCGGCGGACCGTCGAGCAGATCGTCGCCGATCCGCTCGCGTCGTTCGGACTCGGCACCCGCGAGCGGCGGCGCGCCCGCGCGGCGGAGCTGGTCGACCTGGTGGCGCTGCCCCGGTCGGTGCTGCGCCGCAGGCCAGGGGAGCTGTCCGGGGGACAGCGGCAGCGCGTGGCGATCGCGCGGGCGCTGGTGCTCGACCCCGAACTCGTCGTGTGCGACGAGCCCGTGTCGGCGCTGGACGTGTCGGTCCAGGCTCAGATCCTCGATCTGCTCGCCGCGCTCCAGTCCGAGCTGGGGGTGAGCTACCTGTTCATCTCGCACGACCTGGCCGTGGTGCGGGAGATCGCCGACGAGGTCGGCGTGCTGCGCAGGGGGCGCCTGGTCGAGAGCGGCCCGACCGAGCGGATCTTCGGGGACGCCCGCCATGCCTACACGCGGGAACTGCTGGCCGCCATTCCTGGCCCTCGCCGAGAGGTCCGGTCGTGATATCGAGGAGGACGTTCACAGTGTTGGTTGGAAGGCGTCAGCTCGGGATCGCCGCGGTCGCCGCGGCGGCCGTGCTGCTCACCGGATGCGGCGGCGCGTCGCCCGCGGACGGCTCCGGTGCCGCGGGTGCCGCCGGTGCGGCCGGTGCCGCCGGGTCCCCGAAGCCGGGCGGGACGCTCACCGTCGCGCTCGGCGGCGACCCGGCGACCATCTTCCCCAGGGCGGTGAGCCCGCTGGTCCGGGAGGTCTCGCGGCCGATCGTCGACTCGCTGCTCGCGCTCGACCCGGAGACCAAGAAGACCGTGCCGTGGCTCGCGGAGTCCTACGACGTCAACGCCGACGCCACGGAGTTCACCTTCCACCTGCGCGGTGGGGTCACCTTCTCCGACGGCACGCCGCTGACCGCCGAGGTCGTCAAGCGCAACTTCGACGACATCGTCGCGAACAAGGCGAAGCTGGCCGGCTCCACCCCCACCTCCCTCATGGACCAGGGCGGTTACAAGGAGACGAAGGTCGTCGACGACAAGACCGTCGTGCAGCGCTTCTCCCGGCCCAACCCGAACTGGCCGCTGTGGCTGTCGAGCAGCGGGTTCGGCATCCTCGCGCCCGCGACCCTGGACCTGCCGTTCGACGACCGCTTCGACAAGGTGGTCGGGTCGGGCCCGTTCGTGCTCCAGTCGTACGCGCGCAACAGCCAGGTCGTGCTCACCAAGCGCAAGGGCTACCAGTGGGGGCCCCAGACCCGCGCGCACGACGGGGACGCGTACCTGGACAAGGTGGTCTACAAGGTGATCGGCGAGCCGAGCGTGCGGACCGGCGCGCTGCGGACCGGCCAGGTGCAGGTGGTCGGCGGGGTCAACCCGTCGGACATCGTCTCCCTGCGCTCCGCGCGGTTCCCGATCGTCGCCCGCAAGCTGCCCCGCAACACCGAGGCCCTGGTCGTGGTGGGCGCCGACCGGTCGCCGCTCGACGATGTGAACGTCCGGCAGGCGCTGGTCAAGGCGGTGGACGCCACACAGATCCGCGACACGCTGCTCACCCCCGACTGGGGCGTGCCGACCAGCGTCGTCACCTCCCAGGCGCTGGGCCACGCCGACGTGTCCGCGCTGCTCAAGCCCGACGCGGCGGCCGCGGGCGCCCTTCTCGACCGGGCCGGCTGGGCGGCCGGGCCCGGCGGCGTCCGGAGCAAGGGCGGCCACCCGCTGACCTTGAAGCTCGGCTGGCTCGACCGCGGCAACCCCTGGGACCGGCCGCTGATCGAGCTGCTCACCGCCCAGTTCAAGAAGATCGGCATCGAGCTGCGGCCTGAGCTGGTGAGCGCGGCCCAGTCGGTGGAGGCGCTGCAGGCGCACAACCGATGGGACCTGTTCCTGTCCGGCATCGCCGGCGGGCTCGACGCGGGGACCGGGCTGCAGGGCACGTTCACCGACGCGCCGCCGAACTTCTTCAACATCCAGGACAAGGACCTGCAGCCGCTGCTCCGGCGGCAGGCGGTCACCACCGACGCCGCGGCCCGCGCCGGGCTCGTCGCCGACATACAGAAGCGCATCGTCACCGAGGGCCTGGCCGTCCCGCTCGTGGAGGACACCGCCGTGGTGGCGCTGGGCAAGAACGTCCACGGGTTCGCCCTGGACGCCGACGCCCGGCTCCCCAGCATGCTCGACGTCTGGCTCTCGTAGTCCACGCGGCGCCCCCCGGACCGTCGCCCACCGGGCCCCGCCGGCCGCGGCCGGCGGGGCCCTACGCACAGTTCGGAGGAATCCATGGCCTTCCACCTGCTGGTTCTCGACATCCCCTCGAACGGGCACGTGCTGCCGAAGGTCGCCGTCGTGGACGAGCTGGTTCGGCGCGGGCACCGGGTCACCTACGTGGTGGCGGAACGGCTCGCCGACCGGGTGCGGCTCTTCGGCGCCGAAGTGGTCGCCTACCGGTCGCCCGACCCGCTGGCCAGCCTGGCCGAGGACGACCCGGCGGCGGGGACCCGCGCGTTCTTCCAGGAGAACCTGGCCATCCTGCGCGCCGCGCGAGAGCGTTTCGGGGACGACCGGCCGGACGCCGTCGCCTACGACGAGGCGGCGTTCCAGGCGGGCCGCATCCTCGCGAGCACGTGGGGGCTGCCGCCGGTGCTGCTTTCGCCCAGCGTGGTGTCCAACGAGCACTACGACTACTTCGACCACATGGAACGCCTCGCGCCCGGCCACCGGCTGGCCGATCCGGTGGAGGAGATCGAGCGGGCGCTCCGCGAGTTCGGGCTCGCCGGCCGGCTGCGGGACTTCCTGTGGACCACCCGGCGGGTGGAGGAGTTCACCATCGTCTTCGTGCCGCCGCTGCTCCAGCCCGCGTACGAGACCTTCGACCCGGAGCGGGTCGTCTTCGTCGGGCCGGCCGCGGAACGTCGGGACTTCCTCGGCGCGTGGGAACCGCCCGCGCCCGGCAGGCGGGTGGTGCTGGTGTCGCTGGGCAGCGTGCGCAACGCCGACGCCCGCTTCTTCGAGACGGTGATCGGCGCGTTCGCCGGGCGGCCCTGGCACGTCGTGGTGTCGGTCGGAGACGGTCTCGGCGACGCGGCGTTCGAGCGGCTCGCCGGGCTCGCCCCGAACGCGGAGGTCCACCGCTGGATCTCCAACGTCGGCGTCCTGGCGCACGCGGACGCGTTCGTCACCCACGGCGGCACCGGGTCGCTGATGGAGGCGTGGCACACCGCGACGCCGGTCGTCATCGTCCCCCCGGCCCCGGACTTCCTGCCGTACGCGGACCGGGTTGCCGAGCTCGGCGCGGGCACGGTGATCAGCCCGTCCGGCCTGGACGCCGTCCGGCTCGTCGCGGAGGTGGAGACGCTGGCGTCGGACGCGTCCGTCCGCGCGCGCATGCGGGAGCTGCGGGACCACACGCGGGCCGCCGGCGGCGCCCGGCGCGCGGCCGACGCCATCGAGGCGTATGTGAAGGGGGAAACGGGGGAATAGGGGGGTGTTCAGGGGAATACGGCGGCCGTTCCCGTCTTATCGTTCCGGCATGGCTGACAAACTCGATGAGAAGACACGGGCCTTTATCGACGGGAAGAATTTCCCCGTGGTGGCCACCGTGAACGCGGACGGGAGCCCGCATTCCTCGATTGTTCTGGTGAAACGCGGCGAGGACGACTCGCTGCTGTTCGTGACCCACGCGGGGCGCCGGACGGAGCGCAACATCTCCCGCGACCCCCGGGTCAACGTGTCCGTGTTCGACATCGAGAACCCGATCACCTCGATCGAGATCCGCGGCACGGCGGAGGTGCTCGAAGGCGGCGGCAAGGAGCTGGCCGACGAGCTGACCCTGAAGTATCTCGACGAGGTGCACGACGTGGACGACGTCTCGCGCGTGGTGGTCCGCGTCGTCCCGCACAAGGTCATCCCGTTCCCGCCGGAGAACCCGGCGGACAAGCCGGTGAGCCGGTGACGTACGGGCCGGGACAGGGGCCGGGGGCGCTGGCCCTGTCCGACGACGAGCTCGTCCGTCTGCTGGCCGGCCGTCAGATGGGGGCCCTGGCCGCCAACAAGCCGGACGGGTTCCCGCACCTGTCCACCGTTGCCTACGACTGGGACCCGGTGGGACGGGTGGCGAGGATCAGCACGACCGCCGGCCGCGCGAAGGTGCGGCTGCTGCGCCGCGACCCACGCGCCGCGCTGTACGTGAGCAGCGCGGATTTCATGGCGTGGGTCGTCGCCGAGGGCGAGGCCGAGCTGTCGGCGGTGAGCGAGGTGCCCGGCGACGAGGCCGGGCGCGAGCTGCTCGCGCTGCAGCCGCCCTACGAGCGGGCCGAGGACGAGGACGCATTCCTCAGGCAGATGGTCCTCGACCGCCGCCTCGTGATCAGGCTGCGGGTGTCGCGCCTGTACGGCATGGCACTCGACCTGCCGCGTCCCGCGGCGGACGGCGGGGACGCCCCCTGACCTGACGAGCCGCACACGACGCGGCGATCACCCGTACAGACGGAAGGCGCGGGCACCGGTACGGTGCCCGCGCCTTCCGGCGTCGGGGGTCAGCCGCGGACGGCCGCCAGCGCCTTCGTCCAGGACTCGAGCTGGTTGAGCACACGCTCCAGCTCGGACTCGCGGTGCTCCAGCGGCGTGAACTCGGGGTAGGCCGGGAAGTCCGCCGGGATCAGCAGCCCGACCTGCGCGGACACCGGCGCGATGCTCAGCTCGACCGCCACCAGCTTCAGGTGCTCGACGGCGCGCGCCCCTCCCGCGGCGCCGTAACCGACGAAGCCGATGGCCTTGTTGTTCCACTCGGCGTGAACCAGGTCGAACGCGTTCTTCAGGGCCGCCGGCGGAGCGTGGTTGTACTCCGGCGTCACCACGAGGTAGCCGTCGTAACGGCGGACGACCTCGGCCCACCGCTTGGTGTGCTCCTGGGCGTACTGCCCGACGGCGGCGGGGAGCGCCTCGTCGTAGAGCGGCAGGTCCTGGTCGGCCAGGTCGACGAGCTCATATTCGGCCTCGGTGCGCTTCGAGGCGATCTGGTGAACCCAGTCCGCCACATTCCGGCCGATCCGACCCGGCCGCGTGCTGCCGACGACAATGGCGATTCTTGTCATTCTTCAGTCCTTTTCTTTCTGCCTGTTCAGGATCCTGCACCAGTGCGCCCGCACGCGGGAAGAAGGCACATTTCCTTCCCGTGGTTACACGAATGTTCCTTCTATCGAGAAGCCGCGCCGATCGGGAGAATCTGGTGCGGAGAAAGGGGTCGGATGGTGGTGGCAGGGACTGAGGTGAGGACCGGGCGGTCCCGCTGGACGGCCCTCGCGGTGCTGGCCACCGGGCAGCTGATGCTGATCGTCGACGGCACCGGGGTCGCGGTGGCGCTGCCCCGGATCAGCGAGGACCTCGGCCTCACCGGCGCGCGGCTGTCGTGGGTGGTGAACGGTTACCTCGTCGCCTACGGCGGTCTCCTGCTGCTGTGCGGACGGCTCGGCGACCTGCTCGGCCGGAGGCGGGTCTTCCTTTCGGGCATCGCCGTGTTCACCGCGGGATCGGCGTTGTGCGGCGTGGCGGGCGACGCGACGCTGCTCGTGGTGGCGCGTTTCGTGCAGGGCCTGGGGTGCGCGATGGCCGGGTCGCTGATCACCGGAATGGTCGTCGTGCTGTTTCCCGAGGGCCGCGACCGCGTCCGCGCCATCAGCGTGATCGCGTTCGTCGCGGCCGGCGGGGGCTCGGTCGGCGCACTCGGCGGCGGGGTGCTCACCCAGCTGCTCGGCTGGCAGTGGATGTTCCTGATCAACCTGCCGATCGGCGTGCTGCTGCTGGTGTCCGGCCGCCGCATCCTGGCCTGCGACCACGGAACCGGCTGGGGCGGCGGCGCCGATCTCCCGGGCGCGGGTTTCGTCACCTCCGGGCTGATGCTGCTGGTCTTCGCGATCGGCGCGATCGGCCCCGGTGGCTCCGGCGTCGTGATCCCGGCCGTCCTGGCCGCGGCCGGGCTGGTATTGCTCGCGGCGTTCGCCGCGCGTCAGGCGCGGACCGCGGCGCCGCTGCTGAAGCTGTCGATCTTCCGGTCCCGCGCGCTGCTGGGCGGGAACCTGGTGCAGGCGCTGTTCGTGGGCGCGATGTTCGGGTTCCAGTATCTGGTCACGCTGTATCTGCAGCAGGTGCTGGGAATGAGCTCGATGGAGACCGGGATGGCCTACCTCGTCGCGTCCGCGGTGATCGGGGTGACCTCACTCGTGGTCGCGGAGCGGCTGATCGTCCGTTTCGGAGTGCGGCGGGTGCTGGTGGCGGGACTGGGCGCGGGCGTCCTGTCGTTCGCCTGGCTGTCCCGCCTGCCCGTGCCGGGCGGTTACGCGGCCGACGTCCTGCCCTCGATGCTGGTGCTGGGCGTCTCCGCGGGGCTGGTGCTGCCGGCCGCCACCGCGCTCGCCATGACCGGCGCCTCCGACGCGGACTCCGGGGTCCGCTCGGGAGTGGTCGGCACCGCGCAGCAGGTCGGAGGCGCGCTCGGGCTCGCGGCTCTGGCGGCACTGGCCGCCGCCGTCGCCGGGGGGGCCGGTGCCGCGGGGGCCGCGCGGGCGGCGGCGCTGACCCAGGGCTATCGGATCGGCTTCGTGGCGGGTGCGGTGCTGCTCGCGCTGGCGGCGGTGATCGCTTCGACCCTGCCGCGCGACGACCGCACCCTGCCGGGACGACCATGACGCCGGCCTCGCACCGCGCGGCCGGCCGGCTCAAGCGGTCACCGTGCCGGTCGCTTCCCCCAATCGGTCGTGCTGCCCGCGTCGGCGCCGATCGTGACCCCCGCCGCGTCGAACGCGCGCTGGGGCACCATCTGCGGGAGGGCGAGGCAGGGGCTCTGGTTGAGGATGGCCTGTTCCATGCCCCGCAGCTTGGGCGCGGGGTCCAGCCCGTAGCACTCCCGCAGGACGTCGCGGAGGTGCTTGTAGACGGCCAGTGCCTCCTGCTGGCGTCCGCAGCGGTAGAGCGCCAGCATCAGCAGGCCGCTGAGCCGCTCGCGTGTCGGCTCCTCCCTGACCAAGGCGGTCATCTCGCCGATCAGCTCGTGATGGAGACCGAGGGCGAGTTCGGCCTCCAGGCAGTCCTCCAGCGCGGTCAACCGCGTCTCGTTGAGCACCGCGAGCTCGGGCCAGTCGGCGTCGCCGCTCTCGACCACGTCGGCCAGCGCGCAGCCGCGCCACAGCGCGACCGCCTGCCGCAGCCATCGGGCGGCGGCCTCCCATGCCTCCCTGCGGTACTCCGCCCGGCCCCGGTCGACCAGCGCGTGAAAGCGGGTGACGTCGATCCGCTCGGGATTCACGCGCAGCGCGTAACCGGGCTGCGCGGTCAGGAGTTCGACCGAATCGTCCTCGGCGAGCACGCGGCGCAGCCCGGCGACCGCGTTCTGCACCATCTTGCGGGCGGTGGCGGGTACGTCGCCTCCCCACAACGCGCGGACCAGATCGCTGGTGGGCACGACGCTGTTGGCGTGCAGGAGGAGGAAGCCCAGGACAGCACGTTGGTTGATGCCTCCGAGCGGAACGGGACCGCTCTCCCCCGCGGCTTCCAGCGGACCGAGCAGGCTGAATCTCACGCAGCCCCCTTTTATCCACGTAAGGATTACCGATTTGGCTGGTTTCCCGTTTAATCCTACTAACTTTACATGGATACTGAAAAGGGTATGACGGCACGTTCAGCCGCGTGAGCGGGGGAGCCCGGCCCGTGACGGGGCGCGAGGCTCTTCTAGAGCCGGAAGAAGTCGCGGTAACAGTCCAGCTGGTGATCGAGCATGGCCAGCCCGTGGTGGACCGCCAGCCCCCGCGCGGCGGCGGCCCGCAACAGCGGGGTCTGCCTGCTCTTCATGACGATGTCGGCCACCAGCGCGCCCGCGGGAAGCGCGCCCGGGTCGAACGGCAGGGGGTCGCCGGGCCGCAGCCCGAGCGGGGTGGCGTTGACCGCGACGTCCGCGTCCTCCAGCCGGGGCTCGGTGGACCCGGAGACGCGGCCGGGCCAGCGCTCCCCGAGACGGGCGAGCAGGGCCTTGACACGCTCCCCGTCGGTGTCGCAGACCGCCAGCCGCGCGGCCCCGGCCTCCAGCACCGCGGCGGCCAGGGCGATTCCCGCGCCGCCCGCCCCCACCAGGGCGAAGCGCCGCCCGCGCGGCTCGTGACCGGCGGCGCGCAGCCCGCGGACGAAGCCGACGCCGTCGAAGTTGTCCGCGCGCCAGCGCCCGTCCGGCTCGCGCCGCACGGCGTTGGCGCTGCCGGTGAAGGCCGCCGCCGGCGCCAGCTCGTCCGCGTGCCGGCAGATCTCGAACTTGTGCGGCACGGTGATCAGCAGCCCGTCCAGGTTGCCGATCCGCCGCAACCCGCCGACGACCTCGGCCAGGTCGTCCGGCCGTACGTGCACCGGGACGAGCACCGCGTCGCGGCCGAGCCTGTCCAGCAACGGATTGACCAGCTCCGGGGCCCGCACCTGCTCGATCGGGTCGCCCAGCACCGCCAGCAGCCGGGTGGTGCCGGTGATCCGCCCCATCTCAGCGCCCTCCCGTCCCGGCGTCGCCGACGGGCATGTCCGCCAGCGCCGCCGCCACCTCCGGCTCCGGCACGCCGCGCACCGGCTCGGCGCCGCGCGGGCCGTCCAGCACGAACGTCAGCCCGTCCGTGGCCTTCTTGTCCAGCCGCATGAGCGCGATGAGCGCGCCGGCATCCGACCCGGGACCGGCGGGCAGCGCCGTGGGCAGCCCGTAGGCGGCGACGACCGAGCGGTGTTCGGCCACCCGGTCGGGACCGATCCGGCCGAGGCGCCCCGCGAGCACCCCCGCGAACACCGTCCCGATCGCCACCGCCTCCCCGTGGCGGAGCCGGTAGCCGGTGGCGCGTTCGAGGGCGTGGCCCAGGGTGTGCCCGTAGTTGAGCAGGTGCCGCGGCCCGGCGTCGCGCTCGTCGTCGGCCACGATCGACGCCTTCAGCACCACGCTCGCCGCGATCTGCTCCTGCACCGGCAGGCCGTACAGGTCGCCCGCGCCGATGAAATGGCAGCGGGCTATCTCCCCGTAGCCGTTCGTCCACTCCCGCCGCGGCAGGGTCGTCAGATACTCGGTGTCGCACAGGACCGCGCGGGGCTGCCAGTACGCGCCGACGAGGTTCTTGCCCTGCGGCAGGTTCACCGCGGTCTTCCCGCCGACGCTGGCGTCCACCTGCGCCAGCAGCGAGGTCGGCAGATGCACGACCGGCACGCCCCGGTGGTAGAGCGCCGCCGCCAGCCCCGCCGCGTCGGTGGTGGTCCCGCCGCCGACCGAGACGACCGCGTCCGAGCGGGACAGGCCGAAGTCGGCGAACCGCCGGCACAGCTCCTCGACCCACCCCAGCGTCTTGTGGTGCTCGCCGTCCCGGGCCGGGATCACCACGGACGGCACCCCGGGGTCGGGGGTCCACTCGGGGGGCCTGGCCGACACCACGGCCACGCGCCTGGCCCCGATCCCGGCGACGACCTCCGGGAGCGCGGCACGCACCCCGGGCCCGATGTGCACGTGATAGGCGCGCTCGCCCAGCGCGACCTCGACGCGGTGCGCGGCGGCGACGGTTGCTTCGCTTCCCTCAGTCATGATCACTCCTCGCCTGGAACTCTCGCGCCGGGGGCCCTGCGCCCGTCTCCTCCCGTTCCGCCAGCAGGACGGCTCCGTGGAGGGACGAGAGCCCGCCCAGCCGCGCCCGGCGTACGGGGACCGGGGGGAAGCCCCGGCGGGCGAGCCGCACGGTGCGCCGGGCGACGGCCCGGGTGAAGCCGGGCAGCCCCGCGGCGAAGCCGCCTCCGATCACGGCGACCTCCGGATGGAACAGCTCGCCGAGCCCGGTGACGGCGGCGGCGAGCGCGTCCCAGGTGTCGTCCAGCGACTCCACCGCCCACCGCGCCCCGGCGCGCAGTCCCTCACGGAGGTCGGCGTACAGGACGGGCTCCCCGCGGAGCCGGGCGGCCCGGCGCAGGGTCGCCGGGCCGGAGGCGGCCGCCTGGAGGCAGCCGCGCCGGCCGCAGTCGCACCGCTCGTCCCGCGCCCGCCGGTCCACGATCAGATGGCCGATCTCGCAGCCGGGCACGGGACGGCCGTCCAGCACGACCCCGCCGCCGACGCCGGTGCCGACCCCGAGGTAGACGACGTTCGGCGAGCGCGCGCGCCCGGCCTCGGCCAGTGCCGCCAGGTCGCCGTCGTCGGCCCAGCGCACCGCGGCGCCGGGGAACAGCTCGCACAGCCGCGCGCCCAGGTCTAGCCCCGCCCAAGCGGGCCGCCCCGGCCAGGTGGTCACCCGCCCGCCGGTGTCGAGGGCGGCGGGCATCGCGACCCCGACGGCGGTGATCGGACGGCCCCAGGCGGCGCGCAGCCGTGTCACCTCGCCGGTCAGCGCGGCCAGGTCCGCGACCGGGTCCGGGGGCGAGGGCCAGCGCAAGCGGGCCTCGCGTGGGGGTAACCCCGCACCGGTCAGGCGGAACGCGACCTTGGTGCCGCCGACGTCGATCCCGAGCCGGGTCATGCCGGCGCCAGCTCCAGCAGCGCACGGGCGGCGAGCCGGTAGCCGAGGGAGCCGAGCCCGGCGATCACGCCGTTCGCGATCGGGGCCAGCACCGACTGGTGGCGGAACGACTCGCGGGCCCACACGTTCGACAGGTGCACCTCCATCCATGGGCGCGGGTAGGCGGCGAGCGCGTCGCGCAGGCTCCACCCCGCGATCATCAGCGCTCCCGGGTTCACGATCGCCCCGGCCGTGTCCCAGTGGGCGTGCACCGCCTCGACGAGCGCGCCCTCGGACTCGCGCTGCACCGGCACGACCTCCCAGCCGCGCGCCGCCACCTCCGCCGCCACGGCGGCCACGATGTCGGCCAGCGTGTCCGTCCCGTAGATCTCCGGCTCACGCCGCCCGAGAATGCCCAGATTGGGTCCGTTCAACAAAAGCAACCGCACGATCGCCGTTATAACATCCGCCCCCCTAATTACGCGAGGAGTTGTGCGCGCGACATTCGGGCAAGGGAAATGTAGGGGGGTGTGTAGGGGATTCAAAAGGCGCTCGTCCCTCGGGTACTGTGCCGCTGAAACCGCCGCTGAGAGCGGTTTGCCGGGGCGATCCGGAAAGCATTCCGGGGAAGCGGGAGTAAAAATGAGCGATATCGGGTTACCGGCGTGGCCGCAGTATGACGAGCGGGAACGCGAGGCGCTGTCGCGTGCGCTGGAGCAGGGCCAGTGGTGGCGCATGGGCGGCGGCGAGGTCGACGCCTTCGAGCGGGAGTTCGGCGAGTACCACGGCGCCGAGCACGCCCTGGCGGTGACGAACGGCACCCACGCCCTGGAGCTCGCCCTGCAGGTGCTGGGCGTGGGCCCCGGGGACGAGGTCGTGGTGCCCGCCTTCACCTTCATCTCCTCCTCGCAGGCGGCGCAGCGGCTCGGCGCGGTGGCGGTGCCGGTGGACATCGACGCGGAGACCTACTGCCTGGACGTCGCGGCGACCGAGGCGGCGATCGGGCCGCGCACCCGCGCGATCATGCCCGTGCACATGGCCGGTCACTTCGCCGACATGGACGCGCTGACCAAGCTGTCGGCCGACAGCGGCGTGCCGCTCGTGCAGGACGCGGCGCACGCGCACGGCGCGCGGTGGAACGGCCGCCGGGTGGGCGAGTTCGGCACGGTCGCCGCCTTCAGTTTCCAGAACGGCAAGCTGATGACGGCCGGCGAGGGCGGCGCCGTCACCTTCCCCGACCGCGACTCCTACGAGGAGGCCTTCCTGCGGCACAGCTGCGGCCGTCCGCGCGGGGACCGCAGCTACCGGCACCAGACCTCCGGCTCCAACTTCCGGCTCAACGAGTTCTCGGCCGCCGTGCTGCGCGCCCAGCTGAGCCGTCTCGACGAGCAGATCGAGACGCGGGAACGGCGCGCTCCGCTGCTGGCCCGGCTGCTGGCGGAGATTCCCGGCGTCGTTCCGCAGGGCCGCGACGAGCGGGCCGACCGCGTGCCGCACTACATGGCGATGTTCCGGGTGCCGGAGCTGGCCGGGGAGCGCCGCGACGCGCTCGTCGACCGGCTGGTCGAGCGGGGCGTGCCGGCTTTCGTGGTGTTCCGCGCGATCTACCGGACCAACGGGTTCTGGGAGACGGGCGCACCCGACACCACCCCGGAGGAGCTGGCGCGCCGCTGCCCCAACGCCGAGGCGATCACCGGTGACGGGATCTGGCTGCATCACCGCACGCTGCTCGGCACCGAGGAGCAGATCCACCAGGTCGCCGAGATCGTCGCCGACGCGGTGGCGGCGGCATGAGCACGCGGAGCGAACCGATCCGCGAGGCGCGGGCCTGCGCGCCCGCGGCACGACGCGGCCCCGGGCCGTCGGACGAGGGGGCGACATGAGCGAGCGAAGCGGCGAGCACGGCGGAGCCGGGAACGTGCGGGTCGCGCTGGTCGGTCTCGGCTGGGCGGGGCGGGAGATCTGGCTGCCCCGGCTGGAGGGGCATGAGCGCTACACGGTGACCGCCGTCGTCGATCCCGATCCCGCCGCCCGCGCGGCGGTGGCGGGGCGCCTCGGGGGCGCCGCGCCGCCGGCGTCCGCCTCGGTCGAGGAGCTCGATCCTGACGCGCTGGACCTGGCGGTGGTGGCGGTCCCCAACCACCTGCACGCCCCCGTCGCGGCCCGGCTCCTCGCCCGGGGCGTGCCGGTCTTCCTCGAGAAGCCGGTGTGCCTGAGCGTGGAGGAGGCCGACCGGCTCGCGGCGGCGGAACGCGAGGGCGGCGCGGTCCTGCTGGCCGGCAGCGCCGCCCGCCACCGCGCCGACGTGCGGGCGCTGCTCGCGCTGGCCGGCGAGCTGGGCCCGATCAGGCACGTGGATCTGGCCTGGGTCCGCGCGCGTGGCGTTCCCGGCGCGGGCGGCTGGTTCACCCGCCGTGAGCACGCGGGCGGCGGCGCGCTGGTCGACCTGGGCTGGCACCTGCTCGACACCGTCGCGCCGGTGCTCGGATCGGCGGTCTTCGAGCAGGTCGTCGGCACGGTCTCGGCCGACTTCATCGACAACGACGCGCTCCGGGCCCGCTGGCGCGGCGACGGTGCCGGTGGCCCGGACGGCGCCCCGGGCGACGTCGAGGACACCGCGCGCGGCTTCCTCGTGACCGACGGCGGCATCTCGGTGGCGTTGCGGACGAGCTGGGCCTCGCACGTCAGCCGCGACGTCACCACGATCACGCTGGAGGGCGGCGAGGGCACCGCCTCGCTGCGCTGCACGTTCGGGTTCAGCACCAACCGGGAGAAGGCCTCCGTGCTCGCCCGCACCCGGCACGGCGTCACCGTCCCGATCCCGGTGCCGGCCGAGCGGGTGGGCGTCGAGTACACCCGGCAGCTCGACGAACTGCCCGCCCTGCTGGCCGATCCGGCCCAGCGCGGCGCGGCGATCGCGCGGGCCCGGCGGATGATCGGGGCGATCGGCAGGCTGTACGACTCGGCCAGGTCCGCCCGGCGGACGCCGGCCGCCGCGGGGGTGGGCCATGGCCGCTGAGCTCGCGGGCGCCGTACGGCGTGCGGTGATCTTCGATCTCGACGGCGTGATCGTGGACAGCTTCGACGTCATGCGCCGGGCCTTCCAGACCGCCTACGCCGAGGTGATGGGGGACGGTCCCGCCCCCTTCGAGGAGTACAGCAAGCACCTGGGACGCTACTTCCCCGACATCATGCGGATCATGGGGCTGCCGCCGGAGATCGAGGAGCCGTTCGTGCGGGAGAGCTACCGGCTCTCGCGCGAGGTCACCGTCTTCGACGGCGTGGAGCCGCTGCTGGAGGAGCTGAACCGGCACGGTCTCCCGCTCGCCGTCGCGACCGGCAAGAGCGGGCCGCGGGCGCGGTCCCTGCTCGGCGAGCTGGGCCTCGCGGGGCGGTTCGCCCACGTGATCGGCTCGGACGAGGTGCCGCGGCCCAAGCCGGCGCCCGACATCGTCGAGCGCGCCCTCCGTCTGCTCGGCGTCCGCCCGGAGGAAGCGGTGATGATCGGCGACGCCGTCACCGATCTGCGCAGCGCGCGCGGAGCGGGCGTCGCCGCGGTCGCCGCGTTGTGGGGCGAGAGCGAGGCGGCGCCGCTGCTGGCCGAGCGGCCGGACGCGGTGCTGCACCGGCCGTCGGATCTGCTCGAGCTGCTGCTCCCGTCCCTTACTCACGTGCCGGCGGTGAGTGAGGGCATTTAGGGGGGCGGTTAGGGGATTTTCCCGGCCGATTCTTCATGAGACTCGTCAGGCAGGCTCGCCATTGTTTCGGGCGGTTCTCGTCCGTGACTGATTTCTCTCTGGGGGACACGTCGAATGCTGCGCACGGAGTTGATTCGGCCACTACCTGAATTGCTGACCGAGCACGCCCGCCGTACGCCCCGGAAGGTCGCCTTCAGGGATGCGCGGCGGAGCGTGACCTACGCAGAACTCGAATTGCGCACCCGGCGCCTGGCGGGTCATCTGGCCGAGCGCAGGCTCCAGCCCGGCGACCGCGCGGCGATCCTGCTGGGCAACCGGGTCGAGATGGTGGAGAGCTATCTGGCCCTGGTCCGGGCCGGCGCGGTCGGCGTCCCGGTCAACCCGCGGGTCACCGAGACGGAGCTGGCCTATCTGCTCGACGACAGCGGCGCACGAGTGGTGATCACCGACCCGGCGCACGCCGCGCCGCTGGCCCGCGTGCTCGGCGGGCGCCAGGACGTGACCGTCCTCGTCACCGGGGAGGCCGACGAGGCGGGCGAGGGCACGGGACCCGGCGCACCCGGCCACGGCAGGGGCGACCGGGCCGCCGAGACCCTCCCCGCCGGGGCCGTCTCCTACGCCGTGCTCGCCGGCACCGATCCCGCCACCCCGGCCCGCGACGACCTCGGACTGGACGAACCCGCGTGGATGCTCTACACCTCCGGCACCACGGGGAAGCCCAAGGGAGTCGTCTCCACGCAGCGCAACTGCCTGTGGTCGGTCGCCGCCTGCTACGTGCCGGTGCCGGGCCTGTCGGCCGACGACCGCGTCCTGTGGCCGCTGCCGCTGTTCCACAGCCTGTCGCACATCGCATGCGTGCTCAGCGTCACCGCGGTCGGCGCGACCGCGCGGATCCTGGACGGCTTCAGCGCGGGCGAGGTGCTCGACGCGCTGCGGGAGGACGCCTCCACGTTCCTCGCGGGCGTGCCGACCATGTATCACCACCTCGTCCGGGCGGCTCGGGAGGAGGGCTTCCGCGCCCCGCACCTGCGGATGTGCCTGGTCGGCGGCGCGGTCACCACGGCCGCGCTGCGCCGCGCGTTCGAGGAGGCGTTCGACGCGCCGCTGCTGGACGCCTACGGCAGCACCGAGACCTGCGGGTCGATCACCATCAACTGGCCGACCGGCGCCCGCGTCGAGGGCTCGTGCGGGCTGCCGGTGCCGGGCCTCGGCGTACGGCTCGTGGACCCGGAGACCCTCATCGACGTCGCGGCGGGCGAGGAGGGCGAGGTCTGGGTGCGCGGCCCCAGCGTGATGGCCGGTTACCACAACCAGCCCGAGGCCACCGCCGCGGCGTTCCACGACGGCTGGTACCGCACCGGTGACCTGGCCAGGCGGGACGCGGCGGGCTACTTCACGATCACCGGGCGGATCAAGGAACTGATCATCCGGGGCGGCGAGAACATCCATCCCGGCGAAGTGGAGGAGGTCCTGCGCGCCCAGCCCGGCGTCGCGGACGTCGCGGTGGTGGGACGGCCGCACGAGGTCCTCGGCGAGGTCCCCGTCGCCTTCCTGGTGCCGGGGCCGGACGGCCTGGACCCCGCGGCGCTGTTCGCCGCCTGCCGCGAGCACCTGGCGTACTTCAAGGTCCCGGAGGAGCTGTACGAGATCGACGCGATCCCGCGCACGGCGTCCGGGAAGATCACCCGGCACCTGCTGCTGGAGCGTCCCGCCCGGTTGCGCGCCTCCGGCGGCGGCCACTACGAGTCGCTGCTCAGGGTCGACTGGATCCCGGTGCCCTCCGTCCCGGCGCGGCCCGCGCAGGTGCCCACGGCCTGGGGAGTCGCGGGCGCGGACGTCCGCGACCTCGGACTCGGCCCGGAGAACGCGCCGGCCCGCTTTCCCGACCTGGACGCCGTGCACCGGGCCGTCGCCTCGGGCGAACCGCTTCCCGAGGTGGTGGTGACCTCCGCCGCGATCCGGGGGACCGGCGGCGAAGGCGGCCAGGACGCGGTCGCCGGCACGCCGCACGATCTGTCCGCACGGCTCAAGGCGTGGGCGGCCGACGAGCGGCTCTCGGGAGTCCGGCTGGTCGTCGTGACGCGTGGCGCGGTCGCCGTGGACGGCGCGGACGCCGCCGCCGACCTCGCCCAGGCGCCAGTGTGGGGCGTGGTGCGCTGCGCCCAGGCGGCGCATCCGGACCGGTTCACGCTGGTCGACCTGGAGCCCGGCGACGACGCCTCGGCCCGGCTCATCCCGCAGGCGCTGGCGGCGGGCGAACCGCAGGCGGCGGCGCGGTCGGGCGTGCTGCTCGCGCCGCGCGCGGCCCACGTCGCCGTCGCCGCGGACGGCGGCACCCCCGTCCCGTTCGGCCCCGGCACGACCGTCCTGGTCACCGGGGTGGACGGCGAGCTGGGCGCGGCCGTGGCCCGGCACCTGGCCGGCGGCTACGGGGTGCGCGAGCTGCTGCTCGTCGCCGGAAGCGGCGAGGCCGGCCGTGGCGCGGAGGAGCTGCGCGCCGAGCTGGCCGGGCGGGGCGCCGAGGTCGCGCTCGCCGCCTGCGACCTCGCCGACCGGGACGCCCTCGCCGCCCTGCTGGACCGGGCCGGATGGCGGCCGGCCGCGGTCGTCCACGCCCACGCCGGGCAGGCGGCGTCCGCGGCCGGGGCGCTGAACCTGCACGAGCTCACCGGGGACCTGGACGCGTTCGTGCTCTTGTCCCCGGCCACCGGCCTGCTGGGGGCGCCGGGACGAGAGGAGGAGGCCGCCGCCGGCGCCTTCCACGACGCGCTGGCCCGCCACCGCGCGGCCCGCGGCCTGCCCGCGCTGTCGCTGGCCGTCGGCCCGGCCGAGGGCGACGGCCGCCCCTCGCCGTCGGGGGTCGGGAGGTTGACCGCGCAGCAGCGTATGGCGATGCTCGACGCCGCCGTCGTGTCGGGGGACAGCGCTCTCGTCGCGTTGCGCCTGGACCCGGCCGCCGTACGCGCGGAGGACGTCCCCGGCCCGCTGCGCGGGCTGATCGAGGCCCCCGCGCGGGCGGCCGCGCCCGACGAGGGCGTGTCAGCGGGGCTGCGCAGGCGGCTTCTCGACCTGCCCACGCCGGTCGAGCGGGACCGGCTCGTGACCGACCTCGTCCGCGCGGAGGTCGCCCGCCTGCTGGCTCCAGCCGCGGACGCCGGCCGGGCCGGTGACGGGACAGGGGACGGTGATCCGGCCGGGGACGGCGTGCCCGCCGATCTCGCCTTCCGCGACCTCGGCCTGACCTCCCTGACCGCCGTCGCGCTGCGCGACCGGCTCACCGCCGTGTCCGGGCTGAGCCTGCCCGCCACGCTGGCCTTCGACCACCCGACCCCCGCCGCCGTGGGACGGCGGCTGCGGATGCTGCTGCTCGGCGAGACCGGTGCCGAGACCGAGGTGCGCGACGCGGCCGGCCCCCGCGTCCGGTCCGACGAGCCGATCGCGATCGTGGGCATGGCCTGCCGCCTGCCCGGCGGGATCGCCTCGCCCGAGGAACTGTGGCGGCTCGTCGAGTCCGGCGGGGAGGCGATCTCGGAGTTCCCCGGCGACCGGGGCTGGGACCTGGAGACGCTGTTCGACCCCGACCACACCCGTCCCGGAACCTCCACGACCCGTTATGGCGGGTTCCTGCACGACGCCGGCGACTTCGACGCGGCGTTCTTCGGCATCTCGCCGCGGGAGGCGCTGGCGATGGACCCGCAGCAGCGGTTGCTGCTGGAGGTGTCGTGGGAGGCGCTGGAGCGGGCGGGCCTCGATCCCACCTCGCTGCGCGGCCGCGATGTCGGCGTCTTCTCGGGGCTGATGTACCACGACTACGCCACCGATCTCGGCATGGTTCCCGACGGGCTGGAGGGTTACCTGGGCACCGGCAATTCCGGCAGCGTCGCGTCGGGGCGGGTGTCGTACACCCTGGGGCTGGAGGGTCCGGCGGTGACGGTGGACACGGCGTGTTCGTCGTCGCTGGTGGCGTTGCACCTGGCCGTGCAGTCGCTGCGCGCCGGGGAGTCCTCGCTGGCGCTCGCCGGGGGAGTGAGCGTCATGGCGACGCCCGAGGTCTTCGTCGACTTCTCCCGGCAGCGCGGGCTGGCGCCGGACGGGCGCTGCAAGGCGTTCGCGGAGGCGGCCGACGGCACCGGCCTCTCCGAGGGGGTGGGGGTGCTGGTGTTGGAGCGGTTGTCGGATGCGCGGCGTCATGGCCGGCGGGTGCTGGCGGTGGTGCGTGGGTCGGCGGTGAATCAGGACGGGGCGTCGAATGGGTTGACGGCGCCGAACGGTCCGTCGCAGCAGCGGGTGATCCGGCAGGCGTTGGCGAGTGCGGGTCTTGATGTGGCCGATGTGGATGTGGTGGAGGCGCACGGGACGGGGACGCGGCTGGGTGATCCGATCGAGGCGGGGGCGTTGCTGGCGACGTATGGGCAACGTGGTCCGGAACGGCCGTTGTGGTTGGGGTCGGTGAAGTCGAACATCGGGCATGCGCAGGCGGCTGCGGGTGTGGCTGGTGTGATCAAGATGGTGGAGGCGTTGCGGCGGGGGGTGTTGCCGGCGACGTTGCATGTGGATGCGCCGTCGTCGAAGGTGGA
>NZ_BSSF01000035.1:0-35303 GCF_030268985.1 Microbispora sp. NBRC 16548
CACAACCGCCAACGACGTCACAGCGCCCTGGGGATGCGCACCCCGGTCGAATACGAGATGCTCTACGCAAACACCCAGCTGGCATGACGGCCAACCAAGCCAACTCCACAGAACCCGAGGCACATCACCGGCTCCACCGGAACCACCACGATCGCCTCCCTCAAGGTCGGCAACACGGTGGTCATCGCGGAACCCACAAATGTCCAGCCCAACACCACGGTCAACGTCGGCGTCGTCAAGCTCATCCTCAACGAGCAGACCCCATTCACCACCCCCGACAAGGGCCTGACCGTCAACGCCGTCCACATCACCGTCGACGCCCTCGGCCTGGCCAAGACCAACGTCGTCCTGGCCTCCTCCGAAAGCGATATCGGCAACTGTCCATAACCCAACCCACCTGAACCAGTCATCCCCAAGGCCGGGCGGAACACCGTAGCTCCGCCCGGCCTCGGCCGGGTTCAGACGCCAGTCAGGCCGGACCTTCGTCGCTGCGTTCCGGAGCGGGAATTTCCCGTAGAGAGCGTAGGGGTGAGGCGTAGGCGACTGCGGTGCCCAGGAGCATCACGCCGCTGCTGATGACGAGGGTGGCTCGGAGAGAGAGCAACGACCCGAGGAGCCCACCGAGGAGCGCGCCGAGGGGTTGCATCCCGGAAACGAGGAAACGCCATGTGGCGTTGGCGCGTGAGAGCAGGGCGGGGGCGATCAGAGTCTGCCGGAGGGTTTGCTGGTTGACCCCGTAGAGCGAGGGACCGGCCCCTCGCAGCAACTGCGCCACGGCCAGGATGACGAGCGTGAGTGCCACAAGGCTGCCCGCAGCTGCGAGCACCAGGCCGGCGATGGCCGCGATGAGCATTCCGGTGACAAAACACGGGCCTGGGCCGATGCGCCGGGTGACGGGGGCCACCACCAGGGCGCCGAGGATGCCCGCCACGCCGCTGATCGCGATATACACGCCGATCAGGGCCGGAGTCAGCCTGAGGTCTCGAACCAGGTAGAGCACGAAGACGATGTTTTGGATCTGACCGGCGAGGGCGCCGATGGTAGCCGCGAGGGTCACAGCGCGCATGGTCGGATGAGCGAAGACCACGCGCACTCCCTCGACGATGTCGGCGCCGAGGTGACGTTGCCGCCGCTCCGCGTGGACGACCCCCGATCCAGGGGCGCGAATACGCGCCTTGCACAGGCCGGCGAGCAAGAACGAGACCGCGTCGACAGCGATGGCAGCCGGCGCGGACAGGAGCGAAACCACTACACCACCCACAGCTGAGCCTGTCGTATTGACGGTCGCGTTGCTCAGCATGAGCGCGCTGTTGGCCGGTAGGAGCTGCTGACGTGGGACCAGGGCGGGGGTGAACGACTGAGCGGTCACGGCCTCCAGAAGGCCGCAGACGCCCGCGAGAACCGTCACAGCGTACAGATGCCAGATCTGCAGCAGGCCGAGTACGGCCAGGACCGGAACCGATCCCAGCAGCAGTGTCCGCGCCAGGTCCGTCAGGACAAGGACTCGCCGGTAGGGCATGCGGTCCACCCATACGCCCGCGGGCAACCCCAGAACGAGGTGCGGAAGCAACGCCGCCGCACCCAAAAACCCCATCTGGGCGGGCGAGGCGTCCAGGTAGACGACCGCTGTCAACGGCAGTGCCACCACGGTGACGCTTGATCCCAGCAGTGATATCGAGTTGCCGACAAAGAGCCGACGGAAGTCGGGATACCGCCGAAGAACCGACCATGGCCTCCGGGACGGGGGGCGGTCATCATCAGCCTTTGCCGGTGGTGCTGCGGCTCCTCCTTCATCAACGCTCATAGCCGGACGCTACCGAGATCTTCTGGACAGATGCCATCGTGTTCGATGGATCAGGTCAGGGCGGACTTTGCGGCCCCCGGGGCCGCTGCCGGGGTTCGGGTGTGGGGTCGAGGAGAACTTTCGCTGCGTACGCGAACCGAACGGCTGTGCTCGGGCTTACGCCGAAGACCTCGCCGACGTGAAGGGGGGCGGGGCCGCGCTTGAGTCCCGGCCGGCCGAGCTGGAGAAGTCAGCTCAGCGTGGCCGCCTTGCGCAGCAGCACTGAGCGTTCGCGCTGGTTGGCGCACAGCCGGGCCGCCAACTCCAGCTCGGCGCGCGCTTCCGCTCGCCGTCCGAGCCGGGCCAGCAGCTCCCCGCGTACGGTCGGGATCAGATGCGAGCCGGGGAGCCGGTCCGAGGCGATCAGCTCGTCCACGATGGCCAGGGCCTGCGCCGGGCCCGAGGCCATGGCCACGGCGACGGCCCGGTTGAGCTCGACCACCGGCGAGGGCGCGACCCGGCCGAGTGCCTCGTAGAGCACCACGATCCGGTCCCAGTCGGTCGCCTCGACCGAGGGCGCGGCCGCGTGGGTGGCGGCGATCGCGGCCTGCAGGCCGTAGGGGCCGAGGCCGCGAGTCGATGCCTTGGCCAGCGCGGCCAGCCCACGGCGGATCGCCGAGAAGTCCCACCGCCGCCGGTCCTGCTCCTCCAGCAGGATCGGTGAACCGTCCGGGCCGGTCCGGGCGGGGAAACGCGCGGCCGTCAGCTCGCACAACGCCAGCAGGCCGTGCACCTCCGGCTCGTCCGGCTGCAGCGCGGCCAGCGTGCGGGCCAGCCGGATCGCCTCGTACGCGACGTCGGGGCGCAGCAGCCGGTCGCCCGACGTGGCCGTGGACCCCTCGGTGAAGATCACGTAGAGGACGCTGAGCACGGCGGCCAGCCGCTCCCGGCGCTCGGCGGCCGGCGGCAGCTCGAACGGCACCCCGGCCGCCGCGATCGTCTTCTTGCCCCGGGTGATGCGGGCCTGCACGGTCGGCACGGGTACGAGGAACGCGCGGGCGATCTCCTCGCTGGACAGGCCGCCGACCACGCGCAGGGTCAGCGCCACCCGGGACTCGGGGGAGAGCACCGGGTGGCAGCTGACGAACATCAGCGCCAGCACGTCGTCATCGATCTTGTCGGGATCGGTTTGTTCGTCAGCCGCCGAGTCGACCGCCAAGTCGGCCGCCAGCAGCGCGTATCGGTCCTGGAGGGCGGTCCGGCGGCGGATCGCGTCGATCGCCCGCCGTCGGGCCGTGGCCATCAGCCAGCCGGCCGGATTGGCCGGAGGGGCGAGCGGCCACGACACCAGCGCCTCGGCCACCGCCTCCTGGGCCGCGTCCTCGGCCAGCCCGAAATCGCCGGTGAACCGGGTCAGCGCGGCGACGATCCGCGCCGACTCGATCCGCCAGACGGCCTCGACATCGGCCGTACCCATCAGATCTGGCCGCTGCTCTCGCGCCCGGCCCATTCCTTGTTGATCACTGTCCGACCTGCGGGACCTCGTCGCTGCCGGGCACCCGCCGGACCTCGATCTTGGACCCGGGGGCCGCCGGGACCCGCTTGGCCCACTCGACCGCCTCCTGTTTCGAGGCGACGTCGAGCAGGAAGAAGCCCCCGAACAGTTCCTTGGTCTCGCCGTACGGCCCGTCCGTGACCACCGGGGCCTCGCCGCTGAAGTCGACCACGACGCCCTGGCCCGGATCGTCCAGCCCTTCCGCCGCGAGGAGAACGCCGGCCTTGACCATCTCCTCGATGAACTGGCGGGTCGTGGCCATCATCTCGTCGATGTCGGCCATCATGGCCGCGTTCGACTCGTCGGTGCCCCGCATGATCAGCAGGTACTTCGGCATCGCGTTCTCCTCGTCCGGCGGGGCCGCCTCTCGGCCCTCGCACCCACACGTCGAACGAGCGGCCCGCGGATCGACACGGTCCCGGAGAAATTTCTCGCCGCGACGCGGCCGATCCCTCCGACCCGCGTTTCGCCCGTCGGAGCGGGCCCCTGAGCCGATGACTGACGCGGACGCCCTGCTGATCGGAAAGCTTATCGCCGCATCTTCGTCGAGAGCGGCGAGATCTCGCCGGCGCCCGGACTCGGCGACATCTGGCGCCGGAACCCACGGACAAAACCACGATCGTCGCCGCCACTGGCCAGGGTTCCCTTCGCGACCGCCAGCTCAGCGGTCGCGTCCAGGAGCACCGTTTTCCCCACACCCGGATCGCCCGTGAGCAGGATGGCGGCTCCGTCCGTCCCGGCCGTGTCAAGGAGCGTCGCGAGCTCGGCGAGCTCGCGGTCTCGGCCGACCAGTCCGGTCAGGCCGGAGCCCACGCCTGCCCGCTGGCGTCGCCGTCGGTGGTCCAGGCCAGGCCGCCGGAGGTGCGCCAGTCCTTCGGCAGCACCGAGTCCCGTCGTCCCGGCTCGACCGTGCCGCTGCCGGGGGGCCGTGCTGGCGGCGGCCGTGCTTCCGGAGGACGGGGGAGGAGGCGGCCGCAGCAAGGTGGGAGGGCGGGAGATGCGCTTTCAAGCACGCGGACATGCCGGCTCGTGGTCGGTGACCAACGAGCCGGCATGGTGCGGTGGGAACGCCCGACGGGTGGTGGGCGGTCGGGCGGCCGGGTGCTCCTCAGCGGGAGGTTCTGCGGGACAGGTCGATCAGTGGGCGGCGATGACGGCCTTGGCGTCCGACACCCACCGGTCGAAGATCGCGCGGCCCGTCTTGAGCTTCGCCTGGTTCTGGTCGAGCAGTTCCCGCTGGTAGGCGCTCTCCAGGGCCTTGTAGGTGCCGACCAGGTTGGTCTCCTGCTCACAGGCCGCGTCCGCCGCGGCCACACTCTTCTCGTCGTCGCCGGCCAGGGTCATGGCCGTCCGCTCGCCCCAGCGGGGATCGTTCCGTGCCGAAAGCGGGGTGCGGTAGCTGAAGCCACGCTTGGCCATGCAGGAGCTCCAGTCGGCGAAGACGGCCTGCATGCGGCTGTCGTGCATGGTCGAGGCGATCGCTCGTGCCGCGAGCCTGCGGGGGTCGGCGGGCAGGTCCGGCGTGCTGCCCTTCAGCTTCGCGTCTCCCGCCGCCTCGCAGCCGCCCGCGGGCACCGCCCGGCCGGACGCGGTCCGGGCTTCGGCGCCCAGATAAGCACGTACGGCGTCGGAACCGGCAGGAGTGGTGGAGCCGCCGGAGGCCTGCGCCGCGTTCTGACCTGGGTGCGCTCCGCCCGATTTGTCGGTGAAGGTGGCCGGGTATCCCGACCGGGCCGCGTCCGCCGGCGACAGGTAGTCCAGGACGTCCCTGTCCTTGACGTCCGTGTCGTCGGCGGGGGCGCTGAGCGTGGCTGACGTCCATGTGGTGAACCCCAGGGCATGCATGCAGTCGCCGGCGTTCAACTCGCGTGCCTTCTGGAGCAGCGCGATGTCGGCGCGTGAGGTCATGACCGCGTCCAGGGGCATGGCGACGGGCGTGCCGTCAGTGACGGCGGGGATCATCCCGAGGGAGGGCTCGGGCAGTGGCGGCACCTCCGGTGGCATGTCGTGAGGCGTCGTGAGGGGCTCGGGTACATCGGAACTCGCGGCCTGCGACGGCGAGGCGCCACCGGTCCCCGGCCCGCCCGGGGCGGCGACGGCCGCGGTGGCTCCGCCAGCCACGACGAGCGCAGCGGCGCCGAGCGCCGCGATCAGCGCGGCCCGCTTCCTCCGCCGGAAACCGCTTTCCTGGGTCATCGGCTGCATTGTGTCGGCCCCTCCTACTTCCAAAAGCATTCAGATAGCGGATACGAAGCGGGCACGAGGGTACGGTTGCAGGCACCGCTGCTCTCGTTGTACAGACGCACGTCGTACGGGCTGCCGCTCGCGCCGCCTTCCTCGTAGCCGCCGTTCACGGTGAGGACGTCGTTGTAAGCGTTTCCGCTGCATCCGGCCTTGTTGATGAGCATCCACCCGTGATCACTGTCGACGTGAATCTCCCTCCATTCCTGGGTGCTCCAGCTGCCGTCTTCCCACTGCGTCACGCCGTCACCGCAGCTGTTGTACGCGGTCAGCAGCAACCAGCTGTTGTTGTTGTATTCGAGGTAATACCCGTCGCTGAGTTTCACGTCGTACCAGTACTGATTGTCGCCACCATTCCATTTGTACTGGCCGACCCGGGCGCCATCGTCGAGGGAGGACCGATACACCTCCAGGTATTTCCCGGTCCAGTAGTTTTTCCAAGTGATTTTCCCGTCGGCGTGCGCCGCGAGCGCCGGAATCCCGCTCAAGGCCAGCGCTGCGCCGGCCGAGACGATCGCCGCCTTCCGCGCCCAGCGCGCGGCCGCCGCGGCGAGCGCCGGTGGTCTGATCCGGAGCATGGTTCCTCCTTTGTCGGTTTGTCAGGGAGAGGGGAGGGCCGGCCGGTGCCGGCCTCGTGGCCCCGAACGTCCGGCGCGATCAGGCGCGACCGGCCGTCCGTGATCCGGTTCTAGGGGAGATCCGTTGTCCGGTGTCGGGGGATGGATGCCTGACAACAGGTTCCGGACAATGCTGCTCTGATCGAGTCAATCGGGGAGACGGGATGCCACGGTCCGAGCGGCCTTTGGAGGACGACGGCGGTGAGTTGACGAGTTTCGCCGTTGATCCGCGATTAGTACGCGTCAAAGGGGGCAGCCCGCCGTATCGGGAACTGGCCGCTCGCGCCCATTACTCCTCGACCACGCCGGCCGATGCGGCGTCGGGCGGGAAACTGCTCAGCCTGCCCGTCACGCTCGCCTATGTACGGGCCTTCGGTGCATTTTCCGGTGCCATGTGCTCCCAAGTGCCTCCGGCCGGCTGCATTACGTTACGGCTGACCGTGGTGGAAGACGTCGTGTAGCCAGTAATCGAAGTACCTGCATACAGTGTCGCCGTCGCGAGAATTCAAGACCAGCCATTAAATCCTGAGCGGGCCCGCGGTCGCCTGGGACGGTGCGTCGCCGACGGCCCCCCGCCTCCCCGTGTGCGACTCTCACAGAGGAGCACCGGCGGGGGCGGGCAGGCCGTCGGCGGTCGTCACCCGGCTACTCGCATAGGTGCACGCTGCCCGGATCGATGCCGGCCGATTCCGGCGCCGACAGGTTCCAGGGGTTTCCCTCCTGCCCGGATCCGTTGCAGGAACCATAGGCGCTGGACCACAGGCCGCCGCTTCTCGGCGCCCGGCTGAACATTCCGAAGTCCCCCCTGACGACCGGTGCGGCGCTGCCGGTCGGCTGCCCGGTCAGGTCGATCGCCTGGCCGTTGTGATACAGGTACTGGTCCGGCATGTAACTCGAGCGCAGCACCGGGTTGCTGCCGTTCTGCCGGACCTGTCCGTCGGCGCAGACCCTGAAGTCGAGCTGCTGCCAGATGGGCGGCGCGTTGTTGAAAAGCGACCCGGCCAGCTCCGTCACCCCCGAGGGCGCGAAGAAGGCATAGGTGATCTCGGCCGCCACCTGCTGGACCTCCTGGGGGACGCGGGTGTCGCCGGACACCCGGGAGAGCCATCTGCTCACCGCCTGGCTGGGATTCGACGCCCCCAGCATGGGCCTATAGCCGATCTCACCGCCCGAGACGGACTTGGCCGCCACACACGTTCCGTTGTCGACGAGCGTGGCCGGCCGGCCGGTGGGCAGGAAGGCACGTCCGGGCAGGATGCCGTCCCCGTTCGGCGTCACGGTCTTGACCCTGCCATCGTGTTCGTTGAGGTCGGCGGTGCTGTAGGTCAGGTCGGGCGGGTCGATGCCGTAGTCGTCCTGGATGGCCTGGAAGGTGTTCATCACGAACTTGGGGAGCACGGTGTCCCCGGTGCGGTCGTCGTAGTCGACATACTGGCTGCCGTCCACGATGGTGCCGTCGTCGGCCTTGACGAAGGAGACGGTCGCCTTCTCCTTGATCTTGTAACTGGTGTCGCGTGAGTCGAACCAGGACGGCATGCTCGAGCTGGTGGGCCGGTCGGTATAGGGATTGGCGAAATGGATCCAGTCGGTGATCGCCTTGCCGGGCGGGTGGTTGACCGGATCGGTCCCCGCCTCGACGACCTGCTGCTTCCATTCCTGCATGGCGGCCTTCACCGCCGGCATCACGCAGGTGCCGGCCGGTCCCGAGCCGCAGGCCGGCAGGGTCAGAACGTCGCCGGACAACTTCGATCCCCAGTCGTACAAGGACTGGCGGCTGTTCAGCGGCGAGCTGATGATCCATGTGGTGCTGCTCGCGTCGATGTTCTGGTTCTCGTCGAACAACGCGACCGCGTCCACCGTGTGCTCGGCGAAGGTGCCCTTGATGGGCCGGACGGCGATGGCGTCGAAGACGATGCTCTCGTCTCCTTCCGCCCCGTCGACTGCCGTGCTCAGCGTCACCTTGGGAACGCCGTCGAACATGAACGCCCCGAGTGACTTCCATTGGTTGCTGTCGACCTGCTGGGAGATCGTCCGCTTCCGCACGCCGTTGCCGGTCTCGATCTCGTAGGTCGCCTTCTTGGTGTAGCCGTAGTGGTCCGGCAGGTGGACCAGGACCTGGGCGGGCTGGCTGAGGGCTTTGCCCAGCGTCCAGGTGCCCTCGATCTGCATCGACCACCGACCGGGGTCACGGGTGTGCCCGAAGTAGTAGTGGCCCGCGTAGCCGCCGCCGAGCTGGTGCAGGTCGATCTTGGAGGGGTAGTGGCCCTGTCCGTCGTCGTTGAACGTGAAGGTGAAGTGCCCGTCGTCGGCACCGGTGGTCCCGCACCGAGGTGTGGGGGTCCCGCCGGGGATGTTGTCGATGACCAGAGAGCCTGGGGGCAGACCGGTCGCGCTGCAGGCGGGCGGGTAGGCCGTTCCGTTGTCCTGGTAGGCGTAGCCGGGATCGAAACGAAGTATCTCGTTGCCGCAACTGTAGGAACAGTCGCTCTTCCAGGTGGCCGGCTGGTGGAACCAGCAGCGCAGGTCGCTCTGGCTGCACGGCCCGGCCGGCTCGTTGAGGTCGTTGGAGAACTTCTGCCCCGGGTAACAGGCGTTGGAGCTGTTGCAGAACAGTTCGCGCGGCGGTTTGACGTCGCGTCTGTGCTGCGGGGCAGTGGTGTCGGTGCCGTTCCACCAGGCGGGGCGGAAACCGACGACGTAGGTGCCGGGCGAGTCCAGGGCTTCGATGGGGTGCCCGGCCCAGCCCAGCACCTTCTCCGGGTACGGCCAGTACTGCGGGGTCTTGGCGTCGGCGTATCCGGTTTCCAGAAAGGGGGCGCGGTCCGCCGGATATCGAGGATTGATGGGGTTGTTGGCCCAGCCGACGCCCCAGAAGCCGTCACCCTTGTCCGGGTAGAAGCCGCTGTTGTAGGCCCACAGCGCGAAGAACCAGTTCTCGATCTTGGCCGGGTCGCCGTTGTTTATCTTCATTCCGGCGCTCATGGTCTGGTTCCACTTCTGCTCCAGGATCTGGACGCCGGCCGCGATGTTCGTGGCGAAGTCCAGCGCGACCGCCCGCTGCTGGTCGTACGGCATCGTCTGCTGGCCCTTGCCGGGCAGGCGCATCCCGTCGGTCACCTGGGTGATGCCGTAGCCGCAGTCCGCCTTGTCCCAGTGCACGTCCCAGTCGTCGTCGGGGTCGGAATTGTAGATCGACAGCCCGTAGTAGTTCCCGATGAGAGGGTTTCCTGTCTCACCGGGAACGACCAGGCGGGTCGCCTGCCACAGGTTGGACTCCTGCGCGGCCACCCCGAGCATCACCTGCGCCGGGATGTAGCCCCCTCCGACGAGGCCGGGCCGGGGGAACAGCCCTTGGGGGTAGTACTCGGGCATCCCCAGGTTGTTCCAGTTCTGTGGCCGCTTGAAGTTCGCGAGGGCGCCCCGGACGGCCTGGTCCACCGCCCATTCCACCTGCCTCGGCTTGGGTTGCAGGGCCTGGTTGCGGGGGTCGTTGCGAGGGACCGAGCACGTCCGCTCGTCCTCGATCGGATCGCTGGAGGAGCCACTGACCGCGGCTTGCGCGGACGGCCGGGCCGGAGGCGTCAGCGCGGGGCTGGACAAGCGGCCCGCATCGGGTTGGCTCGCCGAGGTATGAGCGGCGGTGTCCACCGTGAAGTCGACGGTCTTGCCCGTCGCGGTCACCCGCATGGCCATGGCGACCGGTCTCGGATCCGCGGGCGCGGAGACCGCCGCCCGCGGATCGGCGGTGCCGGCCCAGTCGACGGACACGAGAGCGGCGTGTCCCTCCGTCGAGGCCTGCGCCCCCGCTGAGGCGTCCAGCCGCGTGACGGAAGCGGGAAGCCGCGCCGTGGTGGTGACGTCGCCGGTCAGGAACACCCGCCCCGCGGAGCCGGCCGCGACGCCGACCGACCCCAGCTTCCCTTTGGCCAGGTCCACGACTTCCGCCGGAGTCACGGCGCGAGGCCGGGACGGCACGGCCGCGCGCCGGATCACCGCGGCGTCCTTGTCGTGGTCCAGGAAGACCACGCCCCCGTCGGCGTCCACGTGCAGCCGGAGAGGCACGTCATCGGTGCGGAGCAGGGGAACGCGCTCCCCCTTGTCGTTCACCATGACGAGGCGCCTGCCGTCGGCGGCCACCACCCCGTCACGCACCGGGACCGCGGAGGTCACCTCGCCCTTCACCTCCAGGGGTGCGCCCACCGAACCCTTGCCGGCGTCGAGTCGCAGGAGCCGGGTCCTGCCCCGGGTCTTCGCCTCCTGCTCCACCCCCTCCTGGGTGAGCACGGCCGACTCCCCGCTCCCGCAACCGGGGTTGAAGTAGGCCAGGGACGATTGCACCGGCAGCTTCCGCACCTCACCGGTGACCAGGTCGACCACGGCCGTGAAGCCGCCCCGAGCCGACAGTTCCTCCTTGTTGGTGAAGGTTCTGGGCGCGTAGACGACGACGATCCGCCGCCCCGCTCCCGTCAGGCAGGCGTTGCCGATCCACTGGTCCGCGTCGAAACCCGGCTCGGACAGCGTGGCGACGGTGCGCCAGGCATATCCGCTCTGCTCATCGGCGACCAGGACGTGCAAGCCGTCGCCGTCCCCGGATGTCGTCCAGATGAGATCGCCCGATGTCTGCCACCCCTTGCCCAGCAGAGCGTCCCGCTGACGCGGGTCCACCGCCGCCGCGCCGCCGCCGGGGTGCCGCGGCGCGGCGATATCGACGTCCGGTCCGGGCGGTTCCGCCGCGAAGGCGGTGGCCATGGGAGCCGACAGAAGCGAACATATGAGAGTCGTGACGGAAAGTAAGGCCAAGCGCCGATGCGCTGTCATCCATGACCTCTTCGGTTCGAGAGAAACGGCACTTTCATGCAGGCGGACACGCCGGCCCGCCAGGACCGGCGGATCGGCGTGCAGAAGGTGAGAGTGCGGAAGGTGACGGTCACGCCGCCGATCAGTTGGCGGCGACGATGGCCCTGGCGTTCGAGACCCAGGTGTCGAAAATCGACAGGGCGTTCGTCAGCTGCGTCCTGTTCTCGTCGAGCAGCCGCTTCTGGTAGGCGGTCTCCAGGGCCTTGTACATCCCGACGAGGTTGCCCTCCTGCTGACAGGCGGCGTCGGCGGCCGCGGTGGCCTTCTCCTCGGCGCCGGCCGGGCTGTCGGATGTGCGCTCGGCCCACCGGGGGTCGAGGTGGGCGCTCAGCGGGTCGTCGTAGCGGTAGCCGCGCTTGGCCATACACGCGCTCCAGGTCGCGAAGGCCTGCTGCATGCGGTCGTCGCGCAGGGCCGAGAACTGCGCCTCCACGAGGAGGAGCCGGGGGTCGACGGGCAACTCGGCCGCGGTGCCCTTCAACTGCCTGTCGCCCTCGGCCTCGCAGCCGCCGTCCGGAACCGCGGCGCCGCTCGCGGTCGTGGCCTCCGTGCCCGTGTACGCGCGCACCGCGTCCTCGCTGACCGCGGTCTGCGAAGACGCGCCGAGGGCCGGGAACTTGTCAGAGAGCGCAGGAGGGTACCCCGACTCCGTGGCGTCGGCGGACGGGAGATAGTCGAACAGGTCGCTGTCCTTGTCGGCGCTGGGGCCGGGAATCGCGCCGGTGGTCCAGGTGGTGAAGCCGAGCGACCGCATGCAGTCGCGCGCCTTCAGCTCACCGGCGGTCTCGAGGAGGTCGACGTCGCTGAGCGAGGTCATCACCGAGTCCAGGGGCATGGCGATCGGAGCCGTGCTGGTGACCTTCGGAATCGTGCCGAGTGGGGGCGGGGACTCCGACGTCGACGGCTCGGGGTCGGGCGAGGGAGGCGTCTCCGTGAACTGCATCGTGGGGCTGGGGCTGGGGCTGGGGCTGGGTGGTGGATTGCCCGCGGCGGGCCCGCCGCCGTCGGCCATCGCGCTCGCCGCGGCGAGGCCGCTTATCGCGAAAAGGGCCGCGCCCACCGTGGCGGCCGCGAGCAGTCTTCGCCGTCGGCGGCTGTGGTCGTCGTTCATGTTTTCCTCTGTTTCCTATTTCCAGGTGCAGTCTTCGACGGGCCACATGCTCGGATACATCGCGAGGCTGCACGCTCCGTAATTCTCGGGATACAGAAAGACCGGATACCAGCTGCGGTGTTCGATGCTCAGGGAGAGCATGTCGTGATAGGCGTCGCCGCTGCATCCGGCCTTGTTGATCAGGGCCCAGCCCTGGTCCAGACCGCGGGCGCGAAGGCGTTTTTCCTTCCACTCCTGTGTGGTGTAGGCGTGATGGCCGGCGCCGGTGGGCCATTGGGTGATTCCGGACCCGCAGCTGTTGTACGCCGTCAAATACAGATTGCTGTTCCAGTTCAGCTCGACGTAGTACCTGTTGCTGAGTTTCTGGTCCCACCACCACTGGGTCTTGGTGCCGTTCCACGGCCAGGTGCCGACGGTGGCGCCCTTCTTCTTCGAGGAGTGGGAGACCTCGAGCGCTTTGCGGGTGCTGAAGTTCTTCCACGTGACCCATTGGCCGGCGTGCGCCGCTGTGGCCGGAAGCACGCCGATGGACAATGCCGCACCGACGGACAGTGCCGCCGCCTTCCGTGCCAATCGGGTCACGGCCGTGCCGGCCGAAGCGGGCGCAGGTGATCTGTCTCGTCTCATTTCCCTCTCGTTCTTCTGGGCGCGTCCCCGGTAATGCCGCCGCGCCGATCACTGGGCGGCGGTGACATCCGGTCGCCACCGGCCGTCCGTGACCCGGTTGTACTGAAGACCGGTTGTCCGGTGTCGGGGGGTGGACGCCTGACAACAGGTTCCGGACAATAGGTCCCCGATTGCGTCAATCGGGGGAGACGGGGATGCCACGGTCCGAGCGGCCTTTGGAGGACGACGGCGGCGAGTTGACGAGTTTCGCCGCCGACCTGCGCTTGTTGCGCGTCAAAGCGGGGAGCCCTCCCTATCGGGAGCTGGCCGCTCGCGCCCATTACTCGTCGACCACGCTGGCCGATGCGGCGTCGGGCAGAAAACTGCCCAGTCTGGCCGTCACACTCGCCTACGTAGGAGCCTGCGGGGGTGATTTGTCGGAATGGGAGGATCGATGGCGCGCGCTGGCGGCGGAAGGCGCGGCCGCGGTCCCCGCCGAATCCGTTCCCATGACCGCCGACGACGGGGCTCGCGGTCCTTATGCCGGGCTGGCGGCGTTCCAACCGGAGGACGCGGAATGGTTCTTCGGCAGGGAACGGCTCACCCAGGATTTGGTTTCCCGGGTACGGAAGTCTCGATTCCTTGTGGTATTCGGGGCTTCCGGATCGGGAAAGTCGTCGCTGCTCCGGGCAGGGCTGCTTCCCCGGATCCGCGGCGAGGAGTCCGGGACCGCGGGGTGGCCGATCCTGTTGTTCGCACCCGGCTCGCATCCGCTCGAGGAGTGCGCCGCTCAGCTGGCCGCTCTGAGCGGAGGGTCGGCGACCATGCTTCACAACGAACTCACGAAGGAGCCGCGCGCCCTGCATCTCACCGCGCTGCAGGTCTTGGCGGACCGCCCGGTGGGCAGCGAGATGCTGGTGGTGGTGGACCAGTTCGAGGAGGTCTTCACACTCTGCCGCAGCACTCAGGAGCGCGAGCGGTTCATCGACGTGCTGGTCACTGCGGCCCGGGCCGCCAACAGCCGCACCAGGGTCGTCCTCGGCGTCCGCGCCGATTTCTACGCGCGCTGCGCCGAGCACCCCGACCTCGTCGAGGCGCTCGGTGACGCTCAGCTGCTGGTCGGCCCGATGTCCACCGAGGAACTTCGTCAGGCGATCACCAAACCCGCGTCGCGGGCCGGGTGCGCGGTCGAGGGTGCACTGCTGGCGCGGGTCGTCGCCGACGCCGCTGGGCAGGCGAACGTGCTCCCCCTGGTTTCACACGCGCTTCGAGAGACATGGCGCCGTCGCCGCGGCAACACGCTGGCACTGTCCGGTTACGAGACCGCCGGTGGGATCAAAAACGCCCTCGCGCGGACCGCCGAGACCGTGTACGCCGATTTGACCCCGCAGCAGCAGGACATCGCGCGGGGGATCTTTCTCCGGCTCGTCGCCGTCGGCGAGGGCACCGACGACACCAAACGGCGGCTGCGCCGCGCCGACCTCGACACCAGCCCCGACGACACCGACGAAGTTCTCGACTCCCTGGCCGGCGCCCGCCTCGTCACGCTGGACACCGACACCGTCGAGATGACCCATGAGGCGCTGCTCCACGCCTGGCCGCGACTGCGCGACTGGATCAACGAAGATCGCGCCGGACTGCTCGTGCATCAGCAACTGACGGCGGCCGCCACCGCGTGGGAGAACGAGCACCGCGACCCGGCTGCCCTTTATCGTGGCGGTCGTCTGGCTGTCGCCTCCGAATGGGCCGAACGCCATCGCGGTGACGTCCTGATCAGCGGGCGGGTCGAACGGTTCCTCGCCGCCTCGGCCAGGCAGCACAACCGCTCAATCGCCCTGCGCCGCGCCGCCGTCGCCCTCATGGCCGTGCTCACCCTGGTCGCCTCGGCTGCCGCCGTCATCGCGTTGCAGCAGGGTTCCGTCGCCCGGGCGGAGCGCGACAGGGCGCTGTCGGAGCAGGTGATGACCGAAGCGGACCAGGTCCGGACCACCGACCCGTCGCTCGCGGCCGAACTGGACCTGGCGGCGTATCGCATCCGGCCCAACCGGGAGGCCGTCACCAGCCTGCTCGACAGCCGAAACGTCCCCCTGTCCACCCCACTGACCGGGCACACCGCACCGGTGTACGCGGTGGCGTTCAGCCCGGACGGTCGCACCATGGCCACCGGCGCTCGCGACAACACCATCCGGTTGTGGGACGTGTCCGACCCGGCCCGGCCGACCCCCCTGGGACGGCCGCTGACCGGTCACACCAGCTGGGTGTACTGGCTGCAGTTCAGCCCCGACGGCCGCACACTGGCCAGCGCGAGCCGCGACCTCACGGCACGGCTGTGGGACGTTCGCGACCCCGCGCACCCCCGGCCATGGGGACGACCACTCACCGGTCACACCAACTATGTGTTCTCGGTGTCCTTCAGCAAGGACGGACGCACCCTCGCGACCGCCAGCCAGGACCGCACACTGCGGCTGTGGGACGTGTCCGACCCAGCCCACCCGGCCGCTCTCGGCCGGCCGCTGACCGGCCACACCGCCCCCGTGGCCTCGGCCGCATTCAGCCCCGACGGGCGTACGGTCGCCAGCGCCGGCCACGACCACACGATCCGCCTGTGGAACGTCACCGACCGGACCCACCCCTCACTGTGGAGGCGGCCCCTGACCGGCCACACCGACGCCGTCTACGCGGTGGCCTTCAGCCCCGACAGCCGGACCATGGCCAGTGTGGGCAACGACAACACCGTGCGGTTATGGGATGTGTCCGACCCCGCTCGCGCCGCCGCTCTGGGGCACCCTCTGAACGGCCACACCAATACCATCCTCGCGGTGGCCTTCAGCCCCGACGGCCGTATCCTGGCCACCGGTGGCGCCGACAACACCGTGCGGCTGTGGGACGTGACCGACCCTGCCCACCCGGCCCCGCTGGGTGCACCGCTCACCGGCCACACCGGCTTCATCGTCTGGGTCGCCTTCAGCCCCGACGGGCGAACCCTCGCCAGCACCAGCGTCGATCGCACCGTACGGCTGTGGAACCTCCCCCGGACCTTTCTGGCGGGCCATACCGGCACCGTCCACGCGGTGACGTACAGCCCCGACGGCCACACCCTGGCCAGCGCGAGCAGCGACCGGACGATCAGATTGTGGGACCTGTCAGACGTGTCGCGCCCCAAAGCGCTCGGGCACCCGCTCACCACACCCGGCGCCGTCGACCAGGTCGCCTACAGCCCCGACGGCCATACCCTGGCCGCAGCCGTCGACGACCGTACCGTGCGCCTGTGGACCGTGTCCGATGCCGCACACCCCGGACTGCTCGCATCGATCCCGACAGGCGCCACCGATGCTCCGTACGCGCTGGCGTTCAGCCCGGTCGGTCACCTCCTGGCCACTGACGGCGCCGATCACACACTCCGGCTGTGGGACGCGTCCGACCCGGTGCACCCGAAAACGTGGGGGCAGCCGCTGGCGGGCCAAGTCAGCCCCGCCTACTGGGTGGGCTTCAGCCCGGACGGCCACATCGTGGCCGCCTCCAGCGCAGACCAAAAGGTACGGCTGTGGGATGCCCGTGACCGAGAACGATCCCAGCCGATGTCCACGATCGAGACCGGTGACACCGGTGGCATCCTGTGGGGCGCCTTCAGCCCCAGCGGCACGCTGCTGGCCACGGCGGGCGTCGGCCACACCGTGCAGTTGTGGGATGTCCGAGACCCGGCGCGCCCCAAACCGGTAGGACAGCCGCTGACAGGGCACAGCAGCCCGGTGCGCTGGGTAGGCTTCAGCCCCGACGGGCGGACGCTGGTCAGCGCGGGCGACGACAAGACACTCATGCTGTGGGACGTCTCCGACCCAGCGCATGCCATGCCGCAGGGCAAGCCCCTGAACGCCGGTCACATCGGTCCGATCCTTGGTGCCGCCTTCAGTCCCGACGGGCACACCCTGGCCAGTGCGGGCGACGACCGCACCATCGAACTCACCGAAATGAACCTCGGCCAGGCCATTCAGCGGATATGCGCCACCACGGCCAACACCCTCACCCCGAAGCAGTGGCAGCAGTACATACCGGAACTGCCGTTCGAGGCACCCTGCCGATGATTCCGTCATCAGCAACACGCTCCGAGGCCAGACGTGTACGACGTTCGCCGTACGGTAGTCAACGCCGCCCTGGCGCGCCAGGCCGATCTGTGGACCGCCGGGTGAGCACGCGGCGGTCCACCGGATGCGGGGCCGAGCCGTAGCCGAAGACGGCCGTGGCCGGTGCGCCGGGAGGCAGGATCTGCTGCCGGAAACGGCGAACCCCCGCCGCCCCGGCACTCCCTTCCGTCATGCCGGGACCAGCCAGGTCACACGCCGGTGATCGTCCATTGGTTGTTGGTGTTGTTGTTCGGCGTCCACATGCCGACGGCGGAGCCGGCGGTGGTGTAGCCCATGCCGTCGAGGGACGTGCCGGTGCCGCGGTTGACGATCTGGTAGCGGCCGTTGCCGAGATCGTTCAGGCGCCACTGCTGGTTGTTGCCGCCGTTCCAGGCCGCCTGCCTGGCGTTGGCGCCGTTGGCGGTGTTGCCCCAGCTGTCGGCGACCATGCCGTTGGTGCGGTTGACGATCCGGTACCAGCCGCCGCCCAGGTCGACCAGCTGCCACTGCAGGTTGTTGCTGCCGTCCCAGTTCCACTGCTTGAGGTTCGACCCCGACGCCACGTTGCCGCCGCTGTCCAGCACCAGGCCGGTGGTGGCGTTGGCGATCCGCACGTAGGTCGACGGCGTGGTGCCGCCGCCGGACCCGGTCAGGCGATAGGTGCGGCCGGCCTGGCCGGGCAGCGCGATGACGTCGGCCTCGGGTTTGGTGACGGTGACGGCACCGCCGGTCTCGGCGTCGACCACCTGGTAGGTCCCGGTGAAGATCCGGCTGCGTACGTTGACCGTGCCGTCGCGGTCGAACTTCACGAGGATCTCGGTGTTCCCGCCGCTGACCCAGGTCGCGTCGACGGTGTAGCCGCCGCGGCCCCGCAGGCCCTGCACCTTCCCGCTCGGCCACGTCGAGGGCAGCGCGGGCAGCACGTGCAGCTCCCCGTTGTGGCTCTGCAGGAGCATCTCCACGATGCCGGACGTCGCGCCGAAGTTGCCGTCGATCTGGAAGGGCGGGTGCAGGTCGAACATGTTCGGCGCGAGCCGGTCCGTCCGCACGAGGAGGCCGATCAGCTTGCGGGCACGGTCGCCCTCCTCCATCCGCGCCCAGTAGTTGATCTTCCAGGCCAGCGACCAGCCGGTGCCGTCGTCGCCGCGCAGTTCGAGGGTCCGGCGCGCGGCGTTGTAGAGCGTGGGGGTGCCGCGCTTGGTGATCTGGTTGCTGGGGTGCAGGCCGTAGAGGTGCGAGATGTGCCGGTGGTTCTGCTCGGTCTCCACCCAGTCGTAAAGCCACTCCTGGATGTTGCCGCGCGAGCCGACCTTCATCGGAGGGAGCCGGTCCCGGGCGGCCAGGACCTGGCTCCGGAAGCTCGCGTCCACGCCGAGAACCTCGCTGGCCTCCGCGCAGCCGTTGAACAGGTCACGCAGGATCTGGTTGTCCATGGTCGGGCCGGCGCACACGCTGACGCCCGAGTGGTGGTTCAGTTCGGGGGAGTTCGACGGGTTCGTCACCAGATACCCCAGGCTCGGCTCCTGGACGAGCGTCTCCAGGAAGAACTGCGCCGCGCCCTTCATCGCCGGGTAGTACTGCCGGAGGAAGTCGAGGTCGCCGGTGAACAGGTAGTGGTCCCAGATCATGGTGGACAGCCACGCGCCGCCGGTCTGCCACATGCCCGCCGCGGCGAAGTCGACCACCGACGAGCCCCGCCATCCGTCGGTGTTGTGGTGGGTCACCCAGCCACCCGCGTTGTACTCCACCCGGGCCGTACGGGCGCCGCTGACCGTGAGGTCGTTGATCATCCGGAACACCGGCTCGAAGCACTCCGGCAGGTTGGTCGTGTTGGTCGGCCAGTAGTTCATCGGCAGGTTGGCGTTGAGGGTGTACTTCGAGTCCCACGCCGGGGTCAGCGAGTCGTTCCAGATGCCCTGCAGGTTGGCCGGCTGGGTGCCCGGCCGCGAGGAGGAGATCAGCAGATAGCGGCCGTACTGGAACAGCAGCACCGAGAACTGCGGGTCGTTGGTGTTCGCGTGCTGCGCGATCCGCACGTCGGTCGGCTGGTCGGCCGCCGAGGTGCGGCCGAGATCGAGCGTGGTGCGCCCGAACAGCCGCTGATAGTCGGCGACGTGGCGGGCGCGCAGGTCGTCGTACGTCCTGCCGTTGACGGCGTCGAGATAGCGCCGCGCGATGCCCTGGTAGTCGCCGCTGGTGTCCTTGAAGTTCACGTAGCTGGAGCCGATGGAGATCAGCACGGTGACGCTGTTGGCGCCCCGCACCTGGAGGGTGCCGCCGGAGCTGCTGACCGTGCCGCCGTCGGCGACGGCCCGGGCCAGCGCCAGGAATTTGACCTTGCCCGCCAGGCCTCGCTGGTCGCCGGAGACGCCGTCGAGCGCCACCGTCGTGTCGTCCGGGCTGGAGCGCGTGGTCCGCTGGGGGCTGTCGAACGTCGCGGAGAACGTGATCGAGCCGCCCCTGTCGGCGGTGAGGCGGATGGCGATCACCTGGTCCGGCGCGCTCGCGAGCACCTCACGCCGGTATCGCACGCCGTTCTGCAGGTACGACGTGGTCGTGGTGGCCGTGGTCAGGTCCAGGGAACGGCTGTACTCCGAGACTCCGCTGTTGCTGCCGAAGGTGAGCCGCAGGTTGCCGACGGTCTGGTACGCCAGCTGGGCCGAGGGGTTGCCCAGCATGTTCTGGTCGATCAGGGTCTGGGCCTGGCTCCACTGGTTCTGGAAGATCAGCTGCCGGATCTGCCCGAGAGCCGCCGCGCCCTTCGTGTTGCTCTGGTCGTACGGCCCGCCGGCCCAGATGGTGTCCTCGTTGAGCTGCAACCGCTCGGTGTCGACGTTGCCGAACACCATCGCGCCCAGCCGGCCGTTGCCGATCGGCAGCGCGCGCAGCCAGTCGGTGCCGGCGCTCGCGTCGTACCACAGGGCCAGGTCGTTCGCGGCGCTCACCTCGGGAGGGGCCGCCGCCGCGGCCCGGGCGGCCGCCGTCCACTGGAACGGCGCCAGCGCGGCTCCGGCTCCGGCCGCGCCGAATCGCAGCACTTGCCTTCGGGTGAAATCAGACAATTCAGTTCTCCAAGTCCACGGCGGGTACGGACACTCGGAATCGTTTCGACCGGGAGCTCCGCTCCGGCGAGACGCAGCGGGTGTCCGGGGGGTGACCTGCGACCCGAAGGCCCCGAGCGAGGTGGCGGTAAGGGCGGGTGTTCTCCGGCAGGGTCTCCCATCGCCATAAGAGGCCCTGCCGGAGCCCGGAGAGGGTCGTGCGTGCGGCCCTCTCCGGAGTCAACGGGACATCGATCGGCACAACGTGCCGGGGTCGGTCACGGGCTGGTGCAGGTGAGCGAGGGGGTCGACGGCGTGCCGGTGGCGAGGAACCCGAAGGTGGCCGAGCCGGACGCCGGGATCGAGCCGTTGAAGGAGGCGTTCTTCACCGTCACCGCGGAGCCGCTCGTGCTCAGCGTGCCGTTCCACAGCTGGGTGATCGTCTGGCCGCTGCCGAGCGTCCACCTGACGGTCCAGCCGTTGACCGCCGAGCCGCCCGCCGTCACCGTGACCTCTCCCTGGTAGCCGCCGGGCCACGAGTTCACCGTGCGGTACTCGGCTGCGCAGGCGCCCGGCGGCGGGGGCGACGGACTGGTGGACGGCGACTGCGACGGCGACTGGGCCGGCGAGGGCGAGGGCGAGGGCGACGGAAAGCGCGACGGGCTGGACGAGGGGGAGGGGCTCGGCGACGGCGACGACCCGCCCGGCGGCACGTACGGGCACTTGTTGCGGTACATCGAGATGCCGGTGGAGTCCGCCAGCGGGCACAGGAACTGGGTGTACCGGGTGTCGTTGTCCACCCAGATCTTCAGCCACGGGATCAGCACCCGCATCTCGGTCGTGTTGGCCCGCGTCGCGAACAGGTGGTCCACCCCGGTGATCTCCACCCACGCGCTCGGCGTCGAGGCCGGGATGGTGGTGTAAAGCCCGTTCAGGTAGGACTGTGTGACCGTCGTGTCCTTCTGCCCGGAGATGAACATCGTCGGCACCTGGTCGTTGTACAGGTCGTAGTTGCCCACGGGAGAGCCGGGCGCGAGCCCGACCCCGGCCTTGAGGGAGGGCCGCCGGAGCAGCGCGCTGAGGACTCCCGCGCCGCCCGCCGAGTGGCCGACGACCGACAACCGGTTCGGGTCGACCCGGTCGCGTACCGAACTGCGCTGGGTGAGGTAGTCCAGCGCGGCGAGCAGCTGGGTCCCCCGGGCGTCCGCGCTGTCGGTGCGGCTGTTGGTCTCGATGCCGATCACCACGAAGCCGAACGAGGCGAGCCAGGGACCCATCCAGGCCTCTTCGTTGGCGAACAGGGCGGAGTAGCCCGGCACGATCGCGACCCCGCCGAACGTCCCCTGGCTGGTGTCGGTCGGGTAGTAGATGACTCCGCCGCCGAAGCCGTTGCCGGCCGGCACGCTGGTCTGGGCGGTCGCGAAGGTCCCTCTGGTGGCCGCGACGCTCGCCACGGTCGGGTTCGGCCCGCGCTGGAAGGGATTGTCCGCGGCCGACGCCGGCCGGGTCGCGATGGCCGCCGAGAGCAGCCCGAGGACGGCCACCGCCGCCGCCATCGCCCGGCCCATCGCATGCCGGAGCGACCGGCTCCGTGAGCCGGGTCCGGACGCGGACGGGTCCGTGGGTGGCCGCCGGGTTCCCGGCGGCGGAACGGCGTGTGCGCCCATGCCTGAGCCTCCATGACTGCAACCAGAAAAGGGGGAGACGCGGGGCATTCAGCGCTGGACGCCGTGCTCCCGTGCGAGGGAGCGCACACCACGAGGGCGTCGCGAACGGCGGACCTCCGCCCCGCGCACCACCACCGGACAGCGGGAGACCGCCTCGGGGCTCAGTGTGGAAACCTCACCGAAATGTGTCAAGAGTAGGGTCCTGCTGCGAAAGCCCCGTGCCGCGTAAATCACCTCGTGATCCCGGAACCGCCGCGGTCGGTGTGCGATCCGGGAGCGCGGTCATCGGATGAACGTTTCACCCCGTGGTCGCTGCCGGTGAGCCCGGAGAGTCCCCTGATGCGGCAGTTGGGCCGCGTTCGCACCCTCCCGCGCTCGCGTCCGGACGCACTGCGTCACTTGACACCGTGCCCTCGCCTCGGCTTTGCTCCGCTCCACCACCACCGGTTGATCTCTCGTGGAGGAGGACGAAGACGAGTTTGAAATGTTAGCGCTAACAATCACCGGGGCATGCCTGCGGCGAACGCGTCCGAGCCGAGGTCGAGAGGCACCCGTTCGCGGTCACGGCCGAAGCCTCGCCGGTGTGGAAGAACTCGGTGAACTCCTCCCGCTTCGGCAGCGGCCGATCACCTACCTGCAGGTCGGTCGTCATGAGGTACAGGTTCTCGCCGTTGCGGATCAGCCCGAGGTGGCGTTCGCCTCCTCCTTCGCGACGGTGAGCCACCGGTCGTCGTAGTCGCGCTGCCGGCGTGACGGCACCAGGACTACGACGCCCTTGGGGTCAGGACGCAGATCCGCGAGGCCCTCGGGTTCCGTCAGGCGACCCGGGCCGACGAGGAACGGCCGACCGGCTGGCTCGCCGATGCGGTCTGCCCGGCAGAGCTGGTGGAGGACCGGCTGCGGGAAGCCCTGCTCGTACAGTGCCGCAGCGACCGCATCGAGTCCCCAGGCCGGATCGAGCGGATCGTGGCCGGCGGGCGCGGCTGGACCGCGTCTTCGATTTCTGCGCTCAGCCTCCTCGAAGGCCACATCGGGAAAGATCGCCTTCCCGGAAACTCCCGACAGACGAAGATCGGATCCACTACGCTCTGCGCGTCTGAAACTGGGAGGATTCGGGATGCCCTTCATCTATGGCGGGTTCGGTCTGGTTCTGCTCGCCTTATGGATCTTCTGCCTGTTCGACGTGATCGTCGCGGCGGAGGAGGACTGCCGCAACCTGCCCAAGGGGTTGTGGATCCTGATCGTCCTGTTCCTCCCCGAGGTCGGGTCGATCCTGTGGCTGATCGCGGGCCGGCCGCAGACCGTGACGCGGCCCGGCGGGCTGCCGTACAAGGGCAATACCGGGCGCTTCCCCGAGTACGACCGGCCGGGCCGGTTCGTCCCCTCCAACCCCGACGACGACGAGGAGTTCCTCCGCCGCTGCCGGGAGCGGGCCGAGGAGCAGCGCCGCGCCTACCTCGAGCAGCAGCGTCAGGCGGAGAAGAACCAGGACCAGTAGTGGCGGCGTGCAGCTCAGGCGCCGGGGCCGTAGAAGTGTAGATGGAACGGCCGGCGGAGCACGAGACGCGGACGATGATGGGAGACGGTGTTCTCCGGCCGGGTGAGCAGGTGGCGAGCGTGCCGTCGGCTGGGGCGGAGCACGACGCTCCGTTTTGACCTTCAAGCTGCTTGAAGGCCGACAATCGCATGCATGGATGACACCGACGCGTTGATGAGCATCGGCGCCTTCGCACGCAGGGTGGGGCTGGCTCCGAGCGCTCTCCGGTTCTACGACGACTGCGACGTGCTGCATCCCGCCTACGTAGATGACGCGACCGGCTACCGCTATTACTCCCCAGACCAGGAAGACCGCGCGGTCCTGGTGCGGCGGCTACGCGAAGCCGGAATGCCGCTCACCGACGCCTCAGTGGTACTCGACGGCACTCGCGAGGTAGCCCTCGCCATCCTGGAAGAACACGCCAGACGAGCTCGGGAGACCGCGGCATCGGCCCAGTCGGCGATCGAGGAGATACTGAGCGGTCTGCCGAGCGGTGCGCATCGGGTCACCGTACGGCTCGATGGAGCCGAGCTGGCGAGCGCCGTACGCCAGGTCGCCCCGGCAGTGGCGTCCGCTTCTGCGCGGGAGGAGTTCCCGGTACTCGGTTGTGTCCTGATCGAAGTAGAACGCCAGGAAGTGCGGCTTGTCGCGACGGATCGCTACCGTTTGGCGGTCCGCGCGCTACGGCCCTCCTCTGTCGAGGGCGACCCGTGCCACTTCCTGGTCGGCGTTGCGGAGCTGAAGAACATCGCGTCCCAGGCCATACGCCTACCGGACATCGGCATCGAGGTGGACCGGCAAGGCGTGCGGCTTCACGGCGCCGGTGCCTCACGCGACCTCCCGACCGTCGACGAGACGTTCCCGGACTACCGGATGATGCTGGACAACCTGCCGACCGCTCGGCATCGGATCATCGCGGACCGGACCGCTGTTCGGCAGGCGATTGCCGCGGCCGGACACGACGGTCCACTCACCCTGTCCGCCGACGAGCAGCATCTCACTGTCGCCTCCCGCGGCCAGGCCGTCTCCACGCTGGCCGCCATCTGCACAGGGCCGCCTGTACGCATCGCGTTCGACCCGGGAGTTCTTCTTCCGGCGCTCGATGCAGGCGTCGGCCCGGATGTGCTGCTGAGAATCTCGTCGCCGACCCAGCCCGTGGTCGTCCGCTCCGCCGACCAGGGCAGCTTCACCACCTTGGTCATGCCGGTCCCCGGCGAACCGGCTGGCGAGTGACGCGTCACGCCATCCATCGAGAAAGCGAGACCATGGACCCCGACAACGCCGTCGTCAGGCTGTGCACCCAGGGCATGCAGGCCGAGGCCGAAGGCCGTGACACCGACGCCAGGAACCTCTTCCAGCAGGCGTGGGAGATCGCCGCCGACGACTACGAGGCGTGCATCGCCGCCCACTACCTCGCGCGGCACCAGTCGACACCCCAGCAGACCTTGCACTGGAATCAGGAGTGCCTGAACCGCGCGGACCTGGTCGGCGACGACCGGGTCAAGGGCTTCTACGCCTCCCTGCACGTGAACATGGCCAAGGCGTACAGGGATCTCGGCGAGCCCGAAAGGGCACGCGAGCACTTCGAACTGGCCGCCACCCACATCGATGAGGTCCCGCCGGGGCAGTACGCCGACTGGACCCGAGTAGCGATCGCCGAGGGACTGCGCTCCACCGGGGCGTCGCGGTCGCGGGACGCCGATGCTCTCTTGACGGCTCTGTTCGCCAGGTTCTGCGAACGCGGCGACCTCAAGGCCCTGGGCCTGGTGCTGCCCGCTTACCTCACAGATCTCGGGACAGAGGACGACCGGGCACGGCTCACTACGGCCTTGCACATGGTCCATGCCGCCCGATGGTTGCCAGAAGACGAACAACACATCCTCAGCGAAGCCATCAGTACGCTGACCAGCGCCGCCACGGCCGGCTGACCGATCCCGCGCGACCGCCGTCAACGTGGGCGGCCCGGCTGGCAATCCTTCCAGCTCTGGTGAGCGGCTGCCCAGAAAACTATCGGTGTATCGACGAAAGTATCGGACCCTCTCGCTCGGAGTGGCAACGATCCCTGAAACATCGGGGAAACCTTACGAGGGACAAGAATTCGTATCAGGGCATGTCAGTGGCCACTTAACGGGGAAAGCGGAGTGAGCTTCGGGCGGCGGAGAGTCGAGGAAGTCCCCTGATTGCGCTGCTGAAGGTTGCAAAGACACGGCTCATGACGCCGGGCGGAACCCGAGGAGCGCACCGATCGCGGCCCGGCTTCCTCGGGCCCTGCCCGGCGGGTTCCACGTAACTTTCATCGCCTCTTCCGACGCCCGCCCCACCGCCGGTCGCCCGTGACCAGGACCGATCCGTCGAGACGACACCTCTGGGCGGAACCGGCTTTACGCGAGTCGTTGACAGCCCCACAGGCTCGGGCTGACACTTTCGCCGTCTGTCCGATAATTTCGCCCGAACGAAGGGCCTCGACCACTGTCGATCCGGGTCACGAACCGCGACATGGTCCTCAGGTCGGCGACCTCGTGACGACCGGCCGACCTCCGTCGCGGTGTGCGACGCCGGCGCGCGGTGGCCGTCACCCCGGCCGTCGGCATCACGCAGCCCGGCCGCCGCCGGCCCGTTGAGGAGGAAGTACGTACATGAATCACAGTCCCGTCCGGATGAGAAGCCGCGGGCGCGGCGGTGTGCGGCTGTTGATCGGCCGTGTCTGCGCCGTGGTGCTGGCCGCGGCCGTGGCGCTGCTGCCCGGCGTCGCCCACGCTGCTGTCACCACGAACCAGACCGGCACCAACAACGGATACTTCTTTTCGTTCTGGACCGACAGCCAGGGCACGGTCTCCATGGATCTGGGGTCCGGCGGAAACTACAGCACCTCCTGGCGCAACACCGGCAACTTCGTCGCCGGCAAGGGCTGGAAGCCAGGTGCGCGCAGGACCGTGAACTACTCGGGCAGCTTCAACCCCTCGGGTAACGCCTACCTGTCGCTGTACGGGTGGACCAGGAACCCGCTGGTGGAGTACTACATCGTCGACAACTGGGGCACCTACCGGCCCACGGGCACCTACAAGGGCACCGTCACCACCGACGGCGGCACCTACGACATCTATGAGACGACGCGCTACAACGCGCCCTCCATCGACGGCAACCAGACCTTCAACCAGTACTGGAGCGTCCGGCAGCAGAAGCGGACCGGCGGGAGCATCACCGTCGGCAACCACTTCGACGCGTGGGCCCGTTACGGCATGAACCTGGGCAGCCACGACTACCAGATCCTCGCGACCGAGGGCTACCAGAGCAGCGGCAATTCCAACATCACCATCGGCGGCACGACCGATCCTTCGCCCACGGTCTCGCCCTCCTCCCGTCCCTCGCCCTCGGTTTCGCCCTCCTCGCCGGGAGGCACCGGCGCGTGCCGGGTGTCCTACTCGAAGAACGAGTGGAACAACGGCTTCACCGCCGACCTGACCATCACCAACACGGGCAGCGGCACGATCAACGGCTGGACGCTGGCCTGGTCCTTCTCCGGCGGTCAGCAGATCACCAACTCCTGGAACGCCACGGTGAGCCAGAGCGGCTCGTCGGTGACCGCGCGCAACGTGTCCTACAACGGCTCACTGGCCCCCGGCGCCACCACCTCGTTCGGCTTCCAGGGCACCTACTCCGGCAGCAACCCCAACCCCTCGGCCTTCAGCCTCAACGGCTCGGCCTGCACCACCGGCTGACCGGCACGATCGTGCGTCACGGCGCGGCGACGCGCGAGCGGGGAGCGGGCGCCCTCGGGCCCCGCTCCCTCGCCGCACTGGACGGGCCGTGTTCGCGCAGGTCGCCGTTCGTAGAACTCCTCGCAGAACCTGCCGGTTGTGCGAGGGGGTTCTGCGAGACTGGCCGGGCCTAGTTGGTGCAGTCCTGGTTCTTCAGGGCCAGAGCCAACTCGTAGACCTTGCCTCGGTACGACAGGAAGTAGTACAGGGCCTTCGGGTTACCGGGAACGACAGCGACGGGGTAGTTGCCCGTGGTGTCGAGCCGGGGGTAGGCCTTCTTGACCTGCTTCATGGTGGAGCCGACCTTGATGCCCTCGGGCGTCTTGACGCCCTTGGGCGCTTCGATGAGGGCAACCCCCAGATGCTTGGAGATGTAGAGGCCCACACCGTCGCGGCCGGTCGGGTGCGCCTTGAGATCCCACCCCGAGCATTGACCCTCGTCGAGCTTTTTCACGACCTTGCGAGTCGCCTCGGCCTGCTTGAGAGTCATCCCGAGCCGCACCCCTCCGTAGCCGTATGGGCCAAACTTGCCGCCCGCGCTGGTGGTGGCGTTGACGACTGCGTCGGCGGACGTCGCGGCCGCGCTCGCCGCCGTGACGCCGGTCAATGCGATCCCCGCAGCGAGCGCCGCCGCAATGGCCGGGCGTCCCAGCCGAACTACCTTGTGCTTGCCGATTCCTCTGTCACCAATGTTCATGCCGTATTGGACCGCCGTCCGGCCGGGAAAGTTCTGATCGACGTCAACCGGGTGGCCTGCGGCTGATCGCTGCGGGACGCGATCGGCGGGCGAACCGGAACGGTTGCGCTCGGCCGGCTGACGGCCGCTACCGCACGAGCAGCGGGAGCGCCGGGAAGGTGTGGTCCTGCCACAGCAGCCGCGAGGTCTCCTCCGGGTAGGGGGTGACCACCGACGGCGTGTCGAAGAGCTGTGTGAGACGGCGGTCGGTGTCGTACGGAGGCCAGCCCGGGTCGCCGTGAGCGGCGAACGCCGTCCATGCCCTGCGGATCTGCGCGGAGAGCTCCTCCGCCGCCGGGGAGGGCGGGTCGCCGATCAGCATGGCGGGCTGTCCGCTGCTCAGGTTGCCGAAGACGAGCGGCACGTCCAGGCCGTGGCAGGCGCCGAGGGCACCGCCCAATCCCGGGGCGGACCAGGTCAGCTCGTAGAGGTGAGCCCGGCCGCCGCCCGCGATCTGCGCGTCGGCGAGGTGGAGGCTCGGCATGCGGAACAGCCAGTCTGCGTTGACCAGTTCGTACAGCTCCTCATCGGCCGCGGCCGGGAACGCCTCCCGGTATCGGCGTGCGCCGTCCGGGCCGGGGGCGAGCATGTGCAGAGCGGTCTCGGTCTGCTCGTGCGTGACCTGGCCAAGCACGCCGTCGATCAGGCTGAACAACCGGTGCTCGTCACGGGTGTGCCCGACGAGAAGCCCGATGTCCCGGGCAGCGCCGTCAGCCACCGCCTGCCAAGGGGTCGCCGGCAGGACGTCACCGTCGACGACCGGTGCGAACGGGATCGGCCGGTGTGTGATCTGCCCCCAGCGCTCCCGCCATCGGGCAGTCTTGGCGGAGATCGCGTCGCCCACGGCGGGCAGCCGGTCCGGGGCCACCGCCGACAGGCCGGACACTGTGGGCCGTACCCCCAGCTCGGCGGCGCAGGCGGCGGCGATGTCGGCGGCGAGCTCGGGGGAGAAGAACGTCCCCGGCACGCTCTGCGCGACCGCCCGGCGGAAGAGCCCGGCGGCGCGCGGCATGGCGAGCAGCGCGGCGACCGATCCGCCACCCGCCGACTCCCCGAAGACCGTGACCCGGCCCGGGTCGCCGCCGAACGCCCGGACGTTGTCCCGCACCCACTGCAAGGCCGCGACCTGGTCGAGCAGTCCCCGGTTGGCCGGGGCTCCGTCGATCTGCGCGAAACCCTCAATACCGAGACGGTAGTTGAGGGTCACGACCACGACTCCGCTCCCGGCCAGGCGCCCGGCGTCGTATTCCGGGAGACCGGAGTCGCCCGCCACGTAACCGCCGCCGGGAATCCACACCATCACCGGGAGCCCTGCCGCCGGATCCGGATCCGGCGTCCACACGTTGAGCGTCAACCAGCCGTCGCCGGCCGTGTCCTGGGACACCCCGAGCAGGCCGGACTGCGGGGGCGGCGGGCCGTACGCGACCGCCGGGCGCACACCGTCCCAGCTGCGCACCGGCTGCGGCGCGGCGAAACGGAGTGCGCCGACCGGCGGCTCGGCGAACGGGACGCCGCGGAAGACCGCCAGGCCCGCCTCCCGGCCGCCGCGGAGGACGCCGGCCGCCGTGCGGACTTCCGGCTCGGACTCGGACGGCTTGCTGGATGCGGTGACGGCCACTTCGCGGTCTCCTCTCTGTTCCTGCTCGGCGGAGCATTCCAGTGCGCGCCATCTGCGGGCAAACCATTTATTCAGGGGGAAGAACAGGTGAGGGGGAAAGGAAAAGGAGTAACGGTCACACGGGTGACCAGCGGGTTTCTTCTTGTCATCCGCTGAGTCCAGCTCGAGGTTCAACGACCGTCCTGGCCGGCGCAGGGCCGTAAGGCGGCGCGGAGGACGTCCAGACGTCTAATCAGACAGAATTATTCTGACGGATATAAGTGGAGGTCCTGCGACACCCACGCGCATTCCTCCGGCTGGGCCGCTCGTCGAAGGTGCCGTCCCGGCGGGGTGACCCGTACGCGGATCGCACCTGGCTGATTTCTTCATGGTCGTCGGCGCCGAGTTGATTGATCCACCCATCTTGCTCGGTCAGCCACGTGGCGCGTACATGATGATCAGAACGCCGGCCAGGCAGACGAGCGCGCCGATGACATCCCAGCGGTCGGGTCGGAACCCGTCAACGAGCATGCCCCAGGCCAGGGACCCGGCGACGAAGACGCCGCCGTAGGCGGCCAGAATGCGGCCGAAGTTCGCGTCCGGCTGGAGCGTGGCGACCAGCCCGTACAGGCCCAGCGCGATCACGCCGCCGCCGATCCACAGCAGGCCGCGCTGCTCGCGTACGCCTTGCCAGACCAGCCACGCTCCGCCGATCTCCGCGATGGCGGCCAGGACGAAAAGCAGCAGGGAGCGGATGACCGTCATGGCCGGTAGTACACCGCATGGCAGCGGCCCGTCCGCCGCCGGGTCACCCTTCTCGCCGCGGTGCGGGTGCTCAGCATCCGCAGCTGCTCCCGCCGCATCCGCAGGGGGAGCTCGCGCGAGAGGCCCGTCGGCGGTGCAGCCACCACATCCCCGCAGCGGCGGCGACCAGCACCCCGGCCACGGTCAGCAGCGTCTGTTCGGCCAGCGCGGCGCCGGCGCCGGTGAGCAGCCCGGCGCCGATCAACATCGGCAGGGCGCAGCAGGCCGCGCACGCCAGTGCCGCCAGGGCGGCGGCCACCTTGCTGCGCAGTGGCGGGCCGTCACCGTCCGGCAGGCGGCTGACGGCCGCGTCGCCCGATGTGGTGAGGGGCACGGGGACGGGGGTCGGATGGTCGGGGTGGGTGCTCACGATGGTCAGCCTTCCTCGGGGGTGTGGCCGGTGGCCAGGTCGGCGTACGGCAGCGGGCAGTCGGGGCAGGTGCAGTTCGTCAGGCTGTCGCAGCCTGCGGTGACCACCTGAGTGAGCGCGGTGCGGATGGTGGTCAGGTCGGCGATGCGCGCGTCCACCTCGGCGATCTTGGCCTGGGCGCGGGCACGCAGGTCGGGAGTGGGGTGACCGCGCCGGCCGGTGTCGATCAGCTCGGCGACCTCGTCCAGGGTGAAGCCGAGCCGCTGGGCGGCCTTGATGACGGTCAGCAGGGTGACGGTCTCCGGCGGGTAGGCGCGGTGCCCGCCGGGACTGCGCGCCGGTTCGGCGATCAGCCCGCGACGCTCGTAGTAGCGCAACGTCTGCAGGTTGACCCCGGCCTGCTTGGCCACCTGCCCGCTGCGCAGGTAGGGGCCGTCGAGATCCTGCCTCACGCCGATCCTCGCGATGCGGTAGGTCCCGGCATGGCCGACCCTGATGCGGCCGCCGCGGCGGCGCGCGCCTGCAGCGCGTCCAGCACCTCGATCTGTGGCGGCGGCACCACCACGTCCAGTGCCAGGCCGCCGTCGGCGATGGTCAGGGTGAAGGAGAAGAAGGAGCAGCAGCCGTTCTCCCGCGCGGTCAGCTCGGCCGCCCGGGCCGCGTGCTCCGGGCTGAAGACGAGCTCCAGCCGCAGCCGCTCACGCCCGGGGCGCCGCACCGCCTGGACCGCCTCGGCGAACAAGGCGTCGAACTCGGCCACCCGCAGCGGCTGCTCCGCGGTGGGCAAGGTGCATGCTGAGGCAGCCCATCCCTGGTCAAGGGCGATGTCCTGTGTCACGCCTCTGACGGTAAGCCCGTACCTGGGTACCGGATGCAACCCCTTTGCGCGCCGATGACCGTGGGGGCGCCGGAGTACGCGGGATGGCGTCGGGCCGCCGATCACCGGTGGCCGTCCTCGGCAGGGGAGCAGCACGCGCCGGACGGGGTGGACGGGGTGGACGGGGTGAGGGCGGGAGCGGCGCACGACAGGCGTCGCGCGCGAGATGCGGGAGACGGGGCGGGTGGCGGTCAGTCGCCGTTCTCGCTGCCCGCGCGTTGACACCCCCGGGGGGTATGCTATGGTCTCTCGCGACAGGTACCCCCAGGGGGTAAGCGGCATAAGGAGGACGGGCATGTGCACGGCATGTGCGTGCGGCACGGAGTCGGCTCAGACTGCGGCGACCGCTGAGGCGAATGCGGCGGACGGCAGGGCTTATTCGGTGAGCGGGATGACCTGCGGCCACTGCGTCTCATCGGTGTCCGGGGAGATCGGCAAGGTCGGCGGCGTCACCGGCGTGGCCGTCGACCTGCCGACCGGCGTGGTCACCGTCAGCGGCGCGGGATTCACCGACGAGGAGATCCGCGCCGCGGTGGAACAGGCCGGCTACCAGCTGGCGAGCCGGGTCTAGCGGGTCGAGCCCCGAAGAAGGCGGTGGGCGTGCACTGGCATGCACGCCCACCTGCGGGGCCGGTCCGATTCGGCATCACACCCAACCCCCAAGCGCATCCTCCCATCGCGAGGCGGATGCGAAGAACAGGAGTGCGGCATGAACGCCGTCAATCCGCGCAGGTGGCGGGCACTGGTCGTGCTCGCCGCGGCGCAGTTCATGGTCATCATGGACACCTCGATCATCGGGGTCGCGTTACCCGACATGCAGCGCGACCTGGGTTTCTCCCCGGACGCGCTGCAGTGGGTCTTCAACGCCTACGTCATCGCCTTCGGCGGCCTGCTGCTGCTCGGCGGACGCCTGTCCGACCTGTTCGGCGCCCGCAGGATCTTCACCACCGGCTGGCTCGTCCTGATCGCCGGGTCGGCCGTCGCCGCCGCGGCGAGCAGCCCTTGGGCGGAGATCCTCGGCCGTGGTGTGCAGGGCGTCGGCGGCGCGCTCATCGCACCCGCCTCTATGACCCTGCTCATGATGCTCTTCGGGCACGATCCGCGGGAGCTCGGCAAGGCCATGGCCCTGTACGGCGCGGCGGCGCCGGCCGGCGGCACCGCCGGGGTGTTCCTCGGCGGGGTCGTCACCGAGTATCTGAGCTGGCCGTGGGTGTTCGTCGTCTACATCCCCATCGGCGTCGCCACGCTGCTAGCCGTGCCCGCGCTGCTGCCCGCGGTGGCCGGCAGGCGCGGGTCGGTGGACGTGCTCGGCGGCGTCGCCGTCACCGCGGCGATCGTCCTGGCCGTGTTCGCGATCGTGCGGGCGCCCGAACAGGGCTGGGGCTCCGCCGCCACGCTGCTGGAACTGGCGGGGGCGATCGTGTTGCTCGCGCTGTTCCTGCTCGTGCAGCGCGTGATCCGGGAGCCGCTCATGCCGCTGGGGATCTGGCGGACCCCCGGGCTGGCCGTCGCCAACCTCGCGATGGCGCTGCTGGGTGCGGCCTGGATCCCGATGTGGTACTTCCTCAACCTCTATCTGCAGCAGGTCCTGGGCTACAGCGCCTTCCCCAGCGGAGCGGCCCTGCTTCCCATGACGATCGCGATCATGATCTTCATGATCGGGATCACCGCCCGGCTGCTCGGCAGGTTGGGCGCGAAGCCGCTGATCGTCATCGGGCTCGCCGTGCTGGCGGCGGGGGTGGCCGGGCTGTCCCTGGTGCGTCCGGACGGGACCTTCGTCGCCGACGTGCTGCCCGCCTCGCTGGTCGCGGCGGTGGGGATGTCCCTGGCCTACATCCCCGCGATGATGTCGGCGATGTCCGGCGCGCGGCCCGAGGAGAGCGGGCTGGCCTCGGGCATCGTCAACACCACCTACCAGATCGGCTCGGCGCTCGGCCTGGCCGTGATGACCGCGCTCGCCACCAGCGGGGGAGCGGCCGCGGCGAATGGCCCGGCCGCGCTCACCGACGGTTTCCAGGCCGCCTTCGTCGGCGCGGCGGTCGTGGCGGCGTCCGGCGCCGTACTGACCCTGCTGCTCATGCGGAAGTCCGCATCGGCGGCGCCCGCCACGACGGACACCCAGGCAGTGGGGGTGTAGATCCCACCGAGCGGGCCCGCCCCCCCGTTGCGGCGGGCCCGCGGAATACCCTAGGGGGGTAGGGTGTTCAATAGAGACAACAGAGCTCGGAGCAAGGCGGGGAGATGGCCGGATACACGGGGACCAAGGAAGAGCACCTCAGGAGGCTGCGCCGGATCGAGGGGCAGGTCCGCGGACTGCAGCGGATGGTCGACGAGGACAAGTACTGCATCGACATCCTCACCCAGGTCTCGGCCGCCAACAGGGCGCTCCAGGCGTTCGCCCTGGAGTTGCTGGACGAGCACATGGCGCACTGCGTCGCCGAGGCCATCGCCAAGGGCGGCACCGAGGCCGACGTCAAGATCAAGGAAGCCTCCGACGCCGTCGCCCGTCTCGTCCGTTCCTGACCGATCAAACGAAGGAGAAGCGTCATGACCACCGCCACCTACACCGTCACCGGCATGACCTGCGGCCACTGCGTCAGCTCCGTGAAGGAAGAAGTCAGCGAGGTCCCCGGTGTCACCGGCGTCGAGGTCGATCTCGCCACCGGGATTGTGACCGTCGAAAGCGACAGCCCCCTCGACACGGCCCAGATCAGGGCCGCCGTCGAGGAGGCCGGATACGAAGTGGTGGACAAGCAATGAACACGCCAGCCCGGCTGGGCACCTATGTCCTCGGTCTCGCCGTGGTCTTCGCGGGAGCGTTCGGCGTCGGCGGCGCCGTCGGCGCGACCGGACCGGCGCCCGCGAAGAACGGACACGGGGGTCACGCGGCCCCTTCACCGGCCGCGCAGAAGACGGAACACGTACCGGGAGGACTCCAGGTGTCCCAGAGTGGCTACACCCTCACCCCGCTGACCACGACCATCACACCCGGGACGGAGACCGACTTCCGGTTCACGGTGAACGGCCCCGACGACCGCCCGGTGACCGCCTACGAGACCGAGCACGACAAGAAGCTGCACCTCATCGTGGTCAGCCGGGATGCGACCGTCTTCCGGCACCTGCACCCCGAGCTGTCCGGCGAGGGGATCTGGTCGGTGCCGCTGACGCTGCCCGACGCCGGCGCCTATCGGGTGTTCGCCGATTTCGTCCCCCAGGGCGGGGAGGGCCTGACCCTCGGCGCCGACCTGTACGCCCCCGGCGACTATGCGCCCCGGCCGCTGCCTGCGCCCAGCCGTACGGTGACGGTCGACGGATACACCGTCCGGCTCGACGGCACTCTCACACCGGGTGCGGCGAGCAGGCTCACCGCCGAGATCAGCAGGGACGGCAAGCCCGTCACCGACCTGCAGCCCTATCTGGGGGCCTACGGCCACCTGGTCGCGCTGCGTGTGGGCGACCTGGCCTACCTGCACGTCCACCCCGACGGCGCTCCGGGGGACGGCGTCACCCCCGCCGGGCCCGGCATCACCTTCTACGCCGAGGTCCCCAGCCGTGGCGACTACCGGCTCTTCCTCGACTTCCAGCACGACGGAACCGTGCACACCGCCGCCTTCACCGTACGGGCGGAGCAACGCTCAGGGGCGGTCCCCACCGCCACGGCGGACCACGGTGCCGAACACGCCCACTCCGGCCACTGACAGCGGGCATGACGCGGAAAGGAGAGGTGATGGCCTCCATCACCGACGACAAGCCGTCCGCCACCGGCGGCAGCGTCGAGCTTTCGATAGGCGGCATGACCTGCGCGTCGTGCGCGAATCGGATCGAGCGCAAGCTCAACAAGCTGGAGGGTGTGTCCGCGACGGTGAACTACGCCACGGAGAAGGCCAAGGTGACCTTTCCTGTGGAGTTGGACCCGCAGATGCTGGTCGCGGAGGTGGAGAAGGCCGGATACACCGCCAGGCTGCCCGAGCCGCCCAGACCCGAGCAGGCGCCCGGGGAGCCGGAAGACGAGCCGGCTCCGCTGC
>NZ_BSSF01000036.1:0-26573 GCF_030268985.1 Microbispora sp. NBRC 16548
CGAGCACATCGTCTACGCCATCGTCCTGGCCGGCCTCACCCTCACCGGCGCCGGCACCACCCTCGGACTCGGCACACAGTGGGCCGCCACTCCCCTGGTCCGCCGCTTCCCGATCCTCAAGTAGACCGATTCTCACCCAGCAGACTCCGGCGCCCACCCCCGGCCCCCTGGGGGTGGGCGCCGGCTTGGCCCGGCCGCCCGGCTTGCTTCCGTCGTGACGACGGCGAGCCCCCGCAGAAGACCTCCCTGAAGAAGGTGCGCCGTGAACTCTCCCTTCGCCACAGAACGCGCGTTCCACCGGCTGCTCACCGCCGCCGGGCAGGCGCCCTCGGTGCTCAACACGCAGCCCTGGCGGCTCGAAGCGGTCCGCGGGGAGTTCGCCGAGCTGCTGGCCGACCCCGACCGGCGGCTGCGGGTCAGCGACCCCCGCGGTCGCTCGCTGCACGTGAGCTGTGGCGCCGCCCTGTTCAACCTCCGGCTCGCCGTGCGGACAGCCGGTCACCGGCCGCTGATCTGGCTCCTGCCCAACACCGCGGAGGAACCACGGCTCCTGGCCGCCGTCCGCGTGTCGCCGTACGGACCGGCTTCTGTGCGAACGCGGGAACTGTACGACCGCATCGGCCTGCGCCGGACCAACCGCGAACCCTTCAGCGAACGGCCGCTTCCCCCGCATGTGCTCGCCGACCTGCGCCACGCGGCCGCCTGCGAGGGAGCCTGTCTGGTCATGCTCGACCGGCACGCCGCGGCGGACCTGCTGGAACACATCGCCATCGCCGACGACGAGCTCGCCAAGGACGGCGATTACCAGGCCGAGCTACGGGCGTGGACGATGAGCGGAAACCGCCGCGACGGCCTGCCGTCCTACGTGCGGGGGCCCGGCTGCGCCGACGACCCGGCACCGGTCCGGGACTTCGGGGGGCACAAGGAGCGCGGGCCGGTCCACTTCGAGTCCCGTCCCCAGCTTGCCGTGCTCACCACCGCCGGCGACGGCCCCGCCGACTGGCTGCGCGCCGGCCAGGCGCTGCAACGCCTGCTGCTGACCGCGACCGTCCACGGCATCTCGGCCTCGTTCCTCAACCAGCCGCTCGACCTCCGCGACATGCGCCGCCGCAGCGATCCCCACCACCGGCGCGGGCACATTCAGATGATCATCCGACTGGGGTACGGCCCTGCGGTCCCCCGCGCACCGCGCCGCCCCGCCGCTGAATTGAGAACCTCTCCGGCCGGGACCCGCGAAGGCTGCGCGGTGTGAGCCGGCGCCGAGATGGCCTACTGCTCGCGGGGCAGGCCGGGCGGGTTGACCAGGGATTCGGGGACGGCCTCGTTGGACAGGCCCCAGCGGGCGAGGACCTTGGCGTAGGTGCCGTCCTTGATGAGCGCGTTGAGGGCGTCGGCGATCGGCTTGGCCAGACCGTTGCCCTTCTGCGTCATCGCGGCGATAAGCCCCTGGAGCGTGGGGCCGGCGCCGGAGTAGGTGCCCACGATCTTCGTGTCGCCGCTCACCGCGGCGTGGTAGGCGGAGGTGGGGTTGGGCGCGAAATACGCCTGGATCCGGCCGGACTTGAGCGCCAGGTAGGTGTCGGCCGCCTGCTTGTAGTACTGGATCTGGGCGGGCTTCAGCCCGGCCGCGCGGTTCTGTTTGTCCCAGCCCAGCAGGATCTTCTCCTGGTTGGTGCCGGAGCCCACGGCCACGCTGAGCCCGGCGACGTCGGCCGGCTTGGCGATCGAGGTGATCGTGCTGTCCTTCGGCACCTCCCATGCCAGCTGGTCCAGCCGGTAAGTGGCGAAGTCGTAGACGTCCTTGCGCTCCTCGGTGACGGTGATGTTGGAGAAGCCGGCGGTGTACTTGCCGGACCGCACCGCGAGGAACAGGTTCTCCCACGACGTGGCCTCGATGCGCAGCTTCAGGCCGAGCACGTCGGCGACGAGGGAGGCGATGTCCTCCTCCACCCCGATCGGGGTGACGTTGTCGTCGGCGACGAACGACAGCGGCGGCTCGAACGTGGAGGTGCCGATCAGGAACTCGCCCTTGGCCCGGATCGCGGCGGGCACCTCGGCGGCGATCGCCTCCACCTTCTCGGCCCGGATCCGGTTCTGCTCCGGACTCGTGTCGATCTTCAAGACGCCGGGCGGTGCCGCGGCAGCGGCAGCGGCCCCGGCCGCGTCGTCGGGAACCGTGCCACAGGCGGCCAGCAGCAGAGCCGACAAGCCGAGCACGGATAACCGGGATGGTGACATGCGATTGTCCTTCAGGGTTCAGAGCACCTTGCTGAGGAAGGCGCGCGTACGGTGGTGCCTCGGCCGGTCGAGCACCTGCCGGGGCGGGCCGTGCTCGACGATCTGACCGGCGTCCATGAAGACCACGGTGTCGGCGACCTCGCGGGCGAAGCCGATCTCGTGGGTCACGACGATCATGGTGGTGCCGCTGCGGGCGAGGGCCTTCATCACTTCCAGCACCTCGCCCACCAGCTCGGGGTCGAGTGCCGAGGTGGGCTCGTCGAACAGCACGACCTTGGGCCGCAGGGCCAGGGCCCGGGCGATCGCGACGCGTTGCTGCTGTCCCCCGGACAGCTGCCGCGGATAGGCGTCGGCCTTGTCGGACAGGCCGACCTGCGCCAGCAGCTCGGTCGCCAGCGCCTCGGCCTGGCCGCGAGGGCGGCCCTGCGCCGAGATCGGGGCCTCGGTCACGTTCTCCCGGACGGTGAGATGGGGGAACAGGTGGAAGTTCTGGAAGACGAAGCCGATCTGGGTGCGCCGGCGCAGGATCTCGCGTTCCCGCAGCTCGTACAGCCGGTCACCGGACCGCCGGTAGCCGACGAACTCGCCGTCGATGGCGACGTACCCGCGGTCGATCTTCTCCAGGTGGTTGATGCTGCGCAGCAGCGTCGACTTGCCCGACCCGGACGGACCGATGATCACCGTCACCTCGCCGGGGTGGACCTGCAGGTCCACCCCGCGCAGAACCTCCAGCGGGCCGTAGCTCTTGTGCACACCGCGCACGTCGACCATGGGTGTGCTCATCGCCGCCCGCCCCCGGCCGGGCGCCGCCGCCGCGCGGCCCGCCGTATGGTGAGGATCCCGCGCACCCGCTGCAGCGGCGTGGGCGGCAGGGCCCGCGCGAGGCCCCGGCCGAATCTGCGTTCCACGTAGTACTGCGCGGCCGACAGCACCGTGGTGAGGACGAGATACCAGATCGCGGCCACCAGCAGCATCGCGATCACCCGGCCGTTGCGGTTGTAGATCACCTGAACCTGGTAGAACAGCTCGGGCAGCGCCATGATGTAGACGACCGAAGTGCCCTTGACCAGGCCGATGATCTCGTTGCCCGCCGCCGGGACGATCGACCGCATGGCCTGCGGAAGCTGGATCCGGAAGATCTGCCTGGCCCTCGGGATGCCGAGCGCGGCGGCCGCCTCCAGCTGGCCCGGATCCACCGACAGGAAGCCTCCGCGCACGATCTCCGCGGCGTACGCCGCCTGGTGCAGCGCCAGGCCGAGCGCGGCGGCCGTCACCGGCCCGATCAGGTCCATCGAGTCGACGGAGAAGAACGCGGGCCCGAACGGCACCCCGAACGAGATCTGCTTGTACAGGGCGGCGAGGTTGTACCAGAACAGCAGCTGCAGGATGAGCGGCACCGAGCGGAACAGCCACACGTAGCCCCAGGCGGCCGAGGCGAGCAGAGGGACGCGGGACAGCCGCATCAGCGCGAGCACGGTCCCCAGCAGGAAGCCGAGCACGATGCCGAGCGCGGTCAGCTCCACGGTGAACAGCACCGCGTGCAGCACCGAGGGATGGAACAGGTACGCGCCGACGACCGGCCAGTCCCAGGCCGGATTGGTGACCAGCGCGTTGACCGCCATTGCCAGCAGCACCGCCACCACGGCGCCGGCGATCCAGCGTCCCGGGTGACGCGCCTTGATCACGGTCAGCGAGCCGGCGGACTCCGCCGCCGCCTCCTCCAGCACGGCGGGCGCGGTCATCGAGCCTCCGCGGCGTGAGGTAAGTGGACGTAATTGAGCGCGAAGGGCTCGACAGTCATGGATCAACCCTCCCGGCGACCGCGCTGATCGCGGTGTCCGACATGCCTCTATCTTCAGCACAGGCAGCGCAATACCGTCAAGACCTACTTGTTTAGTAGGTTATTGCCTAGGATGCCTCCACATGAGGACGAGTAACAGGAGGTCCGATGCCGAAGGAATGCGTGTCCCCCGCAGGTGGCGGCGCCGGCGGCCGCACCCGCGACGAGACGGCCATGGAGGCGGGCGCGTGAGCACCGGCCACGACATGTCCCGGGGAGAGCCGCGATGAGCGACCGGCACCTCTTGGACAACCCCGTGTGGGCGTCGCTGACCGGCCCGCACGCGCACCTCGCCGAACGGCGCGGCAACGCGGTGCGCTACCCGGATGACGTCTCCCCGTTCTTCGCACTGCCCGACGGCCCCGGCCCCGCGGACTGGAGCGACCTCGCCGCGCTCGCGGGGCCCGGCACGACGGTCCCGGTCACCGGTGAGGCCGCCGCGGCACCGGACGGGTGGGAGGTGGTCGCGCACGGCGCAGGCGTGCAACTGGCCGGCGACGACGTGGTCCCCGCACCCGACGACGAGGCGGTCCGCCTGCAGGCGGCGGACGTGCCGGAGATGCTGGACCTCATCGCACGCACGCAGCCGGGACCGTTCCGGCCGCGCACCATCGAGATGGGCACCTACCTGGGCATCCGCCGCGGCGGCGCACTGGTCGCGATGGCCGGGGAGCGACTGCACCCACCCGGCTGGACGGAGATCAGCGCGGTCTGCACCGATCCGGCCTTCCGCCGCCAGGGCCTGGCGTCACGGCTGGTGCTGGCCGTCGCCGCCGGCATCCGCGCCCGCGGCGAGACCCCGTTCCTGCACGCCGCCGCGAGCAACACCACGGCGATCCGGGTGTACGAGGCGCTCGGCTTCCGCCTCCGCCGGCGGACGACGTTCGCCACCATCCGGGTGCCCGCCGACGTACCGGTCGCATGAGCGCAAGACCGGACGATTGACGATAAAACCCGGTATCCCTACTGTGTTAATAGGTTTTTTTCGCGCAAAACCGGGCCGAGACGTCAGGAGTCCCCCGTGACCAAGCAGATCCATCTCGCCGCGCACTTCCCCGGCGTGAACAACACCACGGTCTGGTCCGACCCCGCGTCGGGCAGTCAGATCGAGTTCGACTCGTTCCGCCACCTGGCCCAGACGGCCGAACGCGGGAAGTTCGACTTCTTCTTCCTGGCGGAAGGACTGCGGCTGCGCGAGGCGAAGGGACGCATCCACGACCTGGACGTCGTGGGACGCCCGGAGTCGCTCACGGTCCTGTCCGCCCTGGCCGCCGTCACCACCCACCTGGGGCTCGCCGCGACGGTGAACTCCACCTTCAACGAACCGTACGAGGTGGCGCGGCGGCTGGCCACGCTCGACCACCTGAGCGGCGGCCGGGCCGCGTGGAACGTGGTGACCAGCTTCGACGCCTTCACCGGGGAGAACTTCCGCCGGGGCGGCTTCCTGGACGAGGTCGACCGGTACACCCGGGCCAAGGAGTTCCTGCAGACCGCCAGGGAGTTGTGGGACTCGTGGGCGTCGGACGCGGTGGCCGCGGATCCGGAGTCGGGGCGGTTCCTGCGGCCCGGCGGCGTCACCCCCTTCCGGCATCAGGGCCGGCACTTCGACATCTCGGGACTGTTCAACGTGCCGCGGGGCCCACAGGGGCACCCGGTGATCATCCAGGCCGGAGACTCGGACGAGGGCCGCGAGTTCGCCGCGTCATCGGCCGATGTGATCTTCAGCAGGCACAGCAAGCTGGAGGAGGGCCGCGCCTTCTACCGTGACGTCAAGCGCAGGCTCGCCGCCTACGGCCGGCGGCCGGAGGAGCTGAAGATCCTTCCCGCGGTGACGTACGTGCTCGGCGACACCGAGGCCGAGGCCGCGGAACGGGCCGTCGAGATCCGCCGCGCGCAGGTCAGCCCGCAGACGGCGATCTACTTCCTGGAGGCCGTGTGGGGCCGCGACCTGTCGGGATACGACCCGGACGGTCCGCTGCCCGACGTCGAGCCGAACCTGGACGAGGGCGTGTCCAAGGGCCACGCGGCGTTCCGCCGCGACCGCGGCGAGCTGGTGGCCAAGTGGCGCGCCCTCGCCGAGGAGAAGAACCTTTCGATCCGCGAGCTCGCCATCGAGGTCTCCGCGCCGCAGACCTTCATCGGCACGCCGCGGTCGGTCGCCGACGCGATCGATCACTTCGTGCAGACCGACGCGGCCGACGGCTTCATCTTCGTGCCCCACCTGACTCCCGGCGGGCTGGACGACCTGGTCGACAAGGTCGTCCCCCTGCTGCAGGAGAAGGGCGTGTTCCGAACCGACTACACCGGGCCCACCCTCCGCGACCACCTCGGCCTCGCCCCCCGCACTCCGAACCGCATCGAGGAGACCTCATGACCCTGCATCTCGCCGTCGCGCTGGACGGGGCGGGCTGGCACCCGGCCGCATGGCGGGCCGAAGGCGCGCGGCCGGACCGGCTGTTCACCCCCGGCTACTGGGCCGAACTCGTCACGGAGGCCGAGCGCGGCCTGCTCGACTTCGTCACCTTCGAGGACGCGCTCGGCCTCCAGTCCTCCCACCTCAACGAGCCCGACGGGCGACTCGACCAGGTGCGCGGGCGCCTCGACGCGGTGCTGATCGCGTCGCGGGTGGCCCCGCTGTCCTCGCGGATCGGCCTCGTGCCGACCACCGGCACGACCCACACCGAGCCGTTCCACGTCGCGATCGGCATCGCCTCGCTCGACCACATCAGCCGCGGCAGGGCCGGCTGGCGGCCCCAGATCTCCGGCCGCCCCGACCACGTGGCCCACTTCGGCCGCCGCCCCCCGTTCCCGCCGCAGGACTACTCTCGCGACCGCGATCCCGTCTTCGGCAAGCACGTGCTGGACCTGTTCGCCGAGGCCACCGACGCGGTCGAGGTGGTCCGCCGCCTGTGGGACAGCTGGGAGGACGACGCCGAGATCCGCGACGTCGCGACCGGCCGGTTCATCGACCGCGACAGGCTCCACTACATCGACTTCCGGGGCGAGTGGTTCAGTGTGAAGGGCCCCTCGATCACCCCACGCCCCCCGCAGGGCCAGCCGCTGGTCACCTCCCTGGCCCACGACACACTGCCGTACGAGTTCGCGGCCCGCGCGTCCGACGTCGTGTACGTCACGCCACGCCACCGGGAGGACGCCGCCGCGATCGTCGAGCGCGTCCGGGCGGCGGAGGCGGCCGTCGGACGCACCGAGCCGCCGTTGCGGATCTTCGCGGATCTGGTGGTCTTCCTCGACGCCCGCGACGCGGCCGGCCGGAAGGCCCGGCTGGACGACCTCGACGGCGCCGAGCTCGACTCGGACGCCCACGTCTTCACCGGCACCCCCGAGGAGCTCGCCGGGCTGCTGCTGGAGTGGCGGGAGGCGGGCGTCGACGGGTTCCGCCTCCGGCCGGGAGAGCTGCCTCACGACCTGGTGGCGATCACCAGGGCCCTGGTGCCCGCCCTGCAGAACGCGGGCGCGTTCCGGACGGCGTACGACACGGCGGACCTGCGCGGACGGCTCGGCCTGGCCCGCCCCGCCAGCCGCTACGCGAAGGCGTCGTGAGCGGCCGCACCGCCCGAGCCGGCCGGCTCGGGCGGTGCGGCGCGGCGCGTCAGCCCCGCGCTCCCGGGCGATACCAGGAGGCGGCCACGACGAGCAGGGCGGCGACCAGCGCGCCGCAGGCCCAGGCGAACACCGACGAGATACCCTCGGCGAGACCTTTCGCGCCGAGCGGGATCAGCATGGCGGCCAGGCCGAGCGAACCCCCGATGGTGAGCGTGGTCTGCAGCAGTCCGGCGGCGACCCCGGCGTACTCGGCCGGGGCGGTGGTCAGGACGATCATGTTGAGCGGGATGATCGCCACGCCGACGCCCAGCCCCATGACGACGAGGGCCGGAAGCACATCGGCGGCGTAGGCGCTGCCGCCGTCGAGACGGGTCAGCCAGGCGGCCCCGGCGAGCACCACCGCCAGGCCGAGCAGCGCACGGGTCTTGAGGCCGACCGCGGCGATGCGGGCGGTGAGGATCTGGGTGCTGACGAGCAGCGCCAGGCCGAACGGCAGGATGGCCAGACCGCTGCGCAGCGCGTCGAGGTGAAGCACCCCCTGGAGATACTGCACCAGGTAGATCAGGAAGCCGGTGAGGACCGCCGCGAGCAGCAGCACACCGGCGAAGGCCCCGGCCCGCTCCCGCCCGGCCAGGACGGCCAGGGGCAGCAACGGCTCGGCGGCCCGCCGGTCCACCAGGAGCAGCACCGCGGCCAGCACGACCGTGGCGCGGAGAGCGGTCGGCGTCCAGCGGTCGCCCCAGCCCTTCTCTGCGGCGTGCACGAGGCCGTACACGGCGGCGGCGAGTGTGGCGGTGCTGAGCAGCGTGCTGCGCATGCCAGGAACACGGGGCTTTCCGGGAACACGGGGCAGGCCGAGCGAGCGGGATCTGGTCGGCTCGTCGCGCACGCCGAGCGCCCGGGCGGCGAGCGCGGCCACGACCAGCCCGATCGGCACGTTGACCAGCAGGCTCCAGCGCCAGTCCCCCGCCCAGGTCAGCACACCGCCCAGCACCATGCCCGCGGAGGCGCCGAGACCGGTCACCGTGGAGTAGAGCCCGAAGGCCCGCTGCTGCCGCGCGTAAGGCGTTCGAGACCTCGGGCGCCGACGCCTCGCTGGAGGACATCGCGAGCCAGGCGGGCGTCGCCATCGGCACCCTGTATCGGCACTTCCCCACCCGCGCCTCACTCGTGGAGGCCGCCACCCGCGACGGCCTGGAAACCCTCGTCGCCCGGGCCGAACGGCTGGCCGCCGGGCCGGATCCCCTCGACGCGCTGACCGAGTGGATGCGCGAGGCCGTCGTGCACTTCAGCACCTTCCGCGGCCTGGTCGGCATCCTCGCCCGGAGCATGTACGACGAGGGCACCCCCTCCCACGCCATGTGCGCCGCGATGCACCGCAGCGGCGCCGATCTGCTGCGCGCCGCCCAGGCGGCCGGCAGGGTGCGGCCCGACCTCACACCCGAGGAGCTGTTCGACCTCCTCAGCGGCGCGGCCTAGGTGCGCGAGCAGGCCGCCTCCGGCAGAGACGGCAGCCCGCGGTTCCTGCAACTGGTGCTGGAGGGCATCACCACCCGCGAAGACCGACCCTTGCCGCACTGACCCTCGCCGCACCGGTTCACTCGGGGAGCCGGGGCACCGCCGCGAGCAACTCCCGGGTGTACGGGTGCCGGGGGTGATGGAAGACCTCGCCGGCGTCCCCCTCCTCCACCACACGGCCGTCCTTCATCACCAGGACCCGGTCGCTCAGATGGCGTACGACGCCCAGGTCGTGGGAGATGAACATCAGCGCCGTCCCGTCCTCGGCCTGGATCTCGGCCAGCAGGTCGAGCACCTGGGCCTGGATCGACACGTCCAGCGCGGAGACGGGCTCGTCGCAGATCAGCACCTCGGGCCGGGACGCGAGCGCGCGGGCGATGGCCACGCGCTGCCGCTGGCCGCCGGACAGCTCGCGCGGACGCCGGCCGAGCAGTTCGGGCGGCAGCCCGACCCGGCCCAGCAGTTCGATGGCGCGCTCCCGGCGCCGCCGCCTCGGCAGCGCGGAGAGCGGATCGGCGACCAGGCGGTCCACCGTGTGACGCGGGTCGAAGGAGTCGAGCGGATTCTGCGCGATCACCTGGACGGCCGGGCGGAGGGGGCGCCGCCGTCGCTCGGGCAGGCCGCTCCACGGGCCTCCCCGCAGGGTCACCTCACCCGCGTCCGGCGCGAGCAGGCCGAGGGCCAGCCGCGCGAGGGTCGTCTTGCCCGATCCCGACTCGCCGACCACGCCGAGCGTCTCCCCCGCGTGCAGGCGGAAGGAGACGTCGGCCACGGCCCTGCGCGAGCCGTACGCGACCGACAGCCCCCCGGCGGCGAGCACGGGACCACGCGGGGCGGCCCCGCGGGAGCGATCCGGACGGCGCGGCACGGCGGAAGCGGAGGGCACGGCGGCCAGCAGGGCCCGGGTGTAGTCGTGCCGCGGAGCCGTCAGCACCTCCCGTGCCGGACCCTCCTCGACCACCAGACCCTCCTTCATGACCAGGACGCGGTCGGCGACCGCGGCCACCACGGCGAGGTCGTGGCTGATCATCAGCAGCGCCGTCCCGGCCGCTTTCCGGTCCGCGAGCAGCCGCAGGATCTGGGCCTGCACGGTCACGTCGAGAGCGGTCGTGGGCTCGTCGGCGATGATCAGCTCCGGCTCCGCGGCGATGGCGGAGGCGATCAGAGCCCGTTGCCGCAGCCCGCCGGAGAGCTGGTGCGGATGCTGCCGCGCGCGCACCTCGGGGTCCGGGATTCCCACGGCCTCCAGCAGCGATCGGACGCGCTCCGGGCGGGCCCGGCGGGGCACCACGTCATGCTCGGCGAGCACCTCGGTGATCTCGGCCCCCACGGTGCGCAGCGGATCGAGCGAGACCAGGGCGTCCTGCAGGACCAGTCCGGCGAACCGGCCGCGCAGGCGGCGCCACTCGCGCGGGCCGAAGGTCAGGGCGTCCCCGCCGCCGACGCGGAAGGCCGACGCCCGCACCTTCGCGCCCGGACCCGCCAGGCCGATGAGGGCGCGGGCCGTGACGCTCTTGCCCGATCCCGACTCGCCGACCAGGGCGACGCACTCCCCCGGCGCGATCGACAGCGACAGCCCGCGTACGGCCTCGACGCCGGAGGCGGGAAAGGAGACCCGCAGGTCCTCCACCGCGACGAGCGGAGGAGCGGCGGCGGGGTCGGGGGCGGAGTGGGCGCGGGTGATCGCGAGCTCTGTCATGGTGTCCTTCCCTCGAAACGCCGCTGCAGGTGCCGCCCGGCGATCGTCAGGCACACGACCGACAGGGTGAGGGCCGCTCCCGGAGAGAAGGCCACCCACGAGGCGACGCGCAGGTAGTCCCGCGACTCGGCCAGCATGGTGCCCCACTCGGGGGCGGGCGGCTGGGGGCCCATGCCGAGGAAGCTGAGGCCGGATGTGGCGATGACGGCCTGGCCGAGCCCCATCGTGGCCAGCACGGGGACCGGCCCCACGACGTTGGGCAGCACGTGCCGGGCGACGACGCGAGCCCGCGAGTGGCCGAAGGTCACCGCCTGCTCGACGTAGCCGGAGCGGCGCACGACGAACGTCTGCGCCCGGACCACCCGCGCGTACGTGGGGATCTGGGCGATCCCGATCGCGGCGACGACGCTCCACGTGCCGGGGCCGGTGATCGCGATCACCAGGAGCGCGAGCAGCAGCTCGGGAAAGGTCGACAGCACGTCGAACAGGCGGGCCAGCGCCTCACCGGCCAGGCGGGTCGCCAGCCCGGCGGCCAGGCCGAGCAGCGAGCCCGCGCCCACCGCGAGCGCGGTGGCGAGGACCCCGATGCCGAGCGAGTGGCGGGCGCCGTACACGACGCGGGCGAACACGTCGCGGCCGAGGTGGTCGGTGCCGAACGGATGGCCCGCGCCGGGCGGGGCCAGCGCCCGCAGCGGGTCGGCCGCCAGCGGATCGACCCGGGTGACCAGGCCGGGGGCCGCCACGGCTACGACCAGGACGGCAATGACGAGCAGGGCGAGGACGAGGCCGGGACGCGGGCGGGCGCCCGGCCGGAGAGCGGGTGCGGCGACGGCCATCATGCGCTCCTGAGCCGGGGGTCGATGAGCCGGTAGGCGAGGTCGAGCAGGGCGCTGATCGTCACGTACACCGCCGCGGACAGGATGACGACGGCCATCACGACCGGCATGTCCTTGGCGCTGACGGCCTGCATGGTCACCCGGCCGAGCCCCGGGCGGCCGAAGAGGGCCTCGGTGATGACGGCCCCGCCGAGCAGGACGCCGGTGAACCAGCCGGTGAGGGTGACGGCGGGAAGGAGCGCGTGCCGCAGCGCGTGCCGGGCCACCACGGCACGCTCGCTGAGGCCGCGCGAGCGCGCCGTCACCGCGAACGGCTGCTCCAGCGCGCGTTCCAGGCCCTCTCTGAGCACCTGCCCGAGCACGCCGGCGACGGGGAGGCCGAGCGCGAGCGCGGGAAGGACGAGCGCCTGTGGGTCGGCCGCGCCCGAGACGGGGAACCAGCCGAGCGAGAACGAGAACACGAACAGCAGCACGATGCCGATCACGAACTGCGGCACCGACACCGCCACCAGTTCGGCGGCGGAGACGATCCGGCGCGGCCAGACCGATCTGCCCGCCGTCGCCACCGCCAGGACGAGTGCCAGCACCACGCCGACCGCGGCGGCCGCCAGGGTGAGCCGCACCGTCGGCCCCACCTGCCCGGCCAGCACCTCCCCGACGTCGCGCTGCAGCTGGTAGGAACGGCCGAGGTCGCCGTGCAGCAGGCGGCCGAGGTAGCTCAGGTAGCGCACGGCCTCGGGCCGGTCCAGCCCCCACTCGGCGACGATCTGCGCGCGGATCTCTGGCGTGTCGGCGCCGTCGCCCACGAGGATGTCGACGGTGTCGCCCGGCGCCAGCAGCAGGGCGGCGTACGCGGTCGTGGCGGCCGCCCACAACACGGCGACCGCCGAGACAAGCCTCCGGACCGGCGCGCCCAGCCAGGCGGGCGCGCGCAGGGCCGAAAGCCGCCGCCGCGCGGGCGGCGGCTTGGCGGGTGCCGGTGTCGGTGTCGCAGGCTGCCGGGCCGGTAGCGCCGCCGTCACGCGGCGATCCGCACGTCGTAGACGCCGCGCGGCGTGCCGGAGACGGGGTCGAAGCCCAGACCCTGGACGTTCCTGCTCGCCGCGATCTGGTCAGAGGGGACGTAGATGGGGAAGACGATCGCCTCGTCGGCCACCACCTTGCGCTGGACCTTGGCGTACAGGGCTTTCCGCTCGGCGGCGTCGGAGCTCGCCGACGCGTCGGCGAGCCAGCCGTCGAGGTCGGCGTCCTCGTAGTGGGTGCGGTTGATGGCCCCGCCCTTCGGCAGGATGAGGTTGAGCGCGGCCCCGACGTCGGAGTCGCCGCGCGAGTTCTCGAAGATCTCGTACGCGTCGTCGTCGAGCGCCTTCTGCGCCGTGCCCTGATCCACGATCTTCACCTGGAAGTCGATCCCCGCCGTCTGCTTGACCTGCGCCTGGACGGCCTGGGCCAGGATGTCCCTGCGGTCGCGGACGAACGGCGCCGACGCCACCGAGCGGACCGTCAGCCGCCTGCCGTCCTTGACGCGGTAGCCCTCGGCGTCGCGCCCGGTCCAGCCCGCCGCGTCGAGCAGCGCGTTCGCCTTGGCGGCGTCCCCGCCGTACGTCCTCTCCAGGGACGGGTCGTAGAAGGGGCTGGTGTCGCCGACGACGCTCCAGGCCCGCTTGGCGGTGCCCTGGTAGACGGACGTCAGCACGGCGTCGACGTCGACGGCCTCCCGGAACGCCTGCCGCACGCGCTTGTCGTCGAAGGGCGGGTGGGAGGTGTTGAAGTAGTAGGAGAACGACGTGCCGGAGTTGAGCGCCGACTGGAAGGACAGCGCGGAGTCCCGCTTGATCGACTGGACGTCGGTGGCCGGGACGCCCTCGACGACCTGGACCTGCCCGGACGTGAGCGCGCCGACACGGACGGCCGCCTGCGGCAGGAAGCGGTAGGTGACCTCCGGCAGGTACGCCGGTCCCTGGTGGGCGCTGCCCTGCGGCGCCCAGTTGTAGCGGGGGTTGCGCCGGTAGTGGACCTCCTGGCCCCGCACGTACCGGTCGAGGACGAACGGGCCGGTGCCGACCACGTCCGGGCCGCCGGCCTTGAGATCCCTGGCCTCCCGGAGGGACTTCGGGGACACCTGCCCCGCGTACGGCGAGGCGAGGAAGTCGAGGAACAGCCCGTCCGGCTCCTTCAGCGTGATCTTCAGAGTGGTGGGCGAGAGCACCTCGGCCCTGTCGAAGGCGTGCAACTGGATGGCGGCGACCGTCGGGTTGTAGCCGGGCTCGCGCAGCTTGTCCAGGTTCGCCTTCACCGCCGCCGCGTCGAACTTCGTGCCGTCCTGGAAGGTGACGTCGTCGCGCAGCTCCAGGGTGTAGGTGCGCCCGTCGTCCGAGACCTTCCACGACCGGGCGAGCCACGGGACGAACGCCCCGTCCTCGCCGCGCGCGAGGAGCGCGTCGAACTGGTTGAACACCAGCAGCCTGGCCTTGTTCTGCGCCCACAGATGGGGGTTGAACGTGATGGGCTCGGTCTCGACGGCCCAGGTGAGAGAGGCGCCGCCCGCCTGCGCCTCCGGTGTCTGGGAACCGCACGCGGCCAGGGCCGCGACGAGGATGAAGGGCAGCGCGCCCCTGACGACCTTCACAGTGGTCCTCCTGCTGTGCCCGCGTGGAACGCCTCGGCCTCCGGCAGCGGGTCCCGGCCTGGGACGCCGGGACGGACGCCGGAGACGGTCACGACTTCGCCCCCGGCGCGTGTCTTCCGTGCCACGCCTCCGCGAGCAGCTCGTAGGAGCGGACCCGGTCGGCGTGTCCGTGCGTGATGGTGGTGACCAGCAGTTCGTCGGCGCCCGTGACCCGCTGGAGCACGCGCAGCCGCTCGGCGACCGTCTCCGGGGAGCCCGCGAACTGGGTGTCCACGCGGTCGGCCACCAGTTCGCGGTCGGCCTCGCTCCAGACGTGCGCGTCCGCCTCCTCGGGCGTCGGATAGGGGATCGCCCCCTGGCCCGTGCGGATGGCGCGCACCCAGAGGCCGTAGGGTTTGGCCAGCTCCCTGGCCGTCGCGTCGTCCTCGGCCACGACCGCGTCCGCGGAGACGACGACGTACGGCTCGGACAGCGCCTTGGAGGGGGTGAACGCCTCGCGGTAGGCCTCCACGGCCTCCAGCACCGACGCCGGGCTGACGTGGTAGTTGGCGGCGAACGGCAGGCCGCGCTCCCCCGCCACCTTCGCGCTCTGCCCGCCGCTGCTGCCGAGGATCCACAGCTCCACCTCGGCGCCCTCGCCCGGCACGGCGTGCGCCGCGATCCCGTCCGGCGACCGGTAGGCGCCCTCCAGGAAGGCGATGACCTCGTCGACCTGCTCGGCGAAGTCGGGGGTCCGCGCGCCCGGCTGTTGCAGCAGCGCGGCCTGGAGGGCGAGCTGCGGAGAGCGGGCCAGCTCGGCGAAGGAGAACGCGCGCGGGATCAGCAGCCCGTCCACCACCCGGGACTCGCGGGGTTCCGAGGTTCGGGCCGCCTCGGGAGACCGGTCGGCCTTCGCCACGATCTCGGCCCTGCGCTGCCCGGAACGGCCGAGCCCGAGGTCGATCCGGGCGGGATGGAGCGCGTCGATCAGGCCGAACTGCTCGACCACCGCGATAGGCGTCTGGTGGCCGAGCTGCACCGCTCCTGAGCCCACCCTGATGTGGCTGGTCGCGGCCGCGATGAGGCCGATGAGCACCGCCGGGGCCGAGCTCGCGACGCCGGCCGCGAAGTGGTGCTCGGCCACCCAGTAGCGCAGGTAGCCGAACCGCTCGGCGTGGCGGGCGAGGTCGATGCTGTTGCGCAACGCGTCTCCCGCGCCGCTGCCGGACGGGATCGGGGACAGGTCGAGGATCGACAGGGGAACCGGCCGGTCGACCTGCTGTGCTGTGGGCTGTTCTGTCGGCTGGGGGACGGTCATGCCGGCGCTCCGGTGCTCGTGGCGGTGCTCTGATGGGTCGCGTCGGTGCTCTGCGGGGCCGCGCTGTCTCCCTGCCGGGTCCCGGGGGCGGCGGGGAACGGCCTGCTCGGGATCTCCTTGCGCAGCACGGGGGCGATGTCGCTCTGGAACAGCTCCAGCGCCGCCCGGTGCTGCGCCCGGGTCAGGCCGTCGGCGTCCGCGCTGATGTGCATGACCTCGTGGCCGAGCCGCTCGTGGTAGCGGAGGACCTTGTCGACGATCTGCTGGGGGCTGCCGACGAGGATCGAGCCGCGCTCGACGGCGTCCTCCAGCGAGTGGAAGACCGGCTCCACGCCCGACTTGCGGAACAGCGCGACGCGGGCGTCGTAGATCGGCCGGTAGGTCGCGATCGCCTCCTGGGAGGTGCGCGCCGCGTAGAAGCCGGCGCTGCCCGCGCCCACCAGCGCGTCGGCCGGGTCGTGCCCGTAGTGCGCCCAGCGTTCGCGGTAGTGGTCGACCAGCTCGGCGTACGGCTCGATGGGGTTGGTGACGTTCGCCGAGAACAGCGGGTCGCCGTAGCGGGCGGCCAGATCGACCGAGTCCTTGCTGGTGGCGCTGCCGTGCCAGACCCGGATCGGCCGCTGCAACGGGCGCGGCCAGGTCTCCGCGTCGGTGAGGGACGGCCGGAACCGGCCCTCCCAGGTGACCCTGTCCTCCCGCCAGAGCCTGCGGAACAGTTCGTACGCCTCCCGGTTGCGGTCCCACTGGTCCTCGGAGGTGACGTGGAAGAGCCGCGCCTGGGCCGACCCGTTCCCCTTGCCGATGATCAGCTCCAGACGGCCGCCCGACAGGTGGTCGAGCGTCGCGTAGTCCTCGTACGCCCGCACGGGGTCGAGCAGGCTGAGCGTGGTGACCGCGGTGAACAGCCGGATGCGGGAGGTCCGGGCGGCGATGTGGCCGAGCACCACCGGCGGTGAGGAGGAGATGAAGGGCCGCTCGTGCCGCTCTCCCACTCCGAAGCCGTCGAAGCCCAGCTCCTCGGCGAGTACGGCGGTGTCCACGACGTCGCGGAACCGCTCGGTGGTGGACCTGGTCTCGCCGGTCAGCGGGTCGGGCCCGTGCGCGATGAGGGTGATGGCGAGGAATTTCACGTGGTCGCATACCTCTCGAATGGGCTATACCTACTAACTATGTAGGAAAAGCATGCTTTGTCAACGGCTGCGAGGAAGTCCGCCATCCTCAAGCCCCCCGCCGCCACGCCTGCCTGAAGTGGCGCGGGCCGGTGGCAGGATGCTTGCGGTGGAGGTCATCGCGGTCACGGTGCGGGGGGACGCCGCCGGACCGAGGGAGAGCCGAAGGAGGCCGATGAGCCGGAAGAACCATCGCGTCGCCGTGCTCGTATTGGAGGGCGCGAAACCGCTCGACGTCGGCATCCCGGCGCAGGTGTTCTCCAACCGGCCGAGCATGCCGTACGAGGTGCGGGTGTGCGGCGCGGCGCCCGGACTGGTGACCGGCGGCGACGGCCTCTCCTATCACGTGGCCGAGGGCCTCGACGCCTTCGAGCAGGCCGACACCGTGTTCATCCCCGGCTATCGAGAGCCGGCGACCACGGAACCGCCGGCCGCGGTCGTCGGCGCGCTCATGGCCGCCCACGAGCGCGGAACCCGGCTCGCGGCCATCTCGACAGGGGCGTTCGCGCTGGCGGCGACGGGCCTGCTCGACGGCAAGCGGGCGACGACCCACTGGCACTACACGAAGGCCCTCGCCGGCAAGCATCCGCTCGTGCGGGTGGACGAGAACGTGCTGTTCGTGGACGAGGGCGACGTGCTGACGTCGGCGGGCGCGGCGTCCGGCATCGACCTGTGCCTGCACCTGGTGCGGCGCGACCACGGCGTCGGGCTCTCCAACCACGTGGCGAGACGGCTGGTGGCGGCGCCCTACCGCAGCGGGGGTCAGGCGCAGTACGTGCCCCGCAGCGTCCCCGAGCCGCTCGGCGACCTGTTCGCGAACACGCGTGAGTGGGCCCTGGCGCACCTGTCCGAACGGCTGACCCTCGAGACCCTCGCCCGCCACGCGCGGGTGTCGGCGCGCACCTTCTCCCGGCGGTTCGTGGAGGACACCGGCTACACGCCGATGCAGTGGGTGCTCAGGGCACGCGTGGACCTGGCACGCGAGCTGCTCGAACGCACCGACCTGGGCGTGGAGCAGATCGCCGACCGGGTCGGGCTCGGCACCGGCGCCAACCTGCGCCTGCACTTCCAGCGCATCCTCGGGACCTCCCCCACCGAGTATCGCCACACCTTCTCAGCCTGAACTCCCGGGCCCGCCCGCGCACGGGAGGATGTGGCGAGATCCTTGCGCACGCTGGCAAAACTTCTGGCTGGATCCTTGCGTACGCTGTCGTTCGAGCCACTGTCGGCCGGGCGTCCGGATGCCGATCATGGAGCGCGGAACGAAAGGAACGCCCATGACTCGCATCGCCGTCAACGGATTCGGCCGCATCGGACGCAACACCCTCCGCGCCCTGCTCGAACGTGACAGCGACCTCGAAGTGGTCGCCGTCAACGACCTCACCGCCCCCGAGACCCTCGCCCACCTGCTCAGGTACGACAGCGCGCTCGGCCGCCTCGGCCGCTCCGTAGAGGTCGACGGCACCGACCTCGTGGTCGACGGCCGCCGCATCACGGTGCTCGCCGAACGCGAGCCCGCCAAGCTGCCCTGGGCCGAGCTCGGCGTCGGCATCGTGCTGGAGTCCACCGGCCGCTTCACCGCGGCGCGTGCCGCTCGCGCGCACATCGACGCGGGCGCCAGGCGCGTGCTGGTGAGCGCCCCCTCCGACGGCGCCGACGTCACGCTCGCCTACGGCGTGAACACCGAGACATACGACCCCGCCGAACACGTGATCGTCTCGAACGCCTCCTGCACCACGAACGCGCTGGCGCCGCTGGCGTCCGTGCTGGACGACCTGGCCGGCATCGAGCACGGCTTCATGACCACGGTGCACGCCTACACCCAGGAGCAGAACCTGCAGGATGGCCCGCACCGCGACCTGCGCCGCGCCCGCGCGGCCGGCGTGAACATCGTGCCCACCACCACCGGGGCCGCCAAGGCCATCGGCCTGGTGCTGCCGAACCTCGACGGCAAGCTGTCGGGCGACTCGATCCGCGTGCCGGTCCCGGTGGGGTCGATCGTGGAGCTGAACACCGCCGTCTCACGCGAGGTCACCCGCGACGAGGTGCTCGCGGCCTACCGCGCCGCCGCCGACGGCAGGCTCAAGGGCATCCTCGATTACGCCGACGAGCCGCTGGTCTCCAGCGACATCACCGGCCAGCCGGCGTCGGCGATCTTCGACGCCGCCCTCACCCGGGTCGAGGGCAGGCACGTCAAGGTCGTGGCCTGGTACGACAACGAGTGGGGCTTCTCCAACCGGGTCGTCGACACGCTGGAGCTGCTCGCGCGCACCTGAGCGCCGCCGTACGCGCGGCTCACATCGTGAGCAGGTGGTGCCGCTCGGTGCGCCACTCGACCAGCAGCACCGTGGCGTCGTCCTGTAGTTGGCCGCGCTGGTAGACGAGGATCGAGTGGACCAGGCGGCGCAGGGTCTCCGGAGGGGAGACGCCGTCGATCTCCTTCCGGATGACGAAGTCGGCGAAGCGGTCCAGCCCGAACCTCTCCCCGTCCGGGGTCTGCGCCTCCACGATGCCGTCGGTGTAGAACAACAGCCGGTCGCCGGGCTCGAGCTTGCGGCGCGCGAGCACGGCGGCCGGACCCAGGCGCAGGCCCATCGGGGTGTCCGGCGGGCTGTCCAGCACCGAGGCCACCCGCCCCTGCCGAAGGACGAGCGGCGGGGGATGCCCCCGGTTCACCCAGGTCAGCCATCCGGTGCGGAGATCCAGGTCGGCCAGGACCCCGGTGGCGAAGCGTGAGGTGCCGAACTCGCCGGCGATCGCCTCGTCGATCGCGTCGCTGACCTCGAGCAGCCCGACCCGGCGCCGGCGGCGGTTGTTGCGGTAGGCGCTCAGGGCGATGGCCGCGGTCAGCCCGGCGGAGGTGTCGTGCCCCATGGCGTCGAAGATTCCGAGGTGGAGGGTGGCGCCGTCGAGGGCGTAGTCGAAGGCGTCCCCGCCGACGCGGTAGGCCGGCTCCAGCGCGGCGCTGACCGTCACCGTGTCCGTCGCGAAGTTCCTGATGGGCAGCAGGGTCCACAGCATCTCTGCCGACAGGTGCATCTCCTCGGTGCGCACCAGCCGCACGAAGGCGTCGCTGCAGGCGCGCTTGCTCACCACCAGCAGCGCGACCAGGCTGCCCAGCTCGTTCGCGATCCGCTCGGTGGCCTCGTCGACCACGGGCACGGTCACGCCGAGCACGCCGACCCGTTCCGTGCCGTTAAGCATCGGCACCCACAGGCGCCGCGGCCCCTCGCTGCCGAGCGGTTCCGCGGCCTCGGCGACGTACGGATCGACGGCGGGACGCGCCTGGACGATCTCCAGGTTGCGGTAGGCGCGCCCGGCCAGGGTCGTGTCGATGGCGACGCGGTTCAGCGGCTCGCCGTACGCGTCGCACTGCCCCGGCAGCGGCACGAGATACAGCGGCCGCAGGCTGGCCACATAGATCATGACCTCGCGGTAGCCGAGCGGCCTGACGTGCTCGATGACGGAGGACGCCAGATCGTCCAAGGGCGTCAGATGAAGGTCGCGCACCAGACCGCCCCAGATGCGCCCGGTGTCAGGACACCCGTTCACCTGCCGCCCCCTGTTGCCACCCCCTGCTGCCCTCGGCCGGTCTCGGGGCGGAAAGATCGCCGGCAGGGCCGCATCCGACGGGGTGCGGACCCCAGGCCCTCGACGGCACATTCCCGACGCTACCCGGGCTCGCTTCACACAGAGCCAACGTGCAGGGCATGCGCAGGCCAGGGGCCGGGGTGCGAGCAGGCGAAGGCCCCTACCGCCGAATCTCGGCGTCCCCGCGGCCGGGTGAGGCCGGTGGCGACGATGTCGACGAGCAGGTCGAGGACCTTCGGATACAGATCGGGGGTCGCGAGCCGGTTCCGGTGCGCTCTCCAGTTCGGCGAGCGTGGCGTGGAGGAAGCGCCGCGGCCCCGCCGACGACCAGCACCCCGGTCGGCTTGACGGGCCTTTTCGCCGGTTCCAACACCTGCGTCCTGACGCCCGCGGCCACTCAGGGGCCGTACTACTTCGACGCCGACAAGATCCGCTCCGACATCCGTGAGGACCGGCAGGGCAAGCGGCTGAAGGTCGCCGTCAAGGTGCAGGACAGCGAGAAATGCGCGCCGCTGGCGAACGCCGTCGTCGAGATCTGGCACTGCGACGCGGCCGGCCTCTACTCGGGAGCCGAGGCGCAGTCGAGCGGGCAGGGCGGCGGAGGCGGCGCACCAGGACCCGGCGGCGGCCCAGGCGGTCCGCCCCCCTCGGGCATGCCGGCGGGAGGACCCGGCGGGCCGCCCCCTTCCGGGATGCCCGGAGGACCCGGCGGCGGTCCCTCCGCTGACGACGGGATGGCCGACCTCACCCCCACCGACGACAAGCGCTATCTGCGCGGCGCCCAGGTCACGGACAAGAACGGCATCGTGCAGTTCACCACGATCTGGCCCGGCTGGTACCGGGGCCGGACCGTGCACATCCACGCCATGGTGCACGTAGGCGATGAGCGCACGCTGACGACACAGGTCATGTTCGACGAGGATCTGAACGCGACGGTGTTCAAGGAGCAGCCCTACTCCGGGCACACGGGCAGGGACACCTTCAACGACAAGGACACCATCTACAAGCCCGGCATGCTCATGAAGGTGAGCGAGGACGGCGACGGCTACCTCGGCGTGATCACCTTCGCCGTCGACCCCGAGAAGAACGGCAAATAGGTCATTGCTCTCGGCAGACCGCCAGGCTCGGGCGGACACCGGACGCACGAGGGGCACCCCGTCGCGGTCCCCGATGGCCGCAACACCCCTGGGCCTCGCCACCGGCCGCCGGGTCTCATCACACTGATCTTGACGCGGTGGTTCGCCCGATATATGGGAGACTGAGCGTCTGTGACCCCCGTGCTCGACCTTGTCGGAATTTTCGTATTCGCCCTGTCCGGCGCGCTGGAGGGCGTACGCAAACGGCTCGACGCGGTCGGCATCGCGGTGCTCGCGTTCTTCACGGCCGTCGGCGGCGGCATCGTGCGCGATCTGTTCATCGGCGTGCAGCCCGCCGCGCTGCGGGACACAGGCTATCTCCTCGTGCCGATCGTGGCCGCCGTCATCGCGTTCTTCTGGCATCCCCAGGTCGAGCGGGCGATGCCCGGGGTGCTGGTCTTCGACGCGGCGGGCCTCGGCCTGTTCTGCGCGGTCGGGACATCCAAGGCGCTGCACTACGGCCTCGCACCGATGCACGCGGTGTTCCTCGGGGTCTGCACGGCGGTCGGCGGCGGCGTCATCAGAGACGTCCTGTCCGGCGAGAGGCCGACCCTGCTCTACGACCGGGAGCTCTACGCGGTGCCGGCGATGCTCGGCTCGGCGATGATGGCCGTACTGTACGCGATGGAGGTGCGGGGGTTCGCCGCCACCCTGTCCTCGGCGGTGCTCGCCTTCGCGTTCCGCATGCTCGCCATGCGGTACCGCTGGCGGGCGCCCCTGGCCAGGGGCGTTCGCGAAAGGGAGTGAGGGCTGCAGCGGTGGCCTCCCAGGCGCATGCCGCGCCGGGCGATGCGCGGGACGACGCCCCGGCCGTCTCGTCCTTACGCCTGGCCGCCTGACCACGCTCAGCCCTGCCGCCGTCGGGCTCTCCCGCCGCGCATGCCTGCGGGCCGTACGCCATCGCGGCGACCAGCATCCGCCGCCGGGGCGGTGCAGCCGACAACGGCAACGCCGGCGCCTTCCGCGGGATCTCGCGACGGGTGGACTCCCTCGCACAGATCCGCGTGATGAACGGAGCTGGTCTCCGTCCTGGGGCGCCAGGCGAGGAACGCCTGTTGCGGGACTCGGCCGTTCTCCGTGATCGTTACGGAGTAACCGGCCGTCGACGCAGCCGTGCAGGACGGCTTCGCTGAGTTCAATAGAGGACTTGAATGACCGTTGAAAGGCCGATGTTTGCCGAGATGTTCGTCGAGGAGAGCGCCGACCCCAGAATCGACGTGCCGACCGGAGGCGACGAGAAGGCCATGCTCGCCGCCTTTCTGCGCTGGCAACGCCAGACGCTGAGGCTGAAGTGCTCTGATCTGGACCCGGAGGCCCTCGCCCAGCGCTCGGTGTCCTTCTCCGGCTTGTCACTGCTGGGCCTGGTGCGGCATCTGGCTGACGTCGAGCGCCGCTGGTTCCGCCGGGACCTGGCAGGGCAGGCGGCCGAACCGCACTTCAGCAGGGAGGACCACGCGGACGCGGCCTTCGACGATGCCGCACCCGTTGCCGAGACGGTCTCCGAGGCCTGGCGCCTGTGGCAGGAGGAAGTCGACTTCGCCGACCGTTTCGTGGCCGCGGCGGAGAGCCTGGAGGTGACCGGTAGGGATTCCTGGCGAGGCACGATCACGCTGCGGTGGGTGATGGTGCACATGGTGGAGGAGTACGCGCGGCACAACGGGCACGCCGACCTCCTCCGTCAGGGAATCGACGGCGCGGTAGGCCTCTAAGTGGATATCGAACGGTGGGCCGAGGTCGGGCGCGTCCTTCTGACGAGCGACGGCGTTCACCGTCCGTCGCTTTTCTCGGCGTTCCTGGCCGCCACCATGGACGACTGCGGGGATCTGACGGTGATCGACGCCGGGTGCGGGGCCGGTCTGGTGGCCGTGGCCGCGCTGGCGGCGGGAGCTCGGCACGTCGTGGCCCAGGACTACGACGCCAAGGCGCTGGCCGACACCGCCGCCAACGTCACGCGTGTCCTCGGCCCGCAGGCGCGCTCCCGGTTGACCCTGTGGGAAGCGGACTGGAGCCAACTGCGCCCGATGAACGCCGATCTCCTGGCGGTCAATCCGCCCCAGCGCCCAGCCGCCCTGTTGCCCGCCGTACCTCGGAATCAACGGCACCTCCACGACGGCGGTGGGCCAGACGGACTCGCGGCGATCCGTCTTGTCGTGTCCCACACCGGGGCGGCCAGGGTGCGGACCACCGCCGCGGCTGCTCTACGGTTCGACACGCTGGTGTTCCCGGGCTGGTCGGCGCCCCGATGCGTGGCGATGACAGAACTGTCCTACGACCCGGCGTGGCGCGCCCTCGTCCCCGACTTGTTCGGACCAGTCGGCATCTGGGAACTCCACCGGGAGCACCCGATGCCGGCTCGGTCCCGCCCTCCGTCGGCAAGCGCGATTGGAGAAGCATGACAAGCACGCCGCTCTCCGGTCCCCGAGCACGTTCCGGCGCCGGCTGTTGGCCACCTGGCACTGCACCCGAATTCGATGTCCCGACGACGTCGGCGCCGGCCCCGCACCGCCGCCACGCCCTCGTCGTACGTCGATATGTCGGCCATGACCAGCCGTCCGGTGCGCTCGTGGACGGCACGAGCGCTGGTCCTGAACTCCCGCAGCTCCGGCCTCGCGACCTAACGTGGTCTCGTTTCCACCGCAGGGCCGCACAGGCCGTGACGTGACGGGAGTAGCGATGGGTGACGTGCGGGTGGAGGTCGAGGGACCGATCACCACGATCTGGATGGACCGGCCCGACCGGCGCAACGCCGTCGACCGGGCCATGGCCGGGGAACTGCGGGCGGCGTTCGAGGAGTTCGAGGCCGACCAGGACCAGCGGGTGGCGATCCTGGCCGGCAGCGGCGGCACCTTCTGCGCGGGCGCCGACCTGACCGCCGTCGCGGACCCCGAGCGGCGCAACGAACTGGATCCCGAGGGAGGCGGCAGCGGCCCGATGGGACCGACCCGGATGCGACTGAGCAAGCCGCTGATCGCCGCGATCAGCGGATACGCGGTCGCGGGTGGCCTGGAGCTGGCGCTGCTGGCCGACCTGCGGATCGTCGAGTCCGACGCGGTGCTGGGGGTGTTCTGCCGTCGCTGGGGGGTGCCGCTCATCGACGGCGGCACGGTCCGGCTGCCGCGGATCGTCGGCCTGGGCCGCGCCCTCGACATGATCCTCACCGGCCGTCCGGTGCGGGCCGACGAAGCCCTCGCGATCGGGTTGGCCAACCGGATCGCCGAGCCGGGCCGGGCGGTCGAGGCGGCCCGTGAGCTGGCCGGGCAGATCGCGGCGTTCCCCTTCGAATGCGTACTGACCGACCGGGCCTCCACCTACGCCGCCCTGGACCTGCCCCTGGCCGAGGCGTTGCGCGCCGAGGGGGCGGCGGGCGTCCCGATCGTGGAACGCGAGGGCATGGCCGGCGCCGCCCGCTTCGCCGCCGGCGCCGGCCGTCACGGTGTCGCCCCCACTCATCCCTCCGGGCCGAGGCCGGAGTAGGCGCGACACTCCGCCCGCGTGGTCGGCAGGCTCCTCGGGAAACCAGGCCGGCAGGTACGCCACGGCGGCCCGGACCTGTGGTCACCGCGCCGACGCTAGGGGTGGCGGTTCCGGTCCTCGGGAGCGGCGGGCGCGGGCCCGTCGTGGCCGTGGTCGGCGTGGTGGGCATCGTGGGCGTGCTGGGTGTCGTCGGGGCCGCCGCCCATCGTCTTCAGCATCGGCAGGCCGCCGGTGGTGAAGAACCGGATGAGCAGCACCGCGGCGAGCACCAGGAAGGCGATGTTGAGCCAGGTGGTGTAGTTCCAGGAGATGTGGGCCTCCACCACGGAGGCGTTGCGGTGGCTCGGCACCAGGCCCAGCAGTGTGAACAGCAGCTCGACCGCGTAGCCGGCCAGCACCATGGTGGCGTAGAAGGTGCCGGCGACGAAGGCGGCCATCTTCACGCCGTAGTACTTCCGGTAGATGTTCAGGATCGGCAGGATGATCAGGTCGGCGAAGATGAACGCGACCACCCCGCCGAAGCTGATTCCGCCGTTCCACAGCACCGCCGCCAGCGGTACGTTGCCGATGGAGCAGACGAAGCTGATGACTGCGACGATCGGGCCGACCAGCGGTCCCCAGATGCGGGCCCACAGCGGATGGTCGGTCAGGAAGAAGCTCTGCCAGAAGCCCATCGGCACCCAGGCGGCCAGCGCCCCGGTGATCAGCAGACCGGCGACGATGTCCCGCCAGATGGCCGCCCATTCCATGACGAAGATGTGCGACACCGAGGTGAGGCCCTTGGCCGAGCTCAGCCGCCGCCAGAACGAGCCCGGTCCGGTGACGGACATGTCCATCGCGGCGTGCCCCTCCATCGACCCCGCGACGCCCCGCTCGGCCTGACGGAGCGCGTCGTCGACCAGGCGCCGGCGCAGGAAGACGCGGAACAGCACCGCCAGCAGGACGATCATGATGGGTCCGCCGACGAACTCGGCCAGGGTGAACTGCCAGCCCATGAGCAGGGCCAGAATGATGCCCAGTTCGACGACCAGGTTGGTTGAGGCGATCTCGAAGGTCATCGCCGCGGTGAAGCTCGCCCCCTTGCGAAACAGCGAGCGGGCCAGTGCCACCGAGGCGTAGGAGCACGACGAGGAGGCCATGCCGAATCCGGTCGCCGCAGCCAGGGCTCGGGGGGAGTCATCCCCGAGTGTCCGGCTGATCGCCTCCCGGCGGACCACCGCCTGCACGATCGCCGACAGGGTGAACCCCAGGATCAGCGCCCACAGGATCTCCCAGGTCATGGACCCCGCGATCGCCAGTGCGCGCCACAACCAATCCATGACCTGCTCCCTCTTCCACTCTTGCCTTCAGCTTTCCGGCTGGGATCGGGTTACACCGTTCACCTGCCGTGGATAGCGCATTCCGATCCGGAAGGACCTCCGGGCGAGTCGCCGGAGGCCCTTCGTACGCGCTGGTTCAGCGGAAGCGGCGGAGTCTGAGACTGTTGCTGACGACGAAGACGCTGGAGAACGCCATCGCCGCGCCGGCGATCATGGGGTTGAGCAGGCCCGCGGCGGCCAGCGGCAGGGCCGCGACGTTGTAG
>NZ_BSSF01000037.1:0-20631 GCF_030268985.1 Microbispora sp. NBRC 16548
CCAGGCCCTGGCCGGACAGGTCCTTGCGCAGGCGGAGGATCAGTTCGACGGTGGCGGCGTCGATCGCGGTCGGTGAGGTGTTGGGTCGTCTGGATCGGGGTTCGTAGGCGTCCTCGCCCTGCTGCCGATAGCGGGCAACGAGCTTGGACACCCAGCCTTTGGAGACGCCGTAGGAGCGGGCGACCTCTGCCTGTGAGCGGCCCTCGACGACGACCGCCGTGATGATGAGTCTGGCCTTCGACACGGGCTGACTGTCGGCCGCCCGCAGGTCCTAACTCTCCGTGTTTCCTATCTCCGGAGACATGCTCCGCCGGAGTTTCCTATGTCTCGAGACACCCGTTTCCTATGTCCTGAACCAGAACACCGCCGTCCCGACACTGTTCTAGCAGGTCGGAGCCGTGATCACGCGAGGGTGATCACGGCTTTTCTGTTTCTCGTTGCTCGTTTGTTGCTCGGACGAGCCGTCAGTTTCCGACACCCCGCTGCCCGTCATTGCCGCAGGCTGTCGCGTGTTCCGGCTCACCGACGTCGGTCCGGGACGCGAATGTTCAACGGGTAGCTCACAACCAGGGGTCATTTTGATCTACGACGTAAAGGCGTTCGCTTTCGTGCTCACCCAAGCATCCGGGCGTAAGGCGTCAGGAGTCACGATAGGAATCCCGTATGCGCGAGCCTTACGGGCCTTTCCGTCGCCGGTGAAGACGACGAGAGCGCCCGGCGGCAGTTCGAACCGGCTCGTCGGGCGCTGGGAGTTCTGGCCGCATCAGTCGGGGCGTCCTCGACGGCTTCGAGCGGCAGATGGAGCAGGGTGGCGACGAGGTTGAGCTCCTGGCGCTCGGCCTCAGCCACCACGCCGTCGGCCAGGGCGGCCCGGGCGATCGCGGTGAGATAGTGACGGTGCAGCCGGTCCAGGTCGGCTCGGTACAGTCCCAGCGTGGTCGCAAGATCGACAAGAGCGTCAGTCTCCGCAGCGGAAGGTGTACGCCGGAGGCGTGGCCCTTAAGGGAGGTACACAACATGATCACTGGCGGAGTGCAACATGGGCCCGTGATCCAGGCAGGCCGGACCCGCGCTCCCGGACAATGGCGCGGCTGCCGGCTACCACAGACTGTTCCGCTCAGCGGGCGGGGCGACCTGGGCGATGTCCTTGGACGTGATGACCAGGAGCTTGTCCGTCAAGTCGGCAAGCGCGCGGGCCGTGGCGAGTTCGTCGCCGATTTCGGGGACCGAGGGGTCGGCGGGGTTGCGGCGTGCGTGTCCCGCACTGGCCAGGCGCCCGGCCTCGGACGATGCGACGGCGGGCCGCTGCGAGCGGTATTCCGTGCCGTGTCGTTTCTACCCCCCGCTGTACGCTTCCCAGACCATCTCAGGAGTGAAGCGGTTGTCGCTGCAGATCTTGAGTCTGAGGAACTCCGGGCTGCCCGCCGTGCTTTTACTCAGGCAGAACGGGTGATCGGGGTAGTAGGCGCGGGAGCGGAAGACGTACTTGTTGACACCCATCGGGACGGCCATCCAAACGGTGTTGCCACTGCACGGCCCGAGAACCACTGCATTACCGCCGTCCGGCGAGGACGCGGCGCCAAATGCGATGCATTGTCCCGTCAGTTTGTTCTCCAGTTTGACCTCGCCTATTTTGCCAGTTCTGGGAAACCTCACCTTCCAGAGCTGCGAATCTTTGGCGAACCCGCTCGCGTTCAACCGAACGAATCCATTGATCTTGCCGTCTGGGGCCCATTGCACGTCCATTGAGCGAAGGGCGAAGGGGGCGGTCTTGTCCTTCGTGGTGCCCCGGAGATGGAACCATCCGGCGGGCATGGCATTGGCGGGTGTCGCCGTGAGAGGAACGAGCCCCGCCGCCAGAATCGTGACGCCGGTCAGAGCGGTGAGTGTTGCGCGGCGCATCGGGTGTCCTTTCACAGTCGTGTAGTGAGGCACCTCTTATGTACGGCAGGGCACTTTCATCCGGACTGACGAACCTTGACGGCGGCTTAAGAGCCGCTTGATCAGATCTTTCGGCGGCGCCGGCCATACCGGCGCTTGCTCACGTCGGGCACCGCGGGCGCCCGTGACGCCCGTACCGCTTCAGAATGGCTGCACAGCCTGTGAGCTGGGGTTTGCTCAGTGATCAACTTGCACGGTGGTACTCGTGCAGGAGGCCTGCGACGGCTTGTCGGCGTTCGATCCGGGTTGCCGGGAAGGGTACGACGTTCGGGCCGTCCAGAGGCGCGAGCTGGTTCCGGCCCTGATGCGGTCGATGCCCGTTGAAGTGGCGGGCGTAGTCGTGGAGGATCTTCTCGGCATGGCCGCGGTCGAAGATCAGTAGGCGGTCGGTGCACTCCTCGCGTACTGAACCGCGTTCGGCTGCTTGATGCCGAGCCGCTGCGCGACCTCGTCCCACGTAGCGCCGGCTTCCCGGGCGGCGGGCGGCGGCGACACCGGCCAGGGCGCGCTCCCGCCGCACCGACTGCAGCCAGTCGTCCCCCGCGCGGGGCGCGGTCACCGGCGCGGTCACCGGGGGCCGCCTTCCGGGGCGGCGGGCAGCCACGCCCGCACCGTCACCTTGACGCCCATGTGCCAGCCGGTGACGGTCAGTTCGCCCCCGGAGTTGCACGGCCCTCCGTCGTGCAGCGGCACCCACTCCGGGTCGGCCTGCAGGAACCCCGCCCAGGCGTGGACGGCGGCGGCGTGCTCGGCGAACCCGGCGTCGTCGCGCGGCGTGCCCGGCACCACCCCGCGCAGGAACGGCACCGCCACCTCCCGGGGCGGGTTGATCCAGACGAGCTCCGGCAAGTCCTCGGCCAGCAGGTCGGCCAGGACCAGCGCGGCGCGCGACTGCCTGCGCCGCGCGTCGTCGTCGGCGGGGCGCATGGTCGTGATGTTCGGCAGAGTCCCCATGCGGGGGCCTCCCTTCTCGTTGGGGACGGTCATGCCGCCCTCGGGGCGAACAGGTCCAGCTGCACCGGCTCCGGGCCGGGCGTCGGCTGGCCGACGGCAGGCAGCACCGCCGACCGGTCATGGGTGGGGCTGTCGGGATGGAGGGCGGCGTGGTGGATGCAGCAGGCGCCCAGGTGCCACTGGCAGCCGTCGACGAGCCGCCCGCCCGCCCGCCGCGCCTGGTACCAGCCTTCGTTGTGCTCCGACACCAGGGCGCGGGCCTCGGTCACGCTGGTGGCGGTCACGTAGATGTGGTTGTGGCACCCGCCGATCTCGCAGCCGATCGACACTCGCGCCGTCTTCCGGGCGGTGGTGCTGGGGAAGCGGGCCTCGTGCAGGGCCAGCGCGGCGGCCGCCGTCTCGACCGTGTACCAGGCGTCGTCGTCGCACCCGGCGTAGGTGCGGTGATCTGGGCAGCTGACCAGGATGTGCGCGGTCATGGCGCGTCGACCTCCTCCACGCGGGCCAGGCGCTCGGCCAGGTCCGCCTGCGCGACCAGCTCGGCGGGGCTGATGCGGGCCTTGGCCTGCAGCAGGCCGGCCATGGCGCGCATGGTCGTCGCGTCGTCGCCCCGGGCCTGCTGGATCAGGTCGGCCAGGTCGAGCATGTAGACGCCGACGGCGGCGACCGCCACGGCCCGCGCCTCGTCCAGGGCGGCGGCGCTGCCGCGGCCCGTCACGTACGCGGACCACTCGGTGCGGTAGCCGCGGTCGGTGCCGGAGTCGCCGCGCCTCGGCTCGCACGTGCGGGTGGAGGCGGTCAACCCGAAGACGAACGACGGGCTGCACCGGATGGTGTCGCCGCGGTCGCTGCCCGCCGTGTACCTGTGCACGGACGGCACCGGGGCCGTCAAGGTCGCCGAGCTGGCGAGGCAGCTGTGACCGGGCAGGACATCAACGCGAACTGCGCGAGCGGCGCGTGAACAAGGTCAACCCTCGCCGGGAGTTCTACTACGCCACACCAGCGGAGGTCCGCGACCTGCTGGAGAAGATCGCCGGCCAGCACCTGCTGGAGTACCGCGACGTGCCCGAGGCGTTGGAATGGCGGCAGTCGGCTCACGGCGCTGCACCCGCAGTCTGAGGCCCACAGAGCGGGATATTCGTAATGTCCCATTACCGCTGCATCCAGCGGGATGCAGCGGGGGACATTCGTGATCAGAACCCCCACTCCTGCCGCTGCTGCGGGGGTGGGTTCTGATTGATTGCGACCGGGCGCGGTCGTCGGGGGAGTGGTCATGAGCGTGTCCGCTGGGGGAGAGGACACCGGGTCCAGCACGGGGTCCAAGCAGGTGCGGCAGCGGCGGCGTCAACGCCAGGCGGTGCCACGGCCGCACGTGGTGAAGTTCGTGCTGACCGAGGAGGAGTACGCCGACCTTCGCACGGCCGCCGAACGCCTTGGGCTGGCGCACGGGGCGTACGCGGCGGAGGCGGCCCTCGCGGCGGCGCGGATGGTGAACCCACCGATGCCCGACCCGCTGCGCGAGGCCCTGATCGAGCTGATGCACGCCGCCGACCAGGTGCGCCGCATCGGGGTCAACCTCAACCAGGCCGTCGCTGCGCTTAACGCGACCGGCGCCGATCCCGGCAACCTCGTTCCGTACGCCGCCGCGTGCTTGTGTGCGGTGCAGCGGCTGGACGGAATCGCGGAAGGCGTCCGGAAGGCGATCCGGTGATCGGAAAGGTGATGCGCGGGCGCCGCGTCGGCGGGTTGCTGTACTACCTGTACGGCCCGGGCCGGGCCAACGAGCACGTCAACCCGCACATCGTCGCCGGGTGGCGGCATCCGGCCGAGCTGGAGCCGTCGCTCCGCCCGGAAGGCGGCCGGGATTTCCGGAATCTGATCGGATTGCTCAACCAGCCACTCGCCGCGCTGGGGGAGCGCGGTTACGCAGAGCCGGTGTGGCACTGCGTCGCCCGTTCCGCACGCCAGGACCGCATCCTGCGTGATGACGAGTGGGCGCAGGTCGCCCAGGAGATCATGACCCGCACCGGTCTCGCGCCGGCCGACGCTGACGACGGCGTGCGCTGGGTCGCCGTGCGGCACGCCGACGACCACATCCATATCGTCGCTACGCTCGCCCGCCAGGACGGCACCAAGCCCCGGACCTGGAACGACTTCTACCGGGTACGGGAGGCCTGCCAAGCCGTCGAGCGCCGGTACGCCCTGCGCATGACGGCCCCGGGGGACCGGACGGCGGCGCGCCGGCCGACCCGCAGCGAGACGGAACAGACCCGGCGGCGCGGGTGGGACGAGGTGCCGCGGACGGTGCTACGGCAGCACGTCGTCACCGCAGCCGCCGCAGCGGCCTCGGAAGAGGAGTTCTTCCGGTCGTTGGACGCCGCAGGCGTGCTGGTGCGGCAGCGACTGAGCCAGCGCAATCCCGGCGAGGTGACGGGGTACGCGGTGGCGCTGCCGAAGCATCGCAACCGCGCCGGCGAGCTGGTGTGGTTCGGCGGTGGCAGGCTCGCCGCCGACCTCACTCTTCCGAAACTCCGTGCGCGGTGGAGCAGCGGAAGCGATCACCACCCCGACGGTACGGGCGCGGACGAACGCCGGGAGATCTGGGAGCTGGTGACGACGGCTGCCCGTCAGGCCGCCGCGCAGTTGCGTGAAGCCACAGCCGGCGAACCGGGCGGCGCGGCGGACGTGCCGGGCGCTACCTCTGACCTGCTGCATGTTGCGGCACGCCTGCTGAAGGACCAGCGGCTTCGCAATGCCGCGGAGGCATTCGACCGCGCCGCGCGGGAGCCGTACGCACGGATTCCGCCCCCGACACGAGCAGGGCTGGAGCTGCGCAGGGCCGCGCGAAGGCTCGCTGCCGGGAGGCGAGGCTCAGGAGGATCGCTAATCGCCGACATTTCGGCGCTCGTCGCCGCCGTGGCCGAACTCCGTACGGCCCAGGGAAGGATGGCCCAGGCGGTCGCGGCACGAGCGGCAGCCCAACACCTCGCCGTGGCGTCACCTACGGCGGGTGCCCCGGTACGGCTGGCCGCGGCGGATTTCCCACAACCCGTCGCCAGGCCGCTCGGCGCGGATACCGGCCAGAATCCGCGCTCGTCCGGGCGCTCTGCCGGTCCATCGGCACCGTCTGCGTCACCTCGGCACAGGTAGCTGGAAGATCGTTATTTTGCTCGTGCGACTCGGCTCTGAGCTGCGCTGTTGCACCGGCGCAGCTGCCTATCGTGGTTGATCATCTTCGCTTCGTGATCGACCCGGGGTGCCGTCGTGACAGCCAGCAATCCGTTCCGAGGCCGGACGGCGATGTGGCGGTCGGCTGCCGCAGGAGTGCTGGCAGGCGCCGCAGCGCTGACCGTGGCGGGGACGGCTCAGGCGGACCCGCCGCCCGGGTGCCCGCACCTGACCGGTACGGCAGGCCGGTACGTCGACAACACGAAGTTGTGTGCGGCCATGCAGCGCGAGGTGCAGAACTGGCTCGCCGGCAACAGCATCGACGTGGGCCGCGCCGTACGGGACTCGTGGCGTGGGCAGGCTTCGCAGCCAGCCCCGGAGCAGCCCCAACAGGTCGTACGACTTCCGCAGGTCCCGCAGCAGTCGGCAACTGCTCCAGCCGCCGCACCTTCTCCCATGGTTACAAAGAGTCCCGGGAAGCTGGAAACGGCGGCATCCCTAAGCCGTGACCCTGAAGCGGAGAAGCATCACGTCCGGAAGCGACCCCGGCGCGATCACCAGCGGATGCCAGACCATCCTGCGGCGAGCCCGGCAGCAACGGCCACGGGGGAGAAGCCGCTGGTGACTGAGGAAGTGATGGCGAGACGCGGGCTTGGCCACCGGCCAACGGTAATCGTCGCTCGAACGCCCTCAGCCAAGCCTTTGACGCGGCCAAAGAGGACCCCGGCGCTGCGGCCGACGCCTACTGCAATGCATCAGCCGGCTCCCTACGCAGCCAACGCCGCTCTGGAGTCGTCGGCGTCGACGATGCCCCTGACGATTCCCGTCGGCCTCGCCGCGCTGCTTGTGCTCGCCATCGCCTACCACCGACGACGTCAGTGCTTCGGTGCTGTTGTGATGTGGTGGCGGCGTACCCGTCTGACCAGGCAGGGCGATCGACTGGTTCGCTACGGCGAGGTGAGGGACACGTTGCCGTTCCCACCGGTGGAAGCCTCGCAAGAGTCGGTCACCGTCATAAGGGCCGACGATGAAACGCCCGTCTCAACGCTCGACTTCATGCTCGAACAGGAGTCGACGAGTTTGGGCTACCTCGTCGCGCTGGCGGCAATGAACGGGACGGGACTCACCGGCCCGGGCGCGGAGAACGTGACGCGTGCGATGGTCTTGGAGTTGCTGGCCGGGCGTCATATGGCGGCTCGCGTACTCGTGCCGCGCGAAGACGCGGTGCGCCTGTTCGGCGAGGAAGCGCTACACGCGGCGAACCCGCGGCTCGTAGTGCTCGACACCTTGCAGGAGGTGGTGACCGAGCTGGATGTGGAGATCGTCAGGCGAAGTGGGCAGCGTACGGACGCGGGAGTCCCGGAGGGCCAGTCATGGTTGTTCCTCATCGCCTCGCCGGGTGCCGCAGCTGAGCGGCTGCACCGAATCGTCCAGGGCGGTACGGAAGATCTGATTCTGGGGGTCTTCCTCGGCGACTGGCCGTACGGCATCACCTGCACTGTCGATGAAACCGGCATCATCCTGAATCTGGAAGGACGCTCGGCCCCCGCCTGGACCACACATCGCCTGGCGATCTGCGCCCAGACCGAGGCCGCCCGGCATCTGGCCGGCGGTGATTGACGGACGCTATTGGCGGTCATGGCGCGTGGGCAGCGCGAAGGCCAGGAAGAGCGCTGCCGGCCAGCCGATGCAGGTGAGGCCGCCAAAGAAGTTGAACGCTATGAGTAGAAGGACGTTCTCTACGCCGCGTGAGAGCCCGATCAGCGTGGGCAGGAGGTACAGCACAACGAGCAGCAGGATCAGGCCGATCCAGAACAGGTAGCTGTGCGCGAGAGCGTCCACTTCTAACATCCTTCCGTAATCGACCGATCACGGATGGCGATTGAGGGTAGCTGTCCGCGCTGGCTTCGCCGTAGCTCCCGCGTTCGTCCTGGTGCTGCCGCAGGCTGCGACGACCTTGTCGATGGTGTGGGGGAAGTCCTCCTGGGCGAGCCCTACGGCCGGAGGTAGCTGTGGCCGAACGGACGCTGGATATCCAGTTCGCGGGCGTGGCTCTCGGGCGAACAGCGGGGCGACCTTCCGCATGGCCGCTTCGGGAGCATGTCCTTCGACCCGAAGCCGGTCATAGCGATTCATGGCGTACGGATGGAGCTCGCGCAGCCGGCTCTCGCACCTCAGCAGTGCACGCTCAGCGCCCGCGTCGCTCGTCGAGTACGGCAGGGCGGCCCCCCACGCGCGACTCACCTGCAGCAGGTCAGCGGTGCGCAGCCATGCCGGGTCGTTGGCGGGCAGCCACTGCAGGCGTGCCGCCCGATGGGCGGCGCGTTGCTTGGCGCGGAGGGCGTCTGTCGTCTGGCGCTCCCGCTCGGCCTGTTCGCGTACGCGCTGAGCCTTCATGTGCAGCCAGACCTGAACCGCCGCCGCGGCAGTGGGGGCGACCTGCACCACCTTCTGCATTCCGTGGGCGGCTGCCTCACGGAGTGGGTCCGCGTAGTGGTCGTTCATTCGCTCTCCTCTCGCCCGAGCGTGTGGTCGTGTTGCCGGGTGTGGGCGCTGCCGGGAAGTCGGCGAGGGCCAGCCGGGCGGTCACCGAATCGGTGGTGGTCTCGGTGACGGTCGCGTGGTCGAAGTTGAGCTGTGCGGCGACGCGGGCGACCTGCCGGGCGACGTCACGGGGCGCCATCGTGGCGATCGCCGCGCCGGCGGCGCGGAGTGCGCGGACGCGCCCTTCGGCGTACTGCAGGGAGTCGAGCCATGGCTCGATGGCGGCGTCGGTCACGAGGTCGGCCAGTGGCCGTACCCGCACGCGAAGCAGCGCCGCGAGAGTTTCGGGGCCGGCGTCGCCCAGCACCGCCGCCGGATCCCAGTCCGATGGGAGCACGAGGGCTTCCGCCGTACCGGCGTCTTTGAGCAGCGAGTAGGAGCGTGCCGCGGCTTGCTGCCCGGCGCGGTCGCCGTCGAAGGCGACCAGCACACCGCTGGTGCGCAGGTCGGCGGCTGCGTCGAGAGTCCTGACCTGGTCGGGTGTGAGGCTGGTGCCGCACAGGGCGAGCCCGGCCAGGCGGCCCTGGCCGGCGGCGGTGATGGCGATGGCGTCCAGGGTGCCTTCGGTGATGACCGGTCTGGCCCCGGCGCTGAGCATGTGCAGGCCGAACAGCGCCCGTCCCTTGCCGTAGACAGGGGTGTTCGGGCTGTTGAGGTACTTGGGCTCGCCGGTACGGCTGCGGCCGATGAAGGCGATCGTTGTCGCGTCGCGCTCGGTGATGGGGAACATCGCCCGGTCGCGGAAGAAGTCGATGAGCATGCCGCGGGTGGTCCGTCGGGCCAGGCCGGAGGCCTCGATCGCGGTGTCGGGGAAGCCGAGACTGCGCAGGTGTCTGGTCAGCGCTCGCCATTCGTTCGGGGCGTAGCCGATGCGCCACTGACGCTGAACGTGGTCGTCGAGTCCGCGCTGGCGCAGGTAGTCGGGGACCCAGCTGGTGGGGAGGTGGGCTTGGAAGAAGCGTTCGGCGTGCTCGTGGATGGCGAGGAGCATGAGGTCGTGTCCTTAGACCGGCTCGCGGCGGAGCCCGATGGCGGTGGCCAGCCAGCGCAGGCGCTCGTTGGCGATGCGGTGGCCCTGGGCGCGGAGCTGGGCGGCCAGGTCCATCTGGCTCAGCCGTACGCCACGCTGCTCGGCCCTGGCGACGATGGCCTGAGCCGCCTGAATGAGCTGGTCGTCGGAGTCCTGCTGCTGCGGAATCTGAGGAGTGGGAAAGGCCGCGCCCGCGAGTTGAAGTCGTACGGCGGTCCGCTCGGACAGGGGTGCCTTCCATCGCCACAGCCAGCGGCCATGCGCCTGGTGGAGCGCGGAGACGGCTTCGAGGTGGAGGTATTCGAGCTGGAGGCCGCGGGGGTAGCTGGTGACGTTCCACAGGACCATGCGTCGCCAGAGCATGAAGCTGGAGATCGGGGCGAGGAGCCAGCGTGAGAGAGGTACTCGCTCACGCCGGGTGCCTGTGGCCAGGCCGACCCAGCGGCGGATGAGGTGGCGGATTCCCTCGATCACCGTGACGAACAGGACGGGCATGGCCGCGTGCATCAGGCCGGCGATCGGGTCGCCGTGTGCGGCGGAGATGTTGAGGATGACGGTGGCGGTGATGAACGTCCAGGCGATCCAGTGCAGGACCGGCCAGGGTAGGTCGGCGAACTCCATGAGGAGGTCCCAGGCCAGCAGGGCGAGGATGCCGAGGTCGATGCCGATCGGGACGATCCACGCCTGGGGGCCGAACCATGGCTCGGCGAGGTGGCGCAGGGTGGCGAAGGAACCGATCCCGCCCAGTACGGCCAGGGCGACCACGAGCGGAGCCACGACGCAGGCGGCCAGAGCGACGGCCCGGGTGAGGTTGCGGGTCACCGAGCGCCACCTCTTGCAAGGTGGGTCGCGGCTCGGGTGACGCCCTCGTCGTTGGCGGGGGAGAGGATCAGGCCGTGATGGGTGACGTAGGCGTAGACGCCTTCGGCGCCCGCGCAGTAGACAGTCTCGGTGCCGACGGTGAGGGCCCACTGCCCGTTGCGGCGGCGGATCAGCCGGGCCGGTCGGTGGCGGCTGACCTCAAGGCCGAGGCGGACGAGTCGTTCGTGACGAGCTTTGCTCTCGTCAGGTGCTCGCATCGGTGTGGCTCGCATCGGTAACCTTCGGGCGTGGAGAGGCGGACTCCATCAACTAAAGTTGATGACGAGAGCAGGATAGGCACTCTCCGTCACCGACTGTCAACTAAAAGCGATGAAGCAGGGCGCGTGTCGCTCCAACTTGATGTGGTGAGCAGTGGCTGACGACCGAAGTGCGGCGAATACCACGCGGTCTCTCGCCGACAAGATCGAGTGGTTGATCCAGAACCGCTGGCCAGCGGGTAGCCGGCCGCCGAAGAACAACCTCGAGGCGGCGGCGGCGATCTCGGAGGCGACGGGGGAGGAGCTGTCCTCGACGACGATCTGGAAGCTGCGGACGGGCAGGTCGGACAACCCCCAGCTCAAGACGTTGAAGGCGCTGGCGAAGTTTTTCGGTGTGCCGATCGGCTACTTCGGCGATGACGAGGAGGCCGAGGCGACGGCCGACCAGGTAGTGGCGTCCTCTTTAATCGGCGAGTCCGGCCTCAACCGTGAGGCGCTCCGAGCCCTGGTTGAAATGTCCGACGGAGGCCGTCGGCTCGTCGCCGACTTCATCATCAGTGCTGCCCGCCTCGAACGTGGCCAAGGACGCGGCGGCCGCCAAACCTGTTAGTACGGTTTGCGAGTCCCCGCTCATACTGGATGAGATCACCTCCAACGTACTCGGGTGCATCGAGCCTTTGCGCCAGAGGGAGCGGTGGCCGTGGAAGTGCGCGTACGGCTCGCACCCGCTCCGCCTCTCCCTTCCGGCGTCGACTCCGCCAAACATGTCGGGGAGGTGCCCGCACCTTTCGTGCGCCAGGCCCCGCCGATCGCAATCAATCGAACGACGGCATCGCAGCGCACATCGAACGCCTCAGGGTCCCCGTCAGCGCGGTCATGGCAGTACGGCAGCGTCGTGGGTTGACTCGGTATAACGGACACCCGTGATCAGGGGTTCGCCCCCGGAAAGCCCCGCCGAAACGACATCCGACGGGGCTTTCGCAACTTGTCACTATGCAAGGACGAAGGGCGTGACACGAGTACCGAAATGGCCGATGCGGGCGGGCACCCAGCTGGAGCGCACAGTGGCCGCTGGCCTGGACTGGCCGATTCTTATCAGCCTAATCGCCCCACTTGGATCCGTTCACTAGTCATTACGCCAGCATCATGGAATGACACACAAGAGCCCCTGTGATGAAACCCAGTCCTGGTCGAGGAAACGCCCTGTGATTCTTCCTATAATGATCAGAAGTTGCTCCAGGTCTGATACCGGCATCGTGTTGTCGTTTGATAGGTTTGTCCGATAGGCCTCATACTCGGCCTCGTCAAAGATGCTTCTGTACTCACCGTCGTGGGTGTAGATCGGCTCATCAAGTTCCTCGATTTCGCCGACGTATGAAAGTTCAAACACGCGCTGGCCATGGCGGCTGAGCTCCTCCGCGGACGACGCCTGCCCGCCACTGAGGAGAAGGACATGGGACCAGCCGGGTGCATGTGACGTGATCCAAACCCGCTGCGCAGAGCCCAAAGGATCGTATGACCTCATAGCGGTTTGAAAGTCGCAGGTCTCTATCGTCTCCGCCGGGAAGTGCAGACGCCGGGCCACCTCGTGACCATCCTCAATGCTGACCCATTGGGCGCCAAACCACCTGTCGAGCCCGTGCGCCACCAGAAGGCGTTGTTGGTTTTCTGTAGGAAAAAGAGTCATAAGTTATCCGGTTTCCGTTGCGTGGGAGTCGGAAGGGAGGGTGACGAGAGCGGGCATGCTGCCTCTCATCACCCTTTGTTGGAACTTCCTTCTCTTCAGATCTTAGGGCTCAATGAGCACCCAATAAGAGTTGCCTTCGCCAACTCGATATTCTGTGTACCATCTTCCAATTGTGTTTCCCTGCAGCCGGTTGTGGACTTTGTTCAGGGCTCGCAAAGAGTAGTTGCCCCGGGCGGTGCCGGCCCCTTCCTTGCTTGCGGCGAACGGATATTCGTCACAGCTGTTGGGTCCGCCTATAGGCAGTTTGTCTGCTCTGTACGGAGCCGGATACTTTTCGGGCTCGTAGTACTTGCAGTAGTTGATGTAGAATCTGTGCTGGTTCTTTTCCTTCTCCTCCGGGGTATTTCCTGGGATCAGCCAGTGCATCTCCGGAAGCAGTGGATCCAGGCTTCCCACGTCCATATGCATCTCGATCTTGGAGAATCGCTTCCTGTTTACGTCCTGGGCGTTAGGCGCAAGCTTTGTCAGTGGGTCACTCTTGGTTCTCCAGTTTCCGACGGTTATTCTCTTTGCCTGCTCGGTGCCGAGCGTCTTGCGTGTGGGCACTTGCGACGGCGTATCCCAATTCGTCCCTGGCCTGTATGGCGGATAGGTTGGCATAAAGCCGGGAGTGAATGCGTCTTGGATATGCTTGATGACCTCCGCGAATTCCGCGTTCCGGCTGTAGGACATGACGAATACGCGCTTTGCTCTGGTGTTGATGCAGCCGCCGCGGCGATCCTCAATATTCGAATTGCCGGCGCCGAAGACCCTGTTGTCGCATCGGAAGTTCGGGATATATCGCATGTGGCCACTGGGTCGTTCGCTTCCCTTGCGGAATACACCGACCGTTTTGCCGTCCGCGGCTATAACCTTCTGACTCCACAGAGGAAGCTCGAGGTCATAATCCATCCCCAGCAAATCTTCTTGGAAGACGGCATACGGCATGATTCTGCAGAGGAAGACGCTTGACGTGTCGATCGTTGCTCGAACGTTGAAGGTTTCGTACGAGCTGGAGACCCAGCTCGTGATGTCCTTCTTCTTGTCCGGGCCAGATTCGCAGTCGCCATCTTCCCATCCCTGCGCGAAGCCACGCACCCTCGCCGTGATAGGCAGGTCGCGCAGCTCTGCCGCAGGAACGACAACGTGACCATCCTCATCGACGATCGCGAAGTCATCGAACTGAACGAACACCTTGATATCCGACGGTTTGATGCCGGTTCCGGCGCCGCCGACCACCCCGTTTCCGGTCGAGTCGCCGAGATAGCTGTGGATAACCGTTGTCGCGCGGAAGCGGAGGGCGTAGTCCTCATCGAACGCCTCCTCAACTTGCTTGCAGATCCACTGCTTAACCTTATTCTTGAACAGGCTCTTACAGGTAGATTTCTTCATTTTCCCGGTCGAATCGTCCTCCTCGTAATCATTAATCTGGAGGTACGCGGACCAGCACGAATTGTAGGACAGCTCACGAATGCGGGCATCGTACTCCGCATAGCCAGTCTCACCGGGGCTGACCTGACACGTCTGCAGATTGATGCGCTGGTAGTCGAAAGAGCCCGGTACAGCTGCCGCCAGAGCCTTCGCGGCTTCCTTCTGCGCCGCCGGCGCAGCCACAGATGCTGGGGCCCTGATCGACGTGATCACGACGGTGACATCCTCGGCGCTGAGAGGTCGCTGGTAGATCTGGACCTCGTCGAGGTCGCCCTTCACCTTGCTGCCCAGGCTCATGGCGGTGTCCGCGTTCCACGGGGCGAAGCTGACGGGCGCGGTCTTGACGAGGGTTCCGTTGAGGTACAGCGAGGCGGTCTTGGCTGCGGCGTCGTACACGCCGGCCAGGTGGAACCACTCACCGACCGGTGGCTCCACACCGGACAGCACGCCCTCCACCGTCGCGTTCGCGGTGTCGGCGTCGGTGAAGGTGAACACCAGTCCGTGCTCGGCGGTGTTGCCGAGCCGGAAGGGGGCCTGATGGATGCCCTTCTGCTCGATGACGGTGTAGTCGCCCTCCTTGTCGCTCCACCGCAGCCAGGCGGCGGCGGTGAAGCTCTGGTCGGTGCGGATCACCGGTCCGGCGGTCTGGGCCAGGGGCTCCTCGCCGGGCTGGGTGACGTCGATGGTGACCTGCTGCCAGTCCGACCAGGCCGAGGAGACGTCGCCGGTGACCGCGCGCAGACGCCAGCGCACCTTCCACCCGTCGGCCAGCGTGTCCGCCGGGACGGCGATGCTCGCCTGGATCCCGGGCTGGACGTTGTCTACGGCGCCGGTCCAGATCTGGCCGGTGCCCTGTCCGGCGGGTGCGGCCGGGTCGTGCTCGATCTCGGCTTCGGCGCGCAGTGGCCGGCCGGTCGGGTGGGTGAGGGTTGCCTGCAGCAGGGGGGTGAGCGTGGTGGTCACCGTCACGCCGTCCACCACCTTCGACGGGGTGATGGTCAGGCCGGTGGCGGTGGGCTTGGGCAGGCTGACGGTGAAGGACTGCCAGTCGGACCAGGCGGAGGCGGCGGTGGCCGAGACCGCGCGGGCCCGCCAGCGCACCTTCCACCCGTCGGCCAGCGTGTCCGCCGGGACGGCGATGCTCGCCTGGGTCCCGGGCGGGACGTTGTCGGTGCCACCGGTCCAGATCTGGCCGCTGCCCTGCTCCTGCGGTGCGGCCGGGTCGTGCTCGATCTCGGCCTCGGCCCGCAGTGCGCCGCCGGCGGGGTCGCTCACCTGGGCCAGCAGGGCGGGGGTGTGGGTGGGGGTGACGGTGGTGCCGTCCACCTGCTCGGACGGGGTGACCTGCAACGCGCCCACGGCCGGTTCGGAGACCGGGTCCGGCACGTCGACGGTCAGGTTCTGCCAGTCCGACCAGGGTGAGCCGATCGTGGTGGCGGTGTTGACTGCGCGGACCCGCCAGCGCACCTTCCATCCGTCGGCCAGTTTCCCGTCGGGAACGGTGGCCGTGGCTTGGGTGCCGGAGGCGACGTTGTCGAGGCTGCCGGTCCAGATCTGGCCGATGCCCTGGCCGGCGGCGGCAGAGGCGTGCTCGACCTCGAACTCGGCACGCAGCGGTTGCGCGGCCGGGTCGGTGACGGTGGTGTGCAGGGCCGGGGTCAGGCTGGTGGCCACGGTGCCGCCGTCCACCACCTGGGAGGGGGTGACCTGGAAGGCAGCGACCGTGGGGTTGGGCACGTCGATCGTCGCGGTCTGCCAGTCCGACCACGCCGACGTGGTCGACGCACCCGCGTTGACCGCCCGGGCCCGCCAGCGGACCTTCCACCCGTCGGTCAGCTTCCCTGCCGGGACGCTGACCGTGGCCTGGCCGCCCGAGGCGACGGCGGCAGAGCCGCCCGCCCAGATCTGGCCACTGCCCTGGCCAGTGACGGCCGGGTCGTGCTCGATCTCGAACGCGCCGGTCAGATTGCCGCCGGCGGCGTCGCTGACGGTGGCGGCCAGTTGTGGTGTGAGCGAGGTGGCGGTCACCGTCCCGCCGGCGCTGGTGGCCGGAGTGAGCTGCAGCCCGGCGACGGTGGGCGTGGAGCCGAGCGTGTAGGTGACGTTCAACGTGGGCTTGTTGGTGGCGTTGAAGGAGTCGAAGGCCCGGTCGTACGGCGGCCGGCCGCCCTCCATGGTCTCGTCCACGCCGCGCAGCATGAGCCCGTGGTTGGCGCTGCCGGACGCCCACGCCTGGGCCATCGCGGCGAGGTCCCAGTTCATCGTGCCCGGGGCGCCACAGGTGGCGGCGTCATTCGCGACGGCTTCCCCGGCGGTGGTGGTGCCGGGCTGGTTCTCCCAGGTCAGCTCGACGTCGGTCCAGGCGGCGGTGACCCGCTGGGCCTTGATGCCGGATTGGGCGTCGCCGCACCCGACGGCGTCGGTGCGGCGCATGCTGAGCGTGGCCGCCGACACGTTGACGTTGGCCAGCGCGGCGGTGTCGAACTTCAGGAAGGCGCGCTCCAGCAGCGGCGCCGGTACGCCATCGTCGTAGCTGCCCACCCACAACGTCTTGTTGCGGTAGGTGCTGTAGCCGGGAGTCCCGTAGTCGGAGATCCATACATCGGTCATGTCCGGCAGGGTGACGGCCGCCGCCACGCTCACCGGGTAGGTGGTGCCGGCGTCGGCCAGGAACGCCTGATCCGGCTCGACCACCAGCTCTGTGCGCCCGTCCTTGGTGACCAGGTCGCTGGCGGCCGCACCGCGTCTGGCCGGCCGGCCCTTGGCGCTGTCCCACGCGGCTGCCGGCGGTGCCGCGGCGACCAGCTTCTTGTTCTTGCCCTTCAGCAGCAGTCGGCCGCCCTTGCCCTCGGACAGGGTCAGGCCGTCGTCATCTACGCCGATTCGCAACTCCAGCGGCTTCGACGGCCGCTGCCGCAGCACCACCTCATGCCGGAACCCGGTCGGCAACGCCGTCACCACCAGGTCAGCCCCGGCCCCCGCGGCGTCGGTGTAGGTGGCCACACTGCCCTTGACGGTCGGCTTGGGCAGCGGCGTCGGCCAGCGTAGCGCGTACGACTTGCCATCCGCCGTCATCTTCACGAACGGATGTGTGCCACCGGGGGAGAGCTCCACGACCGCGCCCCCGGCGAGGGCCTTGGACCGCAGCATGCCGCCCTGCTCGACCAAAGTCGTGTCGATCGGCACCCAGCCGTCGCCCTGCCTGACACGCACCGGACCGGCCGTGACCTCGGTCTTGAAACTCTTCCCATCCGGCTGGGCGTAGGTGATGCTGGTCGCCGTCGTCTCGTCGGCGACCTCGACCGCCTTGCCCTGCTTCGCCGCCGATTGGGAGGCGGCGATCCGCGCTTGCGACGGCACGTTGGAGACCGCGTTCCCGTTCTTTCCGGCGATCCACACCGCAGTGTCGTTCAGGCTCGCGTGGTGATCGTTGCCTGACGAGTCGGCAGCCGTGCCGCCATTTCCCTCGTCGAACTTCCAGTGGCCGGCAGCCTGCTGCAGCGTGGTGAAGGACCAGGTGTGGGGAATCATCGTGTTCTCCCACATGTCGATCGCTTCCGACACCTCGACGGTGTACTTGGTGCCGGGGCGAAGTGGCTGCGTGGGCGTAAATGTCGCGATCTTTCCGGTGCTGTCAGATTCGATCGTGCCCTGAATCTCAACGCCTTCGGCACCTCTCACCGAGAACTTCGGCCCAGCGACCTCCTCGCTGAACGTCACCCGGATTTGGGCGTCCAGGGCGACATCGGTGGCATCTTGGGCAGGCTCTGTCGCCACCACCCGCGGCTCTGCCGTGTCCTCCTCACCGTCTGGATTGCTGGTGTCCTCGCTATCGCCGGGATAAGGCAGCTCGGGGGAGAGCTGGTCGGTGTTGACGAGGTCGGCCCTCCGGGTGCTTTTCGGTGGCAGCGATCAGCTCATCGCTCGGGTCCAGCGCGTCGGCTGATTCGCCGGGTTCCGGCACATAAACGGACCTGGTTAGAGCTTCCTCGTATTCAGGGATCGAGGTGAGCGGCTCACGCGAGGTGGTAACCACCGTTTCTTGATGTGGCGGCGCTGGTGGTTCGAAGTCCACGCTGAGCCTGGGCGCGTGCGCCGGGTACGGGTAGGTAGACTCCCGGGTGCGGTAGCGGCGCCAGTTCGTGGTGTCGGACTCGTTGCCCGCCGTGAGCTGGATGCCGTAGTTCGGCTCGCCGTTAGCCCAGGCCTGCACGATTCCGTTGACCGAGTGGATGAGGTCCCACTCGTAGGCGTACGCCCCGCTGCAGTTGGCGCTGTTGTAGGCGCCGTACTCGGTGTTCGCGCCCACGCTGGTGACCGACGGCTGATTGGACCACGTGAGGTTCAGCTCGTCCCAGTCGGAGGTGATGCGCCGGGCGGTGACGCCCGACCCGACACGGAGCCCGCAGTCGCTGGATATGTGGTTCCACAGCGTCAGGTCAGCGTTCTCGATCGTCGAGCCCCAGAACGGGTCGCTCTTCGCGGGCAGCGGGAACTGAATGTAGCTGCGCCAGCGCACCCCGCCGTTGTTGGACTTGCCGACCAGGATCCGGTCGAGGTTGAAGTTGGACCAGCTGTCGGGGTAGTCCGCGTTGTTGACGAAGGTGTCCATCGGCTCGCCGTCGTACGGCGCGCTCACCCCGTCGGGGCAGTACGTGCTGGAGGGCGTGTCGATTTCACACTCGTACCAGTCGTCATCGACGGCGGCCATGGTCACCGGGTATGCCGTCGCGGGATCGGCCAGGAAGGCCGGGTCCGGGCTGTACACCAGATCCGAGCCGTCCAGGGTGACGGCCGCTCTGCCGACCTTGGCGGCGTCGAGGTCGCCGCTGGGGTCCGCGGCGACCGCGTCCAGCAGCGGCGCCGGCCGGATGTCGAGGAACGGCTTGCCGTCCGTGCCCTTCAGCGTCGGCTGGCCCTTGTCGCCCTTGCCGAACGAGAGCCCCTTGGGCAGATCCACCGGGATGCGGAAGGTCAGCGGTTCGGCTGGCCGTTTCCGGATGACGAGCTGCTGCCGGAATCCGGTCGGGGTGGCGGTGACGACCAGGTCGATGCCCTTGCCGTACGCCGACGGGTACGTCGCGGTGTTGCCCTTGAGGTTCGGTTTGGGCAGCTTGCGGGGTCCACCGACGCGTGCGGCGGTTTTCGGGTCCTTGCTCTTGATCGCCGTCGTGTCACCACCGGCCGACAGTGTTAGGTCGCCCTTGGCCGCTTTGGGCTTGATGACGCCGTCCGCTTCGACCAGGGTGGTGTCGATCGGGGTGAAGCCGTCGCCGTCGGCGTTCTTGACCCGGACCGGCTCCAGGTTCAGCTCCATGCGGAGCGTCTTGCCGTCTGGGTTGGCGTACAGCGTGGCCGTCTCGGTGTTGCGTTCCGGGATCTCCACCCTCTTGCCGGACTTGTGGGCCTTGGTCTTGGCCTCTTCGATCACCCGGTCGACGGCGCGTCTACCGCCCTTGGCCCCCGTGGCTTCGGAACTTGAGGGCGCGGCCGGTTGTGGCACTTCTGCCCGGGATGGGATGGCGGCCAGTCCGACAGCCATGTTCGTGGCGACGAACAGGACCGTGGTCCGCAGCAATGGGATGCCGCGGCGTTTCGGACGTGGCTGTCTGGGCAACTCCGCCCTTGGTGGTAACGCTGTCACGCACACTCACTTCCATACGAGCCCGAAAAAGGCATAGGTATGGCATTCAGCCAACGTCAAAAACGCATGTCAAGATCGACAAAGCGTGAGCATCCACCTGGCTGACAGGGTGACAAGAAGAAGGAAAATGCCTGTTCACGCGGTTGATCGCCGCTCCTGTGGCCAGCCAGTTCAGTCGCGCGGTACCACCCTGTGTGACTACGCGCGGGCGTGTTTGAGAAGGTTGCCGACTTCCCGGATGCGGCGATCTTCCACTTGGTCCGGATTAGTCGTCATAATGCGCGTATGTCCCCTCGCCGTTACCCCTCCGACCTTACGGATGGACAGTGGGAGCAGATCCAGGTCTTGCTGCCGGCGCCCAACGCGGACGGGCGCCCAGAGAAGCATTCTCGACGTGAGATCGTGAACGCGATCCTGTATCTGGTGCGATCGGGTTGTCCCTGGCGATACCTGCCCAGGGACCTGCCGCCCTGGCAGACGGTCTATTGGCACTTCCAGCGGTGGGAGCAGACAGGGGTCATCGCCACGCTGCTGTCCGAACTAGGCATCAGGGCCCGTCCGCAGCAGACTCTCCTTGATGCCGGCGATGCCAGCACCGGACGCGGGGACGTCGTCAAAAAGAACGGCCGGAGGCGACTCATCCTGGGCATGACCCGGCCGCTGGTTGCCCTCCCAGTGATGGCAGCCAACCTCCGAGAGTGGGACTACGTCGAGCAGGTCATGCTTGCGGTGTTCTGAAAAGGCCGGTCTGGCGTGTTCCACGCCGTCCCGTCCACGCATTCGCCGCCACGCGGCGAAGCCACCAGCGCACTCATTGCCGATCTCAAACACTGTCCCCTTTCCGTGGGGAGGTGTCATCAGAAGTGATTCGCATCACTTCGGTGCCGCCAACGCTTCAGTTTCCTCGGACCACTGTCGGTGTGAGGTCTCGAGACATGTGTCAACGGACTCCCGATAGTGAACCGCGCCGGGATTGATGGAGGCTGATGATGTGCCTCGGGTTCTGTGGAGTTGGCTTGGTTGGCCGTCATGCCAGCTGGGTGTTTGCGTAGAGCATCTCGTATTCGACCGGGGTGCGCATCCCCAGGGCGCTGTGACGTCGTTGGCGGTTGTG
>NZ_BSSF01000038.1:0-19208 GCF_030268985.1 Microbispora sp. NBRC 16548
GGGGCTGCCGCCGTTGATCCAGGCCTTGGCGGTGGGGGTGGCGAAGCCCCAGCCGAACAGCTTGTCCAGGAAGGCCCACAGGAACACCCAGCCGATGGCGATGCGGGCGGCGGCCCACGCGTACCGGACCGGGCCGGCGGTGGTCGTCTGTGTGGTCGTCCGGGGCGCGGGGGTCTGGGCCGTGACGGGGGGAGTGGCGTCGTACACGTGGTTGCCGTGGTGGCGCCTTTCGATGGTGGCCATGACCGGCCCCTTTCAACGTCTTTGCTCTCTTTCGACACTTCAAGCAAACCGCGATCACCGGCCGTGCCGCAGGAGCCGTACGGCACGCTCAGGCCGTCCCGAAGTCCCGTGATCGCGGGACCTTCGGCCCAGCCGGTTCCCCGGCTGAGTAATGCCGATGGCAACGGGTGACGCGGGACCCGTACGGAGAGGTCCAAGGTCCCTGCCCGGCCGTCCGGCAGCCGGGCACCGTTGGGTGAGTCCGGCGGTGTGACCGCGCTCGGAGCACTCTGGGGGGATCGAAGGCATATGTGCGAGTACTGCGGCTGCCAGGCCGTGACCGCGATCGACGAACTGACTCGCGAGCACGATCTGGTGGTCGACCTGATCGCGGATGCGCGCACGGCGCACACCGCCGGCGACGCGGACGCCATGGCCGTGATCGCCAGACGGATCGCCGAGGTGCTCGGCCCGCACACCGAGGTCGAGGAGCACGGCCTGTTCCCCGCCCTGGTGGACGAGTTCCCCGAGCAGATCGCCGGGCTGGAAGCGGAGCATCGGCGCATCGAGGCCGTCCTCGGTGAGGCCGCGGACGCCACGCCTGCCGATCCCGGCTGGCCGCTCAGGCTGCTCGACGCTCTGAACCTGCTGCGCGCCCACATCCTCAAAGAGCAGGACGGAGTGTTTCCGGCGGCGTTGGCCGGCCTGAGCACCGAGGACTGGGAAGCCGTCGAGGCGGTCAGGGCCCGGGCCGGCACGCTGCTGCGGGCTGCCGGCGGTCAGTGAATCGTGGCCCACCCGATCGTGGCCCTGCCATGAGGGCCGGCACGCAGTGGCCGGGAACGGCACCGTCCCCCAAACGGCGGTAGAACCTCTCATCGGCTTGCGCAAAAGCCGGTCGGGGCACTGCCTCCGGCGTGCGCGCGGGGGTACCTACGCACCAGTCCGCGGTTCTCGTGAGAGGGGAATCCCCCCATGACCACAATGTCCAAGCACCACCCGCACACGGGACACGATCATCATCATGGCGCCGACTGCGGCCATGTCGCGGTGCCGCACGGCGACCACGTGGACTACGTCCACGACGGCCACATGCACCGGGTTCACGAGAACCATGTCGACGAGTGCGAGGTGAGCGGGCACGTCGTACACGACGCGCACGACCACGAGCACGGGCCGGGGTGCGGGCACGTGGCCGTGCCGCACGGCGACCACGTCGACTACATCCACGACGGGCACCACCACATGCACCACGACGGTCACTGGGATGACCACTAGGACACTCCCCTGCCGGGGCTCCCCGGCAGGGAGGCGACGATGCGACCGGCGCTCGCGGCGCCGCTGATCGTCGCGGCCGGCCCGGCCGGCGGGGCCGACCTGGCCGCGGCGCGGACCCAGATGGCCCTGTCCCTCGGATGGCACATCATTGTCGCGTGCCTGGGGGTGGGCATGCCCGCCCTGCTGCTGTTCACCGAGTGGCGGGGGCTGCGGAGAGGCGACGACGACTACCTGCGCCTCGCCCGTCGCTGGGCGAAGGCGGTGGCCGTCCTGTTCGCCGTCGGGGCCGTGTCGGGCACGATCCTCAGCTTCGAGATGGGCCTGCTGTGGCCGGGCCTGATGGGCGTGTACGGCCAGGTGATCGGGCTTCCGTTCGCGCTGGAGGGCATCGCGTTCTTCCTTGAGGCGATCTTCATCGGGATCTATCTCTACGCGTGGGACCGGCTCTCGCCCAGGGCCCACCTGCTGAGCGGGATACCGGTGATGGTCGCCGGTGTGGCCTCGGCGTTCTTCATCGTCTCGGCCAACGCGTGGATGAACCAGCCGCGCGGCTTCCTCCTCCAGGGCGGCCGCGTCACGCACGTGTCGCCCTGGGCGGCCATGTTCAATCCCGCCACCCCGCCGCAGACGATTCACATGATCGTCGCGGCGTTCATGGTGTCGGGCTTCGCCACCGCATCCGTCTACGCCGTGGCCCTGCTGCGCGGGCGGCGGGACCGTTACCACCGCCTCGGCTTCCTCGTGCCCTTCACCGTCGCGGGGGCGCTGGCGCCCGTCCAGATCCTGGTGGGCGACTACGCCGCGCGTTTCCTCGCCGGCTACCAGCCCACCAAGCTCGCCGCCATGGAAGGAGTGACCAGGACCGGCCCGCACGCGCCGTTGAGCGTCGGCGGGATCTTCGTGGACGGCCGTCTGCGCTACGCGCTGGAGATCCCCAACGGACTGTCGCTGCTGGTCGGCTACAGCCCGGACACCGTCGTGCAGGGGCTGGACCGCACGCCGCCCGCCGATCGGCCGCCCGTGACGCCGGTCCACCTGTGTTTCGACACGATGGTCGGCATCGGCGTCCTGCTCGTGCTGCTGGCGGCCTGGCTCGCCTTCAGCTGGTGGCGGCGGCGCGAGATCCCGCGCTCCCGCCTGTTCCTGTGGCCGGCGGCCGCCTCCGGCGTGCTCGCGGTCGTCGCCGTCGAGGCGGGCTGGGTGGTGACCGAGCTCGGCCGTCAGCCGTGGGTCGTGTACGGCAGGCTGCGCACCGCCGACGCGGTCAACCCCGCGCCCAATCTGTGGGCGGGACTGCTGCTGCTTGTCGCCGTCTACACGGTCCTCACGGTGTCGACCGTGTACGTGCTGCGGCTCATGGTCCGCGCTCGGCCGGTGGCCGCGCCGCAGGAACGGGAGACGGCCTGATGGAGGCGGCGCAGGTCCTGCTCGGGGTCATGTGGGTCGGCCTGACCCTGTACGCGCTGCTCGGCGGTGCCGACTTCGGCGGCGGCCTGTGGGACCTGCTGGCCGGGGGCAGCCGGGCGGGCATGCCCCAGCGGCGGCTCATCGAGCACTCGCTCGGCCCTGTCTGGGAGGCCAACCACGTCTGGCTGATCTTCGTGCTCGTGGTGCTGTGGACCGGTTTCCCGCCGGTCTTCGCGGCGGTGATGTCCACGCTCTACATCCCGCTCACGCTGGCCGCGTTCGGGATCATCGGCAGGGGGGCCGCGTTCGCGTTCCGCAAGAGCAGCACCGAGCTGTGGCAGCAGCGCCTGTTCGGCGCGGCCTTCGCGCTGTCGTCGGTGCTCACACCGTTCTTCCTCGGCACGGTGGCCGGCGCCGTCGCGTCCGGCCGAGTGCCGCCCGGCCTGGCCAGGGGACGCCTGGTTGGCGCGTGGGTCAACCCGACCTCGATGCTGGGCGGCGTCCTGGCGGTGGCCGTCTGCGCCTACCTGGCCGCGGTCTTCCTGTGCGACGACGCCGTGCGGTCCCGCCTGCCGGGGATGGCCGAGGTCTTCCGGCGCAGGGCGCTGGCCGCGGCCGCCGTCACCGGTGTGGTCGCCCTCGGCGGCATCGGGGTGCTGCACGCCGACGCTCCCCGGCTCTTCACCGGTCTCACCCACCGAGCGCTGCCGCTCGTCCTGGCGAGCGCCGTGCTCGGCGTCGCCTCCATCGCGCTGCTGTGGCTGCGGCGCTACCTGCTCGTACGCGGCACCGCGGCCCTGGCCGTGGCCGCCGTGATGTGGGGGTGGCCGGTGGCGCAGTATCCGCTCATGCTGCCGCCGGCGGTGTCCTTCCGGCAGGCGGCGGCGGAACCGGCGGTGATCACGGCGGTTCTCGCCGTCGCCGGGGCGGGCGCGCTGCTGGTGCTGCCGTCGATCGCGTGGCTGCTCGCCGTCCAGCACCGCCTGCCGTTCGAGCGGGGCAGCTCCGGCTGAGCCGCGCCGACGGCGGGCGCCGCGGGGCGTTCCGACCTGCGGGGATAGGCTGGGATGCAGGGGTCGGAGAATGCGTGATCTGCTGAGGGAGTCGCGCCGCCCCCACCGCGTGCGCGAGCACCCGTACGCCCCCTGGTTCGCCGTGGGCGCGGTGTGCATCGGCGCGTTCATGGGACAGCTGGACGCGAGCATCGTCACCCTGGCCTTCCCCGCCCTGGAAGGAGAGTTCGGCGCCTCGCTGGCGGCCGTGCAATGGGTGTCCCTGGGCTACCTGCTGGTGCTGGTCGCGTTGCTGGCCGGGGCCGGCAGGCTCGCCGACGTGGCGGGCCGCAAACTGGTCTACCTCTACGGCTTCGTCGTGTTCACCGTCGCCTCGGCCGCCTGCGGGCTGGCGCCGTCCCTGGCGGTGCTGGTGGCCTGCCGGCTGGTGCAGGCGGCGGGCGCGGCGATGCTCCAGGCCAACAGCGTGGCCCTGGTCGTGTCGAGCGTCCCCCGGGCGCGGATGCGGGCCGGCCTCGGCATGCAGGCGGCGGCCCAGGCGCTCGGCCTGGCCCTCGGGCCGGCCCTCGGCGGAGTGCTGGTCGCCACGGCGGGATGGCGGTGGGTGTTCTGGATCAACGTGCCGGTCGGTTGCGCGGCTTTGATCGCCGGGCGTTACCTGCTGCCGCGCACGCGGCAACGGGGGAGGGGCGGCCGCTTCGACTGGCAGGGACTGGTCCTGCTCGGGGCCTCCACCAGCGCCCTGCTGCTCGCCGCCTCCGTGATCTCGGGCTTGGAGCTGCCGTCCTGGTCCGTCCCCGTCCTGCTCACCGTCGCCGCCGGTGCCGCGATCGGCTTCTGGCGGTGGGAGGCGCGGGTGCCGTCCGCGCTCATCGACACCGCCCTGCTCCGCAACCGGGTCGTCACGGCGGGGCTCTCCGGAGCGCTGGGCGGCTACCTGGTGCTGTTCGGCCCGCTGGTGTTGATCCCGCAGATCCTCGTGGCCGGCGGGACCGGCGAACTGGTCGCCGGTCTGGTCCTGACGGCGCTGCCCGGGGGTTTCGCGGTGAGCGCCCTCATGGGCGACCACCTGCTGCCTCGAGCCTGGGGCGACCGGCGCAGGTGCGTCGTCGGCGCCGTGGCGGCGGCCGCCGGCTGCGCGCTGCTGGCCGCGGATCCCGCCGCCGAGGGCTGGGCCGGGGCCTGCCTGGCGCTGACGGGTGCCGGGCTCGGCCTGTTCGTGCCCGCCAACAACACCGTCGTCATGGCCGCCGTCCCCGAGCGGGTGGCCGCCACAGCCGGCGGCATGGTGAACATGGCGCGCGGCATCGGCACGGCGCTCGGCATCGCGGCGGTGACCCTGGCCCTGCACCTCGCGGGGGACTCGCATGAGGCGGGCGCCCGCGCCGCGCCGGCCGTCCTGGCGGCCGTGGCGCTGCTGGCCGCCCTCACCGCTTCGGGCCGGGTGGTGCGGCCGGGGGCAGGCCCCTACCCTGGTCGCTCATGACGACCGTGCGAAGGGGCGAGCCGCGTGAGCGATGAGGACGTGGCGGGCCGGCTCAGGGAGATCTGCCTGAACCTGCCGGAGGCCGTGGAGAAGCCGTTCGGGGGCCACACCGCGCCCTCATACCGGGTTGGCGACAGGTTGTTCGCGATGACCAGTGAGGACGGGCGGTCGCTGACGTTCAAGGCCGGGCCGGGAGTGCAGGACGCCCTCGTGGCCTCGGACCCGGAGCGCTTCTTCGTCCCGCCGTACGTGGGCCGCAACGGCTGGGTTGGCGCGCGCCTGGACGCCGATCAGGACTGGGACGAGATCGCCGGGCTGATCGAGGACAGCTACCGGATGATCGCGCCGAAACGACTGGTCCGGCTCCTCGACGAACGGCCGACCGCTTAGCCGGTGCCTCACAGCGGCGGGTAGGCGTTGGCGAGGAGCTGCTGGAACTGCGCCCCGAACCACTGCCCGGCCGGCGGGGCGTACGGCAGTGCTCCGCTGGGCACGGTCGCCTGGGTGTATGTGGGATCGCACATCGGGTCGGGCCGGATGCCGTCGGGACTCGTGACGTTCACGCTCGAGCCGTCGGAGAGGCCCGGAGGCTTGATCCACGCGTACGCGTCGATGCCTGCGGCGGGGATGGCCGTGGGCCGCGCGCCGAGCCCGGCGCCGGCCTGGTTGCACCAGTCGCCGACGCTGTAACGGCGGTCCGTCCGGGACTCGTCGACGAACCGGTTCACGTCGCCGGAGGTGCTCCCGCGAACCGGGCGATTCGGGCCGCCCCAGCCGCTGCGCGAGGTGTCGATCACCATGCCGATGCCGGACCCGAAGCCGGCCGCGATGAGGCGCTGCCGGAACGCCTGCGCGAACGACAGCTCGTCCACGTAGTCGTTTCCGGCCACCCACCGCGAGCTCTTCACCGGCAGGCCCATGTGGGTGTTGTAGTACGGCTCGACCAGGGCGCCGTAGCCCGCGACGTTCACCGTGAAGCCGTGCACGGGCGTCGGTGCTCCCCCGCTCGCGCCCGCGATGCTCGCGAGCAGGTCGGCGGCCCGGCCGAAGTTGTCCGGATGGCCGGCGACGCCGTAGTCGGAGGCGTCGAGGTAGACGTACACGTTGGGGACGGCGTGCAGCCGGGTCATCGCGTACCGCACCGCCGCGGGGTAGGCGCCGCTCGCCTGTACGGCGGCGCAGCGGGAGGTGGCGGCGGGCAGGAGCAGCCCGGGCAGGAAGTCGGGTTCGACGATCGCCACGATGCGCAACCGCTGGTAGGCCGGGTCGGTCAGGATCTCGGCGATCGGATCGACGTACTCGGTCCGGTAGCGGTTCAGGCCGTCGGACGTCACGCTGAAGTCTCCGTTGGAGACCAGGTGGGTGCAGTTCCGGTCGGGCAGGTCGTCCAGCACGATCTGGATCGTGAGCGGGGCCGGGCCGAACGCGTCCTGCAGGACGGCCTCGTTCAGATGCGCGCGCAGCCCGGGGGAGGAGGCGGTGCCCTCGATGAGAGAGAGGCGGTTCAGCCAGACGCCGGTCGGCTGGTTGGCCACCGCCCCACCGCCGGGCTCGGCCGCGGCCGACGCCGACCACCAGGGATCGACGTAGCGTTCGGCGGCCACGTAGGGGTTGTCGACGCGGGTGTCCGCGGCGGCGGGGGTGCCCGTGAGGACCGCCGTGACCGGCAGGAGGATCACCGCCGCGACCATCGCCATGAGACGCGCTCCCAGCCGCACCGTCATGCCGTGCCTCCCCACCGCGCGAGATCTTCGTCACCACGCACGATTCACCGGCCGGTCGGGCGCGTACAGCGCCCGACCGCACCGCCCGCCCCACGCGCGGGCGCGCCGGGGGAGATCACCCGCTCTCATCTCGGCGAACGCCGCACCGCCCGATGCCGCCGCGCGCCGCGTCGCCTGAAAGCTTCAGCGCCCGGAAGCTTCAGGCGGGACGCTCGGAAGTCGTCATCGCGCTGTCGTCGTCGAATCGGCCGCGGGCTCCGTGACGCGGGCGCCGGTCACGACGAGGCCCAGGCAGACCAGGGCCGCGGCCGCCACCGCCGCCAGCATGACGGGATAGGAGAGCCACGACGACAAGCCGGCCAGCACGGTGGGGAGCAGGAAGCCCGCGTAGGCGAGCGTGTAGTAGACGCCGGTCAGGCCGGCCAGGTCGTCGGGGCCGGCCATGCGCTGGATCTCCAGCAGCCCGGAGACCACCGCGATGCCGTAACCGGCGCCCAGGGCGGCCGCGGCGACGGCCGCGAGCCACGGCGACAGCAGCACCGCGTTCGCCGCGCACAGCGCCGCGCCGAGGAGCATCACGGCCATCGCCGCCACCGGGGCCCGTCCCGTACCGTTTCGCGCCTCAACGCTTCCCACGTCACCGTGCAGCCATCTGGCCACGGGCTGCACGGCCGCGCCCGTGCCCAGGGTCAGCACGGTCAGCCCGGTCGCGTACGCCAGCCCCCAGTCCCCGACGCGGAAGCCGACCAGCTGGGGCATGACCGCGTACGCCAGTCCGGCCGCCCCGAACACCCACGGCGCCATCGGCAGGACCACGAGCCGGAACCTCCTGCGGGCCGGCGCGGGGACACGCAGGTCGTTCACCAGTGCCGTGAGGAGCTGCCGGACCGAACCCGTCGCGTGCGCGAGCGGCGGCCGCGTCTCCGGCACCCGAAGGAGCAGCACGGGTATCGCCACGGTGAGGAGGAGGTGGACGGCGTACGGGGTCACCATGGGCCACGGCCCCCACTGGGCCAGCACGCCCGCGACACCCGCGCCGAGGCCGAATCCCGCCGTCTGGCACAGTGCGGCGCGGCGTGCGGCGAGCCCGCCGCCGGCCCCGCTCGACAGCTCCTTCACCCAGCTGCTGCCCACCGACATGGCGATGCCGACCGCGAAACCGGTGATCAGCCGTCCCGCGTAGATGGGCCAGGCGCTCTGGCCGCCGAAGCAGAGCACCAGGCTCGCGACGGCCGAGGCGACGGTGCCGGCCACCAGCACGGGACGTCGCCCGCGCCGGTCGGAGACGGGCCCGGCGAGCAGGAGCCCCGGCACGAGTCCGACGACGTACGCGCCGAGGAAGGCGTCGACGCTGAGCGCGGAGTAGCCGCCCAACCGGCGGTACATCAGCAGCAGCGGGGTGAACTGGTTGCCGCCCCAGCCGCAGGCGAACATCGCCGCGGCCACAACCCGCCAGGAGTCCGGCCGGGATGTGATCGCAGGTGTGGTCGCAGGGGAGGGGGCGGCCTGCCGGGGTTCCGGCATCCGCTGGGTTTCGGGCATGGGAAAGTCAGACCTTCGCGAGGAGTGTGCGTGAGGAGACGCGGGTCAGCGGTCGTCGCGGCCGGCGGTGTACGGCGAGCCGTGCGTCGCGGTGAGATGACCGAGCAGGGCCGAGGCGAAGGCCGCGCTGTCGCCGCCGAGGAGGTGGTCGAGGAGGGCCTCGTGCTCGTCGGCCAGCAGGGACAGCCGCTCCGGCCGCGGGCGCAGCGCGGAGATGCTCATGCGCCGCTGCCGGTCGCCGAGCGTGGCGTAGAACCGGCCGGCCAGCCGGTTTCCCGACGCTTCGACGATGCACCGGTGAAACGCCTCGTCCGCGTCCGCGAAACGGCCGACGTCCGCGGCCTCGGCGAGGGCCCGCTGACGCCGCAGCAGTTCCCGCATCTTCTCGTGGTGATCGCCGCGCAGGCCGGTTCGCGCGATGCGCTCCGCCGCGGACCGCTCGAGGGCCAGCCGCAGCTCCAGGACGTCCGCGGCCTCTCCCGGCGGCACCGGCACCACCACCGCACCGCGCTTGGGGTGGAGCGCCAGCAGTTCCTCCGACTCCAGCCGCAGGAACGCCTCCCGGACGGGCGTCCTGCTCACGCTTACCCGTTCGGCGATCTCACCCTCGCTGATGAGGCTCCCTCCCGGCAGCTCGCCGGAGAGGATCAGCTCCTTGGTCACGGCGTACGCGGTGTGGGCGGCGGACGGGCGCTTCGCGGGATCGGCCATGCGAGGAGCGTAGCAGCCATAGATACAAGTCGTATCTATGCGGCCGTGTCGCGGCCGTCCAGGGCGGTGTCCGCCCTGACCTCCTGTGGAGTCGGCCCGGCTTCCGCTCACCCTCGGTTCGCACGGCTGCGCCAGGACCCTCTGAGGCAGCCCTGCGTCTCGGCACGGATGGTGATCGGCTATGACGGGACAGCGTCCGGGCGAACCGGCCGTACGGCGACGGCGTCGGCGACAACGAGGGCCGCGGCGAGGAGCAGGTGCCAGCGGATCAGCATGATGGTCTCGAACTGGAACTCCTGCCTCAGCTTCTCGGCATCCATCAGAATCACGGCCGGGACGTACCCCTCCAATGCCGCGAGGACGAGAAGCATCGCGGTCGCCAGCGTGAGACGGCGCCGTGGCCGGTCCGCCAGGACGGTGCTCGCCGTCGCCACCAGGGCGACGAGGACGACCAGCAGGCCGTCGACGTCGGCCTTGCACGACCAGAGCACGGGGAAGTTCCACAGCGAACGGGGTTGGCCGGAGGCGACCCATCCGAACAGGCCGTCGGCCTCTCCTCGCAGCAGGACAGGGAGCCGGGCCGACATCCACGCCGCCGCCCCCGCGGCCGCCGTCCACACGACGACCTCCTTTCCCGCCCGCGGTCTGGGCGGCGGCGCCACCGCGAGCAGCATGAGGAACGCTGTCCCATAGCAGACGATCGACGGCCAGGGCCACTGTTCGAGGAGCCGACCAGCGAAGACGCCGCGGAGCGTCACCAGCAGCCGGAACGCGAGGACGGCCAGCACCGCGACGGCACCCAAGGGCACGGTCCAGCGAGAGGACAGCAGAAACAGCCCGGCGAGGATCACCGGAAGCAGAAGCTCCGCGAGAGACAGCAGTCCCCACGTCGTCGTCCTGGACAGGAAGAACGGCACGGTGGCCGGCAGCCGCCAGCAAATCGTGCCGTCCATGTCCGCCGGGCCGAGTGCGAAGGCTCTCAGCACGACGGGCCCCGAGGCGGCCAGGACGATCCCGACACGCAGCGCTCCCGCGCGGCTTGCCGGCGTGTCCGGCACCCGCTCCACGGCCACTCCATCAGCTCGACGTAGATCGACTCGGCCGACGGTAGCGGACGTCCCCGGTGGCCAGCCGCCGGATCAACGATCTTCTCGGCTGATGGTCGCGCGCTCAGTGAATGCGAAACCCTCGACGGCCGCCTACGCGACCGGCTCCTCGGCGGGCAACCGATCGCTCATCCCGGTCACGCTGCTGACAACGCCACCCCGGCGGCCCCGGTCCGTACGGCTGCGCGAGGACCCTTTGAGCTACGCGGTGCCTGGGCGGTCGCGCCTGGCCCGTCGGATTTCTGGTGCGGTTGAGGCTTCTCTCGCGCAGCGGAACGTGATACGGATCACAGAGGAAGCCGGAATTTATGGCCGGTTGAGGAGGTTTTGTCGCGTTATGAGGTTCTTCCCGGTGATCGTGTGGCTCGTGGAGCGACTGCACGTCGACCTGTGCCGCCTGAACAGTCGCCTCTGTCCCTGAGCGCAGTCACCACTCCTTCCCCCTCACCTCGCATGCCGCCTCGGCGTCAGCATGCCCTTCTGCGGAGTCTCGTTCGTGAAGAAACTCTCCTTTTCCCTGCAGTTGCTGCTCGGTCTGGTGATAGGCGCCGCCCTCGGGTTCGTCGCCCGCGCCGGTGACGTCACCTGGCTCACCGCCACCCTCACCGAAGTCGGCAAGATCTTCGTCCAGCTCCTCAAACTCGCGGTCGCGCCGCTGGTCTTCACAGCGGTCGTCGTCAGCGTGGCCAACCTGCGCAACGTCAGCGGCGCCGCCAGGCTCGCGGGAAAGACGCTGCTGTGGTTCCTGATCACCTCGCTGATCGCGGTGGTCTTCGGCCTCGGCCTCGGCCTGATTCTCAATCCCGGCCAGGGCGTCACCATCTCCACCGCCGGGGCGAAGGCCGTCGACCTGGAGGGCGCGGGAACCTGGCTGGACTTCCTGACCGGCATCATCCCGACCAACATCGTCACCGCCTTCACCGAGCTCAACGTCCTCCAGATCGTCTTCCTGGGGATCGTCCTCGGCGCCGCCGCCCTGGCGGTCGGCGAGAAGGCCGAGCCGTTCCTCGGCTTCAGCCGGTCCGTCCTCGATCTGGTCCAGAAGGCTCTGTGGTGGGTCATCAGGCTGGCCCCGATCGGCACCGCCGGTCTGATCGGCAAGTCGGTGGCCAGCTACGGCTGGGACCTGCTCGCCCCGCTCGCAAAGCTCAGCGCGGGCGTGTACATCGGCTGCCTGCTGGTGCTCCTGGTCAGCTACCCGCTGCTGCTCGCCTTCGTCGGCAAGGTCAGCCCGCTCACCTTCTATCGCAAGGCCTGGCCCGCGATCGAGCTGGCCTTCGTCTCCCGCTCCTCAGTCGGGACCATGCCGCTCACCCAGCGGGTCACCACCGAGCGCCTGGGTGTGGACCGCGACTACGCCGCCTTCGCGGTGCCTTTCGGAGCGACCACCAAGATGGACGGCTGCGCCGCCATCTATCCCGCGCTCGCGGCGATCTTCGTGGCCCAGGTGTTCGGCGTCCATCTCGGCGTGGGGCACTACCTGCTGATCGCGTTCGTCTCCGTGGTCGGCTCGGCCGCGACCGCCGGTCTGACCGGCGCGATCGTGATGCTCACCCTGACGCTGAGCACGCTGGGCCTGCCCCTGGAGGGCGTCGGGCTGCTCCTGGCGATCGACCCGATCCTCGACATGATCCGTACCGCGACCAACGTCACGGGGCAGATGGTGGTGCCCGTCCTGGTCGCCCGTTCCGAGGGCCGTCTCGACGAGGTGGTGTTCAACGCTTCACCGCAGCCTCTGGACGAAGCCCCCGCCGTGGTTGGTCCCGCGTCGGGTCCCGAACCCGCTCTCACCTGAGCCCCCGTCCCGTCCGCCGGTGGCGACGGCCTCGCCCACGACTCCGAGTCATGGGCGAGGACCGTCCGCCCGCCGGCGGCGGGCAGCCTCGCGCGGTGATACATGCCTGAGCGGCCGCGGATACACGGTGCAGGCGGCGCCGACACATGTCCCACCCACGATGGGCAGGGTGCGCGAACCCAGCGCACCTTCTCCCCGGAGGTGGTTCATCAGCCGCGTGCTGGCCGTCAAGGTGGACATGGGTGCCGAGCGGCGCAGCCTCCAGGCCCTCGACCGGCATATCGTCATGGCCACGCTGGCCGCGCTCGCGATCGTGGTGCCCCTCGCGGCGCTGGCTATCAGAGCGCCGGCTCGCCCCCCCCGCGACCGGCCTGCAGGCCGCCCTCGACCGCAGCCGGAGACTGATCGACGCGGTCCGTGAGTCGCTCGATTCGGTGGTCGCGGCACAAGGCGTGAGCGAGCAGGGCAGGCGTACGGCGACAGCGTCTGGCGCACGTCCGTGTGAAGCCGGGTCGGCTCACCACCTCTGTTGAGCCGTATGCTTGTCGCCCGAGTCCTGACTAGAGTTGCACCTGATCTTGCGGCAAGAGGCGGAGGGCTCGCGATTGGCCGGCCGGAATCGGGGACGCCCCGGGTGGACGCACGTGGGACCCCTGGAGGAGCGGCTGACACGAGGCTGGAGTCCGGACACCTTCCCCGACGCCGAGCTGCTCCTCGCCGTGATGACGCTGGCCGCGGTGCCTCACGCCCTTGCGGTCCGCTTGGCGGCCCACCTCACCGGGGGCATCTGTCTGGGCTACGGCTCGGTGCCGGACCTGCCTGGGTTCGCGTCCTTACGAAGCCTGCGACTGCCCGTCCAGGACGCCTCATGGGATCTGACTCCGGGAGTCTACGATCCCAACACCCGCCGTATCGGGATCGGCACTGCCCCGTCGACGAGTGTCAGCGTGTGCGGCCACGAGCTGGGGCATGCCTGCGATCACATGGACGGATACCCGTCACGCGAGGAGTTCTGGCTGCGGCTGCAGGACAGCTGCCGAGACCGCCTGGTGCTGCCCTACCGGGAGGATGCCGGCGAGTTGTTCGCCGAGGCCTTCGCGTGCACGCTCATCCGGAAGATCACGCGCCTGATCCGCCTGTTCGGAGGGGACGAGGCGCTGGCCGAACGCGCCTATCACTGGCTGTCGGGTCGCTACGGCATCCGATGACGCGCCCAGGAGAAGGGCCTGTGATGGTGGCCGGGCAAACGTTGCGGTTATGCTGGCCGAGCGGCCATGGTCTCGGCTGTTCGAACGGAGAGGCGCGGCGATGAGCGTGATAATGCTGCCCGGCGGTGTCCTCCGCGTGCCGGCCGCGACCACCCTGCCTGACGGGACCAAAGTCGACGGCACCCGAGAGGTCCGCCCGGACGACCCGGAATACCCGCAGTGGCTGCCCTACGCCCAGCGGGAAGCTGAGCTGTGGCAGGGAGACGAGGCTGAGCGGGACCAGCGCATCCTGGCCCGCTGGCGGCGCAGGGAAAGCGCCTGAACCAGCGGGGGTCGGTGGTGCGACCGCTGGCTGCCTGAGCTGCTGACGTCGCACGCGCCCCCTGCCCTTGCCGGTCTGCCCTCCGCGCTGCTCTGCTCACCACCACCCCGATCGTCGCGGCCCCGCTGAGGGCTGCTTTCCGCGCTTGGAGTCCCCGTGATCGGTGTTGTGCGCGCGGTCGGCTCGGGTTCCGCCGACCGGACAAGATCGTGCGGGCTCGTGAGGAGGATCGGTCCGGGTCGGCGACATGGACGGTCGAGCGGGCCGACGCACCCCGCCGGGTCGCGACCGGACCGGGCGGGCGCACCGCCGAGGTCACCCACCACGTCCTGCTCATCGGACACCGCCCGTTGGATGCGGGGCAGAGGCGACGGACGTCTTTGTCGGACCCACCCGGCACGATGGCCGCATGACTGAAGCGCCCCCGATCGACGCGATCCCCGACGAGACCGCCTACGCCGAGGTGGTCCAGCTGGCGGCCGACGCGGCCGCGGCCTACTACGGTGACGGCACCTCCCCCCTGGACGATGACGCCTACGACAGGCTCGTCCGTGGCATCGCGGCCTACGAGAAGGCCCACCCCGATCAAGTGCTGGAGGCCTCGCCGACGGGCAAGGTCGCCGGAGTCCTGGGTGATGTCCCGCACACGGTGCCCATGCTCAGCTTGGACAACGTGTTCGGGCCTGAGGAGTTGGCCGGCTGGTCCGCCTCGCTGGAACGCCGCCTCGGCCGTCCGGTAACCGCATGGTCCGTGGAGCCGAAGTTGGACGGGCTGGCGATCGCCGCCCGCTACCGTGACGGCCGCCTCGTCCAGTTGGTCACCCGCGGCGACGGGAGCGCAGGCGAGGACGTCTCACACGCGATCGGCACGATCGTCGGTCTCCCCGGGCGGCTGGCCGATTCAGTCACCGTGGAGCTGCGTGGCGAGGTGATGATGACCGCCCGGCAGTTCGAGGAGGCGTGTGCGAAACGGCAGGCGCATGACGGGACCACGTTCGCGAACCCGCGCAGTGCCGCCGCGGGCACGCTGAGGGCGCAGGACCGGCCGTACGTGTGCGAGCTGACGTTCTTCGGGTACGGCGCCTTGCCGCTGCCTGGTGACACGTCCGACCTCGCGACGCGGCTCCGGGAGTTGCCGCACAGCCAGGTGATGGACTGGGTCGCCGGGCAGCGTGTGCAGACCACGGCCGGGACCGCGGTCGCCGGGATCGTCGCGACGACTGTGGAGCAGGTGCAGCAGCGGATCGAGGAGATCGCGGCCGCGCGGCCGGAGCTGCCGTTCGGGATCGACGGCATCGTGATCAAGGCGGACGATGCGGCGGATCAGGCGCAGGCCGGGTTCAGCTCGAGGGCGCCGCGGTGGGCGATCGCGTACAAGCTGCCCGCCGTGCAGAAGATCACGAAGCTGCTCAACGTGGAGTGGAACACCGGCCGGACCGGTGTGATCGCCCCGCGGGCGGTTCTGGAGCCGGTGGAGCTGGACGGCTCCGTCGTGACGTACGCGACGCTGCACAACCCCTCCGACATCAAGCGCCGTGGGCTGATGCTGATGGACAGTGTCGTCGTCTACAAGGCCGGCGACGTGATCCCGCGGGTGGAGTCCCCGGTGGTGCACCTGCGCACCGGCGACGAGCAGCCCATCGTGTTCCCGGAGGTGTGCCCGACCTGCGGTGGTGAGATCGACACGTCGCAGGAGCGGTGGAGGTGCGTGCGAGGCCGAGACTGCCGCGCGATCGCCTCGATCCGGTACGCGGTCGGCCGCGACCAACTGGACGTGGAAGGGCTGGCCGACAACCGCGTCCAGCAGATGCTGGACGCCGGGTTGATCGCCGACTTCGGCGATCTGTTCTTCCTCACACGCGAGCAGCTACTGGGCCTGGAGCGGATGGGGGAGGTGTCCACCGACAACCTCCTGACCGCCATCGACAGGGCCAAGACCAGACCGCTGAGCCGGGTGTTCTGCGCGCTCGGGGTCAGGGGGACGGGGCGCTCGATGAGCCGCCGAATCGCCCGGCACTTCGGCACCATGGAGGCCGTCCGTGCGGCCGACGCCGAGGGGTTCCAGAACGTGGACGGCATCGGCCCGGAGAAGGCGCCCGTGATTGTCGCTGAGCTGGCCGAGTTGAGCGACCTCATCGACAAGCTCGTCCGCGCCGGGGTGAACATGGTCGAGCCCGGTGTGGCGGTGGTGGCCGGTGACGGGGGCGGCACGACCACACCGACGTCGGGAGGCGACGAGCCGGGTGCTCTGCCACTGGCCGGGATGACGGTCGTGGTCACGGGCGCGATGAGCGGGCAGCTGGCAGCATTGTCCCGCAACCAGATGAACGAGCTGATCGAAAAGGCCGGAGGCCGGGCGTCGTCCAGCGTTTCGGCGAAGACCTCGTTGGTCGTCGCGGGAGACAACGCGGGGTCGAAGCGGGCAAAGGCCGAATCCCTCGGCGTGCGGATCGTTTCCCCGGAGGAGTTCGCCGAGATGGTCGCGCAGCTGTCGTAGGCGACCCTGTCATCCTGCGTGTAGCCACATCCGACGGGCGAGACGAGCACGCTCAGGCGAGAGGGCACGAAGAAGATCACCAGCTGGTGCAGACAATTCGCCGGGGCGCAGTCAGGTGGCCTCGCCCAACTGTTCGGCAAGCCGCTCCAGGCCGCCTCTGATGAGCTGTCCATACTCGTCGTCGCCAAGCGCGCCGATGTCGGCCCGCGCCTGCTGGAGGTGCTCACGGGCGCGGTCGATATCGCCCAGCTTGCGATAGCAGTCACTCACGTTCAGGTGCAACGACGGATACAAGCCGGCCACTGAAAGAGGCACCCCAGCTTGGGCGACCTGCTCATCGGTGACGAGATCGGCCGCGGCAAGCGCTCGCAGATCCCACAGCAGCTCCTGGTGCACGTCGTCCTGCACGTCGGCCATCGAGTGGGCAAGGACACAGACATGCAGCGGGTCGCCTTGCTCACCGCCGATGTCGGCCCAGATCTGCGCGAACAAGTCGCGAGCGGCTTCACGCTGACCTTGGTGGTGATGCAACTCCACCCCCTGGCCGATCCGGATCATCGTTGGGTCGGTGGTCATGAGCAGTCCTTCACCGTCGCGGGCGATCGCGGTCAGCCTACTTGCCCGAGGTGCCTCAATGACCTTCAAGCTGCTGACCGGCTCCCGCGGGCTCATGTGGCCCCCTTCGTCAAGGGCTGGGTCTTCCTGCGGGCATAGTGCGGCTCCTCTGGGAGTTACTTTTGGTCACCGATGTACTCTTCGATAACCGCTAACAGGAACATGACTTGGTCACCATGAGGTGACGGAGGAGGCGGGAGCCCATGTCGCACCAGGCCGAGGCGGACAGGGTGCTGCGTTCGTTGGGCAGGGCCTGTCTCGAGCACGACCCGGATGTTCTCCGATCCGTGCTGGACCGGGTCGGTGACAAGTGGAGCCTGATCCTCATCGGGCTGCTCGACAAGGGGCCGATGCGCTTCACCGAGTTGCTGCGGACGGCACCCGGCATCTCCCGCCGCATGCTGACGCTGACGTTGCGCAGCCTGGAGCGTGACGGGCTCGTCAAGCGCGTGATCTATCCGGAGATCCCGCCCCGGGTCGAGTACGAGGTCACCCCGTTCGGACGCACCCTGTCCGAGCCCGTCCTGGCGCTCACCCGGTGGGCGGCCGACAACCAGGACACGATCCGCGCCAACCGCCACGCCTTCGACAAGGCGGCCGGTTTCGACACCGACGATCTCGACTGAGACCTGGTCGGTTCACCCCATGTGACCACGGTTCAATTGAAGTGACCGGTTACCGGCGTGTACTCAGTACTCGGAAGTTATCGAGGCCGACGGTGAGCCCTGCTCCACCGCCGGCGCACGTACGGGAGATGATCGGTATGTCTGGCGTGCCGGAACGGCCGCCCGCTGCCGGCCCGGGCGAGGTAGGGGACGGGGATCCCGCCCGCTGTCATGGCCGACGGCCCGCTGGTTTCACCCACCCCTGACTCGACCGATGGCTCAGCGATGACCCGCCGGCCGGGCAGGTGACAAGAGTCCCGACCAGCCGGCTCCCCCAGGCCGTCTGACCCGTGCCGACCAGCCGACTCCGCCAGGCCGTCTGACCTGTGCCGGCGGGGCTGTTCCGCGCGCCCAGGCCGGCACGGCGATCCCCGCATACCCTCACCCACGACGCAAGCAGGAGGAACCGTGACCGTCGGCAGGATCGAACCCGCGAACTTCGAGCTCGGGCTCAACTCGTTCGGGGAGGTGGCGACCGACGGCGGGCGCGTGCTCGACGACGCCGAGACCGTGCGCCTGCTCGTGGAGGAGGCCCGGCTGGCCGAGGCGGTGGGGCTGGACGTCTTCAGCCTGGGGGAACACTATCGGGACGGGCACAACGACTCCGCGACCCCGGTGCTCCTCGCCGCGATCGCCACCGCCACGCGACGCATCGGGCTCGGCACGTCCGTGACGGTGCTGAGCACGAACGACCCGGTCCGGCTGTACCAGGAGTTCTCCACCCTCGACGCGGTGTCCGGCGGCCGCGCCCGGATCGTGCTGGGCCGTGCCTCCGCGACCGAGTCGTTCCCGCTGTTCGGCTACGACCTGGCCGACTATGAGCGGCTGTTCGAGGAGAAGCTCGATCTTTTTCTGCGGCTCGAACGCGAGGAGCATGTGACCTGGTCGGGCACGGTGCGGCCGCCGCTAACCGGGCAGCGGCTGCACCCCCGGATGCGGCCGGGAGGCATCCCCACCTGGATCGGCGTGGGCGGCAGCCCCGACTCCGTGGTGCGCGCCGCCCGTCACGGCCTGCCCCTCATGATGGCCGTCATCGGCGGACGGCCGCAGCGGTTCGCGAGGAACGTCGAGCTGTACCTCAAGGCGCTCGATCGCTTCGGCCGTCCCGAACTGCCGATCGGCCAGCACTCGCTCGGCCTCGTCGCGGACACCGACGAGGAGGCCGTCGAGACCTGGTGGCGATACTGGCGGCCCGTCGTCGAGGATCTCGCGGCCGAGCGCGGCTTCTACGCGCCGAATCGGGAGCGGTACGAGGCCGAGGTCGAGCACGGCGCGCTCTTCGTCGGATCGCCTGAGACGGTCGCCCGCAAGATCGTCAGGATGGCCCGCGATCTTCGCCTGAGCCGTTTCGATCTCAAGTACGACATCATGCACCTTCCTCGCGACGTCCGCGCTCGCACGATCGAACTGCTCGGCCGCGAGGTCGCCCCGCGCGTACGCGAGCTGCTCGCAGCGGACACGGTCCACGCGTGACCCGTCAACGACTTGGAGTGATGTGCCTCGGGTTCTGTGGAGTTGGCTTGGTTGGCCGTCATGCCAGCTGGGTGTTTGCGTAGAGCATCTCGTATTCGACCGGGGTGCGCATCCCCAGGGCGCTGTGACGTCGTTGGCGGTTGT
>NZ_BSSF01000039.1:0-13743 GCF_030268985.1 Microbispora sp. NBRC 16548
AGGCACCCGAGTCATAGGGGAAGTTGCCGTTGGCGGCCGCGGAGCCCCGGGCGAGGAACAGCGTCCAGATGATGTTGAAGATCATGAACAGGACCAGCCAGGCCCCGCCCAGGTGGGAGCCGGAGAAGCGGGAGCCGCGCCCGAGCTTCTTCGGCGAGTTCTTGATCCGGATGGCGGTGAACGCGACCAGCCCGAGCAGGCAGGCGACCGCGATGAAGTCCTGTAGGAAGCCCAGCACCGGCCAGGTCCCGATGAGCGGGATGTGGAAGTCCGAGTGCCCGGTGATCGCACCCTGGATGATCGCGCCGTACGCCTCGATGTAGACGGTCAGCAGGATGAAGAACGCCCACATGACGAAGAAGTGGGCGGTGCCGGAGGGGGTCCACTTCAGCAGCTTGCGCTGGCCGAAGACCTCGACCAGCTGGGCCTTGATCTCGGCGCCGGCGTGTTCCTTGGCGTACTCGATCCGCTCCGGGGCCGGCTGGCCGCTGGTGGCGAGCCGGTAGAGGAACAGCACGCGGCGGCCCGCCAGTGCGACCGCCACGGCGGTCGCGACGAGGCCCACAATCGCTACCCAGAGCACGAGTCCCTCCCATATCGAACGTCGGCGGCCAGCGTAGGAGCGCGGCGCCCTCGCGTGGGCGGGGAGTCCCGCCCTGTGGATAACGCCTACGCTTCCCGAATGGTACCGGCGAGTAACTTATCCTGGGTCACGCTCGGCGAGTGGCACTGGTCACTGCGTTTCCCGCCGACGGCACGATACTAGAACAAAGCTCTACAAGAGGGTATGAGAGGGGCGCTCGTAATCTATCCGGCCAGGTAACGCTGCATGGTGGGGCCCAGCAGCGCGACGATCTCCTCGACGTCGGCGGAGGCCATCGGTTCGAACCTGAGGATGTACCGCGTCATGACCACGCCGAACAACTGCGCGAAGGCCGCTTCCATCCGCAGCGGCGGAACGTCCAGCGCCTCGGCCACCCGGCCGAGGACGGCCGTCGTGAAGAACTCCCGGACCATGCCGACGGCCTGCTCGTTCACCATCGCCGTCCGCACCAGCCCCAGCAGCGGCTCCCTGGCCGCCGGGTCCGCCGTCATCGTCAGGATGAAGCGGACGAGGCGCTCGCCGACCTCCTCACGCGGCCCGGACAGGATGAGGGGAAGCACCGACGAGGGGTCCATCGGCAGCCGCATGGCCGCGACGAACATCCCCTCCTTGCTGTCGAAGTAGTGATGGACGAGAGCCGGATCGACACCGGCCTCCCGGGCGATGCCGCGGATCGTCGCCTTGTCGAACCCCTTCTCCGCGAAGACCCGGCGCGCCGCGGCCAGGATCTCCCCGCGGGTGTCCGCCGCGCCCGGACGGCGGCCGGGTCGCCGCCCCGGTCGCCGCCTGCCGCCCGAGACCTCCGGCACCTCCGTCGTCACGTCGCTCCCCGCTCCAGCTCAGCCCCTGCGGCCCACCGCAAGATACACGCGCATGGGGACGGTCAGCCGCCCGTCGGGAAAGACTCGGCCGAGCTCGGCGCGCTCCCGGGCGAGCAGCTCCGCCACCACGTCGCCCTCCATCCTCGCCATGTACGAGTGGGAGCGCAGGTCGGTCAGGAAGTCCTCCAGCCGCACCGACCTGGTCCAGTCGACCCAGGTCTTCGCCACGACGAGGCCGGCGTCGGACATGGCCGCGGCGATCGGCGGCATGCTCCACCCGGGCAGCACGGGCCCGATATAGCCGGGGCACGACTCGGCGAGCCGCACCTGGTTGGCCGCCAGCCAGTCCGCCTTGCCGGGGTCCACGCTGTTCCACCAGCCCGCGACCGCGCCGCCGTCCCCGGTCACGCGTACGGCCTCGGCCACCGACAGCGCCGGGTCGAGCCAGTGCCACGACTGGGCGTACGTCACGAGGTCGGCCGCGCCCGCGCGGAAGGGCAGGTCGTTCCCGTCGGCCAGCAGGGCCGGGCACGCCGTACGGGCGCGCAGGCGGGCCAGCATCCGCTCGCCGCGGTCCACGGCGACGACCCGGGCGCCGCGGTCGAGCAGGCCCCGGGTCGAGATGCCCGTGCCCGCTCCGACGTCGATCACGGTCGCCCCGGCGAGCCGGACCCCCGACAGGGTCTCCAGCGCGACGTAGAGGGCCTCCGGGTAGTGCGGCCTCGCCGCGTCGTACTCCTGGGAGACGCGGTCGAAGACCCGATGGCTGTCCGCGAGCCGCTCGTTCATGAGGCCGTCGACGAGGCGGCGTAGTGGAGCCTCGCGAAGGCGAGCGCCTCGGTCAGGTCCTCGATCCGCTCGCTGCGGCTGGTGGCCTTGCGCGTGTTGATCTCCAGGACGATCAGGCCCCGGTAGCCGTTGCCGGCCAGGCGTTCCAGGATCGGCCCGCAGGGCTGCGACCCCCGGCCGGGCACCAGGTGCTCGTCCTTGTTGGTGGTGCCCACCCCGTCCGCCAGGTGCAGGTGGGCCAGCCGCTCGCCCAGTTTGGTCGCCATCTCCATCGCGTCGGACCCGGACACCGCCGTATGGGACAGGTCGAGCGTCACGTCGGGGAAGTCGTAGTCGACGGGGTTCCAGTCCGGCGCGTACGGCACGACCTCGTTGCCCCTGGCCCGCAGCGGGAACATGTTCTCCACCGCGAAGACGACGTCGGTCTCCTCGCGCATCCGGGCCAGGCCCTTCTCGAACTCCTTGGCGTAGTCGCGCTGCCAGCGGAAGGGCGGGTGGACGACGACGGTCTGCGCGCCCAGCCGCTCGGCCGCCTCGCGGGCCCTGCGCAGCTTCAGCCATGGGTCGCGGCCCCATACCCGCTGGGTCACCAGCAGGCAGGGCGCGTGCACCGCAAGGATCGGGATCTGGTAGTGGTCGCGCAGCCGTTGGAGGACCTCGATGTCCTGACTGACCGGGTCCTGTCCCACCATGATCTCTACGCCGTCGTACCCGAGCCGGGCGGCCAGTTCGAAGGCGTCCGGCGTACGCTCCGGGTACACCGACGCCGTCGACAGCGCCACCTTGCCGCTGGGCACGCGGATGTCACTCATGAGGCCAGCCTCCCCTGGCGGCCCCCGGGCACGTTCCAGTCCCGTGGCCGTGGCCGTCCGTTCGCTCCCTGCGCCCGTTCACGGATCCAGCCTAAGCCGCACCCGCGCCGTACGCCGCTTCGCCACAATCAACTACCCAAGGTCGCGAACTAATGTGGGGCGCATGGCACGGATCGTGAGCGGGGCCGTACCCAGTCCGAACATCTGGAACACTCCCCAGATCTACGAGCTGGAGAACCTCGCCGTGGGACCCGCGGGCGCGGCCGAGTCGGCGATGCGGGCCGTACGGCCCTGGGACGGCGCGACCGTGGTCGAGATCGGCTGCGGCAGCGGCTTCCACCTGTCCACGCTCGCCGCGTCCGCCGGGCGGGTCGTGGGCGTCGAGCCGCACGGCGGCCTGGCCGCCCAGGCCGCCGCCCGCTGCGCGTCGCTGCCCAACGTCTCGGTGCGTACGGGCACCGCGCAGGCGCTGCCCCTCCCCGACGCGTCGGCCGACGTGGCGATCGCGCGATGGGCGTACTTCTTCGGGCCCGGCTGCGAGCCCGGCCTGCGCGAGCTGGGGCGGGTGCTGCGTCGGGGCGGCGCGGCCTTCGTGGTGGACGTGGACGCCTCGCGCGGCGCGTTCGGCCGCTGGTTCCGCCGATCGCTGCCGTCCTACGCCCCGGAGGCCGTGGAACGCTTCTGGTCCCGGCAGGGCTGGCGGCGCGAGGAACTGGACCTGCGGATGACGTTCCGTTCCAGGGCCGACCTGGAGGCGGTGCTGCGCATCGAGTTCACGCCCGAGGTGGCCGGCGAGGCGCTGCGGGAAGTCGAGGGCCTGGAGATCGACTACCCGAACGTCCTGAGGTGGCGGGAATTCTGAATCCGGGCTTGACCTTGTCACCGGCGTCAAGCTTTACCGTCGTGCCCAGGGAGTGTCTGGCAAATGCTGCCCGTCGCGAGCGGGGGCCAGGTGGATGCATCGCAAGGCGGAGGAGGAGCCGATAACAGCGTTATCGGCGACGACGACAACGCAGCGAGGCGCCGCCTGGCCCCCGCGCAGCAGGGCTTGATTTGTCAGGCACGATCCAGGACAGCCGAGGAGGGCCGATGCGGATCGGCGAGCTGGCCCGGCGTGCGGGAGTGAGCCCCCGAGCGCTGCGCTACTACGAGCAGCGGGGGCTCATCCGGTCGCGCCGCTCGGCGAACGGATATCGCGAGTACGACGAGTCGGACGTCCGAATCGTCACCGAGATCCGGGAGCTGATGTCGGTCGGCTTCACGCTGGACGACGCCCGCCCGTTCGTCGACTGCCTGCGGTCCGGACACCCGTCCGGGGGCTCCTGCCCCGAGTCTGTCGCCGTCTACCGGCGCAAGCTCGCCGAGATCGACCGGCAGATCCGCGACCTGCTGGCCCGCCGCTCGGAGGTGGCCGCACAGTTCGCCGACGCCTGCCCCGGCTGCCTGCTGACACGACGAGGAGAGTCATGATCACGCTGACCGCGGAGAACTTCGACGAGCAGGTGCTGCACAGCGACAAGCCCGTGCTGGTGGACTTCTGGACCGACTGGTGCCCGCCCTGCAAGATGATCGCCCCGATCCTGGAGGAGATCGCCGCCGAGTACGGCGACCGCCTCACCGTGGCCAAGATCAATGCCGACGACCACCCCGAGATCGCCCAGCGCTACAACGTCCTGGGCTTTCCCACGCTGAACCTCTACCGGGACGGCGAGATCGTCCAGCAGATCAGGGGCGCCAAGCCCAAGCGCCTGCTGCTCGCCGACCTCGCGGGCCACTTCTAGTCACGTCCGTCTGCCGAGAGCCGCTTATATAAGTGTTGACTTCTATAAGCGGCTATCGGCATAGTGGGCGCGTGCACGCATTCGACGCGCTGGGGGATCCGGTGCGACGCCGGATCCTGGAGCTGCTCTCCCAAGGCGAGCAGACGTCGGGGGCGCTCACCTCCGTCATCCGCGCCGAGTTCGGGATCTCTCAGCCGGCCATCTCCCAGCACCTGCGAGTGCTCCGCGAGTCAGGACTGGCGTCCGTACGGGCCGAGGGCACGCGGCGGCTGTACGCCGTGGAACCCGAGCCTCTGCGGGAGGTCGACGCCTGGCTGGAGCGGTTCCGCGGCTTGGGGGAACAGCGGCTCGACGCGCTCGGCACCGAACTGGCGCGGGGCAGACGGGAGCAGCGACTCGGACGGCGGCACGGCGGCGGCGATGCCCATCACGCTGCCCATCACGCAGCCCACGACGGACGAACCGACGAGGAAGAGCGGCAATGAGCGACTTCATCGACCAGATCAACGAAGTACACCGCGCGGTCGGCACGCGCGACCTGCAGGAAGGCGAGGCCCGTACGGTGCTGCTGCGGCGCACCTACGACGCCGGGATCGAGGACGTGTGGGACGCCTGCACCGATTCCGAGCGGATCAGCCGCTGGTTCCTTCCGGTGAGCGGCGAGCTGAAGCTCGGCGGGCACTACCAGCTCCAGGGCAACGCGGGCGGGGAGATCCTGCGGTGCGAGCCGCCCCGGCTGCTGCGGGTGAGCTGGCTGTTCGGCGAGAACCCCGGCTTCAGCGAGGTCGAGGTGCGGCTGAACGCGGAGGGCGACGGCCGCACCGTGTTCGAACTGGAGCACGTCGCCGTGGTGCCGCCGGAGTTCTGGGACCGGTTCGGACCGGGGGCCACGGGCGTCGGCTGGGACCTGGCGGTGCTCGGGCTCGGGCTGCACCTGCGCGGCGAGATGCTCGACGACCCCTCGGCGTGGGAGCAGTCGGAGGAGGCACGCGAGCTCATGAGGCTCAGCAGCGACCTGTGGGGCGAGGCATACCGGGCCTCCGGCGCGCCGGAGGACGTGGTGACCGCCGCGGTCGCCGGCACCACCGCCTTCTACGTGCCGGAGAAGCCGGCGAACTAGTTCTCCGCCTTGCCGCCGCTCTTCCGGAAGGGATTGTCGGCGGCGGCCGGTAACCTCCCGCACGTGAGCAAGGCAGCGAAACCGGCGTACCGGTGCGGCGAGTGCGGCTGGACCACGGTCAAGTGGGTCGGCAGGTGCGGGGAGTGCCAGGCGTGGGGCACGGTCGAGGAGGCCGGGGCCCGCCAGGGCGTCCACGTGGTCAAGCCGGGCGCGGTCTCCGCCCCCGCCGTCCCGATCGGCCAGGTGAAGGCCGAGGCCGTCAGCTCGCGGACGACCGGAGTGCCCGAGCTCGACCGCGTGCTCGGCGGCGGCCTCGTCCCGGGCGCGGTCGTGCTCCTGGCGGGAGAGCCGGGCATCGGGAAGTCGACGCTGCTGCTGGAGGCCGCCGCCCGCACCGCGAGCGGCGAGACCGTCCTCTACGTGACCGGCGAGGAGTCGGCCGCCCAGGTGCGCATGCGCGCCGATCGCATCGGCGCGATCGAGGACAGGCTCTACCTGGCCGCGGAGACCGACCTGTCGGCCCTGGTGGCGCACGTCGAGAAGGTGCAGCCGAGCCTGCTCATCGTCGACTCGGTCCAGACGATCGGCTCGGCCGACGCGACCGGAGTGCCCGGCGGCGTGACCCAGGTCAGGGAGGTCGCCGGCAACCTGGTCCGCCTCGCCAAGGAGCGGGCCATGTCCACCGTGCTCGTCGGCCACGTCACCAAGGACGGCACGATCGCCGGGCCCCGGGTGCTGGAGCACCTGGTGGACGTCGTGCTCCACTTCGAGGGCGACCGCAACTCGCGGCTGCGCATGGTGCGCGCGATCAAGAACCGGTTCGGCCCGATCGACGAGGTGGGCTGCTTCGACCTGCACGAGCGCGGCATCACCGGGATCACCGACCCCAGCGGGCTGTTCGTCTCCCGCCATCCCGAGCCGGTGCCGGGCACCTGCGTCACCGTGACCATCGAGGGCACCCGGCCGATCCCGGCCGAGTTGCAGGCCCTGGTCGGCCCGACCGAGGCTCCCCAGCCCCGCCGCACGTCCTCCGGCCTCGACTCCTACCGGGTGGCGATGGTGCTCGCCGTCATGGAGCGGCGGCTCAACGCCAAGATCGGCAAGTGCGACGTCTTCACGGCCACCGTGGGCGGGATCCGCCTGACCGACCCCGCCGTCGACCTCGCGCTGATGCTGTCGGTCGTCAGCGCGGCCGGCGACCAGGCCCTGCCCGCCGGGCTCGTCGCGCTGGGCGAGGTCGGCCTGGCCGGCGAACTGCGGCCGGTGCGGGAGGTCCGGCGGCGGCTGGCCGAGGCGGCCCGGCTCGGCTTCACCAGGGCGCTGGTGCCCACCGGCTCGCTGGAGGAGGAAGGCCCACGTCTGGAGGCGTCGGCGAGCCGCGGCCGGCTCGTGGCGCTGCGCTCGCCGACCGGCCGCACGACGCCGTTCGCGCCGGGCTTCGAGGTCACGGAGGTGGAGAACGTGTGGGACGCGCTCAACCTCATGAGGTCATCGAGGTGATCGGTCGTCACACCGGTGAGCACGGCGTCACGCCGGTAAACTCTGTTGCCTGCCCCGTCGGCCGTGGCCTCGCCCCCGCGCCCCCGAGGGGCTTCACAGGGCGCCCGCGGAGCGCCTCGCGGATCTCGCCGCGACAAGGGATCGGTAGGAAGACGATCTGACGGATAACGACCGGGCGAGCCCACTGGGGTGCATGTGCTGGACAACGACAAGGCGATCGACGACCGCAGAAGGGCCGTGCTCGCCGCGCTCGCCCCGGGGACGGCGCTGCGTGACGGGCTGGAGCGCATCCTGCGCGGCCACACCGGCGGCCTGATCGTCCTCGGGTACGACCGCACGGTCGAGGACATCTGCACCGGCGGGTTCACGCTCGACGTCGAGTTCTCCGCGACCCGCCTGCGCGAGCTGGCCAAGATGGACGGCGCGATCGTGCTCGACACGGCCCACCTCAGGATCGTGCGGGCCGCCGTGCACCTCGTGCCCGACCCGGCCATCCCCACCGACGAGTCCGGCACCCGGCACCGCACCGCGCAGCGGGTGGCCAGGCAGACCTCGCTCCCGGTCATCGCGATCAGCAAGTCGATGCGGATCATCGCGCTCTACCTCGACGGCATCCGCTACGTGCTTGAGGAGTCGGCCGCGATCCTGTCCAAGGCCAACCAGGCCCTGGCGACGCTCGAACGCTACAAGAAGCGGCTCGACGAGGTCTCCGGCAACCTGTCGGCCCTGGAGATCGAGGACCTCGTGACGGTCCGCGACGTGGCCGCGGTCGTCCAGCGCCTGGAGATGGTCCGCCGCATCGCCCGCGAGATCGAGGGATACGTCGTCGAGCTCGGCACCGACGGGCGGCTGCTGTCGCTCCAGCTCGACGAGCTGTTCGCGGGCGTGGAGACCGACCGCGTGCAGATCATCCGCGATTACGCGCCCGGCTCGCTCGGCGCGCGTCCGTATGGGGACGCCGACGCCATGCGGGAGCTGGACGAGCTGTCCTCCGGCGACCTGCTCGACCTGTCGAAGGTGGCGCAGATTCTGGGTCACCACGGCGGCGACGCGCTCGACACGCCGGTCAGCCCACGCGGCTTCCGGCTGCTCACCAAGGTCCCCCGCCTGCCCGGGGCGATCGTCGACCGGCTCGTGAGCCACTTCGGCGGCCTGCAGAAGCTGCTCGCGGCCAGCACCGACGACCTCCAGGCCGTCGGCGGCGTGGGCGAGACGCGGGCGCGCAGCGTCCGCGAGGGCCTGTCCCGGCTCGCCGAGTCGTCCATCCTGGAGCGCTACCTGTAGGTCTCGGTCAGCGCAGGTGGAAGACGATCTTCGGACTCTTCAGCCGGCCCGAATGCGCGGTCGCGACGTACGTGCCGGGGTCGGCGGGCGACCGCTTGCCGGCGCACGTGCTCCCCGACCGGTGGCGGTCCCACCGGATCGAGCGGACGTAGGGGATGCCGCGCTCCAGCAACTGCCTGTCCACGCCGTCGCCCGCCACGCAGTCGGCCGTCGACCACACGCGCTCGCCGCCCGACAGCACCCGCATCTCCAGCGTGCGCGGCCCGACGTCCACCGTGCACTCGACCTTGCCCGTGCTCACGACCGTCAGCAGGAAGGTCGGCGTGACATCCTTGCCGTACACGTCCTGGCCGGCCTGCAGCGCGAGCACGAGGTCCTTCTCGTCGCAGGGGTCGCCCGGGCGCCGCGGCTTGCCGGGCGAGGGCGATACGCCCGCGGAAGCGGACGGCGACGGCTGCCCCAGGACGGCGGCGCCGGAGACGGCGGGCGTCTTCGGAGCCAGCCCGGCGGGCAGCGAGACGACCAGCCGGTCGGAGGGCGTCGCCTTGACGGCGGCGGCGGTCTCGTCCGGCCGTCCGGAGGCGCTGCTGCACGCCCATGCCACGACCGCCACCACGACGAGCATCCCCGTGAGCACCGACACCCGGCGGCGCCAGTAGACGTCCGCCCCCTCGACGCCCACGTCACCACGGAAAGTGTCCGGATCCATACGCACAGTATGGAGAGCCCTGGCGGGCCAGAGGTAACGGCTCGCTGAACCTTGTCCTTCTCCAGATCACAGCCTCGCCGGGTCTTTGCGCAATCGGGCGCCGTACGCTCCGCAGCGCGGCTCTCGGTACAGTCGGGGCGTGTCCGCCTCCTTGCGTGAGCCCATCCTCGACTGGTACGCCGAGCACAACCGCGACCTGCCCTGGCGGCGTCCCGACGCGACCCCGTGGGGCATCCTGGTGAGCGAGATCATGCTCCAGCAGACGCCCGTCGCCCGGGTGCTGCCCGTCTGGACCGAGTGGATGGAGCGCTGGCCCACCCCGGAAGCGCTCGCGAAGGAGTCCCCCGGCGAGGCCGTACGCCACTGGGGGCGGCTCGGCTACCCGCGCAGGGCGCTCAACCTCCACGCGTGCGCCCGGGCCGTCACGGCCGACCACGGCGGCCGCGTGCCGTCCACCTACGACGAACTTCGGGCCCTGCCCGGGATCGGCGACTACACGGCGGCGGCCGTGGCCAGCTTCGCGTACGGCGGCAGCCACGCGGTGCTGGACACGAACGTGCGGCGGGTGCTCGCCAGAGCGGTGCGCGGCGAGGAGTACCCGCCGAAGGCGCCCACGGCGGCCGAGCGGCGGCTCGCGGAGTCACTGGTGCCCCCGGTGGGCGCGCCTCGCTGGGCCGTGGCCGTGATGGAGCTGGGCGCACTGGTCTGCACGGCCAGGGCGCCCCGCTGCGAGCGCTGCCCGGTCACCGCGCAGTGCGCCTGGCGGCTGGCCGGGCGTCCGGCCCACGACGGCCCGGCGCGGCAGGGCCAGACGTACGCGGGGACCGACCGGCAGTGCCGCGGGCGCCTGCTCGCCGTGCTCCGCGAGGCGCACGGGCCGGTCCCCAAGGAGGCGCTGGACGCCGTCTGGGCCGACCACGTGCAGCGCGAGCGCGCACTGGACGGCCTCCTGGACGACGGCCTGGCCGAGGTACTCCCCGACGGCACCTACCAGTTGCCCTCCTGACGCCTTGGGCGCCTGTCAGGCGGCGAGCTTGAGGCCGAGCGCGGTGAGGTTGCGGCGGGTCCAGTCGAGCTCGTCGGCGAGCTTCGCCACCAGGGCGGCGGGCCCCTTCGCCTTGGGGGAGGTCAGGTCGTGGGCCTCCACCTCGACGTGCGCGGTGCCGTTCACCGCTCCGGACAGGATCGCGGTGAGCGTGTCGGCGATCACCGGCTGGGTGCTGGGGATCTCCTGGCTGTGGTTGTGCACGTGGCTCAGCTTGACCACGGGAGCCCCGGCGAGAGCCAGCCCGCGCAGCGCCGCGTCGGGCTCCTCTGCGCCGCAGGACAGGTGGCAGGCGTCCAGGCAGACGCCGAGGTGATCGGAGTCGATGTCGCAGACCCGCTCAAGGGCCTGCTCGGTGGTCTCCAGCACGCAGCCCGGCCAGGGCTCGAAGCCGACCCTGACGATCTTGCCGGTGACGCTGTAGAGGCCGCGCAGCTCACGCGACAGCCGTTCGAGCCGGCGGGAGGCGATGGTATGCAGGTCGGCGGGCCAGTCGCGGCGCCAGCCGATCGGGATCGTGGAGATGCTGCCCGACTGGACGTCGTCGGGCAGCAGGAACGCGAGGATCTTCGCCAGCGCCATGGTGTAGCGGTAGCGCTCGGGCTTGGCCCAGTCGGGTCCGGGAACCTCCTGGTTGCGCCCGCCGGTGCCGTTCAGGCTGACGCACTCCAGGCCGCGCTCCTCCAGCGACCGGCGCAGCCGTACGAGCTCGATGCGATCGGCGATGAGGTGGTCCGCCACGGCGGGAGCCAGCCACAGGCCGACGCCCAGCCGGTCGACTCCCAGCTTCCTGCGCACCGGCACGGCGTAGCGCGTGAGGTGGGCGATCAGGTTCTCCAGATCCTCGGCGGGATGTACGCCCGCGTTGTAGGCCAGGTGAACCAGCGTCCCGTCGTCGTGCAACAGGCGCATCAGGTGCCTCCAAGGGCTTGTGCACTTCCGGACCGCCAATTCGCCCACAGGGCGTGTCCCGACCGCATGGGACTCCGGTCCTCCTACCGCCGGGATCTCTCCCGGGCGGACCGAGCTTCCCTCGTGCGCCCGGTCCTACGCGTCCGCCCCGCAGCGGATTGTCCGGTACGCCGCAGGGATGACATGCCGTCCACCCGCGCATATGGCATACCGCGAGCGGACTCTACACAGTGTAGTACTACGTCCGGTGGCGTGATACCGGTTCTCACCTTCTCGGCACGAAGGTGACCGCACCGTGACCGAGGTACGGCGGAAAACGCCGAGGGGCGCTCCTCACGGAGCGCCCCTCGGGTGGAACGGGTTATCGCAGGCGGATCAGCGCTGGACCGCCTCGGCGATGGAGGCCGCAGAGTCCGGGACCGCCGGGCTCTTCGCCTCACCGGTGAAGGTGAACTTCGCGGCGTCGCCTTCGCCCTCGATGTCGATCTTGACGACCTGGCCCGGCCGCAGCTCGCCGTAGAGGATCTTCTCCGACAGCGTGTCCTCCAGCTCCCGCTGGATCGTGCGGCGCAGTGGACGGGCGCCCATCACCGGGTCGTACCCGCGGTCGGCCAGCAGCTGCTTGGCGGCCTGGGTCAGCTCCAGGCCCATGTCGCGGTCCTTGAGCCGCTCGGCCACCTGGGCGAGCATCAGATCCACGATCTGGATGATCTCCTTGGGCGTCAGCTGGTGGAAGACCACGATGTCGTCGACGCGGTTGAGGAACTCCGGCCGGAAGTGCTGCTTGAGCTCCTCCTGCACCTTGGCCTTCATCCGGTCGTAGTTCGACTCGGTGTCGTTGGCGCGGGCGAACCCGACCCCGATGCCCTTGGAGATGTCCCGGGTGCCGAGGTTGGTCGTCATGATGATGACGGTGTTCTTGAAGTCCACCACCCGGCCCTGGGCGTCGGTCAGCCGACCGTCCTCCAGGATCTGCAGCAGCGAGTTGAAGATGTCGGGGTGGGCCTTCTCGATCTCGTCGAACAGGACCACCGAGAACGGCTTGCGCCGCACCTTCTCGGTCAGCTGGCCGCCCTCTTCGTATCCGACGTATCCGGGCGGGGAGCCGAACAGCCGCGAGACGGTGTGCTTCTCCATGAACTCGGACATGTCGAGCATGATCAGCGCGTCTTCGTCGCCGAACAGGAACTCCGCCAGCGCCTTGGACAGCTCGGTCTTACCGACACCCGAAGGACCGGCGAAGATGAACGACCCACCCGGACGGCGCGGGTCCTTCAGACCGGCGCGGGTGCGGCGGATCGACCGCGACAGCCCCTTGATCGCGTCGTCCTGACCGATGATCCGCTTGTGCAGCTCGTCTTCCATCCGGAGCAGCCGCTGGGACTCCTCCTCGGTCAGCTTGAACACCGGGATGCCGGTGGCGGTGGCCAGGACCTCGGCGATGAGCTCCTCGGTCACCTCGGCGACGACGTCCATGTCGCCGGCCTTCCACTCCTTCTCCCGCCGCTCCCGCTTGAGCTGCAGCTGCTTTTCCTGATCCCGCAGCGCCGCGGCCTTCTCGAAGTCCTGCGCGTCGATCGCGGACTCCTTCTCCCGCCGGACGTTCGCGATCTTCTCGTCGTACTCGCGCAGGTCCGGCGGCGCCGTCATCCGGCGGATCCGCATCCGCGAGCCGGCCTCGTCGATCAGGTCGATCGCCTTGTCCGGCAGGAACCGGTCACTGATGTACCGGTCGGCCAGCGTCGCCGCGGCCACCAGCGCGCCGTCGGTGATCGACACCCGATGGTGCGCCTCGTAACGGTCCCGCAGACCCTTGAGGATCTCGATCGTGTGCGACAGCGACGGCTCGGCCACCTGGATCGGCTGGAACCGCCGCTCGAGCGCGGCGTCCTTCTCCAGGTGCTTGCGGTACTCGTCGAGCGTGGTGGCACCGATGGTCTGCAGCTCACCGCGGGCCAGCATCGGCTTGAGGATGCTCGCGGCGTCGATGGCGCCCTCGGCGGCGCCCGCGCCGACCAGCGTGTGCAGCTCGTCGATGAACAAGATGATGTCGCCGCGGGTGCGGATCTCCTTGAGCACCTTCTTCAGGCGCTCCTCGAAGTCACCGCGATAGCGGGAACCGGCCACCAGCGCACCCAGGTCGAGGGTGTAGAGCTGCTTGTCCTTCAGCGTCTCGGGCACCTCACCCTTGACGATCTTCTGCGACAGGCCCTCCACCACGGCGGTCTTGCCCACACCGGGCTCACCCACCAAAACCGGGTTGTTCTTGGTCCTGCGGGAAAGGACCTGCATGACCCGCTCGATCTCCTTGTCCCGGCCGATCACCGGGTCGAGCTTGCCCTCCCGCGCGGCCTGCGTCAGGTTAC
>NZ_BSSF01000040.1:0-9701 GCF_030268985.1 Microbispora sp. NBRC 16548
TCTCCATCGAGTGGGAGGACGCGGGCATGGACCGGCTGCACGGCGCGCCGGAATCCCTCGCCTACATCCGCTCGCTCAACGCCATCACCCCACCGGCCGCAGCCTTCGACGCCGCCTTCTCCTCCGAATGACACATCACGCCGGGCGGCGGCCGCACGGTGGCCGCCGCCCGACGGAGCCGACCCGCCGTAAGCAGCACCCCCACCGTCCCGGCAACCGATCGGGGAGAGGAGACAGATGAGAACCGGAGTATGGCTCATCGGAGCACGAGGATCGGTCGCGGTCACCAGCATGCTCGGGGCGTCGGCGGTGCGGGCGGGCCTGGCCGAACCGACCGGATGCGTCCTGGAATCGCCCGGGCTGCACAGCGACGCCCTCCCCGCGATAGGGGACCTGGTCTTCGGCGGCCACGACATCTCCTCGATCCCCCTGGTCAAGAAGGCCGCCGCGCTTGCCGAGGCGGGAATCGTTCCGGCTCGGCTCGCCGGGGCCGTGCAGGACGCGCTACTCGAGATCGAGCAGGACGTACTGCCCCTGCCGGTCCGCGACACCCAAGCCGGGGCCGCGGACGCCATCGGCGCCGACCTGGATCGTTTCCGCCGGCGGCACGATCTGGACCGCGTCGTCGTGATCAACGTCTCGACCACGGAACCGGCACCGCGACCCCATCCCGCCCACGCCGATCTCGACGCGCTGGAGGCCGCGCTGGACGGGCCGGAGCCCGTCCTGCCGCCCAGCGCCCTGGCCGCCTACGCCGCCCTGCGAGCGGGCTGCCCGTACGTCGACTTCACGCCCTCCACCGGCGCCCGCCTGCCCGCCCTCGACGCCCTGGCCCGCAGGCAGGGGCTCCCGTACGGGGGCCACGACGGCAAAACCGGCGAGACCCTGGTCAAGTCGGTGCTCGCCCCGATGTTCGCCCTGCGCAACCTGAAGGTGCGCACCTGGTCCGGCGTCAACCTGCTGGGCGGCGGCGACGGCGCGAACCTCGCCGAGCCGGCGGCCAACGCGGCCAAGTCCGCCAGCAAACAGCGCGTGCTGCACGAGACGCTCGGTTACGTCCCGCAGGGCGAGACCCGGATCGACTTCGTCGAGGACCTCGACGACTTCAAGACCGCGTGGGACCTGATCTCCTTCGAAGGCTTCCTCGGAACCCGCATGCGCATGGAGTTCACCTGGCACGGCTGCGACTCGGCGCTGGCCGCGCCGTTGGTCCTGGACCTGGCACGGCTGACGGCGGCCGCCCACCGGGCCGGGCGCACGGGTCCGCTCACCGAACTGGCCTTCTTCTTCAAGGACCCTCTCGGAGAGGTGCCCCACGCGCTGCCCGAGCAGTGGCAGGCGCTGCGGGCCGCCGTGGACGCGCTCGGCCCCCGGGAGACGGGGCGATGACGACGCGATGACGGCGCTCCGCGATCTGATCGAGCTGGTCCGTGCGCCGGCCGCGCTGTCCGTGCCCGGCGACGTGGTCGCCGGGGCGGCCGCCGGTGGAGTGCTCGGCCGCCGCACCATCGGCCTGGCCTGCTCCTCGGTCCTCCTGTATTGGGCGGGGATGGCGGCCAACGACTGGGCCGACCGGCATCTCGACGCGATCGAGCGCCCGGAGCGCCCCATCCCCTCGGGGCGCGTGCCGGCCGAGGCGGCCCTCGGCACGGCGGCGGGGCTCACCGTCGCCGGGCTCACCGTGGCCGGGCTCGCGGGCGGCCGGCGTGCCCTGGCGGTCGCCGCACCCCTGGCCGCCGCCGTCTGGGCGTACGACGTGGCGGCCAAGGGCACACCCGCCGGTCCCCTGACGATGGCGCTGTGCCGCGGCCTCGACGTGCTGCTGGGTGCCACAGGCGGCTCCCGCACCGCCGCGCTGCCTTCCGCTCTCACCATCGCCGCCCACACGTACCTGCTCACCGCGCTCTCGCACGCAGAGGTGTCGGGGGCGGACCCGCGGCTGCCCGCCGCGACCCTGGCAGGCACCGTCACGCTCGCCGCCGTCACCGCCCGTGGTGCCGGGGGACCGGTGCAGCCGGCCCTCGCCGGCTGCTACGCCGCGCAGTTCGGCTTCCCCCAGGCGCACGCCGTCGCCGACCCCTCCGCGCGGCGCGTCCGTGACGCGGTCAGCGCGGGCATCGTCAGCCTGCCGGCCCTCCAGGGCGCCCTCGCCGCGCGCGGCGGCGCTCCCCGCGCCGGCCTCGCCCTCGCGGCGGCGATTCCGCTGGCCCGGCGCCTGGTCAGGAAGGTCTCCGCGACATGAGGTTCGGCTACGGCACCAACGGCTTCGCCAATCACCGGTTGCCGGACGCCCTCGACGTCATCGCCGGCCTCGGTTACGAGGGAGTGGCCCTGACGCTCGACCACTGCCATCTCGATCCGTACGCCGACGGGCTGGGACGGCGCGTGACGGAGGTCGCCGACAAGCTGCGCGACCTCGATCTGGCGGTGGTCGTCGAGACCGGTGCGCGTTACCTGCTCGATCCACGACGCAAGCACGCCCCGACGCTGCTGGACGACGACCGGGACCGGCGGGTGGACTTCCTGCGCCGCGCCGTCGCGATCGGCGCGGACCTCGGCGCCGAGGCGGTGTCGTTCTGGTCCGGCATACGCCCGGCCGGGGTCGACCAGGCCGCCGCCTGGGACCGACTGGTCGACGGCTGCGGGCGCGTTCTCGACGCCGCGCGGTGCGCCGGTGTGACGCTGGGATTCGAACCCGAGCCGGGGATGCTCGTGGAGACGATCGCCGGCTGGCGCGGGCTGCACGAGGCGCTCGGTTCTCCGGACGGCTTCGGCATCACCCTGGACATCGGGCACTGCCGCTGCAACGAGCCCGACCCGGTGCCCGGCTGCGTCGCGGCCGTCGCCGGGCACCTGGTGAACGTCCAGATCGACGACATGCGACGGGGCGTGCACGAACATCTGGAGTTCGGCGAAGGGGAGATCGACTTCCCACCGGTGTTGCGCGCGCTGACCGACGCCGGCTATCGGGGCCTGGTCGCGGTCGAGCTTCCCCGTCACTGCCACGCCGCGCCCGCCGTGGCCCGGCGTTCGATCGAATTCCTGCGCGCGGCCGAGCAGGCGTCGAGGCGTGATGGCGAAGGGAGAACGGCATGACGCGACCGGACCGGCTGCGAGCCGCGCTGCGGGAGACACCGCGAGAGGAATGGGTGGACGCCGCGCTCACCGCGGCGAGCGAGCGACCCGAGACGATCGGCCGGTCCTTCACCCAGGCCGGACGGCGGGCCGGGCGCACACCCCTGCCCGGCGTGCCCGGCTGGACCGCGGACGAGGCCGCCCGGGCACTGCTGCTGGCCGCGCTGCCGGCGGACCGGGCGGAGGCCGAGATCGGCGACCTCTACCGCTACGGCGACGCCGACGAGAAGCGGGCCGTGCTCAAGGCCCTGCCGATGCTCGCCGTCGGCGCGGCGGGACTGCCCCTGCTGCACGACGCGATCCGCACGAACGACGCCCGTCTGCTGGCCGCCGCCCTCGGGCCGTACGCCCGCCACCTCGACCAGGCCGCCTGGCGGCAGGCGGTGCTCAAGTCCGTGTTCACGGGAGTGCCGCTGACCGCGGTCGACGGGCTGGACGAGCGGGCCGACCGTGAGCTGGCGGCCATGCTGGCCGCCTTCGCCGACGAGCGCGCGGCCGCGGGACGCCCCATGCCCGCCGACGCCGCCGCCCTGCTCGGCCGTCTGACCCGTGAGGAGTCCTGATGCGCATCTTCGACCCGCACATCCACATGACGTCGCGCACCACCGACGACTACGCCCGGATGGCCGCCGCCGGCGTCCGGGCCGTCGTGGAGCCGGCTTTCTGGCTGGGGCAGCCTCGCACCGGCCCCGGCTCGTTCACCGACTACTTCGACTCGCTGATCGGCTGGGAGCCGTACCGGGCCGCCCAGTTCGGCATCGTGCACCACGCGACGATCGCGCTGAACCCCAAGGAGGCGAACGACCCGCGCTGCCGCCCCGTGCTCGACCTGCTGCCGCGCTACCTGGACAAGGACCGTGTCGTCGCGGTCGGAGAGATCGGCTACGACTCGATCACTCCGGAGGAGGACGACGTCTTCGAGCGGCAGCTCGCCCTCGCCGTCGAGCACGACCTGCCGGCGCTCGTCCACACCCCCCACCGCGACAAGGCCACCGGCACCCGGCGCACTCTGGAGGTCGTCGCCGCCTCGGGGATCGCGCCCGAGCGGGTCGCCGTCGACCACCTCAACGAGGTCACGGTCGGCATCGTGCGCGACTCCGGATGCTGGATGGGCTTTTCCATCTACCCCGAGACGAAGATGTCGCCGCCCCGCATGGTGGAGATCCTCAAGCGGTACGGCCCGGAGCGGATGCTGGTCAACTCCGCCGCCGACTGGGGCGTCTCCGACCCGCTGCTCACGCTGGAGACCGGAACGGCGATGCTGGCCGCCGCATTCACCGAGGACGACGTCGACCGGGTGCTGTGGCGCAACCCCGTGGAGTTCTACAGCCAGTCCGGGCGCCTCGACCTGACCGGCGCCGGAGCCGGGGCGGACCAGCCCACCTTCGCCGGCAGCTCCATCAAGCGCGGCGGCGGCTGATGCGGCTACGCCACCCGGGCGGAGCCCCGCTGCACCTGAGCTACTGCACCAACGTGCACGCGGCAGAGGATCTCGACGGCGTCATCGCCCAGCTCGACGTCTACGCGGTCCCGATCCGCGCCCGCCTCGGCACGGACGTCCTGGGGCTCGGGCTCTGGCTGGCCGCGCCCGTCGCCGCCGCCCTGGCCGCCGACCCCGCCCTGCGGGCCAGGCTCCGCCGCGAGCTGTCCGTACGGGGCCTGGAGGTGGTCACGCTCAACGGCTTTCCCTACCGTTCCTTCCAGGACACGGTCGTCAAGCACGCCGTCTACCATCCCGACTGGACCACCCGGGACCGCCTGTCGTACACCCTGGACCTGGCGCTCGTCCTCGCGGACCTGCTCCCCGACGACGCGGCCCGAGGGTCGGTCTCGACGCTGCCGCTCGCCTGGCGCGACCCCTGGGACACCGGCATGGCCGACCTGGCCGCACGCCGGCTCGACCGGCTGGCCGCCGGTCTGGCCGACCTCGAGTCCGCCACCGGGCGGGTGATACGGGTGGGGTTCGAACCCGAGCCCGGCTGCGTGGTGGAGACGACCGGCCAGGCGGTGGCACGGCTCGCCGGCGTCGACGGCGGCCGGCTCGGCATCTGCCTGGACCTCGCCCACCTGGCCTGCGCGTGGGAGGAGCCGGCCGACGCGCTGAAGGAGCTGAGCCGGGCCGGCCTGCCCGTCGTCAAGGTCCAGCTCTCCGCGGCCCTGGAGACCGCGGACCCGGAAGCCCTGCGCGAGTACGCCGAGCCGCGCTTCCTGCACCAGACGCGCAACCCCGCGGGCGACGCCGCCGACGACCTCGACGAGGCCTTCGAGCGGGGGCTGCCCGGGCCGTGGCGGGTCCACTACCACGTTCCCCTCCACGTCTCGCCGCCCGCGCCGCTGGCCACGACCATCCCCGTGATGCGTGCGGCGCTCGCGGAGCTCGCCGGCGGGCCGCGGCCGCTCTGCGACCACTTCGACGTGGAGACCTACACCTGGGGAGTGCTGCCGGCCGCGCTGCGCCCGCAGACCCCCGGACAGCTCGCCGCGGGCATCGCCGACGAGCTGGACTTCGCCCGTGCCGCGCTGCGTGATGTGGGAGTTGGGACATGACATCGTTGCTGGTCCTGAACGTGGTGGGGCTGACCCCGCGACTGCTGGCGCACATGCCGCGGCTGCGGGCCGTCGCCGCGGACGGCTTCCAGGCGGAACTCGGCACCGTCCTGCCGGCCGTCACCTGCTCGGTGCAGTCCACGTTCCTCACCGGCGTCCCGCCGGCCGATCATGGCATCGTCGGCAACGGCTGGTATTTCCGCGACCTCGGAGAGGTCCTGCTGTGGCGCCAGCACAACGCGCTCGTCGGCGGTGAGAAGGTGTGGCAGGCCGCCCGGCGCGATCGGCCCGGCCTCACGGTGGCCAACGTGTGCTGGTGGTACGCGATGGGCGCCGACGTCGACTGGACGGTCACCCCCCGGCCGATCTATCACGCCGACGGGCGTAAGGAGGCCGACTGCTATACCCACCCCCCGGAGCTGCACGACGAGCTCACCTCGGCGCTGGGCACCTTCCCCCTGTTCAGCTACTGGGGCCCGGGAGCGGGCATCGCCTCGTCGGCCTGGATCTGCCGCGCCGCCCAGCACATCATGACCGCGCACAACCCCGACCTGACGCTGGCCTACATCCCTCACCTCGACTACGACCTGCAGCGGTACGGCCCGTCCGACCCTCGCGCCGCCGCGGCGGCCGCCGAGCTCGACACCGTGCTGACGCCGCTGCTGGAAGCCGCGGCGGCGCAGGGCAGGACCGTCGTCTGCGTGTCGGAGTACGGCATCACCGACGTCTCCCGCCCCGTCGACGTCAACCGGATGCTCCGTGCGGAAGGGCTCCTGCGTGTCTACACCCAGGACGGCATGGAGTATCTCGACCCGTGGACCTCGCGCGCGTTCGCCGTCGCCGACCACCAGGTGGCGCACGTCTACGTTCCCGACCCCGCCGACGTGCCGGCCGTCGCCGAGCTCTGCGCGTCCCTGCCCGGCGTCGCCGAGGTGCTCGACGAGAGCGGGAAGAAGGCGCACGGCCTGGACCACCCCCGCTCCGGTGAACTGGTCCTGCTCGCCGAGCCCGACGCGTGGTTCACCTACTACTACTGGCTCGACGACGCCCGCGCGCCCGACTTCGCCCGCCTCGTCGACATCCATCGCAAGCCGGGCTACGACCCGGCCGAGCTCTTCTTCGACCCGGCGCACCCCGGCGCCGCCAAGCGCAGGGCCGGCGTGGCGCTGCTGCGCAAGAAGCTCGGCATGCGCTACCTCATGAACGTCGTCGGCCTCGACCACGGTGCTCGCGCCGTACGCGGCTCACATGGGCTGCTTCCCGCCGACCCCGCAGACGCGCCGGTGCTGCTCTGCTCCGACCCATCCGCGGCCAAGCGGCGATTCGAGGCGACGGAGGTCAAGGACCTGCTGCTCCGCCTCGCACTGGGCTGATCTCGCACGGAGAGGAAGCCGCGCCCTGGACCATCAGGTCCAGGGCGCGGTCGGGTTTCCCGCCGGTCGGCTTCGGGGGTTGTCTCGCCTGCCGGCCAGGTCATGCCGATCAGACCACGTGCTGATCAGACCACGTGCTAATCAGACCACGGTGCAGGGAACGCCGTTGAGGGTGAAGGCGGTCGGTTCGGCGGTGTTGCCGGTGTGGGTGGCCTGGAAGCCGATGTCGATGGTGGCCCCGGGCGCGATCGTGCCGTTGTAGCTGACGTTGCGGGCGCTCACCTGGCCGCTGGAGGGCGAGTAGGTGGCGTTCCAGCCCGAGGTGATGGACTGGCCGGAGGGCAGGGTGAAGGCCAGTGTCCAGCCGTCGATCGTCGAGGTTCCGGTGTTGGTGATGCTGATGCTGGCGGTGAAGCCGTTGTTCCAGGTGCTCATGGTGTAGGCGACCCGGGGCCCGGTCCCGGTGCCGCCACTGGGCGAGGCGCTGGGCGACGCGCTGGGCGACGGGCTCGGCGACAGGATGGGCGACGGGGAGGGCGAGGAGCCGCCGCTCAGGCTGGTCACGAAGGTCGTCATGCTGCGAGCGGGAAGCGTGACGGTGAGGGAGCCGTTCGACATGCTGGTCGCCGCCTGGGACGCGACGTTCCTGCTCGCGTCGGTCACCCAGGACGAGACGCCGGCCGAGCCGGCGCCCGCCACGGTGAACTGCTGGCTCACCGCGGAGGTCCCCTTGTTGATGGCGACGATGACGACGGTGTTGCCACTCCGGTACGCCGAGACGTAGACGTTCGACGCGGGATTCGCCGTCGCGTCGATCCGCACGTATCCGGGGCGGACGAACCTGGCGAACTGCGCCATGATGGCGCCGCGCTTGCTGATCTGGCCGTCTTCCCGCATGGGGCCGTAGCTGCGCCGGATGTACCACCAGACGTACGCCTGGAACTCGGCCTCCACCATGGCGCGGTGCATGTGCTCACCCACGTCGAGCGCCTGGGGCCAGGTGTCCGCCGAGTCGGTGCTGTTGGGGTAGTAGACCTCGGTCATCCAGAGTTCCTTGCCCGCGCCCTTCTGCTGGAAGAGGGGGTAGGGGAAGTTCGAGTACGGCGTGCCGTAGAGGTGCGCCCCGATGATGTCCACGTTGGCGAGCGCCGTGGAGTCGTTGAGGATCGGGTCCGACATGCTCTTGATGTACTGGAAGGACTCGGGCGCCATGACCCTGGTGCCGATGACCGACGCGTTCTGCTTCAGGAAGTTCACGATCTCGGTGGCGGTCCACCAGGTCCAGGTGGAGGCGTAGTCGGGCTCGTTCTGCACCGAGATGGCGTACAGGTTCACCCCGTTGTTGCGCATGTAGGTGGTGAAGTCGTTCAGGTGCTGGGCGTAGGCGGCGTACGAGCTGTACTTGAGGCGTTTCGCGTTGGTCTGGCTGCCGCGGGTGAAGGTCTCGGTCATGCTGGCCGGGGGATTCCACGGCGAGGCGAAGACGGTCGCCCCGAGCTCGACCGCGCGCTTCGCCGTCGCCAGGTCACGGCTCCAGTCCGACTGGTTCTCGCCGACGGGGATCCGCAGGATGGAGAACCCCAGCTTGCCGTCGCCGGTGCCGAATGCCGTGTCCCGCTGGGCGGCTGTCAGGTCGCCGGCCCAGGCCGCGTGGGTCATGCCGCCGAAGCCCTTGATCGTCTGCCGCTGCGCCGACGGATTGATGCTCGCGGTGGCCGCCGCGGCCTCCGTGGCCCCCAGGACCGACGCCGCGGCCGTGATGACCGGCAACGCTCCCATCGTCGCCAGGACGGATCTCCGGCTCAGCATTCTCCGCTCGCTGCTCACGGGCTCGTTCTGATCCTGCGTCATGTCTTCTCCTCTTGGCTGTCGGTGCCGATCCGCGCCTTCGCGTGGTGGTTGGTCGCTCACCGGGGGAGCGGTCGCTCTGGGCGCGGAGAACCGCACCGTTGGGGGCCGCCCGGACTCGGGTGCGTCGAGGCCGGCGACGGTGTCACGGGTGGGATGGTTGTACGAGCGGAACGACGCCCAGGTCGCGTCGGCGAGCCTCGCGGCCCACCCGGGGCGGCCACGCTGGGGCCGCCCCGGTGAGGGGTGGTGTCACACTCGGGTCCACTGCTGGTTGCTGCCGCCCCAGCAGGAGTAGATCTGGAGTTTGGTGCCGTTGGCGGTGCCGCCGCCGGTGACATCGAGGCACTTGTTCGCGCCGACCGCGGTGATGGTGCCGTCAGCGTTGAACCGCCACTTCTGGTTGTTCTGCCCGTTGCAGTCCCAGATGATCACGCTGGTGCCGTCGGCGGTGCCGGCGCCGTTGACGTCCAGGCACTTGCCGCCGTAGACCCGCAGCTCACCGGCACTTGTCTGCGTCCACTGCTGGTTGCTCTGCCCGTTGCAGTCCCAGATCTGCACTTGCGCGCCGTTGGCCTGCGAGACGTCGGTGACGTCCACGCACCGGCCCGATCCCACGCCCTTGATGGCGGTCCCGCTTCCGGTGGGCGGGGGAGAACTGGAGGTCCCGCCGTTGAGGGCGTCGAGGACGGCCGTGTACGCCTGCTTCTTGTTGTAGTTGCCGTCGAACAGCAGCGGGGTGTCACCGCTGCGCCAGGAGTACTTGTCGGTGATGCCCCACACGGTGATGCCGGTGCA
>NZ_BSSF01000041.1:0-7951 GCF_030268985.1 Microbispora sp. NBRC 16548
CTGTCGAACTCCGGCCAGGAGGCCGCCGCCCGCACCTTCAACGCGGCGATCCCCGGCATCGTGCAGTCCAAGGCCAACAGCGGCAAGCACGTCCACCTGGTCGACATGCACAGCAAGCTGACCACCGGCGATCTGATCGACGGCATCCACCCCACCGCGAACGGCTACGACAAGATGGCCGCCGCCTGGTACGCGGCGCTCCAGTCGGTCCCCGGCAGCATCGGCCAGTCCGGCGGCGGCACCCCCAGCGCGACGCCGACCTCCTCCGCGAATGCCATCCGGGGGGTGGGGTCGGGCCGCTGCCTGGACGTCACCGGCGTCTCGCAGGTCAACGGCACCCAGGTGCAGATCTGGGACTGCAACGGGCAGAGCAACCAGCAGTGGACGCAGACAAGTGCCGGTGAGCTGCGCGTCTACGGCGGCAAATGCCTCGATGTGAACGGCGGCGGCACCGCCGACGGCACCAGCGTGATCATCTGGGACTGCAACGGCCAGAACAACCAGCAGTGGCGCTTCAACTCCGACGGCACCATCACGGCGGTCGGCGCGAACAAGTGCCTGGACGTCCCCAACTACTCGACCGCCAACGGCGTCAAGCTCCAAATCTGGACCTGCAACGGCCAGAACAACCAGAAGTGGACCCGCGTCTGACGGTGAGGTTCCCGCCGTGGTCGCCTTCGCCGAAGGCGACCACGGCCACGTCCATTACGGAGTCTGCCGGACGGCTCACTCCCAGACCCAACTCGAGGAAATAGCGTGAAACAACGACTCAGAGTGATACTGGCGGCCGTCGCCTTGCCTCTGGTGGTGGCGGGAATGTTCCTCGGGGTCCGGCCCGCCGCGGCGGCGTCGCTGACCCGGGTGACCAATTTCGGCACCAACCCGACGAACCTGAACATGTACCTCTACGTGCCCGACAGGGTCGCGGCACGGCCGGCGCTGCTGGTCCTGGTCCACTACTGCAGCGGATCGGCCAGCGCCATCTTCAACGGCAACGGGCACGACTACGTCACCGCCGCCGACCGCTACGGCTACATCATCGTGGTCCCCGAGGCCACCCGCAGCGGATCATGCTTCGACGTGTCCACCCCCGCCGCGCTCAAGCGCGACGGCGGCAGCGACTCCACCGGCATCATGGCGATGGTCGCCTACACCCGGCAGCGCTACAACGTCGACCCGGCCCGCATCGTGGTCAGCGGCTTCTCCTCCGGCGCGATGATGACCAACGTCCTGGCCGCCGAATACCCCGACGTGTTCTCGGCCGCCTCGGCCTTCTCCGGCGTACCCGCCGGCTGCTTCGCCACCACCAACGGCTCACTGTGGAACAGCCAGTGCTCCGGCGGCCAGCTCATCAAGACCGCACAGCAGTGGGGCGACCAGGCCCGCGCCATGTACCCCGGCTACACCGGCCGCTACCCCCGCATGCAGCTGTGGCACGGCACCACCGACACCACCCTCGCCTACCCGAACTTCGGCGAGGAGATCAAGCAGTGGACCAACCTCAACGGGCTCAGCCAGACCCCCTCCTTCACCGACCACCCGCAGTCGTCGTGGACCCGCACCCGCTACGGCAACACCGGCACCCAGGCCACCGTCGAAGGCATCAGCATCTCCGGCGTCGGCCACCAACTGCCGATGAGCGGCCAGCTCGCCTACGCCATCTCCTTCCTCGGCCTCGACAGCACCACAACGGCGTCCCCCTCACCCACCCCGTCAGCGACCCCATCGCCCACCCCCTCGCCCACACCTTCGCCCAGCCCGTCGCCGAGCAGCACGCCGTCGCCGTCCCCGTCGCCAACCGCAGGTTCGGGCCCCTGCCGGGTCAGCGCCACCGTGAACGCCTGGAACAACGGCCTGACCGAGAACTTCACCATCACCAACACCGGCTCCTCGGCCGTCGACGGCTGGTCGCTGGCCTTCACCCTCCCCAGCGGACAGACCATCACCAACGGATGGAACGCCACCTACTCCCCCACCAGCGGACAGGTCACCGCGAAGAACGTCAGCTACAACGGCTCGCTGGCCCCTGGAGCCTCCACCGATATCGGCTTCCAGGCCACCCACACCGGCAACGCCGCCAAGCCGACCGCGTTCACCCTCAACGGCGTGACCTGCAGTGTGGCGTAGCCCTCTTCGATCACAGAAAGATCACGGAGAGATGCGTCACCATCACAGCGGTCATCGCCCCAGCGGAGGATGTTCGATGGAACCGAGAGACGACCAGGAGCGCTGGTGGCCGATCTGACAGAGGCCCGGGCCGCGGCCGCCGCGCGGATCAACACCGCGGTGGCGCACCCGGCTCGGGTGTACGACTATCTGCTGGGCGGCAAGGACAACTTCGCGGCCGACCGTGAGGCGGCCGAGGAACTGGTCAAGCTGTCTCCCGGCACTCGTGAGGGCGTCCGCGCCCACCGGGCCTTCCTCCGCCGGGCGGTGCGCCACCTCGCCGAGGCGGGTGTCTCGCAGTTCCTCGACATCGGCACCGGCATCCCCACCCAGGGCAATACCCACGAGATCGCGCAGGAGATCGACCCCGGCGCGCGGGTGGTCTACGTGGACAACGACCCGATCGTCCTGGTCCACGGCCGCGCTCTGCTGACCGGCACGGGGATGACCACGGTGATCGAGGCCGACCTCCGGCAGCCGGAGGTGATCTTGTCCCACCCCGAGGTTCTGGCCGTGATCGACTTCACGCGTCCGGTCGCCGTCATCCTGGCCGGCGTCCTGCACTTCGTCACCGACGAGGAGGATCCGTACGGCACGGTGGAGCGCATCAAGGCCGCCGTGCCCGCGGGCAGCCGGCTGCTGCTGTCGCACATCACCCTCGACTTCGCGCCCCGGCTGCGGGAGGAGGACTTCACCAAGCCCTATGACAAGAGCACCGCGCCCATGGTCCCCCGTACGCACGCCGACGTGGTGCGGTTCTTCGAGGGCTGGCACGTGGTCGATCCGGGCGTGGTCGAGGTGGTGAAGTGGCGGCCGGACGACAAGGAGCACCAGGAACACATCCCGGGCGGCGGTCACGCCTGGGCCTACGGCGGAGTCGCGATCAAGCCCTGATCGAAGGACCGGGGCGGCGCCTGCTCCATGAACGATTCGGGAAGCGGTGCGGTCGCGGGTGAAGAGGTTCGTCTAAGAATGCGCGGCCCGGATCCCGGGCCGCGCATTCCTGACTTCTGCGTCGGTTACGGACGTCGGTCGTGGTCGGGTGGATCGGCAGGACTCGTTGCCCGGCCCGCGGACCACCACAATGGTCCGCGGGCGTGGCGACAGGTCGTACCGGTGGGGTCGGAGGTCGCCGCCATGGGCGACCGTGTCATCTCAGTTGCGGCTCCACTGCTGGTTGCCGCCGCCGTTGCAGGACCACACAATGATCTTCGTGCCGTTGGCGGTCCCGGCGCTGTTGGCGTCCAGGCAGAGGCCGGACTGGACACCGGTGACGGTGCCGTCGGCATTGAGGTTCCACTGCTGGTTGGCACCGCCGCCGCAGCTGTTGATGACGGCCGCGGAGCCGTTGCCGGTGCCCGCCTCGAGGCACTTGCTGCCGTACACCTGGAGCTGCTTGCCGGAGGTGTAGGTCCACTGCTGGTTGGCTCCGCCGTTGCAGTCCCACAGCGCGACCTGGGTGCCGTTGGTCTGCGACTGGTTCGGCACGTCCACGCACCGGCCGCTGGCCAGGCCGCGCAGCATGTTGCCGTTGCTGGGACCGCCCTGGCCGGGGGTGATGGACAGGTTGTCGAACTGGGCTGTCTCGGTCGTGCTGGTGCCCACGCCGATCTGGCCGGCGCCCCAGGTGCCGTCGGTGACCGAGCCCACCTGGGTCCCGTCGATGCTCGCGGTGATCGTGCTGCCGGAGAAGCCCAGGGCCAGGGTGTGCCAGCGGCCGGTGCCGAGCGCGGCCACGTTCCCGCTGCGGATCGTGGTCATCGCGTTGTCGACGTTGTTGCGGATGATCTGCCAGGCGCCGCCGTCGGTCACCCGCAGGTAGTAGGCGTTCAGTCCCTCGGGGCCGAAGGAGTGCTGGGCGCCCGCCCGGCCGATGATCTCGGCGTAGCCGCTCTGCTCCAGCATCACGTCCGTGGAGACGGTGTAGTTGCTCCAGCCCAGGTCACCCAGCAGGGCGTACGGGTGGGAGCCGCCGGTCCACAGGATCGGCTGGCGCGGGGCCATCTGGCGCACGCACCGGCCGGAGTGGCCGCCGCCGCAGTTCACGATCTCGAACGAGCCCTGCATGTCCGAGAGGTACTTCGCCTCGCGGCCCACGGCGTAGGAGTCGAAGTCGTCGGAGTACGGCAGGGGCATCGAGCCCCGGGTCGGGCTCGTCGCGGTGCCCTTGCCCTGACCCGTCGTGGTCGTGATCGAGTACACGTACCCCGGCTGCACCGTCAGCGAGAAGGCGCCGTTCGACGGGGTGATGTCAGTGCTGTGCACCATGTAGTCGGCCGAGTTGCCGGAGTTGAGGTTGGTCGCCCACACGTGCACCTGCCCGGTGGACAGCCCGCCGGTCACGTTGAAGTTGAGCGTCTGGGCCGCGGTGGCGTCCATCGTCTCGATGATCGTGCTGTAGTCGGTGTTGTTCGTGGACTTCAGCGAGACGTAGCTGCCGTTGTTGCGGTTGCCGCCGATGTAGCCCGTGGAGGCGTCCAGATACTTCCAGCCGGGCGCGGTGAACTGCGTGGTCTGCGCCATGACCCAGGCGTTCTTGCCGATGGCGTAGTAACCGGACCAGGGCTGCGGCGCGACCGCCACGCCCATCGTGGCGAACGGCAGGTTCGGGGTGATCGCGGCGATGACCGGCCAGTTGATGTAGGCGGTCATCTTCCCGTCGATGTAGTCGCGGTTGATGCCCCTGGCCAGCGCCTTGGCTCCGTCGTTGTAGTCGTCGGAGCCGTTCTCACTGGCCCACAGGACCTTGCCGGAGTTGATCGCGGTGGTGGAACTGGGGCAGTTCGACTGGGCGCCTCGGTAGCCGCACACGTAATGCCCGCCGAACACGTCGACGGCGTTGCGGAAGGCCGTGTTGTTCGCCGCGTCGTCGGCCACGCCGAAGCCCCAGTCATCCGAGGCGATGATCTTCACGTTGCCGAAGCCACGCGAGTCCAGGGCGGTGTTGAGGTTGACGTACCAGTTCAGGTCGCGGCCCTTCTCGTTCCAGCCGCCCAGGTAGTCGATGGTCAGGTTGTGGCTGTTCTTCGCGCAGCCGAGCCAGTCGACCAGGTAGTTGATGGTGTCCTGCGACCAGAAGTTGCCGCCGCCCAGCCAGCCCGGGGCGCCCCAGGCCAGACCGACCAGCTTGATGTTGGGGTTGCGGGCCTTGGCCTGCTCCATCAGCCACCACTCGTAACCCCGGTTGCAGTCGAGGTCGCCGGAGGTGTGCCGATGGCTCGGCTCGGCCCCGTCGGTGGAGTTGGTGTCACCGCCGATCTCGACCTTGAGGATCTGCATCGAGGCGCCGTACCCCGGCTTGAACAGGTAGTCGAGGATCTGGCTGCGCTGCGGCTCGGGGTAGTCGACCAGCAGGCGGCTGTTGCCTCCGCCGCCGCTGATCGCGCCGACACCGTCGAAGGTACGGCCGCCGGAACCACCGTTGATCGTGATCCCGACCGCCGCACGCGCCGGCGACACGGCCACCAGGGACATCGCGACCGACAGGAGCGCGACCACCACACTCATGGCGACGCGCGCCATTCTTTCTCTTCGCCGACTCATGGGGTCCTTTCGATGAGGTAGGGCGAAATGGACATGGCGACAGACCGGCCGAGGGCGGGCGCCGTCAGGGACGCCCACGGCCGGGTGCCGGGGACTTGGGCATCGACGTCGCGTGACGTGCTGCCGCCGTACTGGAGGCGCGCCGCCGCAGGCCCCCGAGCCCTGCGGCAGCGCGTCCTCGTTTCACCGCCGGGTCAGCTGCGCCTGCTCCACTGCTGGTTGGTTCCGCCGTTGCAGGCCCAGAGGATGATCTTCGTGCCGTTGGCGGTGCCGGCATTGTTCGCGTCCAGGCACAGCCCCGACTGCACGCCGGTGATCGTGCCGTTGGAGTTGACGTTCCACTGCTGGTTGGCCTGCCCGTTGCAGTCCCAGATGATCACCTGGGTGCCGTTGCTCGTGCCCTGCCCGTTGGCGTCGAGGCACTTGGTGCCGTACACCTGCAGTTGCTTGCCGGAGGTGTAGGTCCAGCGCTGGTTGTTCTGGCCGTTGCAGTCCCACAGCTGCACCTGGGTGCCGTTGTTCTGCGAGACACCGGTGACGTCCAGGCACCGGCCGGATTGGCCGCCCACGATCTGCTCCCCCTGCTGCGGGGTGCCGCCGCCCGACATGGAATAGCCGACGGAGGTGATGTTGGCCTGGACGGCATCCTCGGTGGCGTCGGACGGGTAGCCGTTGGTGACCGCGCCTTCGAAGAACATCCCCTGGCCGGTGGGGCTGTTGTCGCCGCCGGTGCCGAGCAGGATCGAGCTCTCCAGTCGCATGGGCGAGTAGCCGTTGGGCAGCGGGCCCGAGAAGGTCCTGGTGAGCCCGCCGCTGTTGCCGTTGCCGTACTTGAGGGTGAAGTTGGTGGTGCCGTTGTTCTTCAGCCAGGCGCTGACGAACGGGTAGTGCACCCCGGAGTTGTTCGGATCCTTGTTGGAGCCGGTGTTGGTGTGATACATCCCGTTCTCCAGGTCGGCCTCCACCCACGGGCCGGTCCCGGTGCAGTTGTTGAACCAGCAGGCGGTGCCCCAGTAGATCGCGTTCATGGTGGCGTTGCCGGTGTCGTTGTGGGAGTTCTCACCGCTGCCGTAGTCGAAGCAGCACCACTGGTTCACGTAGTTGGACGAGGTCACCATGTAGATGCCCTCGGGCTTGCTGCCCGTCGGCACGTTCCTGGCGTTGTCGATCCGGTAGCCGGTGCCCTGGGTGCTCTTGATCCCGAACACCTGGTGCCCGCCTGCGGTCACCGGCAGGGCCATGGCGTCCGCCCCGATGTCGGAGCCGTTGGGGCCGGGGCCCTTCCAGAAGCCGCCCCACGAGATCGGCAGGTCGTTGTGGTTGGCGGTCTGGTCGTAGATCTTCGTGATCGTGCAGGAGGTGTTCGCGCAGAACGAGACCTGCGCGGCCCCGTCGGCGTACCCGCCCGCCTCCAGCAGCCCGATGTCGCGGTAGCTGCGGTCGGACGCGCGCTGCACCTGGTAGAGCGGCCCGTTGTAGGACGCGAACAGCGCGCGGGTGGTGCTGTGCGCCGCCGCGCACGGCGTCCCGCCCGTGGCGTAGATGTCACACGGAAGCGACGTGGCGGCCTGCGCCGGCGCCTGCCCGGCGACCGCCCAGGCGAACAGCACGGACAGCGGGACCAGCGCTGCCAGGATGAGGCGGACGAGTCTTCTCCTCGTGTTCACCAGATTCCTCCGATCGGGGGACGCAACGCCGTCGTCCTTAGGCGGCGGTGCAGGTGAGGGACCATGTCGACGGGGTGCCGCCGGCGAGGAAGCCGAACGTCGTGGAGGCGGACGGCTGGAGTGAGCCGTTGTAGGAGGCGTTGGTCACCGACACGGCCGAGCCGGCGGTGCTCAGCGTGCCGTTCCAGACCTGGCTGATGGTCTGGCCGTTGCCCAGGGTCCACTTGACGGTCCAGCCGTTGATGGGCGCGTTGCCGGCTGTCACCGTGATCTCGCCCTGGTAGCCGCCGGACCAGGTGTTGGTGGTGCGGTAGGTCGCGTTGCAGGCGCCGCCGTTCGGCGTGGGCGTGATCGTCGGGCTGGGCGACGGTGACGGCGACGGCGAAGCGGGGGGCGTGGGTGAGGGGGAGGTCGGAGGCGTGGGTGAGGGGCTGGTGGTCGGCCCGTCGCCGGTGAACTGCCACCAGTTCAGGTTGAACAGGTAGCCGCTGCCGCCGGTGAACTTGAGGTACAGGTCGTGGGTGCCGGTCGCGCCGGTGACGGGGCAGGAGACGGTTGTCCAGGTCTGCCAGCCG
>NZ_BSSF01000042.1:0-5306 GCF_030268985.1 Microbispora sp. NBRC 16548
AACGCCACCACCGGAGAACTCCTCCGCGAGCTGACCATCGACCCCACCCGCGACTACCAACCCCAGTACACGAAGAAACCCCCGAACCCGTAGGTTCGAGGGTTTCCGATGTCTTGCGACATCACAGTGTCGGGACGGCGGGATTTGAACCCACGACCTTTTGACCCCCAGGACGTTGGAGTAGGCGTTTTCGCAGCCCAACGGCGTTCAGGTAACTCCGGACGGCGTCTAGTGACGTGCGGATTGTTCGACTGCGCGCAAGACGTGTGGTCCTCACCTGGTCCCCGGGCGGGACTGTCCCGCCAGCAGTCTGCTTGACGTACGACGAAACGACCCTCATCTCGGGCCGAGGTCAGCGCAGGGATGCGAAGAACGCGCGGATGTCGTCGGCCACGAGGCCGGGGCGTTCCAGCGAGGCGAAGTGGCCGCCCTCGTCTGGTACGGCTCGAACCTGTGGACGCGATCCTCCACGCCGACCACCCGCTGGCGGACGCCCCCGCGATCCGTCCGGCACAGTTGCGCGACGGCGTGCTGTGGACCCCCGGCCCGCTCCACCGGCTGGACTTCCTGCACCGCTTCGCCACGGCCTTCGGCATCCACCAGCACGCCGAAGGCACGAATCTCGGACTGGACCACTTCCTGGCAGACCTGGCAGCCGACACGCAGCACTTCAGCCTGCTGCCCGCGGACATACCCCTCCCGCCGCACCCGACGATCCGCTCGGTCCCGCTGATCGACCCCACACCGCTGTACGCCTGGTCACATTGCGCTGGTAGGCGAGTGGGGAACGACCGTGGGCAGCGCAGTCGGGGCTGGACTGCTTGGCGGGAGCGCCGAGCTGCCGGGGTACGGGATCAGGCCTTCTGGCGCTTCGCCGCACGAGGTGCGGGCGACCAACGTAGGCGCGAAGACCAACTCGACCGGCCCGCTGGGGCGGTCGACGACGAGTTCGCCCGCCTTCAGGCCCATCTGGTAGGAGGGCTGGGCGATCACGGTGATCCCGAGCGCGGTGGCCCACGGAAAATCGTCCATCGTCACGAACGCGATGTCGCCGGGGATGGCGATGCCGCGAGCGGTGAGGGCCGCGTGGACCGCGACGGTGAGTCGGCCGGTGGTGCAGACGATCGCGTCCAATGGCTCGCCGCGATCACGGCCACGGACGAGCAGCGTGTCGACGGCACCGCTCACCTCGTCTTCGGTTTCCGCGACCATCACCGCGTCCTCGGGCAAGGGCAGCCCCAGGTCCGCGAGGGCCCGCCTCAGCCCCGCCGTGCGCTCGATCTGAGACGTGCGGCGTCCCGAGGACACGACGCCTATGGACGACCGCCCGCACCCGGCCAGATGGACGGCCATCAGCCGCCCGGCCTCGATGTTGTCCAAGCTGATCGAGTGCATGCCGGGCGGCGCGTCCAGCACGGAGCGCGCGATGATCACGCAGGGGGTGCCGTTCTCGGCCATCCGGCGTGTCCGGCCATCGGTCGCTTCGCCGGTCGTCACGATCAGGCCGCGCACCCTCTGTTCGTCCATGGTCCGTACCTGGGCGACCTCGCGGTCGACGCGACGGAAGGTGTTGGCGAGCATGACGAGGCTGTCGTTTGCGGCCGCCACCTCGTCGATGCCGCGGATCAGGTCCAGGTAGAACGGGCTGCTCAGGTCGCGGATGACGACTCCGATCGTGCTGGAGCGTCCGGCGAAGACGCCCCTGGTGAGCGCGTTGGGGGTGTACTCGAGACGAGCGACCGCTTCCCACACCCGGGTGGCGGTCGCCTCGGTGACGGCGCCGCCGTTGAGGACGCGGGAGACCGTGGCCGTGGACACGCCGGCGTCCGCGGCGACGTCGCCGATGGTCGCTCGTTTCACCATGATTCTCCCGGTCCCCCCAGCAGTTCCGGCGCCGGTCAGGCGGCGACGCGCCGACCGGCTCTCGCGACGATCTCGCCACCGACCATGACGATCCCCACGTGGTGGAGCTCCGCAGGGTCCGTCAGCACGAGGTCGGCGATCGTTCCCGGCAGGATACGGCCACGCCGCGGTGCCACGCCGGGGATGGCGTCCGCGACGTTGGCGGTCGCCATCGCGACCGCCGCCGGCAGACTCACCACACCCGCCTTGATGGATCGGTCGATCGCCAGCAGGATCGGGTCGTGGTGGCCGCCCGCGTAGTCGGTCGAGATCGTGTCGACCACCCCCGCGGAAAACATCGCATAAAGCAATTCCGGCCCCGTTGTGAGCCGCTGTGCCCCGAAGGTGTCCAGGGTGGAGACATCCACGATCGCACCCATCTCCTTGAGCCGTCCGGCGTGCTCGACCGCCTCGCGGAGCTCGAAGCTCGAGTGGTTGGAGTGCCCGGCGATCAGCGTCACGTCCGTCTCCGCGATGGAGGCGACCTGGGTCATCGATGCCGCCGCGTTGTGCACCAGCACCGGGACGCCCGCCTCGCGAGCTTGCCCGGCCGCCTCGGCGAGCCCGTGCAAGGCGATGTCGAAGGCCGGCAGCACGATGCCGGAGACGATCTCACGGGTGTCCTCGACCGAGAGCGTGCCAGTCAGGCCCGCGCTCGCCAGGGCCTCCTCGACACGGTCCCGATCGAACGCCTTCTCCGAGATGTGCCGGCCCAGCACCGCGGTCTTCAGCCCGTTCGCCTGCCGGGGTGTGATCTTCACGCCGGTACGTCTCTCGATCTCGGCCGGGATGTACATGTAACTCGCCCCGCCCCCACCGAGGGTGTGTCCCGCCCCGATCTCGCCGAGCGCGACCGCGCCGGCGCGTACCGCGTGCCGCGCGGTGAACATGCGGTTCGCCTCGGTGAGGCCGCCGCCGTCGGCGATGGTCGCCGCCGCCAGGCACGCCGGGGTGTTGCACGAGGCGAGTTTGACGTTGATCGGGTGCACTTCACCGGTGCGCGCGAGCGCCTCGGCGGTGACGAACCCGTCCACGCAGAGCACCGTGGTCGTCCCTTCCAGCAGGTGCCGGTCGAGGTTGGCGAGGACCTGCTCGTGTGGCAGGCCCACGTGTCCGCTGGGAAACAGCGGTCCGTACGCGGTGCCATGTGTGTGGTTGTTGATCAGTCCGGGGATCATCAGCATTCCGGCCGCGTCAACGATCTCGTCCACCGTGCCGTAGGCGTCAGCCGGTCGCGCGGGAACGATCTCGCGAATGGTGCCCCCCGCGACGACGATGTCCACCCCGTGCCGTGGATCCGTGCCCGTGCCGTCGACCAGGTCGCAGCCATGCAGGACGATCGTGCGCATGATCCCTCCGTTACCGGGCCGCCAGTGCCGGCCGCTCGAACCGGAACGCGGCCAGCGCGTCGTCGTGGTCCTCACCGAGCACCTCGCCGGCGACCAGGTCGCCGGCGTGCACGCTGAGCGTCGCGCCGCTGTGCGAGACCGCGAAGTGGAAGTTGGGCAGCGCGACGACCCGGCCGAGTACCGGCAGGCCGTCGCCGGGGATGGGCCGTTGACCGACCCGGACGGCTTCCACGGTCGAGGCTCGCATCCCCGGGTACAGCGCACGACCGGCCTCGACCACCTTGTCGATGGCCGACGGGTCGACGCTGATCTCCCCGGTGCCGGACACGTGTGCCGTGCCGTCGATCTCATGGGTGTGCAGCAGCAGCCGCCCGCCGCCATCCGGGCGTAGGTGGACGTGCGGGGCATGGATGACGCGCGAGACCGATACCGCGACCGGTGAGGAGCAGACGAGCACACCGCGGGTGTTGCGCATGGGCAGAACCAGTCCGGCCAGCGCGGCGATCCCGGCGGCCTGGGGTCCTGCACAGTTCACGACCGCATCCGCGAGGAGCCGCCGGCCGGAGGCGAGCCGCACGGCGCGCACCGTGCCCGCAGTCACCTCCAGTGCGGTGACGGCGTCGTTCGCCGCCAGTTCGGAACCGCCGGCCACCGCCCTCGACAGCAGGTGGGCGATCAGGCGCACCGGCTCGATCCAGCCTTCGCGCGGGAAGTAGGCGATCTCGCCTGCCGGCAACTCGGCGGGGTCCATGTCCGGTTCCAGGCCCAGCGCCTCCGCTCGGCTGAGCCACCGTGCCTCGTATCCGTAGTCGAGGACGCCCGCAACCTTCTTGCGCAGTGCCTCGCGCCCGGCGTCGTCGGCGGCCCATTCGAGGTTGCCGCCCTCGTGGTACCAGTCGCCATGAGGCACGTCGGTGGCCAGCTTGCGATGGGCCGCCATACTCGCGACGCTGAAATCGTGGTACGACCGCGGCTGCTTGCCGCAGGAGTTGGTCCACGAGAACGTCGCACCAGAGCTGCCAGCCGCCGGTGCACCGGCGTCAACGACCGTGACACGAGCGCCCCGCCGCGTCAGCGCGGCGGTCACCGCCGCACCGTAGACGCCGGCACCGATGACGACCACATGCTCGACCATGCTGATCCGGTCTCCCTCGTCTTTCGTGGGGCTTGTCGGGTCGTTTCGGGTGTCGCCGGTCTCGGCGCTCATCGTCTAAGCCGGGGCGAATGAAAGGGAACTGATGACCTCGGCTCGACGGCTTACGCCCTCTCGAAAGTAACTAGTTGCTGTAACTAGTTACAAACAAAGCATGCGCCGTTCCGCGTGTCAATCGAATCTGGGCGCCCCTGGTGATGTCCCGCCGAGTGGTGTAACTCGCTGCTGATCATGTGGGGTCGGCGAGTTGTGGGTTGGTGTGACTATGACGCGGCCAGGGCGGTGTGCGCCAGGGGTTCGGCCGGATCGTCTGCGGGCGGGGCGGTGAGTTGGGTCATGGAGCCCTCGGACAGGTAGCGGCGGTCGCTGACTTGCCATTCGTCGTGGTGCTCGGCAAGGACGGCTCCGGCCAGGCGGCCCAGGGCGGTGGGGTTGGGGAAGACGCCCACGACGTCGGAGCGGCGTTTAATCTCCCGGTTCAGCCGTTCCAGTGGGTTGGTCGACCAGATCTTCTTCCAATGCTGGGCGGGGAAGTCGGCGAACGCGGTGATGTCGTCGGTGGCGTCGAGGAGCATCTGCTCCACGGCGGGGAACTGGCGGCCGAGCATGGTGGCGATGGTGGCCAGCTGGGCCCGGACGGTCTGGGCGTTGGGCTGGGCGAAGATGGTCCGGATCGCCGCGGCGACCATTTCCGCTGATCCCTTGGGGACGCGGGCCAAAACGTTGCGCATGAAGTGAAGCCGTCAAGAATCAAATTGTCGGTGTGTCCTGAGACGTCGTTGATGTCAGGCTGTTGAGGAGTTCGGCCGCACTGGAGTAGCGGGCCGTGGAGTGGGTCACGACATAGCCGTCCTCTTCCAGCAGTGGACGGACCCATGTCCTGGCGTTGCCGATGGTGCGTC
>NZ_BSSF01000043.1:0-5151 GCF_030268985.1 Microbispora sp. NBRC 16548
AGCCGCCTACCGGCCTTCGTCGAGGTCGATCGCGGTGCGGTCCACCAGCCGTTCGTAACGCTGCCTGGCGGCCTGCGGGGTGCCGAGCCCAAGGCCGAAGGCGATCTCCTGCCACGTCATGCCGCGCCCCCGCGCCATCTGGAGGAGCGCGGCCTCCAACTCGTCCATCTCGGCCCGGGCCTGAGGGACGAGAGTCAAGGCGGCCGTGATGTCGGCCTGGTCCACCTCCGGCTCGCCGTCATCGAGCTGCGCGGCCCCGCTCAGTAGGAACGACACGAGCCTGACGGCTTCGTGGGGTCCCATCACGAACGGGTGGACCTGCCTTCCGCGTTGCTCGTCGGTGGTGGCGTGCCGCTCGGCGATACGGAACAACGACGCGTGGACGCGCTGAGCGCGCGCCTCCTCCGGACGCGGAGACGTGAACGGATCGAGGGGCTGCTCGGCGGTCGGTCTCATACGGCCAAGGATGTAGCCACAACTATTCATTGTCAACTTATCGTTGTGAACATCTCGTTCACCGAAAATGACGTGCGTGGCGCAAGCGGTCTTGCGGGCCGGCTCCCGGATCGCGATGGCGGCGTCGGCTACCTGCTGAGTGCGTTGTTGGCGATGAGCGCGGTGGCGGTGTCGATGATGGTCTGCTCGGTGGGGCGGGGATGCCAGCCGAGCTGGGTGCGGGCCTTGCTGCTGTCGACGAGCCTTGTGCGGCCCAGCTCGGGGCGCAGCATCGGTGGCAAGGACATGGTCGAGGACAGCCCAGATGAGCTGGCTGGAGCGGGATTTGCGTACTAATCCGGGGTTGGCGTGGTCCGTGGGGCGGGCTGGTGGTGTACGTGCGCACCGCGAAGGTGGCCGGCCGGCCCGAGCCACGTCGTGAGGGCGGTCCGGAGCGCGTCGAAGTCTGGCCGCTCGCCGGCGCGAGTGACCCAGGCGACATGTCCGTCGGGACGGATGAATACGGCGTCCGCGCCCAGATCGGAGCCCTCGGCTGGACAGGCGCGAACGAGATCGACTCGGTCCGCCCAGCCGGTCACGACGCTGTCGAGCGGTGGGAGACCGCCAAGATCCAGCAGAACCGCATGGGCGCGGTGCAGGAGTTCGTAGACGCGGCCGCGGTCGAGGTCGAGATCCGGGATCCGGCGGCCGAGAAGGTCGTCGGTCCCCTCCATCGGATACTGGAGGTCGGTTGCCGTGATCATGCCGGCCAGCCGCAGCCGTACCTCGTCGATGCCGATGAGATCGTCCAGCATCTGGCGTAGAGCAGAGGTGTGGTCGTCCACCCGCCACAGGGCGGTCTGGGCGCGGGTGTTGTGCAGGACGCGGGCGGCGACCGGGTGGCGTTCGGCGTGGTAGGTGTCGAGCAGCGGTTCCGGGGCGTGGCCGTGGACGACGGCGGCGAGCTTCCAGGCGAGGTTGACCGCGTCCTGCACGCCGGTGTTCAGGCCTTGGCCGCCCGCCGGGAAGTGGATGTGGGCGGCGTCGCCCGCCAGGAGAACCCGGCCCACACGGTAACGGCCGGCCTGGCGGGCCGCGTCGCCGTGCCGGGAGAGCCAGCGCGGTGAGTGCATCCCGTAGTCCGTACCGGCGATCTTGAGCATGGCCTTGCGGAGGGTCTCCAGGGTCATCGGTTCGTCCCGGCCAGCGACATGATCGAACTCGTTGGTCAGCACCCGGTACCAGTCCGGACCGTACGACAGCACCGAGAATCTGCCGTCCTCGCGCCGCTCCTGGAAGATGTCGGACGCGGGCGGCTCGGCGAGCTCGACGTCGCCGAGCATCGCGGTCATCGTGGCCGGGGTGCCGGGGAACTCGATGCCGGCGAGCCCGCGCACGGTGCTGCGGCCCCCGTCGCAGCCGACGAGGTAGTCCGCCCGGACGCGCGACCCGTCCGCGAGCTCCACCGTGACACCCGTTTCGTCCTGGGTGAACCCCGTCACCTCGGCGTCGCGGCGCAGCCGTACCCCCAACTGCGCCGCGCGCTCCTCCAGCAGCCGTTCCACCTCGGCCTGCAAGATGAGCAGAGCGTACGGATATCGCGTCGCCATATCGGATAGGTCGATACCGAGTCCGGAGAAGTGCACGTCCTGCCGCGGCCGTCCGCGCTCGAGGAACCCGTCGAGCAGACCCCGCTGATCTAGCACCTCCATCGTGCGGATGTGCAAGCCTCCGGCCCGCGATTCCACCGTTCGAGGCTCCGGGCGACGCTCGAGCACGAGCACATCGATCCCGGCGAGCCCCAGCTCGCACGCGAGCATCAGCCCGGTCGGCCCCGCCCCAGCGATCACTACCTGTGTATCGGTCATGGTCAACTCCTTGGTCATCCTTCAGTCGGATTGGTCAACACACGCAAAGGGGCGGAGACGGGTTCGCCGATCACCACAGGCACCTGCCGCGCCGCATCTGCAGCGGCAACTCCGCTTGCGCCAGACATGCGCGATTGCGACCTGCTGCGCTCCGACTCGCCGACTCCTACCGGCTGATCTGACGCGGAACCGTCAGCGCGAGGAGTTTGTCCGGGTTGCGGATGACGTAGAAGTTGGTGATCTTCCCGTCGCCGACCTCGAACAGGCAGACGCCTACCAGGTGATCGCCGTCGTAAGCGGCCATCGCGGGCGCGTTGTTGCAGTTGACCATCTCGATCCGCGAGTCCGGCAACCGCCCCACGCGGAACAGTTCCATGACAAGCACGGCCACTTTCTCCGCGCCCACCACCGGCTGGCGCGCCGCGGTGACCTTGCCGCCGCTGTCGGCGGTCCACGTGGCGTCCGGCGCGAGCAGCGAGAGCAGCCCCTCCATGTCACCGGTCGCCGCCGCGGACATGAACTGCTCGGTGATCCGCGTGGTCGTCCCAGCGTCGACGGGGTCGAAACGTTTACGCCGCGCCTGTACGTGCCCGCGGGCGCGGTGCGCCATCTGGCGCACCGTCACCACGGACTTGCCCACCGCTGCAGCGATCTCGTCGTAGTCGAACCCAAAAACCTCGCGCAGCACGAACACCGCGCGCTCATCGGGGGTGAGCGTTTCGAGCAGCACAAGCATCGCCATCGACACCGACTCGGCGAGCACCACATCGGCCGACGCGTCGTTCTCCTCCAGCAGCAGCGGCTCGGGCAGCCAGGAGCCGATGTACTCCTCGCGACGGCGCGTGCTCGCCCGCAAGGCGTTGAGCGCCTGACGGGTCACCAGCCGCGCCAGATACGACTTGGTGTCCCGCACCGCCGCGAGATCCACCTTGGCCCACCGCAGATAGCTGTCCTGCAGCACGTCGTCGGATTCGGTCGCCGAGCCGAGGATCTCGTACACGATGGTGAACAGCAGCGGCCGCAACACGGTGAATCGCTCGGCGTGCTCGTCGGTGCTCACGGGGAGGTGACCGCCCGCGCAGCGGAGGCCGGCTGTTCGGGGCGCGGGCCACCCTTGGGCCAGCCCATGGAACCGGGCTTGCGTGCCTCACCGCGGATCCGCTTCGACACCACGAACTTGCAGGTCACTTCCTTGATTATTGCGCCTACGCGGCCGGGGATGTAGATGTCCACCGCGGTGTCGTCCTTACCGGCGATCTGTCTGATGCCGGCGTGCCGGCCGAGGCTGACGCACGCGCCCGTGAAGGCCAGATTGATCATCGCCGGTTCGGTCCCCGCGATGCGGCTCAGCACGGTGTCGGCGGCCTGCGCCCCGAGCGGCCCGGCGGCATAGCCGCTCATCCGCAGCGGCTGGCCCGACGGTGCGGCGGCGTCGCCTGCCGCGACGATGCGGTCGTCGTCGATGCTGGTCAGCGTCTCGTCGGTGAGCAGTCGGCCGAGCGCGTCGGTGCTCAGCCCGCTCGCCGCCGCTAGCTCCGGCAGGCCGAAACCGGCCGTCCAGATAGTCAGTGCGCTCGGACGTACCACACTGTCGGCAGAACCGTCGGCCAGGACGACCGCGTCCGGCCGGACCTCGGTCACCGCGCCGCCCTCGAGCACGGTGACACCATGGCGGGTCAGCCATTTGGCGACGTATCGGTGCCCCCCTGCGCTCAGGTAGGGCGCCAGGGTCCGGCCACACACCAGCGTGACCTTGCGCCCTTGTTCGGCCAGTTCGGCGGCCGTCTCGACGCCGGTCAATCCGCCGCCGACCACGGTGACCGGAGCCTTGAGGGGCAACTCCTCCAGCCTGGCGCGCAGCCGCTGCGCGGACTCCAATTCCGCGATGGGCCAAGCGAATTCGGCCGCGCCTGGCACCGAGGGCACCGCGCCGGTGCTGCCGACCGCGTAAATGACGTAGTCGTAGTCCAGCGCGCGGCCCGACGCCAGCCGCACGGTGCGGGCGGCGGTGTCGATGCGCGTGGCGCTGTCGACGACCAGGTGGATGCCCTCGCCGAGCAGCGTGCCGTAGTCAATCGTGGCGTCGCCGGTACGGGCCACGAACTGGTGCAGCCGGATGCGTTCGACGAACTCCGGGCGCGGATTGACCAGAGTGATGTCGACGTCGTCGCGCATCCGCAGACGGTTGGCCGCCAGCGTTCCGGCGTAACCGCCACCGATGACCACGACCTTGTGGGATGTGTTGTATTCGGTCATGCCCTCAAGACACCGGGGATCGCAGCGACGTGACAGGACGTGACGTGACGTGCGTCACGCCACTCAGGAGCGCGGAACACGTGCTCGCGGCAGAGCCTTCGGCCCATCCCACCACCGTCGACCAAGCCTCCCGCCTGGACGTCGACCACCTCGTGCCGCTCGCCGAAGCGTGGATTCGGGCGCCTACGCCTGGACACCCGCTCAACGCGAGGCGTACGCCAACGACCTCGATGAGCCCTACCACCTGGTGGCGGTTACCGCCCGCGCCAACCGCTCCAAGGCCGACAAGGACCCATCCGAGTGGCTGCCCCCGTCCGAGGCAGCTTGGTGCAGGTAATCGCGGAATGGACCGCGGTCAAGCTCAACTGGAACCTGGCCGTCGACGCCGGCGAGAAAATCGCCCTGACCAACACCGCACAGGGCTGTCCGAATAGTCCGCTGCCGCACCTGGCTGACCCCTCATGATCCGGCCTTCACTTTGCTGAGCCGGCGATTGCCATCGGCCAGCTTCTCCGGGGCTGTTGATGAGGATCTGTCCGACGATGGACCATGGGGCGATGCGACGCCCCGCTGAAATTCTTCCCTGTGATCG
>NZ_BSSF01000044.1:0-4326 GCF_030268985.1 Microbispora sp. NBRC 16548
ACCAGTCCACAAACGGCGCCAACGCCGCCGCACACTCCGCGATCCGCCCCGAAAACACCGGCGAGGACGCCAGCAACTCCGCACCCATCCCCGCCCACTGCGCCCCCTGCCCCGGAAACACGAACACGGTTCTGCCGTCGACGTCGGCGGTTCCCGACACCACCGCCGGGTCGGGGGTGCCCGCCGCGAGCGCGCCGAGCCCGGTGAGCGCCTCGTCCCGGCCGCCCGCCACGACCACCGCGCGGTGACCGAGCGCGGCACGCGTGGTGGCCAGCGAGAAGCCGATGTCGGTGAGCGGCGTCTGCGCATGAGCGGGCATGTCGTCCCGCAGGCGGTGCGCCTGCGCGCGCAGGGCCTGAGCCGTACGCGCCGAGATCGGCAACGCCGCCACACCCGGAACCGCGCCCCCCTCGGGAACCTCCTCCGAGGTCTCGCCCGTGAGCTCGGGGGCCTGCTCCACGATCACATGCGCGTTGGTGCCGCTCACCCCGAACGACGACACCCCCGCCCGACGCGGCCGATCCACCTCCGGCCACGCCCGCGCCTCCGTCAGCAAACGCACCCCACCCGAGGACCAATCCACCTTCGACGACGGCGCATCCACATGCAACGTCGCCGGCAACACCCCCCGCCGCAACGCCTCCACCATCTTGATCACACCAGCCACACCCGCAGCCGCCTGCGCATGCCCGATGTTCGACTTCAACGACCCCAACCACAACGGACGACCCTCCGCCCGCCCCCGCCCATACGTCGCCAGCAACGCCCCCGCCTCGATCGGATCACCCAGCCGCGTCCCCGTCCCATGACCCTCGACCACATCCACATCCACCCCCGACAACCCCGCATCCGCCAACGCCGCAGCGATCACCCGCTCCTGCGACGGACCATTCGGCGCCGTCAACCCATTCGACGCCCCGTCCTGATTCACCGCCGACCCACGCACCACCGCCAGCACCCGATGCCCGTTACGCCGCGCATCCGACAACCGCTCCAACACCAGCACCCCCACCCCCTCGGAGAAGCCGAACCCGTCGGCCGCCTCCGCGAACGCCTTACAGCGCCCGTCCGGCGCCAGCCCGCGCTGCCTGCTGAAACCGATCACGCCCTCCAGCGTGGACATCACCGACACCCCGCCCGCCAGGGCCATCGAGGTCTCGCCGTTCCGCAGCGACTGCACGGCCAGGTGCAACGCCACCAGCGACGACGAACACGCCGTGTCCACCGTCACCGCCGGACCCTCCAGACCGAACGTGTACGACACCCGCCCGGTCAGCACGCTCGCCGCCTTGCCGATGACGAGGTAGCCCTCGTCGGCCTGGCCCTCGGTGCCGTTCTTTCCGTAGTCCTGGCCATGGGTGCCCATGAAGACCCCGGTGGCCGTGCCGGCGAGGGAGGTGGGGTCGATGCCCACCCGCTCCAGCGCCTCCCACGACACCTCCAGCAGCAACCGCTGCTGCGGGTCCATCGCCAGCGCCTCCCGCGGCGAGATGCCGAAGAACGCCGCGTCGAAGTCGGCGAGGCCCCGCAGGAAGCCGCCGCCCCGCACGTACGTCCTGCCCGGCGCGTCGGGGTCGGGGTCGAACAGGTCGTCCAGGTCCCAGCCCCGGTCGTCGGGGAACCCGCCGATCGCGTCGCCGCCGGACTCCACGAACCGCCACAGGTCCTCGGGCGAGTTCAGGTCGCCCGGGTAGCGGCAGGCCATCGCGACGATCGCCACGGCGTCCTCGTCGGAGCCGCGGGTCCCTGCGGAGGCCCGGCTCCGCCGGTCCGCCTGCCGAGCGGGGGCGGACGGCCGGGAGACCCCGGACAGTTCGGACCGCAGGTGCTCGGCGAGCCGGGCCGGAGTGGGATGGTCGAAGACCAGGGTCGCGGGCAGCCTGCGCCCGACGCTCTCGCTCAGCCGGTTGCGCAGCTCCACCGCCGTGAGGGAGTCGAGCCCGAGCTCCTTGAACGCGCGGCCGGGTTCGACCGCGTCGGGACCGTCGTGCCCGAGGACGGCCGCCGCCGCCTGCCGGACCAGGGTGAGCAGGTCGGAGGGGTCGACGGGGCCGGACGCGGCGGGCTCGGCGATCTCCGTCCGGCGGGTGCGTGCGGGCACCAGCGCGCGCAGCAGCGGCGGGACCTCCCCACCGGCGCGGAGCGCGGCCAGGTCGAGCCGGATCGGCGCCAGCGCCGGGCGGTCGCCGTCCAGCGCGGCGTCGAACAGCGCCAATCCCTGCTCCGCGGTCAGCGGGCGCGTCCCCGAGCGCGCCATCCGCGCCAGGTCCGCCTCGGAGAGGCGGCCGCCCATTCCGGCCGTCTCGCCCCACAGCCCCCACGCGAGCGAGACGCCGGGCAGGCCCTTCGCCCGCCGGTGGCGGGCGAGCTCGTCGAGGAAGGCGTTGGCCGCCGCGTAGTTCGCCTGGCCGGGGCTGCCGAACATGGCGGACGCCGAGGAGTAGAGCACGAACGCGGCCAGGTCCAGGTCTTCGGTCAGCTCGTGCAGGTGCCAGGCGCCGTCCACCTTCGGCCGCAGGGCGGCGTCCCACTGGCCGGAGCCGAGCGAGGAGAGCACTCCGTCGGCAACGACCCCGGCGACGTGGACCACGCCCGTCAGCCGGTCGCCGATCTCCCCGACGACCTCCGCGAGGGCGGCGCGGTCGGCGACGTCGGCGGCGACGGAGCGCACCCGCGCCCCGTGCGCGGACAGCTCCGCGCACCATTCCTCCGGTGCCCCGGACCGGGACAGCAGGGCCAGTTCGGCGACGCCGTGCGCCCTGACGAGGTGCTCGGCGACCAGCCGGCCCAGGCCGCCCGTGGCCCCGGTGACCAGCACGGTCCCGCCTGCCAGCCGCGAGCGTTCCGGCGGCGGCGCGACCGGCGCCCGGCCCAGCCGCGCCACCAGCACACGCCCGTCGCGTACCGCGATCTGCGGTTCGTCCGGCACCGACGGCAGCGCCGCCTCGATCGCGGCGTCGCTGGGGTCGTCGGTCACCAGGGACGCGAACCGTCCGGGGTGCTCCGACTGGGCGCTGCGGAGCAGTCCCCGCACGGCCTCGTGCACGAGGTCGTCCGGCCGGGTGACGACCAGCAGGCGGGCCGTCGCGGCGCGCGGGTCGTCCGGCCATTCCCGCAGGACGTTCAGCGTCTCCAGGCCGACCTGGTGCACGCGTTCGGGGACGGACCGGCAGGGGTCCCCGTCGCCGACCCGGTGCACGACGACCTCCGGCACGGGGCGCCCTGTGTCAGAGACACCGCCGGAGACGCCGCCGGGCGCGGGGCCGGCTGGGACCCACGTGACCTCGAAGAGCCGATCACGCGTGCCGCGCGCGGTCAGCGCGCCGGGCGGCACGGGGCGAACGGTCAGCGACTCGACGTCGACGACCGGCGTCCCGGACGGGTCGGCCGCGCTGACGGAGATCGTGTCCGGCCCGGTCGCGGTCAGGTGGACGCGCAGCGTGCGGGCACCGGTCGCGTGCAGGCGGACCCCCGACCACGAGAAGGCCAGGCGGGGGCGGTCAGGGCCGGGAAGCAGGCCCGCAGCGGCGATCGGGTGCAGGGCCGCGTCGAGCAGCGCCGGGTGCAGTCCATACCCGGCGGGATCGGCCGAGTCCGGCAGCCGCAGTTCGGCCCATGCCTCCCCCTCGCCCACCCACACGGCGTGGACCGCGCGGAAGGCGGGGCCGTACTCGACGGTGAGCTTCTCGTAGAAGCCGTCCAGGTCCAAGGGCCGCGCGTCCGCGGGAGGCGGCCAGGGGACGCCGCGGGCGGGTCCCGGCTCGTCCACATCCAGCGTCGCGGCGGCGTTCTCCGTCCACTCCGCGTCGGCGGCGGCACGCGTGTGAACGCGCGCCGACCGCCCCTCGACGGCGATCTGGACGTCGAGTGCGCCGCCCTCGGGGAGCACGATGGGCGCCGAGCTGGTCATCTCGGCGACGACGGGGGCGCCGCGCAGGTCGCCGATGTGCCGCAGCGCGTCGAGCAGGGCGGTGCCGGGAAGCAGCACGGCGCCCTCGACCCGGTGGTCGGCGAGCCACGGGTGGTCGCGTTCGGTCAGCCGGGCGGTGAAGAGCGCGCCGCCTGAACCGGCGAGCGGAACGACGGCGTCCAGCAGCGGGTACCCAGCCGGCTCGCCCGGTCCCGAGGCCGCGCCCCGCGACGGCCGGAGCCAATAGCGCTCGCGTTGGAAGGCGTAGGTGGGCAGGGGAACCGTCCGTGTGCCGGTGTAGAGGGCGTTCCAGTCGATGGGGACGCCGCGGACGTGGAGTTCGCCGGCCGACAGCAGCAGCCGGCGCAGGCCGCCGTCGTCACGGCGCAACGTGCCGGTCACCACCGAAGGCTCAG
>NZ_BSSF01000045.1:0-3614 GCF_030268985.1 Microbispora sp. NBRC 16548
TGATCTCTTATGGGCGGATGGTGCCGTTCATCGCGACGCTGGCGATGATGGTGGCCGGGCGGGGCCTGGCGCAGCGGATGTCCAACCAGCGCACGCAGTTGGTGCAGCCGGACAACTCGCTGATCGTCGATCTGTCCACCACGCGGGTGCTCGGGCTGCCGCTGCTGGTGTATGTGTTCGCGCTGGTGGTGCTGATCGGCTGGCTGGTGCTCAACCGCACGACGTTCGGCCGGCGCACCTATGCGGTGGGGGGTAACCCCGAGGCGGCGCGGCTGGCCGGTATCGATGTGCGTAAGCACACGCTGATGTTGTACGCGCTGTCGGGTCTGTGCTGCGGGATCGCCGCGGTGCTGATCATGGCGCGGACCACCACCGGGTCGTCCACCCATGGCGATCTGTATGAGCTGGACGCGATCGCCGCCGTCATCATCGGCGGGACGTTGCTGAGCGGCGGCCGGGGCACGATCATCGGCTCGATCCTCGGTCTGCTGATCTTCACTGTGATCACCAACCTGTTCATCCTCAACGGTCTCAACACCGCCGACCAGCTCGTCGCCAAGGGCGCGATCATCGTCGTCGCCGTGCTCCTGCAGCGGCGAAGCCTCAGATCACACACCTGACCCCGGCACCCCTCACCCCTTTCCCCAATCTTCCAGGTCCGCCGCCGTACGGCTGCGGTCCCGGCCTCACACGCCCTTTTTCCTCGCTTTTCCACCCCCACTGCAAGGAGAACGACATGACCCAGAACCCCGGCCGCCGGGGCTTCCTCTTCGGCGGAGCCGTCCTCGGCGCGGGCGCCCTCATCACGGCCTGCACCAGCAACGAGCCGGCGGCGCAGGCGAGCGCGCCGGCCGCCGCTCCCGCGGCCGCGGCCACGGGCGGCAACGACGCCCCCGGCGACAAGGTCGTCATCGGCTTCTCGGCCCCGGCCGCCGACCACGGCTGGATCGCCGCCATCGCCAAGAACGCGGCGGACGCGGCCAAGCAGTACTCCGACGTGGAGTTCAAGGCGGTCGAGCCGACCAACGACATCAACCAGCAAATCTCGGCGGTGGAGTCGCTGATCCAGGCCAAGGTCAATGTGCTGGTGATCCTGCCCAACGACGGCCAGCAGCTCAACCAGGTCGCCCGGCAGGCCATGGACGCCGGCATCCCCGTGGTCAACGTGGACCGCGTGTTCCCGGACAAGCTGTCCTACCGGACCTGGATCGGCGGGGACAACTACGGCATGGGGGTGGCGGCCGGTCACTACATCGGCAAGACGCTGAAGGACAAGGGCGTGGCCGACCCGGTGATCCTGGAGATCCAGGGCATCGCGACGCTGCCGCTGACCCAGGACCGCAGCAAGGGCTTCGCCGACGCGCTGAAGACCTACGGCTTCAAGGTGACCGCGCAGCAGGACGCCAAGTTCACGGTGGAGTCCGGCACGCAGGTGGCCAGCAACCTGCTGCAGGCGCACAAGAAGATCGACGCGATCTGGAACCACGACGACGACCAGGGCATCGGCGTGCTCGCCGCGATCAAGGAGGCCGGTCGCGACGAGTTCTTCATGGTCGGCGGCGCCGGCTCGGCCAACGCGATGCGTGACATCCAGGCCGACAACGGCGTGCTGAAGGCCACGGTCACCTACAGCCCGACCATGGCCGGTTCGGCGATCAAGATCGCCCGGCTCATCGCCCAGGGCAAGGGCATGAGCGACCTGCTGGAGCAGGAGGTGCCGCAGTCCATCACGCTGGCCTCGGAGACCATCACCAAGGAGAACGTGCAGAAGTATCTGCCGCTCGGCTTCGAATCCTGATTCGGGGGAGATCTAGTGACAGAGAGCAGGCCGGCGCTCGGTGTCGGCATGGTGGGGTACGCGTTCATGGGACGTGTGCACTCGCAGGCATGGCGGAGCGTCGCCTCGGTTTTCGACCTGCCGGTAAGGCCCGTCATGGCGGCCTTGTCCGGCAGGTCGCCCGGCCGCACGGCCGAAGCCGCGGACAAGCTCGGCTGGGCGGCTGTGGAGACCGACTGGAAGCGGCTCGTCGAACGCGACGACGTGCAGATCGTCGACATCTGCACGCCGGGTGACAGCCATGCCGAGATCGCCATCGCGGCGCTGGCGGCGGGCAAGCACGTCCTGTGCGAGAAGCCGCTGGCCAACACCGTGGCCGAGGCCGAGGCCATGGCCGCGGCGGCGAAGGAGGCGGCGGCGCGCGGGGTGCGCAGCATGGTCGCCTTCAACTACCGCCGCGTGCCCGCGGTCGCGCTGGCCCGGCGGTTCGTCGAGGAGGGCAGGCTCGGGGAGATCCGGCACGTGCGGGCGCAGTACCTGCAGGACTGGATCGTCGACCCGGAGTTCCCCCTGGTCTGGCGGCTCCAGAAGGACAAGGCCGGATCCGGCGCTCTCGGCGACATCGGCGCCCACATCATCGACACCGCGCAGTTCATCGTCGGCCGGTCGCTGACGGGGGTGAGCGCGCTCACCGAGACCTTCGTCAAGGAGCGCCCGCTCGCCGAAGGGTCGAGCGGCCTGGCCGGCGAGGGCGGCACCGGTGAGATGGGCGAGGTGACGGTGGACGACGCGGCGCTGTTCATCGGCCGCTTCGAGGGCGGGGCGCTGGCCTCGTTCGAGGCCACCCGGTTCGCCACCGGGCGCAAGAACGCGCTGCGCATCGAGATCAACGGCTCGGCGGGCAGCCTGTCCTTCGACTTCGAGGCGATGAACGAGCTGTGGTTCTACGAGGCCGCCGAGCGGGACGCCGGGTTCCGGCGGATCCTCGTCACCGAGCCCGACCACCCGTACGCCGGGGCGTGGTGGCCGCCGGGCCACGGCCTCGGATACGAGCACACCTTCGTCCACGAGACGAAGGACTTCCTGGAGGCGGTGGCCGCCGGCACCGACCCCGCGCCGTCCTTCGAGGACGGGCTGCGGGTGCAGCGGGTGCTCGCCGCGGTCGAGGAGAGCGCCGCCTCGGGGTCGAGCTGGACCTCGGTGTGATTGTCCACATGTTGTGAGAGCGGGAGTGAGATGACGCGACCGATCACGTTGTTCACCGGGCAGTGGGCGGACCTGCCGTTCGAGGAGGTCTGCCGGCTGGCCTCGGAATGGGGCTACGACGGCCTGGAGATCGCCTGCTGGGGCGACCACTTCGAGGTCGACAAGGCCCTCGCCGACGACTCCTACATCGAACGCAAGAAGGAGACCCTGGCCAAGTACAACCTCGGGGTGTGGACGATCTCCCACCACCTGGTCGGCCAGGCCGTGTGCGACCACCCCATCGACGAGCGCCACAAGGGCATCCTGCCCGCCCGCATCTGGGGCGACGGCGAACCCGAAGGCGTACGGCAGCGCGCCGCCGAGGAGATCAAGGACACCGCCCGCGCGGCGGCCAAGCTCGGCGTCACGACCGTCGTCGGCTTCACCGGCTCGTCGATCTGGCACACGCTGGCGATGTTCCCGCCGGTGCCGCCGTCGATGATCGAGGCGGGTTACCAGGACTTCGCCGACCGCTGGCACCCGATCCTCGACGTCTTCGACGAGGTGGGGGTGCGCTTCGCGCACGAGGTGCACCCCAGCGAGATCGCCTACGACTACCACACCACGGTGCGGACGCTGGAGGCCATCGGGC
>NZ_BSSF01000046.1:0-2678 GCF_030268985.1 Microbispora sp. NBRC 16548
TGCGGGAGGGCTCGATCGGCCCCCACTTCATCTCGTTCTCGGCGGTGACGGCGTTGAACTCCCGGTCCCAGGTCGCCACGTAGGTCGAGTCGTTCAGGTGGCCGGCCGCGATCGCGGTGCCGAAGTAACGGCCGCTCTGGGCGGCGGCCGCGCCCAGCGTGCCGGCGGCGGCGCCGGCGGGGACGGACGCCGCGAGTGCGGTGACCGCGCCGAGGGCGCCGAGGGCGCCGACGACCAGCAGCCGGCGGGTGCCGGCGAGCGGTCGCCGTCCTCCGCCGGCGGATAAGGGGTTTTCGCCCATGCCTGAGCCTCCACTGCGAAATCAATGAGGGAACGCGGATAGATGCCCGCGAAAACAGCACGCGGTCCGTCACCGCGTCGAAACTGCGGCCCCTGCCGCTCACCACCGACCCCGGCAGGAGGAGCCGCCTCGGGGAGTCAGTCTGGAAATCATCCCGAAACGTGTCAAGAGTGTTGCCAGAACGTTTCGATGCCCGCAGAGCCTCGAGACGCCTACATGCTGCATCGATGCCATTGACATGCCAATGTAATTTTCCGGCCGCTCCTGACGTCGGCCGTCGTGGCACGGATTTCGATGAACGTTTCATCACCGCGCCTCCCCCTGGCGGCGCGTTCGCGTCCCATCCCGGCAGTTGAGACGCATAGGCCGGGCGGAAGGGCGGAACAGGGCGCGAGCTCGAGCTTGACGGGCACTCCTCACGTCGTATTTGCTCCGGCGCACCACCACCCCCCGGTCATCCCGAGGAGAGGAGCGAACGAGTCGTTGCACCGATGTTAGCGCTAACAATGTACCGCCGAGCGCTATCGGAGCCCGATCCCGTGCGACGTGCGGGTCGGCCACGGCGGGGACCCGCCCACCCACCTCACCGTCATCGAAAGGGTTGACCAACCAGCGATGTTAACGCTCACAAATTGGCGCGGACGGAGCCGGTGGAGACGCCGGCTGACCACCGCGCTTCTGACCGTGACCGTCCTGGCGATCGCGCCCGCCGTCGCCCGCGCCGAGTCGAACGGCGGGGTGCGGGTGATGCCGCTGGGCGACTCGATCACCGAGGGCACGCAGGTGCCCGGCGGTTACCGGATCGGGTTGTGGCAGCGCCTGGCCGCGGGCCGCTACACGATCGACTTCGTCGGGTCGCAGTACAACGGGCCCGCCAGTCTGGGCGACCACGACCACGAGGGACACCCCGGGTGGCGGATCGACCAGATCGACGCGAACATCACCGGCTGGCTGCGCACCTCCACCCCGCGCACGGTGTTGCTGCACATCGGCACCAACGACGTGCTGCAGAACTACAACGTGTCCGGCGCGCCGCAGCGGCTGTCCACGCTGATCGACCACATCACCGCGGCGGCGCCGAACGCCGAGGTGTTCGTCGCGACCATCATCCCGCTGTCGAACTCCGGCCAGGAGGCCGCCGCCCGCACCTTCAACGCGGCGATCCCCGGCATCGTGCAGTCCAAGGCCAACAGCGGCAAGCACGTCCACCTGGTCGACATGCACAGCAAGCTGACCACCGCCGACCTGATCGACGGCATCCACCCCACCGCGAACGGCTACGACAAGATGGCCGCCGCCTGGTACGCGGCGCTCCAGTCGGTCCCCGGCAGCATCGGGCAGGGTCCCAGCCCGTCGCCCAGCCCGTCGCCCAGTCCCTCGCCCAGCCCGTCGCCCAGTCCCTCGGCCAGTCCCTCGGTCAGTCCCTCAGCCAACCCCTCGCCCAGTCCGTCGCCGGGCGGCGCGGGATGCTCGGCCGCGTACGCGATCGCCGGGCAGTGGGACGGCGGCTTCCAGGCGACGGTGACCGTGACCGCGGGCAGCTCGGCCATCTCCTCCTGGACGGTCGGCTGGCGGTTCGGCAACGGCCAGACGGTCACCCAGTCGTGGAACGCCGCGATCAGCAGCAGCGGCGCCCAGGTCACCGCCCGCAACGTCGACTACAACGGCGCGCTCGGCGCGGGCGCGAGCACCCAGTTCGGCTTCCTCGGCACCTGGAACGGCGCCAACGCCGTGCCCACGCTGACCTGCACCGTCTCCTGACGAATCCCTATCCCCCTGGAGATTCTCGTGCGCTTCACTCGACATCGGCGCTGGCTCGCGGCCGGGATGGCCGCGGCACTGAGCGTCCTCGGAGTCGTGACCGCCGGCTCCGCCCGCGCCGCCGCGGGCTGCCGGGTCACCTACACCGTGACCAACCAGTGGGAGGGCGGCTTCGGCGCCAACGTGGACGTGGTCAACCTGGGTGACCCGGTCAACGGCTGGAGCCTGACCTGGTCGTTCCCGGCCGGGCAGACGATCAGCCAACTGTGGAACGGCAGCTATACGCAGTCGGGCGCCCAGGTCACCGTGACCAACGCCTCCTACAACGGCGCCATCCCGACCGGCGGCAGCACGTCGTTCGGCTTCAACGGCTCCTGGACCTCGTCCAATCCGGTGCCGGCGAGCTTCGCGCTGAACGGCACCACCTGCAGTGGAACCGTCACCAGCACCAGCCCTTCGGCGTCTCCCTCCCCGAGTCCCTCCCCCAGTCCGTCGCCGTCGGCGAGTCCGACGAACGGGCCGTGGCCGCCGTCGTCGACCTATTCCAACCCGGTGTTGTGGGAGGACCTGGCCGACATCGACGTCTTCCGGGTGGACGACACCTACTACTACTCGG
>NZ_BSSF01000047.1:0-2557 GCF_030268985.1 Microbispora sp. NBRC 16548
AGGGCCTTGTCGACCTCGAAGTGGTCGCCCCAGCAGGCGATCTCCAGGCCGTCGTAGCCCCATTCCGAGGCCAGCCGGCAGACCTCCTCGAACGGCAGGTCCGCCCACTGCCCGGTGAACAACGTGACCGGCCTGGTCATGAATCCTCCACAGTCGTGAAGCGGCTGCCCTCAGCCGCACTCTGCTCGACGGCCGCCAGCACCCGCTGCACCCGCAGCCCGTCCTCGAAGGACGGCGCGGGGTCGGTGCCGGCGGCGATCGCCTCCAGGAAGTCCTTCGCCTCGTGGACGAAGGTGTGCTCGTATCCGAGGCCGTGGCCCGGCGGCCACCACGCCCCGGCGTACGGGTGGTCCGGCTCGGTGACCTGCACCCGCCGGAATCCGTGCTCGGCGCTGCCGATGGTGTGGTCGTGGAACCACAGCTCGTTCATCGCCTCGAAGTCGAAGGACAGGCTCCCCAGGGCTCCGTTGACCTCGATGCGCAGCGCGTTCTTGTGCCCGGTCGCGAAGCGGGTGGCCTCGAAGGACGCCAGCGCGCCCCCGCTGAACCGGCCGATGAACAGCGCGGCGTCGTCCACGGTGACCGGGCCCGTCCCGGCTCCGCCGCCGGCCGAGAGCCCGGCGGAGCTGACCGCCAGGGGACGCTCCTTGACGAAGGTCTCGGTCATCGCCGACACCCCGGTCAGCCGCTCACCGGTGATGAATTCGGCGGTGTCGATGATGTGGGCGCCGATGTCGCCGAGAGCGCCGGATCCGGCCTTGTCTTTCTGGAGCCGCCAGACCAGGGGGAACTCCGGGTCGACGATCCAGTCCTGCAGGTACTGCGCCCGCACGTGCCGGATCTCCCCGAGCCTGCCCTCCTCGACGAACCGCCGGGCCAGCGCGACCGCGGGCACGCGGCGGTAGTTGAAGGCGACCATGCTGCGCACCCCGCGCGCCGCCGCCTCCTTCGCCGCCGCGGCCATGGCCTCGGCCTCGGCCACGGTGTTGGCCAGCGGCTTCTCGCACAGGACGTGCTTGCCCGCCGCCAGCGCCGCGATGGCGATCTCGGCATGGCTGTCACCCGGCGTGCAGATGTCGACAATCTGCACGTCGTCGCGTTCGAGGAGGCGCTTCCAGTCGCTCTCCGCGTGGGCCCACCCCAGCTTCTCGGCTGCCTGCGCGGTCGCCTCGGCGGACCTGCCGGCCACGGCCACCATCGCGGGCTTGAACGGCAGGTCGAAGAACGCGTCCACGCTGCGCCACGCCTGGGAGTGGGTACGGCCCATGAACGCGTAACCGACCATGCCGACCCCGATGACAGGCCTCATGACTCGAAGCCGAGCGGCAGGTACTTGTCCACGTTGTCCTTGGTCACGGTCGCCGAGGCCAGCGTGATCGACTGCGGCACCTCCTGCTCCAGCAGGTCGCTCATGCCCCTGCCCTGGGCGATGAGCCGGGCCAGCTTGACCGCCGAGGCGGCCATCGTCGGGGGATAGGTGACCGTCGCCTTCAGCACGGTGTTGTCCGCCTGGATGTCACGCATCGCGTTGGCCGAACCCGCGCCGCCGACCATGAAGAACTCGTCGCGACCGGCCTCCTTGATCGCCGCCATCACACCGATGCCCTGGTCGTCGTCGTGATTCCAGATGGCATCGATCTTCTTGTGCGCCTGCAGCAGGTTGCTGGCCACCTGCGTGCCGGACTCCACCGTGAACTTGGCGTCCTGCTGCGCCGTCACCTTGAACCCGTACATCTTCAAAGCGTCGGCGAAACCCTTGCTGCGGTCCTGGGTCAGCGGCAGCGTCGCGATGCCCTGGATCTCCAGGATCACCGGGTCGGCCACGCCCTTGTCCTTCAGCGTCTTACCGATGTAGTGACCGGCGGCCACCCCCATGCCGTAGTTGTCCCCGCCGATCCAGGTCCGGAAGGACAGCTTGTCCGGGAACACCCGGTCCAGGTTGATCACCGGGATGCCGGCGTCCATCGCCTGCCGCGCGACCTGGTTCAGCTGCTCACCGTCGTTCGGCAGGATCACCAGCGCGTTCACCTTGGCCTGGATCAGCGACTCCACCGCCGAGATCTGCTGGTTGATGTCGTTGGTCGGCTCGACCGCCTTGAACTCCACATCGGAGTACTTCGTGGCCGCGTCCGCCGCGTTCTTGGCGATGGCCGCGATCCAGCCGTGGTCGGCGGCCGGGGCCGAGAAGCCGATGACGACCTTGTCGCCGGGGGCGTCGTTGCCGCCCGTGGCCGCGGCCGCGGGAGCGGCGGCCGGCGCGCTCGCCTGCGCGGCCGGCTCGTTGCTGGTGCAGGCCGTGATGAGGGCGCCCGCGCCGAGGACGGCTCCGCCGAGGAGGAAGCCGCGGCGACCGGGGTTCTTGTCCATATGTTCTCTCCTTGCTGGGGCCGGTCGGATTCCGATCCGGCCCCCGGTATCAGGTGTGTGAATTGAGGCTTCGCCGCTGCAGGAGCACGGCGACGACGATGATCGCGCCCTTGGCGACGAGCTGGTCGGCGGTGTTGAGACCGTTGAGGATGAACAGGTTGGTGATCACAGTGAAGATCAGCAGACCGAG
>NZ_BSSF01000048.1:0-2454 GCF_030268985.1 Microbispora sp. NBRC 16548
AGGTCTTGCCGTAGGCCCACTTGAGGGTCTTGCCGGTGAAGGCGTAGTTGCCGTCCGGGTGCGACCCGCTCGGGTAACCGAAGACGAAGATCCCGGTGCCGATCTTCTGGTTGTAGGCCAGGCCCTGACCACCGACGTTGCTGCCGAGGGTGCCGACGTCCTTCAGCGCGATGTCCACGATGTGGCCACGCAGCTTGTACTTCTTGGCGATGTTCACCCAGAACTTGGCCTTGTACCAGCCGTTGTTGTAGGTGTAGTAGAGGGTGCCGTCGACGATCTTGTCCTGGTGGTCGTTGCCCACAGCCGCGACGTACTCGTCCTTCGAGACCCGGGAGATCTCGTAGCCGGCCTTGCCGCGGAAGGACGCGTCCTTGACCTCGCCACGGACCAGTGCACCGAGCTTCTCGACCGTGTAGTCGATGCCGATCCACTGGCACCACTTGTCGAGCGGGACGTAGACCTTCTGCGACTCCTCGCCGTGCTTGGCGACGTGCCAGTTGAACGCCCACGGGCTCTTGACGTCGTTCGGGCCGAAGGACACGATCTCGCCGGACCAGCCGGTCGTCTTGAGCTCGAGGTCCTTGCGTGCCTTCTCGGCGTCCGCCTTGTTGTCGAAGACGCGGTCCTTGACCCAGTTCTTGACCTTGTCGACGGCCACGTCGGTGACCTGGACGCCGTTGTAGACCGTCACGAACGCGTAGTCGCGGTCGCCGTCCTCGTAGACGTCGTAGTCGTAGTGGGTGTAGGCGGTCTTACCGACGTAGATGCCCCACGGGGTCTTGCCCTGGTAGTAACCGGGGATGAAGACCCACTTGTCGAGGGTCTCCTTGTTGGTCGCCGTGTCGTAGACGCAGTGACCGGCGGTCGCGACCAGGTTCTTGTAGCCGCTCTGCACCGAGGTGGCCGAGCACCAGTGAGGCTTGCCGTCGCCGCCGATGAAGAACACCTTGCCGGTGGTCTTCGGCAGGTTGACGTTCTTCAGGGTCGCCGTGGAGGCCTTCTGGTCGCCGCTGGAGCCCACGACGCCGGCCTTGCTGTCGGCCGAAGCACCACCCGTGGAGACGTGCTTGGTGGGCAGCGTCGTCTCGACGTTGTACGGCGTCGCGTTGATCAGGTTGGCCTTGTTCTGGCCGTACCAGAACGCCGCCACCTGCTTGGCGGCGAAGTTCGTGTTCGCGAGGTTGATGGCCGGGATCTCGTCGGCGTGAGCCGGCGCGGCGACGACGGCAGAGGCCAGCAGGCCGGCCGCGATCCCGCCGAGAGCGAGGGTGCGCTTCATGGGTTTCTCCCAGGTCTGTCGTGGGACGCCACTTGCGCCCCATGCGTCAGTGAAGGATCGAGGAGAAAGCTATAGGAGGAAGAAGGGGTACGTAAGGCGATTCGTGCGGTCTATTCGCAAGGCACTAATGACGCGCCGATGCTCGATCTGTCCTGGTTGACAGTGTTTGCGCTGATCAAATACGCATTCTCCGATCCTCCTCACCTTGAGTCATGGAACGGTTTAGGACGCCGTGTGACGCAAATCACAGTCGCTGGATGAAACCGATGGGCGGCCGAGCCCCGTCAAAGCCGGTCCGGCTACCGGGATGCGTGCCGGAGGAGACGCTCCGTGCCGTTGCGGAGGATGCTGAGAGCGCACCCGGAGGGCATGCGGGAATGACACCGCGTCCGTGCCGATCCTCCTGGGCCGATCCTCCTGAGAAACGGCGCTGAAGCAGGCGGCGACTGCCGCTCAAGCGGTGGTCGGCCGGCGCCGGTGGCGTGTGTCTGAGAATCATCCGGCGGCCGTCGGCGAAGATCTCGCCGACGAGGCCCAGGGCCAAGGCGTCGCGCGTTCTGCTGGGGAGGCGATCCCTGTCACCGTCGCCGTCGTGGATACGCCGTAGCGGGCCTGAGCCGGATTCGCGCGAGGGTTCTGGGCGGAGCCTGAGCCGGCGCGGGATTCGGGATGCCGACGCCGGAGACGGAAGGCTCGTGCGTCGGCGTGGCGGGCATGGAGCGTGCTGTCGACGCGGACGGCAGAGATGTCTCCCGTTCGTCTGATGCACGCCGTGAGATGTCGCGACCCTGGTGGTGGGACGAGCGCGACCTGGCGGCACCCGCCGTCGTTTCGCCGTCGGATGGGACGGCGAGTCGGCGTGCCTGCGACTCCTGAGAGAATGGCCCCCTTCACTGCAAGGCGGCGGAGCCTCGGCTCTCCGCTGTTTCGCGGGCGCGGCGGGTTCTTTATGACGTTCATGCGGCCGCACCGGTCGCCCCGCCAATGCGGTATACGGCGAAAGCGGGCGAGGAATAGGAAAAGGGCCCGGCTGGAGGCCGGGCCCTTTCCTTTACGGTCCAGTCAGAGCGTCAGAGAGCTAGTCTCAGACGATCTTGCCGGAAGCGAACTTCGCGGCGTACTGGTAGACGGCCAGGGTCTCACCGTCGAAGTACGGGGAGACGCTGGTGTCGATG
>NZ_BSSF01000049.1:0-2159 GCF_030268985.1 Microbispora sp. NBRC 16548
TGCGGGAGGGCTCGATCGGCCCCCACTTCATCTCGTTCTCGGCGGTGACGGCGTTGAACTCCCGGTCCCAGGTCGCCACGTAGGTCGAGTCGTTCAGGTGGCCGGCCGCGATCGCGGTGCCGAAGTATCGGCCGCTCTGGGCGGCGGCCGCGCCCAGCGTGCCGGCGGCGGCGCCGGCGGGGACGGACGCCGCGAGTGCGGTGACCGCGCCGAGGGCGCCGAGGGCGCCGGCGACCAGCAGCCGGCGGGTGCCGACGGCCAGCAGTCGGCGGGTGCCGACGAGCGGTCGCCGTCCTCCGCCGGCGGATAAGGGATTTTCGCCCATGCCTGAGCCTCCACTGCGAAATCAATGAGGGAACGCGGATAGACGCCCGCGGGAACAGCACGCGGTCCGTCGTCGCGTCGAAACTGCGGCCCCTGCCGTCCACCACCGACCCCGGCAGGAGGAGCCGCCTCGGGGAGTCAGTCTGGAAATCACCCCGAAACATGTCAAGGGCGTTTCCGGTAAGTTTCGACGTACTTCCGGTGCATTTGCCATATATGCCCTGGTAGATGGGAGAAATGTCGTCGTAAGTTTTCTGCTCGCTCCGCGGCGTCTCCGGGGGGCGGGCTGGGTCGGGATGAAAGTTTCGTGCGTCCGGACTCTGGACGGTGTTCTCGCATCCACGGGAGAGGCAGGTGAGCCGCATCCGGTCGACATGAGGGCCCGGACGGAGAGAGAGCCGAGCGTTGACACGGCTTATGGCGTCCTGTTTGATCCGCTACACCACCACGCACAAGCCGCCGATGGGAGAGGGGCACTGGCACGCAGATTTGTTAGCGCTCACATTTCGTAGCAGGCCACCGGTGTGTGACCTTCCGGGCCGATACGCACTGTCCGCGTTGTCCATGAGCGACAAGCGGCTGCCGGAAAGGTCACGAGCCGGCCGGTGCTCCCGGCGCCACGAGTCCCGACGACGCGTTCGAGGCGAGCGACGCCCGCACGGTGCAGGGGGACCCACCGGTATCCGCTGATCGCCGGATCGGCCGGGTGACCGACGGTGTCTCCGATCGTGGGCCTCCATCGGAATCGCCGCGTCGTGGGCGCCGTCGGCGGGCAGTGCACTCCGTTCGCCGGGGCGAGCGACTGACCGTCCCGGTGACGCGTGGACCGACGACATCAGCCACGGTGAGACGGTCCGCACAGACGTCGACCAGACCTGACCGTCAGCCCTGCACGATTCGGTGCCTCTGCCAGGGCCGCAACCCCGGCTCGGGCGGCGACCACATCAGCCTGCCCCGACGGCCGGACCTGCCGACCCCGTGACCTTCCCCCGACGGCGAGCGCCCTCGTGCCCCGCGCCGGCGTGAGTCCACGTGCCACACCGCGGGTGTCTTCACCCCAGCCGTGTCCCCGCTCTTCGAAGGAGAGAAGATGCACCCCTCCGTCCGCGTGACGAGTGTCCGGCGACGGGCGCCGGCCACCGTCTTCGCATGTCTTCTGGCGGCGGTTGCGACCGTTCTCGCAACCGCCGTCGCCTGGGTGGCGCCGGCCTCCGCGGCGACCGCCGACACCAACACCTGGTACGTCCTGGTCAACCGCAACAGCGGCAAGGCCCTCGACGTCTCCAACTTCTCCACCGCCGACGGCGGGTCGCTCGTGCAGTGGAGCCGCACCAACGCGAACAACCAGCAGTGGCGGTTCGTCGACTCCGGCGGCGGCTACTACCGCCTGCAGTCGCGCCACTCGGGCAAGGTGCTCGACGTGTACAACTTCTCCACGGCGGACGCCGCCGACGTCGTGCAGTGGGCCGACCACAACGGCACCAATCAGCAGTTCAGCCTCGCCGACTCCTCCGGCGGCTACGTCCGGCTGATCAACCGCAACAGCGGCAAGGCCGTGGAGGTCCAGAACGCCTCCACCGCGGACGGCGGCAAGATCGTGCAGTACTCCGACTGGGGCGGCGACAACCAGCAGTGGCAGCTTGTCCCCGTCGGGAGCGTCTCCGATCCCTCGTCGTCCCCCTCCCCGAGTCCCTCCCCCAGTCCGTCGCCGTCGCCGTCGGCGAGTCCGACGAACGGGCCGTGGCCGCCGTCGTCGACCTATTCCAACCCGGTGTTGTGGGAGGACCTGGCCGACATCGACGTCTTCCGGGTGGACGACACCTACTACTACTCGG
>NZ_BSSF01000050.1:0-2085 GCF_030268985.1 Microbispora sp. NBRC 16548
CGTCGTCGGACTTGATCGTCAGCAGCTCCTGCAGCGCGTACGCCGCGCCGTAGGCCTCCAGAGCCCACACCTCCATCTCGCCGAAGCGCTGGCCGCCGAACTGCGCCTTACCACCCAGCGGCTGCTGCGTGATCATCGAGTACGGACCGGTCGAGCGAGCGTGGATCTTGTCGTCGACCAGGTGCAGCAGCTTCAGGATGTAGATGTAGCCCACCGAGATCGGGTGCGGGAACGGCTCGCCGGAGCGGCCGTCGAACAGCCGCGCCTTGCCGTTCTCCCCCACCATGCGGGAGCCGTCCCTGTTGAGCAGGGTGTTGTCGAGCAGGCCGACGATCTCCTCCTCGTGGGCGCCGTCGAACACCGGCGTGGCGACCTTGGTCCAGGGCTCGACCCTGTCCATGCCCTTGTCGCGCAGGCGCTCGGCCCAGGCCTCCTCGAGGCCGCTGACGTCCCATCCGCGGGCGGCGATCCACCCGAGATGGGTCTCCAGCACCTGGCCGACGTTCATCCGGCCGGGCACACCCAGCGGGTTGAGGACGATGTCGACCGGCGTGCCGTCCTCAAGGAACGGCATGTCCTCCACCGGCAGGATCTTGGAGATGACGCCCTTGTTGCCGTGACGGCCGGCGAGCTTGTCACCATCGGTGATCTTGCGCTTCTGCGCCACGTACACGCGCACCAGCTCGTTGACACCCGGAGGAAGCTCGTCACCCTCCTCCCGGCTGAACACCCGCACCCCGATGACCTTGCCGGACTCACCGTGCGGCACCTTCAACGAGGTGTCACGCACCTCACGCGCCTTCTCACCGAAGATCGCACGCAGCAGCCGCTCCTCGGGAGTCAGCTCCGTCTCACCCTTGGGAGTGACCTTCCCCACCAGGATGTCACCGGTCACCACCTCGGCGCCGATCCGGATGATGCCCCGCTCGTCCAGGTCGGCCAGGGCGTCCTCGGAGGCGTTCGGGATGTCCCGGGTGATCTCCTCGGGCCCCAGCTTGGTGTCGCGGGCGTCGACCTCGTGCTCCTCGATGTGAATCGACGACAGCACGTCGTCCTGCACCAGACGCTGGGACAGGATGATCGCGTCCTCGTAGTTGTGGCCCTCCCACGGCATGAACGCCACCAGCAGGTTCTTGCCCAGCGCCATCTCACCGTTGTCGGTGCACGGACCGTCGGCGACGACCTGACCCTGCTCGACCCGGTCGCCCTCGGCCACGATCGGCTTCTGGTTGAAGCAGGTGCCCTGGTTGGACCGCTTGAACTTCGCGACCCGATACGTCGTCCGCGTGCCGTCGTCGTTCATCACCGTGATGTAGTCGGCGGAGACCTCCTCCACCACACCGGCCTTCTCGGCCGTGATGACATCACCGGCATCGGTCGCGGCACGGTACTCCATACCCGTGCCGACCAGCGGAGCCTCGCTCTTCAGCAGAGGCACCGACTGACGCTGCATGTTCGAACCCATGAGCGCCCGGTTGGCGTCGTCGTGCTCGAGGAACGGGATCATGGCGGTCGCGACCGACACCATCTGGCGCGGCGAGACGTCCATGTAGTTGACCTCGGACGGGTGGACGGCCTCGAACTCGCCGCCCTTGCGGCGGGCGAGCACGCGGGTCTCGGCGAAGGTGCCGTCGGCGTTCAGAGCCGTGTTGGCCTGCGCCACGACGTGCCGGTCCTCCTCGTCCGCGGTCAGGTAGTCGATCTCGTCGGTGACCCGGCCGTCGACGACGCGGCGGTACGGGGTCTCGACGAAGCCGAACGAGTTGACCCGCCCGTAGGAGGACAGCGAGCCGATCAGACCGATGTTCGGGCCTTCCGGCGTCTCGATCGGGCACATGCGGCCGTAGTGCGAGGGGTGCACGTCGCGGACCTCGAAGCCGGCCCGCTCACGCGACAGACCACCCGGGCCGAGGGCGGACAGACGCCGCTTGTGCGTCAGGCCGGCCAGCGGGTTCGTCTGGTCCATGAACTGCGACAGCTGCGAGGTGCCGAAGAACTCCTTGATCGACGCCACGACCGGGCGGATGTTGATCAGGGTCTGCGGCGTGATCGCCTCGACGTCCTGCGTCGTCATGCGCTCGCGGA
>NZ_BSSF01000051.1:0-2019 GCF_030268985.1 Microbispora sp. NBRC 16548
CTGGTGGTGGGTAGGGGAGCGTCGTGCGAACCGGTGAAGCCGCCGAGTGATCGTGTGGTGGAGGTCGTGCGAGTGAGAATGCAGGCATGAGTAGCGAGTCAGAAGTGAGAATCTTCTGCGCCGAATGACCAAGGGTTCCTGGGGCAGGTTCGTCCGCCCAGGGTAAGTCGGGACCTAAGGCGAGGCCGACAGGCGTAGTCGATGGACAACGGGTTGATATTCCCGTACCCGCTGTGATGCGCCCATATCGAATCCAGTGATACTAAGGGTCCTTAACCCGGTTGGCTCTTCGGAGCCGGCGTCAGGGTGAACGCCTGGCCTGATCTGGTAGTAGGTAAGCGATGGGGTGACGCAGGAAGGTAGCCCAGCCCGGGCGGTGGTTGTCCCGGGGTAAGCATGTAGGGGGAGAGATAGGCAAATCCGTCTCTCATATTCCCTGAGGTGTGATGCCGAGCCGATTGTGGCGAAGTGGGTGATCCTATGCTGCCGAGAAAAGCCTCTAGTGAGTGTCGCGGCGGCCCGTACCCTAAACCGACTCAGGTGGTCAGGTAGAGAATACCAAGGCGGTCGGGTGAACTGTGGTTAAGGAACTCGGCAAATTGCCCCCGTAACTTCGGGAGAAGGGGGACCTTTACTGGTGATCGGACTTGCTCCGTGAGCTGGTGGGGGTCGCAGTGGCCAGGGGGAAGCGACTGTTTACTAAAAACACAGGTCCGTGCGAAGTCGTAAGACGATGTATACGGACTGACGCCTGCCCGGTGCCGGAACGTTAAGGGGACCGCTTAGCATCTTTCGGGGTGCGAAGGTGAGAACTTAAGCGCCGGTAAACGGCGGTGGTAACTATAACCATCCTAAGGTAGCGAAATTCCTTGTCGGGTAAGTTCCGACCTGCACGAATGGCGTAACGACTTCCCCGCTGTCTCAACCACAGGCCCGGTGAAATTGCAGTACGAGTAAAGATGCTCGTTTCGCGCAGCAGGACGGAAAGACCCCGGGACCTTCACTACAGCTTGACATTGGCGTTTGGAGCGTCTTGTGTAGGATAGGTGGGAGACTGGGAAGCGGTAACGCTAGTTATCGTGGAGTCATTGGTGAAATACCACTCTGGTCGTTTTGGACGTCTAACCCGCGCCCGTGAATCCGGGTGGGGGACAGTGTCTGGTGGGTAGTTTAACTGGGGCGGTTGCCTCCTAAAAGGTAACGGAGGCGCCCAAAGGTTCCCTCAGCCTGGTTGGCAATCAGGTGTCGAGTGTAAGTGCACAAGGGAGCTTGACTGTGAGACTGACGGGTCGAGCAGGAGCGAAAGCTGGGACTAGTGATCCGGCATCGGCGTGTGGAAGCGGTGTCGCTCAACGGCTAAAAGGTACCCCGGGGATAACAGGCTGATCTTCCCCAAGAGTCCATATCGACGGGATGGTTTGGCACCTCGATGTCGGCTCGTCGCATCCTGGGGCTGGAGTAGGTCCCAAGGGTTGGGCTGTTCGCCCATTAAAGCGGTACGCGAGCTGGGTTTAGAACGTCGCGAGACAGTTCGGTCCCTATCCGCTGCGCGCGCAGGAGACTTGCGAGGGGCTGTCCCTAGTACGAGAGGACCGGGACGGACGAACCTCTGGTGTGCCAGTTGTTCCGCCAGGAGCACGGCTGGTTGGCTACGTTCGGTAGGGATAACCGCTGAAAGCATCTAAGCGGGAAGCTCGCCTCAAGATGAGGTCTCCCACCACCTTGTGTGGGTAAGGCCCCCTAGAGATGATGGGGTTGATAGGCCGGAAGTGGAAGCGCAGTAATGTGTGGAGCTGACCGGTACTAATAGGCCGAGGACTTGACCATGATGTGCTCGCGTTCACTATGTGATCTCAGAGACAGCAACCGTGTGGTTGTGTGTTTCATGGGGTTACGGCGGTCATAGCGGCAGGGAAACACCCGGTTACATTCCGAACCCGGAAGTTAAGCCTGTCAGCGCCGATGGTACTGCACCGGGGACGGTGTGGGAGAGTAGGACACCGCCGGACAATCTTTGTG
>NZ_BSSF01000052.1:0-1799 GCF_030268985.1 Microbispora sp. NBRC 16548
CTGAGCCTTCGGTGGTGACCGGCACGTTGCGCCGTGACGACGGCGGCCTGCGCCGGCTGCTGCTGTCGGCCGGCGAACTCCACGTCCGCGGCGTCCCCATCGACTGGAACGCCCTCTACACCGGCACCGGCACACGGACGGTTCCCCTGCCCACCTACGCCTTCCAGCACCGTCGCTACTGGCTGGACGGCGGACGCGGGAAGGGCGACCTCGCCGCTGCGGGGCTGGAGGACGCCGAGCACCCGCTGCTGGGTGCGGCCGTGTCCCTGCCGGACGGCGTGGTGCTCGCCGGCCGTCTGTCGCTGCGGGAGCACGGCTGGCTCGGCGACCACGCGGTGGCGGGCTCGGTCCTGGTGCCGGGGGCGGCGCTGGTCGAGCTGGCCCTCCACGCCGGCGCCGAGATCGGCTACGGCGCCCTGCACGAGCTCGTCATCGAGGAGCCGCTGGCGCTGCCCGAACGGGACGCCGTACAGGTCAGGGTCGTGGCCGGGGACGCGGACGAGACGGGCCTGCGCGCCGTGAGCATCCACTCCCGCCGGGGCGAGGGACCCTGGGCCAGGCATGCCACCGGCCGGCTGTCCGCGGAGCCCGGCGAGCCGGCGTTCGAAGAGGCGGAGTTCGGAGAGGCGGAGTCCGGCGTGGCGGGGTCCGGCGAGCCGGAGCCGATCCCGTGGCCGCCGGTGAACGCCGAAGCCGTCCCTCTGGACGACTTCTACGACCGCATGGCCGGCGACGGGTATCGCTACGGGCCCGCCTTCCAGGGGCTGCGCGCGGCCTGGCGGCGCGGGGACGAGGTCTTTGCCGAGGTGGCGCTGCCCGAGGGCGTGCGGACCGACGGATACGGCCTGCATCCCGCCCTGCTGGACGCGGCGCTCCAGGCCACCAGCCTCCTGGGCGCGGACGCGCCCGAAGACGGCCGGATCCCGCTGCCGTTCGCCTGGAGCGGCGTGCGCCTGCACGCGTCCGGCGCCACCGTGCTGCGCGTACGGGCGATGTCGAGGTCAGCTCCCGGCGGGGCCTCCCCGGCGGCGCCGGACGGGGCGGCGGGATACGCGCTCACGATCACCGGCCACGACGGCGCCCCCGTCGCCTCGATCGGCCGTCTCGTGCTGAGGGCCGTGGACCGCGACCGGCTGGCGCCCGCCCGCGATCTGCTCTACCGCCCCGGCCGCGTGCCGGTCACCCTTCCGCCGCCGGGTCCCCCCGTGCCGGACGAGAACGTGCTCGACCTGACCGGAAGCGGCGGCCCCGACCCGGAGCGGGCCCGTGCGGTGACGGCGGCGGCGATCGAGTTCCTCCGCGCCCGGCTCGCCGGCCCGGCCGGCGCGGACGCGACCCTGGTCGTCCTCACCCGCGACGCGCCCGGCGATCCCGCCACCGCGGCCGTGCGGGGGCTCGTCCGGTCCGCGCAACGCGAGCATCCCGGAAGGATCGTGCTGCTCGACGCGGACTCGGCCGAGGACGCCCGGGCGCTGCTGAGGCGCGCCGCGGCCTTCGGCGAGCCGGAGATCGAGATCCGCGGCGGGCGCGCTCACGCTCTCCGCCTGGTCCACGCCGCCGGCGCCGCGGCCCGCGACCGGGGGACGCGCCGTTCCCTGGATCCGGACGGGACGGTGCTGGTCACGGGGGGGACCGGGACGCTGGGCGGGCTGGTGGCCCGTCGTCTGGTGGACGTGCACGGGGTGCGGGAGCTGGTGCTGGTCAGCCGCCGGGGTTCGCAGGCTCCCGGCGCCGATGACTTGGTGGCGGAGTTGCGGGAGGCCGGTGCCCGGGTGCGGGTGGTGGCGGCCGATGTGGCC
>NZ_BSSF01000054.1:0-1573 GCF_030268985.1 Microbispora sp. NBRC 16548
GCTGCTGCTGTCGGCCGGCGAACTCCACGTCCGCGGCGTCCCCATCGACTGGAACGCCCTCTACACCGGCACCGGCACACGGACGGTTCCCCTGCCCACCTACGCCTTCCAGCACCGTCGCTACTGGATCGAACCGGCCCGGCCTCTCCTGGACACGATCACCTCCGACCCGGAGACCGGAGGTGTCCTCGCCGGCGGTCGCCTGTCCCTGCGGAGCCACCCCTGGCTGGCCGACCACGCCGTCGCCGGACGCGTCCTGCTGCCCGGCGCCGTCTTCGCCGAGCTGGCGCTGCGGGCCGCCGAGGAGACGGGCGCGACGTCCGTGGAAGAGCTGATCATCGAGACGCCGCTGGTGCTGCCCGAGCAGGGCGCCGTACGGATCTCGGTCGCCGTCGGCGCGGAGGACGGCTCCGGGCGGCGCCCGTTGAGCGTCCACTCGCGTCCGGAACCGGAGGGTCCCTGGACGCGGCACGCCACCGGCCGGGTTTCCACGGCCGCCCCGGCGCCCCCGCCCGGCTCCGTCGCCGCCCTGGGGCAGTGGCCGCCGGCCGGGGCCGAGCCGGTCGCGCTCGGCGCCTTCTACGACGACCTGGCCGGGCGCGGGTACGAGTACGGCCCGGCGTTCCGGGGCCTGCGCGCCGCCTGGACGCGCCCGGGTGAGGTGTTCGCCGAGGTGGCGCTGCCCGAAGGCGTGCGGGCGGACGGCTTCGCCCTGCATCCCGCCCTGCTCGACGCCGCGCTGCAGTCCGCCCAGCTCGGCGCCGCCCCGGGTGGCGACGGCGGGGACACCCTCCTGCCGTTCGCCTGGAACGACGTGACCCTGCACGCGTCCGGCGCCACCGTGCTGCGCGTGCACGCGGCCCGGGCGGGCGACGACGCGGTGACCTTCAGGATCATCGACAGGACGGGGCGGCCCGTCGCCGGAATCGGGTCGCTGGTGCTGCGCCCGGCGGCCGAACCCGCCTCGGACGCGCTCCACCGCATCGACTGGACCCCCGTGGCGCCGGTGCGGGAGGCCGCGCCGGTGCCCGGGGAGGACGTCCTCGACCTCACGGACGTCCCGCCGGGCCCGCCGCCCCAGGCCGCTCGCGAGCTGGTCGAACGGGCGCTGCGGCGGATCGGCGACGCGCCCCCGAGGGTGGTGCTCACCCCCGAGGGACCCGCCGGGGCGGCGGTGCGGGGCCTGATCCGCACGGCGTGGCAGGAGACTCCCCACCCGATCACGCTGGTGGAGACCGGCGACCCGGAGGCGGCCAGGGCCCTGCTGCCCGCGGCCGTGGCCTCCGGCGAGCCGGAGCTCGTCGTCCGCTCGGGCGAGCTGCGTGCTCCCCGGCTGGTGCGGGCGCGGGCCGGAGGGCGTACGGCCGGTCTCGACCCGGACGGGACGGTGCTGGTCACGGGGGGGACCGGGACGCTGGGCGGGCTGGTGGCCCGTCATCTGGTGGTCGTGCACGGGGTGCGGGAGCTGGTGCTGGTCAGCCGCCGGGGTTCGCAGGCTCCCGGCGCCGATGACTTGGTGGCGGAGTTGCGGGAGGCCGGTGCCCGGGTGCGGGTGGTGGCGGCCGATGTGGCC
>NZ_BSSF01000055.1:0-1549 GCF_030268985.1 Microbispora sp. NBRC 16548
TACGCGGCGGCCAACGCCTTCCTCGACGGGCTGGCCCGGTTGCGGCGCGCGCAGGGACTGCCCGCGGTCTCCCTGGCCTGGGGCCTGTGGGAACAGGCCAGCGGCATGACCGGCCACCTCGGCGAGGAGGGCCGGGCCCGGCTCGCCCACGGGCTCCAGGTGGCGCTGTCCACGCCGGAGGCCCTGTCGCTGCTGGACCTGGCGCTGCGAGACGACGGCGAGGCGGTGCTCGTCCCCACCCGGCTCGACTACGCGGCCCTGCGCCGCCGGGCCGAGGAGGGGACGCTGCCCGCTCTGCTGCGGGGTCTCGTCCGTACGGCGCCGCGCCGGACCACGGCCGAGGCGGAGCCGCCGAGCACGGAGACCCTCGCCGAGCGCCTGGCCCGGCTGCCCGAGGCCGACCAGCGTCGCGAGCTGGTCGAGCTGGTGCGCGCCGCGGCCTCGGACCTGCTCGGCCGCGCCGCCGACGAGTCCCTGCGGGCCGACCAGGCGTTCAAGGACGCCGGGTTCGACTCGCTGTCCGCGGTGCGGATGCGCAACCGCCTCGCCGAGGTGACCGGCGTCCGGCTCGCGGCGACCGCCGTGTTCGACCACCCCAACGCCACCGCGCTCGCCGAGCATCTGCGCGCCGAGCTCGGCGTCACGCCGCGCGAGACCGTCCCGCCCGGCCTGCTCGAACTGGAACGGCTGGAAAGCGCGCTCGGCGAGCCGCCGAAGGACGACGCGCTGCGCGAACGGATCATCGCCCGGCTGGACGCCCTGACCGCCCGCCTGGCCGGGGCCGGCGGGGCGGGGCTCGACGAGCCGGACCACGGCTTGGACATCGCGAACGACGACCAGTTGTTCGACCTCATCGACCACGAGCTCGGACAGGCCTGAGGAAGAGGCTATGGCAGACGAAGAGAAGCTGCGCGACTACCTGGTGCGGGTGCTGTCCGACCTGCGGCGGACCCGCCGCAGGCTGCACGAGGCCGAGGCACGCCGCACCGAGCCGATCGCGATCGTGGGCATGGCCTGCCGCCTGCCGGGCGGGGTCTCCTCCCCGGACGACCTGTGGCGGCTCGTCGCGTCCGGCGGCGACGCGATCGGCGCGTTCCCGGCCGACCGGGGCTGGGACCTGGACGACCTGTACGACCCCGACCCCGAACGCTCCGGGCACACCTACGCCAAGGAAGGCGGCTTTCTGGACGACCCCGGCGGATTCGACGCCGAGATGTTCGGCATCTCCCCGCGGGAGGCGCTCGCCGTCGACCCGCAGCAGCGGCTGATGCTCGAGGTGTCGTGGGAGGCCCTGGAACACGCGGGCATCGCCCCGACGTCGCTGCGGGGCGGCAGCGTCGGCGTCTTCACCGGCCTGATGTACCACGACTACCGCGACAACCTCGGCAGCCTGCCGGAGGGCCTCGAAGGCTACTTCGGCATCGGCAATTCCGGCAGCGTCGCGTCGGGGCGGGTGTCGTACACCCTGGGGCTGGAGGGTCCGGCGGTGACGGTGGACACGGCGTGTTCGTCGTCGCTGGTGGCGTTGCACCTGGCCGTGCAGTCGCTG
>NZ_BSSF01000056.1:0-1426 GCF_030268985.1 Microbispora sp. NBRC 16548
GTCGTTGATGTCAGGCTGTTGAGGAGTTCGGCCGCACTGGAGTAGCGGGCCGTGGAGTGGGTCACGACATAGCCGTCCTCTTCCAGCAGTGGACGGACCCATGTCCTGGCGTTGCCGATGGTGCGTCGGCTCACCTCAAACAGTTCGGCCACCACGTCCCAGCTGCAGGCTTTGCGCAGGCCGAGGATGACCGCGAGGACGCGTTCAGCATCGGTGATCTTCTCGTAGAAGATGCCGCCGCGGGCCGTTGCCTGTCGGTCTCCACCACGCTGACGGTGCTTGCGCCGCTCGGCCTGGGCAGCTTGACGGCGCGACAATCGCTTGATCAGCTGATTCAGCTCCGATCGGCTCATCCCGGTCAGTGCGGGATCGCCGAAAGTTACAAGCCGGCTCGGCCGCTCCGGAACCGTGTCACCGTCCAGGAACTCGCGCAAGGCGGCCACGCTCGTGAAGCGCAGAAGCGTGGGCTCGATCCGGTGCTTATGCGCGGCCAGCAGTTGACTGGTCTCGGCGACCGCCTTGCCGATGGAGGCAGGGTTGACTTCGACCATCTCGGACAAGACCCGCTGAGAACAGACCTGCCGTAGGTAAACGACGGTGAGCACGACCTTGTCGGCGTCGCTGAGCAGGGGACGGCCGTGATTGCCCTTGGCCTGGCGGCGTGGACCACCGCGCTGCTCGAAGTAGCGCTGTTCAGCACGCGCGGCCTGAGTGGGAGCCAGCGCGGTGGCCAACGCAGCAAGGGCTTGGCGGTTCATGCCGGTCAGGCGCGGGTCGGCCAGAGTGTGGAGGGCACGGGCCCGGATCTGGTTGCGGTCACCGGCCTGGACGGCAGTTGCTTGTTGGTCTGTTGCCGGGGCGATGGTGTAGTTCCACGATCCGCGCTGAGCGTGCGGCGTGATGGGCAGCGCGTTCATGCGCTCGGTGCTGACCGAGACCCCGATCGGGTAGTCCCCGGTGTCCAGTTCGGCTTGGACGCGTAGCCCGGCCCGGGTGCGGGTGGCGGCGATGCTGTTGACAACGACCTCGTGGCTGGTCAGGGGTCTGCCCCGCCAGTTCATCGTGATGTGGGAGAACAACCGATGCTCGACCTTGTTCCACTTTGAGGTGCCCGGCGGGAAGTGGCAGACCGTGATGGTCAGCCCGGTCTCGGCGGCGAAATCGGCCAGTTCGGCCTTCCAAGCCCGGTAGCGATAGCTGTTGGAGCCGCCGCAGTCTGCAGTGATCAGTAGCTGGGAGGCGTCCGGGTAGTCGGCCCGGCCGCGGGCGCGCCACCAGCGGCGGATCGAGGCCACCGCGAACGCCGAGGTGTCGTGGTCGACTCCGACGTTGACCCAGCCCCGGTCGGTGGCCAGGTCGTAGATGCCGTAAGGGATGGCATGCGGGACATCCGGGCCGGTGAAGAAGAAGCTGTGGTCCTCGACCT
>NZ_BSSF01000057.1:0-1256 GCF_030268985.1 Microbispora sp. NBRC 16548
TGATGTGCCTCGGGTTCTGTGGAGTTGGCTTGGTTGGCCGTCATGCCAGCTGGGTGTTTGCGTAGAGCATCTCGTATTCGACCGGGGTGCGCATCCCCAGGGCGCTGTGACGTCGTTGGCGGTTGTGGAAGATCTCCAGGTACTCGAAGATCGCGTTAGCCAGCTCGATGCGGGTGTTCCACCGCCGCCGATTGAGCAGTTCGGTCTGCATCCGGCCCCAGAACGACTCGATGACCGCGTTGTCGAAGCAGTCGCCGATCGACCCCATCGACGGCACCAGCCCCGAAGCCTTGGCCCGTTCGGTGAACGCCCAGGAGGTGTATTGGACCCCGTGGTCGGAGTGGATCACCGTCCCGGTCTGCGGGTTGCGGTTGTGGATGGCCATGCCGAGGGCGTTGGTGACCAGGGTGGCGGTCTGCGTGGAGTCGATGGACCAGCCCACCACCCGCCGCGAATAGGCATCCAGCACGACGCAGCAGTAGACCTTGCCCTCCCGGGTCGGGTGCTCGGTGATGTCGGTGACCCACAGCTGGTCGGGGCCGGAGCGGGCGAACAGCCGGTCGACCATGTCAGTGGCGGTCGGCACCTGAGGGACCGGGCGCCGCCGGCGGTTGCCGGGCAGCCCTTTGATGCCCGCGCGGTGCATCAGCATCGTCACCTGACCGTGCCCGACCGGGATGCCCCGGCCCAGGGTGAGCTCGGCGTGCACGCGGCGGGCGCCGTAGACGCCGCGGGAGGCGGCGTGGGCCTGCCTGATCACCTCGGTCAACCAGGCGTGCCGTACCGATCGCGGCGACGGCGGGCGAGAGCGCCAGGCGTAGTAGCCCGACTCCGACACGCCCATGACACGGCAGCACACCTGCACTGGCAGCCCTTCACCGGCCATCACCGCGATGGCCTCAAACCGCCTTTTGGGGACACCACCTCTCGCAGCAGCTCATTGGCCCGCCGCGTCACCGCCAGCTCGGTCTCCAGGTCGGCGATCCGGCGCCGGGCGGCCACCAGCTCGGCCAGGTCGCTGGAGGTGATGCCGGGCTCCAGTCCTGCATCGATGCGCTCTTGTCTGCGCCAGTTGTAGATGGTCTGGTCGCTGATCTGCAGATCGGTGGCCACCTGCTGCACGGTGCGGCCGGCCTTCAGCAGGTCCAGGACTTTGCGACGGAACTCGGGGGGATAGCTCCTCGGCATGCTGACCTCTCTCGGGGTTCAGGCATGCCAGTCAACCAAAGGGACTCCACGAAAGGCGGTGAACATCA
>NZ_BSSF01000058.1:0-1099 GCF_030268985.1 Microbispora sp. NBRC 16548
GCATGCGATTGGACGATCTGCTGGCGGAGTTGCAGTCGCGTCTGGAGGCCGTGCTGGCCACCCGGGATCGGGTGCACGCGCTGCTGGAGGCGGTCGTGTCGATCGGCAGCGACCTCGACCTGGAGGTCGTGCTGCGGCGCATCGTGGCCACCGCCACGACGCTGGTGGACGCGACGTACGGTGCGATGGGCGTGATCGGGGAGGAGAACACGCTCATCCAGTTCGTGCCGGTGGGGCTGAGCGAGGAGGAGATCGCCAGGATCGAGCACTGGCCCCACGGGCTGGGCCTGCTCGGCCTGCTGATCAAGGAGCCGCAGACGCTGCGGCTGACCGACATCTCCCAGCATCCCGAGTCCTACGGCTTCCCGCCCGGCCATCCGCCCATGGGCAGCTTCCTCGGCGTGCCGGTCCGGGTGCGCGACGAGGTGTTCGGCAACCTCTACCTCACCGAGAAGCGCGGCGGTGGGAGCTTCGACGAGGACGACGAGGCGATCGTGGTCGCCCTGGCCACCGCCGCCGGAGTGGCGGTCGAGAACGCCCGTCTGTATGAGGAGAGCCGCCGCCGCGAGACCTGGTTGCAGGCGTCCTCGGACATCACCACCCGGCTGCTGTCCGGCGGCGAGCCGCAGGAGGTCCTCACGCTGATCGCCCGGCGCGCCCGCGAGATGGCCGACGCCGACGCCGTGGCGATCCTGCTGCCGAACCGCGACCGCGACGTGCTGCGCGTCGCGCTGCAGGATGTCGAGCCGGTCGAGGACGGGCCGGGTGTCCGGCTTGTCAACGACGAGGTCGCGGTCGAGGGCTCGCTCGCCGGCCGGGCGTTCCTGAGCGGCGAGCCGCTGGCGTTGGACGATCTCGACCACAGCCAGGTGCATCTGATCTGGGCCGGCGACCCTCCGGTGGGGCCTGCCGCGGCCGTGCCGCTGGGCGCGGCCGGGGCCGTACGCGGGGTGCTGGGGCTGGTGAAGCGTTCGGGACGGATGCCGTTCAGCCAGTTGGAGCTGCGTACGCTGCACGCCTTCGCCGGGCAGGCGGCCGTCGCGCTGGAGCTGGCCGAGACCCGCCGCGACGCCGAGCGGCTCGGCCTGCTGGAAGACCG
>NZ_BSSF01000059.1:0-980 GCF_030268985.1 Microbispora sp. NBRC 16548
GAACGTCGAGGTTCTCTCCAGCGACGGCATGTCGATCGAGATGAGGGACACCGACGAGGACGTCTTCCGCGCGGCGGAGGAGCTCGGCATCGACCTGTCCCGGCGTCCCCACGAGGGCGCGATGACCATCGACGAAGTCTGAGACAGGGCGGACCGGCCACGGGCGGTCACTCGCACGCGAGGCCGCTCTACCGGTGCGGGCCGTTCTCAGAGGGGCGGCCAGTTGTGCAGAGCGGCGTCGGCGATCTCCTGGAGTTCGTCGCGGCCGACGCCGCTCGCGGTTTGCCGGTCACGCCTCGCTGTGGTCGTGGGGAGATTTCCACCGGATCTGCCTGACCTGCACTGACGCAGGCGACGAGGCGTTGATCGAACGGGCCGAGGCCGGCGAGGCCCGTCAATTGCCGCTGGAGGTGATCTTGCCGGTGCTCGCCGACCTGGCGATCCCGGACGAGCAGATCGGCGGGCTGCTGCGCAACACGATCGGGATAAGCGGCCAGCTCAATGAGCTTCTCGGCCGCCGCCCGGGGGCGTGGTGACCGGGCCCGCGGTGACGGGTGCGGTGACGACCGGGTCGGCGATGAAGTCCCGCATCCAGTGGAAGCTGGCCTTCGGCGTGCGCATCTGGGTGTCGTAGTCGACGTGCACGATGCCGAACCTGGCGGAGTAGCCGCGGGCCCACTCGAAGTTGTCCATCAGCGACCAGCAGAAGTAGCCCCGCACGTCCGCGCCCGCCGTCATCGCGTCGCGGGTCGCGGCCAGGTGGTCGCGCAGGTAGTCGACGCGCCCGCTGTCTTCGAGCACGCCGTCGTCGCCGTACCCGTTCTCGGTGATGTAGACCGGCGGCAGGCCGGGGTAGCGGGAGGTCAGCCCGACGAGGGTCTCGTACAGCCCTTCGGGCTCCACCACCCAGCCCAGCCCGCTGGTGCGCGCGTCCTCCGGCGTGACGGTGCGCACGCCCAGGTCGAACGCCGAGCGCAGGG
>NZ_BSSF01000060.1:0-971 GCF_030268985.1 Microbispora sp. NBRC 16548
GTGTTCGTGTTTCCGGGGCAGGGGGCGCAGTGGGCGGGGATGGGTGCGGAGTTGCTGGCGTCCTCGCCGGTGTTTTCGGGGCGGATCGCGGAGTGTGCGGCGGCGTTGGCGCCGTTTGTGGACTGGTCGTTGGTGGATGTGCTGCAGCAGGCGCAGGGGGCGCCGTCGCTGGAGCGGGTGGATGTGGTGCAGCCGGTGTCGTTCGCGGTGATGGTGGCGCTGGCGGAGGTGTGGCGGTCGCTGGGGGTGCGTCCGGACGCGGTGGTGGGTCATTCGCAGGGGGAGATCGCGGCGGCGTGTGTGGCGGGGGTGTTGCCGTTGGAGGAGGCGGCCCGGGTGGTGGCGGTGCGCAGTCAGGTCATCGCCCGCCGTCTGGCCGGTCGCGGTGGCATGGCCTCGCTGGCGCTGGACGTGGAGCAGGTGCGTTCGCGGTTGAGGGGCGGGGTGGAGATCGCGGCGGTCAACGGCCCGTCGTCGGTGGTGGTCGCCGGAGCCCCGGGTGAGCTGGAGGAGTTGCTGGCCGTGTGTGAGGCCGAGGGGGTGCGGGTGCGGCGCGTCCCGGTCGACTATGCCTCTCATTCGGCGCATGTGGAGGCCGTGGAGGGGGAGCTGGCGGAGTTGCTGGCGGGGCTGGCCCCGGGGCGGGGTGAGGTGCCGATGTACTCGACCGTGGACGGCGGCTGGGTGGGCGGCACGGACCTGGATGGAGGGTATTGGTATCGCAACCTGCGCCGGCCGGTGGGGTTCGCCGATGCGGCGGCGGCGTTGAGCCAGGCGGGGTTTCGGGTGTTCGTGGAGGTCAGCGCTCATCCGGTGCTGGCTGCGGGCATCGCCGAGATCGCCGCTGAGCCTTCGGTGGTGACCGGCACGTTGCGCCGTGACGACGGCGGCCTGCGCCGGCTGCTGCTGTCGGCCGGCGAACTCCACGTCCGCGGCGTCCCCATCGACTGGAACGCCCTCTACACCGGCAC
>NZ_BSSF01000061.1:0-756 GCF_030268985.1 Microbispora sp. NBRC 16548
GCGATGCCGGTGTGCCCGGGATGAGGCACGGGTTCGACCTGACCATCGCCCGCAGCGACGGCTCGGGCAACATCTACCTGGAGGCCGCCGCCGGGGTGACCGCGTTCATCCTGGCCGGGCGCTACTTCGAGGCGCGTTCCAAGCGGCGTGCGGGGGCGGCGTTGCGCGCGCTGCTGGAGCTGGGCGCCAAGGATGTGGCCGTGCTCCGCGGCGGGGCCGAGGTGCGCATCCCGGTCGGAGAGCTGGCGGTGGGCGACCGTTTCGTGGTCCGGCCCGGCGAGAAGATCGCCACCGACGGCATCATCGAGGAAGGCACCTCTGCCGTCGACGCCTCGATGCTGACCGGCGAGTCGGTCCCCGTCGAGGTCCGGCCGGGCGATGCGGTGACCGGGGCGACGGTCAACGCCGGAGGTCGGCTGGTCGTGCGGGCCACCCGGGTCGGTTCCGACACCCGGCTCGCCCAGATGGCGCGCCTGGTGGAAGACGCCCAGACGGGAAAGGCGCAGGTGCAGCGCCTGGCCGACCGCATCTCCGGGATCTTCGTGCCGATCGTCATCGCCCTGTCCGTGGCCACGCTGGGGTACTGGCTCGGCACCGGCGAGGGCGCCGGGGCCGCCTTCACCGCCGCCGTCGCGGTGCTGATCATCGCCTGCCCCTGCGCGCTGGGGCTGGCCACGCCGACCGCGCTGCTGGTCGGCACCGGCCGCGGCGCCCAGCTCGGCATCTTGATCAAGGGTCCCGAGGTGCTGGAGTCCA
>NZ_BSSF01000062.1:0-751 GCF_030268985.1 Microbispora sp. NBRC 16548
CGCCGATCCGCAGGGTGACGACGCCGGTGTGGTCGACGCGGTCGTGCCGGACGCGGGTGTGGGTGTCGCCGTCGCGGTTGGCGGCCGGTTGGGCCTTGGGCCGGGTGTTGTAGGCCGCGGCGGGGGTGGCGCGGTGGGGCAACGACCGGTGGGGGCGGTGGTGGTTGTAGGCGTCGGCGAAGCGGTCGATGAGGGTTTGTAAGTCAGTGATGGTGGCGGGCTGGTCGGGCTGGGCGCGTAGCCATTTCTTCATGGTCTGCTGGAAGCGTTCGACTTTTCCGCAGGTGGTGGGGTGGTTGGGGGTGGAGTTCTTCTGGGTGAGGTGCAGGCGGCGCAGTTCGTGTTCGAAGGCGTTGCGGCCGCCGCGGCCGCCGGCCAGGCGGGTGGTGAAGACCATGCCGTTGTCGGTGAGGGTGGAGGCGGGCACGCCGTGGGCGGCCACCGCGTGGCGGAAGGTGTCGCGCACGATCGGTCCGGTGACGCGGTTGTGGGCCGTCACCGACAGGGCGTAGCGGGAGTGGTCGTCCAGCCAGGTGAGGATCTCGGCGTCGGTGCCGTCGGCCAGGCGGTAGTGGGTGAAGTCGGCCTGCCAGGTCTCGTTCGGCTGCTCGGCTTGGAAGCGGATGTAGGAGGAGCGTGGTCGTTTGTTCGGCTCGGGGGTGACCAGACCGGCCCGCATGAGGTAGCGGCTGATCGTCGCCCGGGACACGGTGACCTGGTGATGCTGGTGCAGATGCCAGGCGATGGTGTC
>NZ_BSSF01000063.1:0-705 GCF_030268985.1 Microbispora sp. NBRC 16548
CGAACATCGGGCATGCGCAGGCGGCTGCGGGTGTGGCTGGTGTGATCAAGATGGTGGAGGCGTTGCGGCGGGGGGTGTTGCCGGCGACGTTGCATGTGGATGCGCCGTCGTCGAAGGTGGATTGGTCCTCGGGTGGGGTGCGTTTGCTGACGGAGGCGCGGGCGTGGCCGGAGGTGGATCGGCCGCGTCGGGCGGGGGTGTCGTCGTTCGGGGTGAGCGGCACCAACGCGCATGTGATCGTGGAGCAGGCCCCCGAGCTCCCCGGCGAGACCCCCGAGGACGTCGACGAGATCCCCGATCGCGCCGAGCAGGCCGCGGTGCCGGTGCCGGTGCCCGTGTGGCCGGTGTCGGGGCGCGGCGCCGGCGGGCTGCGCGCGCAGGCGGCGCGGCTGGCGGAGTTCGCCGCGGAGAACCGGGAGCTGTCGGCGGCCGAGATCGGGCACGCCCTCGCCACCACGCGTGCCGCGCTGGACGAGCGGGCGGTCGTGGTCGCGGGTGACCGGGACGAGGCGGTGGCCGCGCTGAACGCGCTGGCGACCGGAGAGTCGGTCCCCGCCGTCGTCACCGGATCGGCGGACGTCACGGGCAAGACGGTGTTCGTGTTTCCGGGGCAGGGGGCGCAGTGGGCGGGGATGGGTGCGGAGTTGCTGGCGTCCTCGCCGGTGTTTTCGGGGCGGATCGCGGAGTGTGCGGCGGCGTTGGCGC
>NZ_BSSF01000064.1:0-700 GCF_030268985.1 Microbispora sp. NBRC 16548
GTGGTGCCACGACTTCGGCGGTGTACTTGAGCCCCGCTACATTGTCGGCGCAGAATCACTTGACCAGTGAGCTATTACGCACTCTTTCAAGGGTGGCTGCTTCTAAGCCAACCTCCTGGTTGTCACTGCGACTCCACATCCTTTCCCACTTAGCACACGCTTAGGGGCCTTAGTCGGTGATCTGGGCTGTTTCCCTCTCGACCACGGAGCTTATCCCCCGCAGTCTCACTGCCACGCTCAACTTACCGGCATTCGAAGTTTGGCTGACGTCAGTAACCTTGTCGGGCCCATCAGCCATCCAGAGCCCTACCTCCGGCAAGCAACACGTAACGCTGCACCTAAATGCATTTCGGGGAGAACCAGCTATCACGGAGTTTGATTGGCCTTTCACCCCTACACACAGGTCATCCCCCAGGTTTTCAACCCTGGTGGGTTCGGTCCTCCACGCAGTCTTACCCACGCTTCAACCTGCCCATGCGTAGATCACCCCGCTTCGGGTCTACAGCATGCGACTCAAACGCCCTATTCAGACTCGCTTTCGCTACGGCTCCCCCACACGGGTTAACCTCGCCACACACCATAACTCGCAGGCTCATTCTTCAAAAGGCACGCAGTCACATCACAGCCGCCCGAAGACGACTACGCTCCTACGGCTTGTAGGCACACGGTTTCAGGTACTATTTCACGACCCCTCACCGGG
>NZ_BSSF01000065.1:0-682 GCF_030268985.1 Microbispora sp. NBRC 16548
CAGGCTGTCGGCCGTGAACGAGCGGAAGTAGCGGCCCTGCGAGCCGATCGCCTCGACGAGCATGAGGTACTTGTTCTGGCCCTGGAGCTTGTAGACCTCGACCGCCTCGAACAGGTTGTTGGTCGAGTCGCTCATGACCTGCGTGTAGTTGGAGCCGAAGCTGCCGGGGAAGTTGCCGATGGGCATGCTCTGCCGGTAGATCTTGCCGTTGTCGCCGGCGAAGAACAGGTACATGTTCTGGCCGTCACCGATCAGCGTCTGGTCGATCGGCCCGGTGCCCGAGCCGGAGATGCTCGCGGTGGACAGCGTCTGCTGCGCCCCCCAGCCGTTGGGGTTGGTGGGGTCGCTGGAGGTCCGGTAGGAGAACGCGGTCCCGCCCCACTGGTAGGCCAGCACCCAGATGTTCTTGGGCGCGAAGTAGAACAGCGTGGGCGCCACGGTGCCCGAGTTCATCTTGGTCTGGGTGGCCGAGGCCATGTCGGACCAGTTGGTGAACGTGCTGAAGCCCATCGAACCCCAGCCCGACCCGGTGTCGTGCGTCGTCGCGTAGACCAGGTGCTTGCCGTTGTAGACGACGTTGGTGAAGTCCTTGAGCGAGACCCACCCGGACTTCGGAGTCGCCAGCGCGCCCGTCGAGGTCCAGCGGTACGTCGACGGAAGAGCGCACGTGCCGGTCGGCGTC
>NZ_BSSF01000066.1:0-644 GCF_030268985.1 Microbispora sp. NBRC 16548
ACCATCTACACCGCCGACCCGGCGCCGCTGGTCTACAACGGCCGGGTCTACCTCTACACCGGACACGACGAGGACGGATCGACGTACTTCACCATGAAGGACTGGCGCGTCTGGTCGTCGGCGGACATGGTGAACTGGACCGACCACGGCTCCCCGCTGAGCGTGGCCAGCTTCAGCTGGGCGAAATCGGACGCGTGGGCGGGCCAGGCCATCTACCGCAACGGCAAGTTCTACTGGTATGTCCCCACGACCAACCGGGCGACCGGCAGGATGGCCATCGGCGTGGCCGTCTCCGACAGCCCCACCGGGCCCTTCAAGGACGCCCTGGGACACCCGCTGGTCGAAAACGGCGAGATCGACCCCACCGTCTACATCGACGACAACGGGCAGGCCTACCTCTACTGGGGCAACCCCAACCTGTGGTACGTCAAGCTGAACAGCGACATGACCTCCTACTCGGGCAGCCCGACGAAGGTCAACCTGACCACGTCGGGGTTCGGCACCCGCACCGGCGACGCCAACCGGCCGACGCTGTTCGAAGAGGGCCCGTGGTTCTACAAGCGGGGCAGCCTGTACTACATGGTGTTCGCGGCCAAGTGCTGCTCGGAGTTCATCGCATACTCCACGGCCACCAGCCCGACCGG
>NZ_BSSF01000067.1:0-585 GCF_030268985.1 Microbispora sp. NBRC 16548
TCCGATTCCGGGTCCGTGTCTGATTCCGGGTCCGGTGTAGCTAATCCCCCCTCTGAAGGAGCGTTCCATGACTGAGGTCGATCAGGCCGCGCCGGCCGGTCCCCGCGTGAAGGCGGCGGGCCCGGGCGGGCGGTTCGGCCGGCTGGGTGAGGTCCGGCATCTGGGGTTGGTCGCGGCGCTGGTGCTGCTGGCGATCGTGGGCCTGGTGACCAGGCCGGAGAACTTCGCCACGTCCTCCAATTTGGTGAGCATCCTGGCGCTGGCCTCGACGATCGGGGTGATCACGGTCGGCATGACGTTCGTGATCATCGGTGGTGGTATCGATCTGTCGGTCGGGGCGCTGATGGCGTTGGCGTCGGTGTGGGCGACCACGCTGGCCACCCAGGCCTACGGGCCGGTCGTGATGATCGTTTGTGCGGTGCTGGTGGGCACCGGCGCGGGGCTGCTGAACGGGATTTTGATCTCTTATGGGCGGATGGTGCCGTTCATCGCGACGCTGGCGATGATGGTGGCCGGGCGGGGCCTGGCGCAGCGGATGTCCAACCAGCGCACGCAGTTGGTGCAGCCGGACAACTCGCTGATCGT
>NZ_BSSF01000068.1:0-572 GCF_030268985.1 Microbispora sp. NBRC 16548
CCGTCGCCGTCGGCGAGTCCGACGAACGGGCCGTGGCCGCCGTCGTCGACCTATTCCAACCCGGTGTTGTGGGAGGACCTGGCCGACATCGACGTCTTCCGGGTGGACGACACCTACTACTACTCGGCCTCCACGATGCACTACTCGCCCGGCGCGCCGATCCTGCGCTCCTACGACCTGGTCAACTGGGAATACGCCGGCCACTCGGTGCCCAAGCTCGACTTCGGATCGAAGTACGACCTGAACGGCGGGCGAGCCTACGTCAACGGGGTCTGGGCGTCGTTCCTGAACTACCGCAAGAGCAACAAGACCTTCTACTGGGGCGGCTGCATCGACTTCAGCAAGACCTACATCTACACCGCCACCTCCGTCGAAGGCCCCTGGAACCGGCACACCACGATCAACAAGTGCTACTACGACGCCGGGCTGCTCATCGACGACAACGACACGATGTACGTCTCCTACGGCAACACCAACATCAGCGTGGCCCAGCTGTCGGCCGACGGAAAGACCGAAGTCCGCAGCCAGCAGGTGTTCTCCACCCCCTCCAGCGTGGGCACCCTGGAAGGGTC
>NZ_BSSF01000069.1:0-557 GCF_030268985.1 Microbispora sp. NBRC 16548
ACCCGAAGCCCGTGGCCCAACCACTTGTGGGGGGAGCGGTCGAAGGTGGGGCTGGCGATTGGGACGAAGTCGTAACAAGGTAGCCGTACCGGAAGGTGCGGCTGGATCACCTCCTTTCTAAGGAGCACTCGGCCAGCCTTGACTCTTATTGCGAGGGTTGGGTTTGGTCCATGCCGGGTTCAGGGGCGAATGTTCCCTGCCTGGTGCGCTCATTAGTGGAGCACTGGTTATTCGGGTCGGCCGGTTCTGGTCGTCTGGTGAGTACCGCCGCGAGTTGATCGCGGAGTGGGAAAGCCGGCGGTGGGGGTTGGTCGGCTCGGGCACACTGTTGGGTCCTGAGGAAACGGACCGTATGCCCGGCGCCTTGGGGTGCTGGGCGGTTTGTTTCTTCCAGGGCTGGTCTCCTGCCATACCGGTTCGAGTGTTGTGCTCGGGTGTTTGGTGGTGGGGTGGGCTGGTTGTCTGGTTGTTGTTTGTGAATTGCATAGTGGACGCGAGCATCTTTGTGGCCAAGTTATTTAGGGCACACGGTGGATGCCTTGGCATCAGGAGCCGAT
>NZ_BSSF01000070.1:0-521 GCF_030268985.1 Microbispora sp. NBRC 16548
TTCTCCGGCTCCCACCTGGGCGGGGCCTGGCTGGTCCTGTTCATGATCTTCAACATCATCTGGACGCTGTTCCTCGCCCGGGGCTCCGCGGCCGCCAACGGCAACTTCCCCTATGACTCGGGTGCCTTCGCCAGCCTGGCCATCGGGAAGATCCTGCCGCACAGCGAGCTGCTCGAGCAGATCGCCCTCCTGCTGCACATCGGCCTCATGCTGGTGTTCCTGGTCATCGTGGTGAACAGCAAGCACCTGCACATCTTCACCGCCCCTTTGAACGTGCTGTTCTCCCGCCGCCCCGACGGGCTGGGCCCGGCCCAGCCGATGCGCAGCGACGGCAAGGTGCTCGACTTCGAGGAGGCCGACCCCGAGGTCGACGTGTTCGGCCGCGGCAAGATCACCGACACGACCTGGAAGGGCTTCCTCGACTTCTACACCTGCACCGAGTGCGGCCGCTGCCAGTCCCAATGCCCGGCCTGGAACACCGACAAGCCGCTGTCGCCCAAGATGCTCATCCTCGACCAGCG
>NZ_BSSF01000071.1:0-515 GCF_030268985.1 Microbispora sp. NBRC 16548
GCGCCAACGCCGCCGCACACTCCGCGATCCGCCCCGAAAACACCGGCGAGGACGCCAGCAACTCCGCACCCATCCCCGCCCACTGCGCCCCCTGCCCCGGAAACACGAACACCGTCTTGCCCGTGACATCCGCCGATCCCATGGACTCGACCTCCGCCAGGGCCGTGAGCGCCTCGTCGCGATCGGCCGCGACCACGACCGCGCGGTGCTCCAACGTCGCCCGGGTCGTGGCGAGGGCGTGCCCGACGTCGGCCACCGAGACGTCCTCGTTGTCCGCGATGAACTGCGCGAGGCGGTGCGCCTGCGCGCGCAGGGCCTGGGCCGTACGCGCCGAGATCGGCAACGCCGCCACACCCGGAACCGCGCCCCCCTCGGGAACCTCCTCCGGGGTCTCGCCCGTGAGCTCGGGGGCCTGCTCCACGATCACATGCGCGTTGGTGCCGCTCACCCCGAACGACGACACCCCCGCCCGACGCGGCCGATCCACCTCCGGCCACGCCCGCGCCTCCGTCAGC
>NZ_BSSF01000072.1:0-512 GCF_030268985.1 Microbispora sp. NBRC 16548
TACTTCGGCACCGCGATCGCGGCCGGCCACCTGAACGACTCGACCTACGTGGCGACCTGGGACCGGGAGTTCAACGCCGTCACCGCCGAGAACGAGATGAAGTGGGGGCCGATCGAGCCCTCCCGCAACTCCTTCAACTGGAGCTCCGCCGACCAGATCGTCAACCACGCGCTGAGCAAGGGCATGAAGGTCCGCGGTCACACGCTGGTGTGGCACGCCCAGCTGCCCAGCTGGGTCAACAGCGGCATGTCCGCCAGCGACCTGCGCTCGGCGATGACCAACCACATCACCCAGGTCATGAACCACTACAAGGGCAAGGTTTTCGCCTGGGACGTGGTCAACGAGGCGTTCGCCGACGGCGGCGCGGTCGGCACGCTACGCGACTCGATCTTCACCCAGAAGCTCGGCAACGGCTTCATCGAGGAGGCCTTCCGCGCCGCGCGGGCCGCCGACCCGAACGTCAAGCTGTGCTACAACGACTACAACATCGACAACGCCACCGCCGCCAAGAC
>NZ_BSSF01000073.1:0-508 GCF_030268985.1 Microbispora sp. NBRC 16548
CCGCCCGCCTGATGCGCGAGATCATGTCCAGCCGCTGATCGCGCGTACATCCGACTGTCGTCCGCGACCTTGTGCTCACCCCAACCATTCACCTTCGTTCTTTTACTTTTTGATTTGTTTTTCACCATATTTGAATTCCAAGCCCCGTTCTAGGCCGCCAATAATTGATCTATTACTGGGATTTCAGCGATTGCACCTGCTAAGGAACCGACCTTTGTCCTTCTTCCTCCTCCACGTCGGTGCATTTCTCCCTTTAGAGGCCAATAATCTTTGATTATGAGAGATAACATTCTCCCCCGGGGGTGCAATGATGAGAGGACACACGTTTTGCTGGGTGTCAGGCGTTGATTTCTGAGCAATAGTGGTTGGTGATCACAGTGCCTTTCTTGAGTGTTGGGGTCTTGGACACACTAGTACGACATGGCGACGAGCCGCCTTTGGTGGGGGGGGTCGAGGCGCGCGCCGCGCTCGCGCCGGCGCTGGAACTTGGAGCGGGTCTCGGCGACCG
>NZ_BSSF01000074.1:0-506 GCF_030268985.1 Microbispora sp. NBRC 16548
CGTGCACGGGGTGCGGGAGCTGGTGCTGGTCAGCCGCCGGGGTTCGCAGGCTCCCGGCGCCGATGACTTGGTGGCGGAGTTGCGGGAGGCCGGTGCCCGGGTGCGGGTGGTGGCGGCCGATGTGGCCGACCGCGAGGCGTTGGCGCGGGTGCTGACGGGCATTCCCGTGGAGCGTCCGCTGACGGCGGTGGTGCACGCGGCCGGGGCGCTGGACGACGCGTTGCTGGACGATCTGGATCGGGGCCGGCTCGATGCGGTGTTCGGGCCCAAGGTGGACGCGGCCTGGCATCTGCACGAGCTGACCCGTGGGCTGGATCTGGCGGCGTTCGTGTTGTTCTCCTCGGGTGCGGGGGTCTTCGGCAACGCCGGGCAGGGCAACTACGCGGCGGCCAACGCCTTCCTCGACGGGCTGGCCCGGTTGCGGCGCGCGCAGGGACTGCCCGCGGTCTCCCTGGCCTGGGGCCTGTGGGAACAGGCCAGCGGCATGACCGGCCACCTCGGCGAGG
>NZ_BSSF01000075.1:0-491 GCF_030268985.1 Microbispora sp. NBRC 16548
GTACCCGTAGGAGAAGAAAACAATTTAGTGATTCCGTGAGTAGTGGTGAGCGAAAGCGGAGGAGGCTAAACCGTGCGCGTGTGATAGCCGGCGGGCGTTGCGTGTGCGGGGTTGTGGGACCTTCCGGAGGAGACCGCCGTCTCTTCAGGCAGTGAGAAATCGGTGGGGTAGTCGAACGCTCTGGGAAGGGCGGCCGTAGACCGTGATAGCCGGGTAGGCGAAATCTTGCCGACTGTTGGGAGTGTTCCCGAGTAGCACGGGGCTCGAGAAATCCTGTGTGAATCTGCCAGGACCACCTGGTAAGCCTAAATACTTCCTGATGACCGATAGTGAACGAGTACCGTGAGGGAAAGGTGAAAAGCGTCCCGGTGAGGGGTCGTGAAATAGTACCTGAAACCGTGTGCCTACAAGCCGTAGGAGCGTAGTCGTCTTCGGGCGGCTGTGATGTGACTGCGTGCCTTTTGAAGAATGAGCCTGCGAGTTATGGTGTG
>NZ_BSSF01000076.1:0-484 GCF_030268985.1 Microbispora sp. NBRC 16548
GCGGAGTGCCACACCAGGGCGGGCTGGTCCAGACCCAAAACGGCGCCTGGTACTACATGGCCTTCCAGGACGCCTACCCCGGCGGCCGCATCCCCGTCCTGGCCCCCATCACCTGGACCTCCGACGGCTGGCCCACCGTGCAAACCGTCAACGGCGCCTGGGGCGGCTCCTACCCCTACCCCAACGTGCCGCGCCCGCCACGACAGGTGAAGTCCCCGACCGGGACCGACACCTTCGCCGGCACCCAGCTCGGGCCCGAATGGGAATGGAACCACAACCCCGACACCACCAAATACAGCGTGGACAACGGGCTGCGACTGCAGACCGCCACCGTGACCAACGACCTGTACTCGGCCCGCAACACCCTGACCCACCGCATCCTGGGCCCGTCCTCGACCGCGACGATCCAGCTCGACTACTCGGCCATGCGCGACGGTGACCGGGCCGGACTGGCGATGCTGCGCGACTCATCGGCCTGGATCGG
>NZ_BSSF01000077.1:0-478 GCF_030268985.1 Microbispora sp. NBRC 16548
TCTACCGGCGGCTCGTGGACGCCCTGCGCGAGGGCGGCATCGAGCCGTACGTGACCCTCTACCACTGGGACCTGCCGCAGGCGCTGGAGGACCGCGGGGGCTGGCGGGTCCGCGACACCGCCGAGCGTTTCGCCGACTACGCCGAGGTGATGTACGACGCCCTCGGCGAGTCGGTCTCGAACTGGATCACGCTCAACGAGCCGTACTGCTCGTCGATCGTCGGCTACGGCGAGGGCCGGCACGCGCCGGGCGCCAAGGAGGGGCACGGCGCGCTGGCCGCGGCCCACCACCTGCTGCTCGGCCACGGTCTGGCCGTCGCGCGCCTGCGGGAGATGGCCAGACCCGGTCAGGAGGTCGGGGTGACGCTCAACATGTCGCCGACCGTGCCGGTGACTGCCTCTCCGCAGGACGTCCGGGCCGCGCGGCGGATGGACCTGCTGGTCAACCGGCAGTTCACCGAACCGCTCTTCGGCGGGGC
>NZ_BSSF01000078.1:0-465 GCF_030268985.1 Microbispora sp. NBRC 16548
CCAACCGGCCGACGCTGTTCGAAGAGGGCCCGTGGTTCTACAAGCGGGGCAGCCTGTACTACATGGTGTTCGCGGCCAAGTGCTGCTCGGAGTTCATCGCATACTCCACGGCCACCAGCCCGACCGGGCCGTGGACCTACCGCGGCACGATCATGCCGACGCAGGGCAGTAGTTTCACCAACCACCCCGGCGTCATCGACTTCAACGGCGGTTCGTACTTCTTCTACCACAACGGCGCCCTGCCGGGCGGCGGCGGCTACACCCGCTCGGTCGCCGTGGAGAAGTTCACCTACAACGCCGACGGCACCATCCCGACGATCAACATGACCACCACCGGGGCACCCCAGATCGGCACGCTGAACCCCTACACCCGCCAGGAGGCCGAGACCATCGCCTGGGAGTCCGGTGTCGAAACCGAGGCCTCCAACGAAGGCGGGATGAACGTCGGCTTCATCGACAACGGCG
>NZ_BSSF01000079.1:0-444 GCF_030268985.1 Microbispora sp. NBRC 16548
GCCCGTCCCGCAGGACTTCGCCAACGTCGAGGGCCTGGGGGTGCAGGGCATCGTGGACGGCCACGCGGTGCTGGTCGGCCGGCCCCGCCTGCTGGCCGAGTGGTCCCAGCACCTGCCCGCCGACCTGACCCAGGCCCTGCGGCAGGCGCAGGACGCCGGCCGCACGGCGGTCGCGGTCGGCTGGGACGGCCAGGCGCGGGCGGTGCTGGTGGTGGCCGACACCGTCAAACCCACCAGCGCCCAGGCCATCGGGCAGTTGCGGGCGCTGGGGCTGACGCCGGTGCTGCTGACCGGCGACAACCAGGCGGTCGCCCGTACGGTCGCCGCCCAGGTCGGCATCGAGGAGGTGATCGCCGAGGTGCTGCCGGCCGACAAGGTCGATGTGGTCAAACGGCTGCAGGCCGAGGGCAAGACCGTGGCGATGGTCGGTGACGGGGTCAACGA
>NZ_BSSF01000080.1:0-432 GCF_030268985.1 Microbispora sp. NBRC 16548
GACTCTTATTGCGAGGGTTGGGTTTGGTCCATGCCGGGTTCAGGGGCGAATGTTCCCTGCCTGGTGCGCTCATTAGTGGAGCACTGGTTATTCGGGTCGGCCGGTTCTGGCCGTCTGGTGAGTACCGCCGCGAGTTGATCGCGGAGTGGGAAAGCCGGCGGTGGGGGTTGGCTGGCTCGGGCACACTGTTGGGTCCTGAGGAAACGGACCGTATGCCCGGCGCCTTGGGGTGCTGGGCGGTTTGTTTCTTCCAGGGCTGGTCTCCTGTCATACCGGCCGGGGCTGCTGCTCTCCTTGTGGGGGTGGGGTTCGGGTGTTTGGTGGTGGGGTGGGCTGGTTGTCTGGTTGTTGTTTGTGAATTGCATAGTGGACGCGAGCATCTTTGTGGCCAAGTTATTTAGGGCACACGGTGGATGCCTTGGCATCAGGAGC
>NZ_BSSF01000081.1:0-431 GCF_030268985.1 Microbispora sp. NBRC 16548
GTGGTGTTCCGGCCCGCGGGGGTTCACCCTTGCGGGCCTTGCGCATCAGGTGCAGCCCGGCGGCGGCCAGCGTGTGTTCGAAGTCGCGGCCGTAGTACTGCATGTCGGCGATGATGGTCTGCCCGGGATGGCGCGCGACCAGGTCGCCGGCAGTGTGCAGCATGCCCAGCAAGGTGGTGCGTTCATCTGCTTTGGCACCGGTCAACGCGAAGGCCACGGGCAGGCCGCCCAGCGTGCACAGCAGATGCAGGCGCAGGCCCCAAAAGAACCGCGAGTGTGAGGCGCAGTAGCCGTACTCGGCCCAGCCGGCCAGGTCGCTGCGTTGGGTGGTCTGGCGGGAGCGGCCGCATTCGACCGGGGTGGAGTCGACCACCCACACGTCGTCGCTCCATAGTGAGGTATCGCGGCCGAGGATCCCGATCAGGTGGGTG
>NZ_BSSF01000082.1:0-431 GCF_030268985.1 Microbispora sp. NBRC 16548
CGGTCGCCGCCCAGGTCGGCATCGAGGAGGTGATCGCCGAGGTGCTGCCGGCCGACAAGGTCGATGTGGTCAAACGGCTGCAGGCCGAGGGCAAGACCGTGGCGATGGTCGGTGACGGGGTCAACGACGCCGCGGCGCTGGCCCAGGCCGATCTGGGGCTGGCCATGGGCACCGGCACCGACGTGGCGATCGAGGCGGCCGATCTGACCCTGGTGCGGGGTGATCTGCGGGTGGCGGCCGACGCGATCCGGCTGTCACGGCGCACGCTGCGCACGATCAAGGGCAACCTGTTCTGGGCGTTCGCCTACAACGTCGCGGCCCTGCCGCTGGCCGCCGCGGGCCTGCTCAACCCCATGATCGCCGGCGCGGCGATGGCGTTCTCCAGCGTCTTCGTCGTCAGCAACAGTCTCAGACTCCGCCGCTTCCGCTGA
>NZ_BSSF01000083.1:0-426 GCF_030268985.1 Microbispora sp. NBRC 16548
GACTCTTATTGCGAGGGTTGGGTTTGGTCCATGCCGGGTTCAGGGGCGAATGTTCCCTGCCTGGTGCGCTCATTAGTGGAGCACTGGTTATTCGGGTCGGCCGGTTCTGGCCGTCTGGTGAGTACCGTCGCGAGTTGTTCGCGGAGTGGGAAAGCCGGCGGTGGGGGTTGGTTGGCTCGGGCACACTGTTGGGTCCTGAGGAAACGGACCGTGCCCGGCGCCTTGGGGTGCTGGGCGGTTTGTTTCTTCCAGGGCTGGTCTCCTGTCATACCGGCCGGGGCTTGTGGGCGGTTGCTCGCGGGTTCGGGTGTTTGGTGGTGGGGTGGGCTGGTTGTCTGGTTGTTGTTTGTGAATTGCATAGTGGACGCGAGCATCTTTGTGGCCAAGTTATTTAGGGCACACGGTGGATGCCTTGGCATCAGGAGC
>NZ_BSSF01000084.1:0-425 GCF_030268985.1 Microbispora sp. NBRC 16548
TGTCCGCCGACGACCAGACGCGCCAGTCCTTCATGGTGAAGTACGTCGATCCGTCCTCGTCGTGTCCGGTGTAGAGGTAGACCCGGCCGTTGTAGACCAGCGGCGCCGGGTCGGCGGTGTAGATGGTCTGCACGATCGGGTTGTCCGCCCGGGCCGCGCCGGCCGGGAGCAACGCCAGCACGCACAGCAGGCCCACCATCCAGGCGACCGTGCGCCTGGATAAGAGGTGGCCGCTATTCAGAAGTGCCATGTGCACAATGCCCTTCTGCTGATCACTCCCGCTCAGACGCGGGTCCATTTCTGGTTGTTCTGGCCGTTGCAGGTCCAGATGATGACCTTGCTGCCGTTGGCGGTGCCGTTGTTGTACACGTCGAGGCACTTGTTCGCGCCGACGGCGGTGATGCTCCCGTCGGAGTTGAGGCGCC
>NZ_BSSF01000085.1:0-421 GCF_030268985.1 Microbispora sp. NBRC 16548
GCCGCGGTGGCTGGGCTGGCTGGATCGGCGGAGTGAGTTCGCCGAGGCCAAGCGGTTGTCGGAGGCGTTGGACATTCGTCCGCCTGATCCGCGGCGGCCGATTCGGACGTTGTCGGGTGGTAACCAGCAAAAGGCGGTGCTGGGGCGGTGGCTGGCCGAGGACCGCAAGTTGTTGTTGCTGGATGAGCCGACGCGTGGTGTGGATGTCGGGGCTCGGGCGGAGTTGTATGCGCTGGTGCGCAAGCTGGCCGATGACGGCATCGGGGTGCTGCTGGTGTCCAGCGAGGTGCCCGAGGTGCTGGGTCTGGCCGACCGGGTGCTGGTCGTGCGTGAGGGCCGGATCGTCCACGAGGCGCCGGCCGAGGACCTGGACGAGCACCGGGTGCTCGATCTGGTGATGGTCTCCGCGCAGGAGACACCC
>NZ_BSSF01000086.1:0-415 GCF_030268985.1 Microbispora sp. NBRC 16548
TAGCGGGAGGTCAGCCCGACGAGGGTCTCGTACAGCCCTTCGGGCTCCACCACCCAGCCCAGCCCGCTGGTGCGCGCGTCCTCCGGCGTGACGGTGCGCACGCCCAGGTCGAACGCCGAGCGCAGGGCGGGGTCGGCCTCCTGGTACGGCGCGGCCTCCACGTGCAGGCGGTAGTAGTAGTTCACCCCGAGGAAGTCCACCGGCGCGCCGATGATGTCCAGATCACCGTCCTGCCGGAAGGAGAAGTCGGTGATCCGGCCGAACGTCTCGGCCATGTCGGCGGCGTAGGCCCCGCCGAAGAGCGGTTCGGTGAACTGCCGGTTGACCAGCAGGTCCATCCGCCGCGCGGCCCGGACGTCCTGCGGAGAGGCAGTCACCGGCACGGTCGGCGACATGTTGAGCGTCACCCCGACCT
>NZ_BSSF01000087.1:0-411 GCF_030268985.1 Microbispora sp. NBRC 16548
TCGGGTGTTTGGTGGTGGGGTGGGCTGGTTGTCTGGTTGTTGTTTGTGAATTGCATAGTGGACGCGAGCATCTTTGTGGCCAAGTTATTTAGGGCACACGGTGGATGCCTTGGCATCAGGAGCCGATGAAGGACGTGGGAGGCTGCGTTAAGCCTCGGGGAGTCGCCAACCAGACGTTGATCCGGGGATGTCCGAATGGGGAAACCTAGCACCAGTCATGTGGTGTTGCCGCCGTCTGAATGTATAGGGCGGTTGGTGGTAACGCGGGGAAGTGAAACATCTCAGTACCCGTAGGAGAAGAAAACAATTTAGTGATTCCGTGAGTAGTGGTGAGCGAAAGCGGAGGAGGCTAAACCGTGCGCGTGTGATAGCCGGCGGGCGTTGCGTGTGCGGGGTTGTGGGACCTTCCGG
>NZ_BSSF01000088.1:0-406 GCF_030268985.1 Microbispora sp. NBRC 16548
GCCGGCCAGGTCGCTGCGTTGGGTGGTCTGGCGGGAGCGGCCGCATTCGACCGGGGTGGAGTCGACCACCCACACGTCGTCGCTCCATAGTGAGGTATCGCGGCCGAGGATCCCGATCAGGTGGGTGGTGAGGGTCGCTGCGGCCCGTAGCCGTTTGTTGTAGCCGGACTGGGTGGGCTGGTACGGGAACATGGCGAGCAGGTGCTCACGGGCGTAGCGCAGCCACCGGCATTTCGGAGGTGAAGCCGAGCAGCGCTGATAAGACGGCCATCGTGACCGGTTCGGCGTCGCTGAGGGCAGGCTGGATGCCGATCGGGGGACGTCCGGGAGCCAGGTCCGGGAAAGCGATCAGGTAGTCGTCGATCTTCACGTACAGTGCGGTGGCGAGGGTGTCTAGGTCTTTCGT
>NZ_BSSF01000089.1:0-405 GCF_030268985.1 Microbispora sp. NBRC 16548
GCACCCCAGATCGGCACGCTGAACCCCTACACCCGCCAGGAGGCCGAGACCATCGCCTGGGAGTCCGGTGTCGAAACCGAGGCCTCCAACGAAGGCGGGATGAACGTCGGCTTCATCGACAACGGCGACTACATCAAGGTCAAGGGCGTCGGCTTCGGCACCGGAGCGACCTCGTTCTCCGCTCGGGTCGCCTCCGGCGCCGGCGGCGGGAAGATCGAACTGCGCCGCGACAGCGCCACCGGCACCCTCATGGGCACCTGCGACGTCCCCGGCACCGGCGGCTGGCAGACCTGGACAACCGTCTCCTGCCCCGTCACCGGCGCGACCGGCACCCACGACCTGTACCTCAAGTTCACCGGCGGCAGCGGCTACCTGTTCAACCTGAACTGGTGGCAGTTCACCGGC
>NZ_BSSF01000090.1:0-400 GCF_030268985.1 Microbispora sp. NBRC 16548
CCGTCGGAGGTCCAGGTGATGGGGGCCAGGACGGGGATGCGGCCGCCGGGGTAGGCGTCCTGGAAGGCCATGTAGTACCAGGCGCCGTTTTGGGTCTGGACCAGCCCGCCCTGGTGTGGCACTCCGCCGCCGGAGACCGGGCCGCCCATGTTCAGCAGCACCTGGCGCATCTCATAGGGGCCGAAGGGGCCGTTGGTGGACTTCAGCACGTACTGGCCGTTGGCCGGGCGGGTCAGGAAGATGTAGTAGGCGCCGTTGCGCTTGTACATCCGCGACCCTTCCAGGGTGCCCACGCTGGAGGGGGTGGAGAACACCTGCTGGCTGCGGACTTCGGTCTTTCCGTCGGCCGACAGCTGGGCCACGCTGATGTTGGTGTTGCCGTAGGAGACGTACATCGTGT
>NZ_BSSF01000091.1:0-386 GCF_030268985.1 Microbispora sp. NBRC 16548
AGCGAGGTCGACGGCGCCGACTCCTGCGGCCCGCCCGCCGCCGCCGGCTCCTTGCCCTGATAACCGTGCAGCAACTGAATGACCTGCTGACGCACCCTGTTCAGATCAGCGCCCAGCTTCACCAGCACCTGCGCCGCGACACCCTCACCCTCCCGGATCAACCCCAGAAGAATGTGCTCGGTGCCGATGTAGTTGTGCCCGAGCTGCAACGCCTCGCGCAGCGACAGCTCAAGAACCTTCTTGGCCCGCGGCGTGAAGGGGATGTGTCCCGACGGCGCCGACTGCCCCTGGCCGATGATCTCCTCGACCTGCTGGCGCACCCCCTCGAGACTGATCCCAAGGCTCTCCAGAGCCTTGGCCGCCACACCCTCACCCTCATGGATCAA
>NZ_BSSF01000092.1:0-371 GCF_030268985.1 Microbispora sp. NBRC 16548
CTGGTTACCACCCGACAACGTCCGAATCGGCCGCCGCGGATCAGGCGGACGAATGTCCAACGCCTCCGACAACCGCTTGGCCTCGGCGAACTCACTCCGCCGATCCAGCCAGCCCAGCCACCGCGGCTTGGTGTAACGACTCAGGCTCGCCAGCGTGATGTTCTGCGCCACCGGGTGATCCAGCAGCAACGCCTGCGCCTTACGCTCCTCCGGCGCCAGACCCATGCCCATCCGCACCGCCCGGGTCGTACTACCCGGCCGCACCACCCGCCCATCCAGCACAACCCGGCCACTGGCCCGCCGCGCACCGTAGATCGCCTCGACGATCTCGCTGCGGCCCGAACCGACCAGACCGGCCAGCCCGACGATCT
>NZ_BSSF01000093.1:0-370 GCF_030268985.1 Microbispora sp. NBRC 16548
CGATCGACTTCGTCGGGTCGCAGTACAACGGGCCCGCCAGTCTGGGCGACCACGACCACGAGGGACACCCCGGGTGGCGGATCGACCAGATCGACGCGAACATCACCGGCTGGCTGCGCACCTCCACTCCGCGCACGGTGTTGCTGCACATCGGCACCAACGACGTGCTGCAGAACTACAACGTGTCCGGCGCGCCGCAGCGGCTGTCCACGCTGATCGACCACATCACCGCGGCGGCGCCGGACGCCGAGGTGTTCGTCGCGACCATCATCCCGCTGTCGAACTCCGGCCAGGAGGCCGCCGCCCGCACCTTCAACGCGGCGATCCCCGGCATCGTGCAGTCCAAGGCCAACAGCGGCAAGCACGTCCA
>NZ_BSSF01000094.1:0-367 GCF_030268985.1 Microbispora sp. NBRC 16548
CGATCACGGGACTTCGAGACGACCGGAGCGTGCCGTACGACTCCTGTGGCGCACCCGCTGCCCGCGGTTTCCTTGAGGTGTCACAAGAGAGCAAAGACGTTGAAAGGGGCCGGTCATGGCCATCACCCAAGGGCGCAACCAGAGGAACCACCGCCTCCATGACGCCGCTCCCGCCGCGGCCACCGTCCCCGCCCCCCGCACGCACGGCGAGACCACCCCCGCCGCCACCACCGGCCCGGCCCGGTACGCGTGGGCCGCCGCCCGCATCGCCATCGGCTGGGTGTTCCTGTGGGCCTTCCTGGACAAGCTGTTCGGCTGGGGCTTCGCCACCCCCACCGCCAAGGCCTGGATCAACGGCGGCAGCCCC
>NZ_BSSF01000095.1:0-366 GCF_030268985.1 Microbispora sp. NBRC 16548
CAGCAGCCGCTGGGTGGTAAGGCGCAGTTCGGCGGCCAGCGCTTCGGCGAGATGGAGGTGTGGGCTCTGGAGGCCTACGGCGCGGCGTACGCGCTGCAGGAGCTGCTGACGATCAAGTCCGACGACGTGCTGGGCCGAGTGAAGGTCTACGAGGCCATCGTCAAGGGCGAGAACATCCCCGAGGCGGGCATTCCCGAGTCCTTCAAGGTCCTCATCAAGGAGATGCAGTCGCTCTGTCTGAACGTCGAGGTTCTCTCCAGCGACGGCATGTCGATCGAGATGAGGGACACCGACGAGGACGTCTTCCGCGCGGCGGAGGAGCTCGGCATCGACCTGTCCCGGCGTCCCCACGAGGGCGCGATGACC
>NZ_BSSF01000096.1:0-365 GCF_030268985.1 Microbispora sp. NBRC 16548
GGTCGCTGCCGATCGACACGACCGCCTCCAGCAGCGCGTGCACCCGATCCCGGGTGGCCAGCACGGCCTCCAGACGCGACTGCAACTCCGCCAGCAGATCGTCCAATCGCATGCTGGGAATCAGCGAAGAGGGCTCCTTCTCCGTCATGGTGCGCAGTTTCGCATCGAACACACGCCAGTGCCCACCCCCGGCAGCAGGGGCGGGCACTGGAGTTGACGGACCCTGAGCTCAGGGTGAGGTCTACTTGAGGATCGGGAAGCGGCGGACCAGGGGAGTGGCGGCCCACTGTGTGCCGAGTCCGAGGGTGGTGCCGGCGCCGGTGAGGGTGAGGCCGGCCAGGACGATGGCGTAGACGATGTGCTCG
>NZ_BSSF01000097.1:0-364 GCF_030268985.1 Microbispora sp. NBRC 16548
AACGCCGAGGTGTCGTGGTCGACTCCGACGTTGACCCAGCCCCGGTCGGTGGCCAGGTCGTAGATGCCGTAAGGGATGGCATGCGGGACATCCGGGCCGGTGAAGAAGAAGCTGTGGTCCTCGACCTGGACCGGGTCGCCCTTTGGGCGCCACTGCCGCCCGGGGTTGGGCAGCTGCCCGAGCTGCTCCTTCTTCTTGGTGTCGACGCTGATCACAGGCTGCCCGGCGCTCTGATGGTCCTTGACTCGGTCGTTGATATAGCGAAACTGCACGTCCCGGTCGGGATGCTGCGCGCCCTCCAGCGTCTTGACGTTGGCCTGCAGGCTGAAGCCCTGCTCCTTCAGCAGCCTGCCTACCGTCGGGG
>NZ_BSSF01000098.1:0-353 GCF_030268985.1 Microbispora sp. NBRC 16548
TGCCGAAGAACTCCTTGATCGACGCCACGACCGGGCGGATGTTGATCAGGGTCTGCGGCGTGATCGCCTCGACGTCCTGCGTCGTCATGCGCTCGCGGACGACGCGCTCCATGCGGGCCAGGCCCAGACGGACCTGGTTCTGGATCAGCTCGCCGACGCTGCGCAGACGGCGGTTGCCGAAGTGGTCGATGTCGTCGGTCTCGACGACCACCGAGCCCTCCGGGCCCATCGACTCCTCACCGGCGTGCAGCCGGACGATGTACTCGATGGTGGACACGATGTCCTCGTCGGTCAGCGTGCCCTGGGTGATGTCGGCCTGGACGCCCAGCTTCTTGTTGATCTTGTAACGGCCG
>NZ_BSSF01000099.1:0-345 GCF_030268985.1 Microbispora sp. NBRC 16548
TCTTGCCGGAAGCGAACTTCGCGGCGTACTGGTAGACGGCCAGGGTCTCACCGTCGAAGTACGGGGAGACGCTGGTGTCGATGCGCTTGTTGCCGTCGGTGTCGGAGACCGCGATGGTCACACCGTTGAGGTAACCGAGACGCTTGGTGTTGCTGTAGCGGTACAGCCACGAGGAACCGATCGAGCCCTCACCGGTGAAGGAGGACTTGATGCCCACCAGCTCCTCGGCCTTCATCGCCGGAGCGGCGGCCTTGAAGGTCTTGCCGTAGGCCCACTTGAGGGTCTTGCCGGTGAAGGCGTAGTTGCCGTCCGGGTGCGACCCGCTCGGGTAACCGAAGACGAAGA
>NZ_BSSF01000100.1:0-341 GCF_030268985.1 Microbispora sp. NBRC 16548
GTTGGCGCATGACGAGGTGGAAAACCTGTTCCGGGTGATCCGTGATCTCACCTCTCAGGGGGTGGCGGTGATCTACATCTCTCACCGTTTGGAGGAGATCCGGGAGATCGGGGATCGGGTCACGGTGCTCAAGGACGGGCGGACGGTCGCGGTGGGTCTGGCGGCCAAGGACACGCCGACCTCGCAGATCGTGGCGTTGATGACCGGCCGCAACGTGGAGTATGTCTTCCCGCCCCGGCCGGGCCGGGAGGCTCATGAGGGGCGGCCGGAGGTGTTGCGGGTGGAGAACCTGACGCTGCCCGGCCGGTTCGCGCAGGTGTCGTTCAGTATCCGGGCCGGGG
>NZ_BSSF01000101.1:0-338 GCF_030268985.1 Microbispora sp. NBRC 16548
GCAGCACCGTGACGGGCTGCTTGCGCTTGCGGTCGATGCGCACGCCGACACTGTCGCGCTTGTCGATCTCGAACTCGAGCCACGCGCCGCGCGACGGGATCACCCGGCAGCCGAACAGGTCCTTGTCGGAGGTCTTGTCGACCGAGCGGTCGAAGTAGACACCCGGGGACCGGACGAGCTGGGAGACCACGACACGCTCGGTGCCGTTGATGATGAAGGTGCCCTTCGACGTCATGAGCGGGAAATCGCCCATGAACACCGTCTGGCTCTTGATCTCACCTGTGGTGTTATTGATGAACTCCGCCGTGACGAACATCGGGGCGGAGTAGGTCATGTCC
>NZ_BSSF01000102.1:0-335 GCF_030268985.1 Microbispora sp. NBRC 16548
CCGCGGCGCCCAGCTCGGCATCTTGATCAAGGGTCCCGAGGTGCTGGAGTCCACCCGCGCGATCGACACGGTGGTGCTGGACAAGACCGGCACCGTCACCGAAGGCAGGATGGCCCTGGTCGAGGTCCACCTGGCCGGCGGGCAGGACCGTGATGAGGTGTTGCGCCTGGCCGGGGCCCTGGAGCACGCCTCCGAACACCCCATCGCCCAGGCGATCGCCCGGGGCGCCGCCGAGCAGGTGGGCGGCCTGCCCGTCCCGCAGGACTTCGCCAACGTCGAGGGCCTGGGGGTGCAGGGCATCGTGGACGGCCACGCGGTGCTGGTCGGCCGGCCCC
>NZ_BSSF01000103.1:0-330 GCF_030268985.1 Microbispora sp. NBRC 16548
TGGTGCTGATCGGCTGGCTGGTGCTCAACCGCACGACGTTCGGCCGGCGCACCTATGCGGTGGGGGGTAACCCCGAGGCGGCGCGGCTGGCCGGTATCGATGTGCGTAAGCACACGCTGATGTTGTATGCGCTGTCGGGTCTGTGCTGCGGGATCGCCGCGGTGCTGATCATGGCGCGGACCACCACCGGGTCGTCCACCCACGGCGATCTGTATGAGCTGGACGCGATCGCCGCCGTCATCATCGGCGGGACGTTGCTGAGCGGCGGCCGGGGCACGATCATCGGCTCGATCCTCGGTCTGCTGATCTTCACTGTGATCACCAACCTGT
>NZ_BSSF01000104.1:0-329 GCF_030268985.1 Microbispora sp. NBRC 16548
GGTGCTGGGTCTGGCCGACCGGGTGCTGGTCGTGCGTGAGGGCCGGATCGTCCACGAGGCGCCGGCCGAGGACCTGGACGAGCACCGGGTGCTCGATCTGGTGATGGTCTCCGCGCAGGAGACACCCCCGCCCGCGCCCGCGTCCGCATCCGATTCCGGGCCCGCGCCCGCATCCGCTTCCGCATCCGATTCCGGGTCCGCGTCCGATTCCGGGTCCGTGTCTGATTCCGGGTCCGGTGTAGCTAATCCCCCCTCTGAAGGAGCGTTCCATGACTGAGGTCGATCAGGCCGCGCCGGCCGGTCCCCGCGTGAAGGCGGCGGGCCCGGGC
>NZ_BSSF01000105.1:0-319 GCF_030268985.1 Microbispora sp. NBRC 16548
CCAACCGGCCGACGCTGTTCGAAGAGGGCCCGTGGTTCTACAAGCGGGGCAGCCTGTACTACATGGTGTTCGCGGCCAAGTGCTGCTCGGAGTTCATCGCATACTCCACGGCCACCAGCCCGACCGGACCGTGGACCTACCGCGGCACGATCATGCCGACGCAGGGCAGTAGTTTCACCAACCACCCGGGAATCATCGACTTCAACGGCGGTTCGTACTTCTTCTACCACAACGGCGCCCTGCCGGGCGGCGGCGGCTACACCCGCTCGGTCGCCGTGGAGAAGTTCACCTACAACGCCGACGGCACCATCCCGACGAT
>NZ_BSSF01000106.1:0-312 GCF_030268985.1 Microbispora sp. NBRC 16548
CCTTCGGCGGCCTGTTCAACACCCTCGCAGGCCAGCCCTGGGTCGACTGGCTGTTCATGACCGGCCTCGCCGGCATCGGCACCGCCCTCATCCTCGGCGTGGGCATGCGCATCGCCGCCACCACCGGAGGACTGCTCCTGCTCATGATGTGGGCCGCCGAACTGCCCCTGACCACCAACCCCTTCATGGACGAGCACATCGTCTACGCCATCGTCCTGGCCGGCCTCACCCTCACCGGCGCCGGCACCACCCTCGGACTCGGCACACAGTGGGCCGCCACTCCCCTGGTCCGCCGCTTCCCGATCCTCAAGT
>NZ_BSSF01000107.1:0-311 GCF_030268985.1 Microbispora sp. NBRC 16548
ACCCGAAGCCCGTGGCCCAACCACTTGTGGGGGGAGCGGTCGAAGGTGGGGCTGGCGATTGGGACGAAGTCGTAACAAGGTAGCCGTACCGGAAGGTGCGGCTGGATCACCTCCTTTCTAAGGAGCATCTGGCCGGCTCGGTTGGTGCTGTCACGCGGGTTGCCTGTGTGATGGTGTCGAGTTCGGTCCATGCCGGGTTCAGGGGCGAATGTTCCCTGCCTGGTGCGCTCATTAGTGGAGCACTGGTTATTCGGGTCGGCCGGTTCTGGTCGTCTGGTGAGTACCGCCGCGAGTTGATCGCGGAGTGGGAA
>NZ_BSSF01000108.1:0-310 GCF_030268985.1 Microbispora sp. NBRC 16548
CCGACACGACCTGGAAGGGCTTCCTCGACTTCTACACCTGCACCGAGTGCGGCCGCTGCCAGTCCCAATGCCCGGCCTGGAACACCGACAAGCCGCTGTCGCCCAAGATGCTCATCCTCGACCAGCGCGACCACGCCTTCGCGGTCGCGCCGTACCTGCTGGCCGGGGAGAAGGAGAAGGAGGGCTTCTCGCAGGATGTGCTGGCCCTGCTCGACAAGCCGCTCGTCGGCGAGGACGGGGTCATCCACCCCGACGTCCTGTGGTCGTGCACGAACTGCGGCGCCTGCGTCGAGCAGTGCCCGGTCGACAT
>NZ_BSSF01000109.1:0-300 GCF_030268985.1 Microbispora sp. NBRC 16548
CGATCTTCACCCAGAAGCTCGGCAACGGCTTCATCGAGGAGGCCTTCCGCGCCGCGCGGGCCGCCGACCCGAACGTCAAGCTGTGCTACAACGACTACAACATCGACAACGCCACCGCCGCCAAGACGCAGGGCGTCTACAACATGGTCAAGGACTTCAAGGCGCGCGGCGTACCGATCGACTGCGTGGGCCTGCAGTCGCACTTCGGCAACCCCCCGTCGAACTACCAGCAGAACATCGCCCAGTTCGCCGCGCTCGGCGTCGACGTGCAGATCACCGAGCTCGACGTCGGCGGCTCCG
>NZ_BSSF01000110.1:0-294 GCF_030268985.1 Microbispora sp. NBRC 16548
CCTTCGGCGGCCTGTTCAACACCCTCGCAGGCCAGCCCTGGGTCGACTGGCTGTTCATGACCGGCCTCGCCGGCATCGGCACCGCCCTCATCCTCGGCGTGGGCATGCGCATCGCCGCCACCACCGGCGGACTGCTCCTGCTCATGATGTGGGCCGCCGAACTGCCCCTGACCACCAACCCCTTCATGGACGAGCACATCGTCTACGCCATCGTCCTGGCCGGCCTCACCCTCACCGGCGCCGGCACCACCCTCGGACTCGGCACACAGTGGGCCGCCACTCCCCTGGTCCGCC
>NZ_BSSF01000111.1:0-288 GCF_030268985.1 Microbispora sp. NBRC 16548
CCGGTACGCGTGGGCCGCCGCCCGCATCGCCATCGGCTGGGTGTTCCTGTGGGCCTTCCTGGACAAGCTGTTCGGCTGGGGCTTCGCCACCCCCACCGCCAAGGCCTGGATCAACGGCGGCAGCCCCACCACCGGCTTCCTCAAGGGCACCGCCGACCACACCTTCGGCGGCCTGTTCAACACCCTCGCAGGCCAGCCCTGGGTCGACTGGCTGTTCATGACCGGCCTCGCCGGCATCGGCACCGCCCTCATCCTCGGCGTGGGCATGCGCATCGCCGCCACCACCGG
>NZ_BSSF01000112.1:0-281 GCF_030268985.1 Microbispora sp. NBRC 16548
TCGTTGTGCCAGATCACGCAGGTCAGGGCCAGGATCCGGATGACCACACGGGCGATCACCCCTGCTGGGGTGCGGCCACCGTGCCGTTCTAGGTCGAGCTGGCCCTTGAAGGTCTGGTTGATCGACTGCATGATCTGGCGCAAGGGCTTGAACGGTGGTGTTCCGGCCCGCGGGGGTTCACCCTTGCGGGCCTTGCGCATCAGGTGCAGCCCGGCGGCGGCCAGCGTGTGTTCGAAGTCGCGGCCGTAGTACTGCATGTCGGCGATGATGGTCTGCCCGGG
>NZ_BSSF01000113.1:0-281 GCF_030268985.1 Microbispora sp. NBRC 16548
GGTGCTGGGTCTGGCCGACCGGGTGCTGGTCGTGCGTGAGGGCCGGATCGTCCACGAGGCGCCGGCCGAGGACCTGGACGAGCACCGGGTGCTCGATCTGGTGATGGTCTCCGCGCAGGAGACACCCGCGCCCGCATCCGCATCCGCGTCCGCATCCGATTCCGGGTCCGTGTCTGATTCCGGGTCCGGTGTAGCTAATCCCCCCTCTGAAGGAGCGTTCCATGACTGAGGTCGATCAGGCCGCGCCGGCCGGTCCCCGCGTGAAGGCGGCGGGCCCGGGC
>NZ_BSSF01000114.1:0-269 GCF_030268985.1 Microbispora sp. NBRC 16548
CATTCGGCGCAGAAGATTCTCACTTCTGACTCGCTACTCATGCCTGCATTCTCACTCGCACGACCTCCACCACACGATCACTCGGCGGCTTCACCGGTTCGCACGACGCTCCCCTACCCACCACCAGACCCCGAAAGGACCAGTGGTGCCACGACTTCGGCGGTGTACTTGAGCCCCGCTACATTGTCGGCGCAGAATCACTTGACCAGTGAGCTATTACGCACTCTTTCAAGGGTGGCTGCTTCTAAGCCAACCTCCTGGTTGTCACT
>NZ_BSSF01000115.1:0-264 GCF_030268985.1 Microbispora sp. NBRC 16548
CATTCGGCGCAGAAGATTCTCACTTCTGACTCGCTACTCATGCCTGCATTCTCACTCGCACGACCTCCACCACACGATCACTCGGCGGCTTCACCGGTTCGCACGACGCTCCCCTACCCACCACCAGCACAAAACCGGTGGTGCCACGACTTCGGCGGTGTACTTGAGCCCCGCTACATTGTCGGCGCAGAATCACTTGACCAGTGAGCTATTACGCACTCTTTCAAGGGTGGCTGCTTCTAAGCCAACCTCCTGGTTGTCACT
>NZ_BSSF01000116.1:0-261 GCF_030268985.1 Microbispora sp. NBRC 16548
CGGTGCAGTTCACCTACTGGCAGTGGCTGTCGCTGACGCTCGCCGCCCCGGTCGTGGTCTACGGCGGCCTGCCCTTCCACAAGGCCGCCTGGACCAACCTGCGGCACGGCACCGCCACGATGGACACCCTCGTCTCGCTCGGCACGATCGCCGCGCTGGGCTGGTCGCTGTGGGCGCTGTTCCTGGGCGATGCCGGTGTGCCCGGGATGAGGCACGGGTTCGACCTGACCATCGCCCGCAGCGACGGCTCGGGCAACATCT
>NZ_BSSF01000117.1:0-260 GCF_030268985.1 Microbispora sp. NBRC 16548
CGGTCTTGGTCTGGTCGGGGTTGTTGCGGACCAGGTCGCCGTGGCTGATGTCGTTGGTCCAGGTGGCGCCGCTGTTGGCCTTGCCGGCGAAGGGGTTGCTCTCGGTCGCGGCGTTCGGGGTCCACGAGCCGTCCAGGCTGTCGGCCGTGAACGAGCGGAAGTAGCGGCCCTGCGAGCCGATCGCCTCGACGAGCATGAGGTACTTGTTCTGGCCCTGGAGCTTGTAGACCTCGACCGCCTCGAACAGGTTGTTGGTCGAG
>NZ_BSSF01000118.1:0-256 GCF_030268985.1 Microbispora sp. NBRC 16548
AAACGCCCCGGAGCGTGGGACCTTCTTCAGAGGGTTTCGGGTGATGGTGGTCGCGTCCGTTTCTTGAGAACTCAACAGTGTGCTAAAAGCCAGTGCATGAATCATGCATGACCCCGTCATAGCGGCATCCTTGTGGTGTCGGTGACGGATTCCTTTGACGGCATCCTTCCTTAGCCGGGAGGTGTCGGCCAGAGTGATTTCTTTTCAAGCATTGTTTGGAGAGTTTGATCCTGGCTCAGGACGAACGCTGGCGGCG
>NZ_BSSF01000119.1:0-255 GCF_030268985.1 Microbispora sp. NBRC 16548
TGGGAGTGTTCCCGAGTAGCACGGGGCTCGAGAAATCCTGTGTGAATCTGCCAGGACCACCTGGTAAGCCTAAATACTTCCTGATGACCGATAGTGAACGAGTACCGTGAGGGAAAGGTGAAAAGCGCCCCGGTGAGGGGTCGTGAAATAGTACCTGAAACCGTGTGCCTACAAGCCGTAGGAGCGTAGTCGTCTTCGGGCGGCTGTGATGTGACTGCGTGCCTTTTGAAGAATGAGCCTGCGAGTTATGGTGTG
>NZ_BSSF01000120.1:0-255 GCF_030268985.1 Microbispora sp. NBRC 16548
GTACCCGTAGGAGAAGAAAACAATTTAGTGATTCCGTGAGTAGTGGTGAGCGAAAGCGGAGGAGGCTAAACCGTGCGCGTGTGATAGCCGGCGGGCGTTGCGTGTGCGGGGTTGTGGGACCTTCCGGGGGAGACCGCCGTCTCTTCAGGCAGTGAGAAATCGGTGGGGTAGTCGAACGCTCTGGGAAGGGCGGCCGTAGACCGTGATAGCCGGGTAGGCGAAATCTTGCCGACTGTTGGGAGTGTTCCCGAGTAG
>NZ_BSSF01000121.1:0-255 GCF_030268985.1 Microbispora sp. NBRC 16548
GTTCGTACTTCTTCTACCACAACGGCGCCCTGCCGGGCGGCGGCGGCTACACCCGCTCGGTCGCCGTGGAGAAGTTCACCTACAACGCCGACGGCACCATCCCGACGATCAACATGACCACCACCGGCGCACCCCAGATCGGCACGCTGAACCCCTACACCCGCCAGGAGGCCGAGACCATCGCCTGGGAGTCCGGTGTCGAAACCGAGGCCTCCAACGAAGGCGGGATGAACGTCGGCTTCATCGACAACGGCG
>NZ_BSSF01000122.1:0-255 GCF_030268985.1 Microbispora sp. NBRC 16548
GCCAGATCCGCCCGCCGGAGATGGGTGTGGAGGCGGCCTCGGTGCCGGTGGACGTGGTCTGCCAGCTGCTGTTCATGGTCAGGTTGTTGGTCGCGACCAGGCGGGTCTGGCCGTTGTCGCGTCGGATCCCGATCCAGGCCGATGAGTCGCGCAGCATCGCCAGTCCGGCCCGGTCACCGTCGCGCATGGCCGAGTAGTCGAGCTGGATCGTCGCGGTCGAGGACGGGCCCAGGATGCGGTGGGTCAGGGTGTTGC
>NZ_BSSF01000123.1:0-255 GCF_030268985.1 Microbispora sp. NBRC 16548
TGCGGGCGACTCTGGAGAAGGACCACACCTCCGGCCAGGACGACGCGCTGCTGGACATCTACCGCAAGCTGCGTCCGGGCGAGCCGCCGACCAGGGAGTCGGCGCAGGCGCTGCTGGAGAACCTGTACTTCAACCCGAAGCGCTACGACCTCGCCAAGGTCGGCCGTTACAAGATCAACAAGAAGCTGGGCGTCCAGGCCGACATCACCCAGGGCACGCTGACCGACGAGGACATCGTGTCCACCATCGAGTACA
>NZ_BSSF01000124.1:0-255 GCF_030268985.1 Microbispora sp. NBRC 16548
TGCTGGTGAAGCTGGGCGCTGATCTGAACAGGGTGCGTCAGCAGGTCATTCAGTTGCTGCACGGTTATCAGGGCAAGGAGCCGGCGGCGGCGGGCGGGCCGCAGGAGTCGGCGCCGTCGACCTCGCTGGTGCTGGACCAGTTCGGGCGTAACCTGACGCAGGCCGCGCGGGAGGGCAAGCTCGACCCGGTGATCGGCCGGGACAAGGAGATCGAGCGGGTCATGCAGGTCCTTTCCCGCAGGACCAAGAACAACC
>NZ_BSSF01000125.1:0-255 GCF_030268985.1 Microbispora sp. NBRC 16548
GTACGCTGCACGCCTTCGCCGGGCAGGCGGCCGTCGCGCTGGAGCTGGCCGAGACCCGCCGCGACGCCGAGCGGCTCGGCCTGCTGGAAGACCGCGACCGCATCGCCAAGGACCTGCACGACGTGGTAATCCAGCGCCTGTTCGCCGTGGCCATGACGCTGATGAGCGCCGTACGCCTGGTCGAGCGGCCGGAGGCCTCCTCCCGGCTGCAGAGCGCCATCGACGAGCTGGACACCACCATCCGGCAGATCCGCT
>NZ_BSSF01000126.1:0-255 GCF_030268985.1 Microbispora sp. NBRC 16548
CCAGCAACTCAGCCGTCGCCCGATCGGCCTCGGCCCGCCGGGAGAACCCGAAGCTGGCCATCTCATGGCCCAGGAAGATGTTCTCCGTCACGCTCAACCCGTCGACCAGGTCGAGCTCCTGATAAATAGTGGCGATGCCGTGGCCCATCGCCGCGGTCGGCGGCGCCAGCCGCACCGGCGAACCGTCCAGCAACACCTCCCCCTCATCCGGCGCATGAGCACCCGACAAGATCTTGATGAGCGTGGACTTCCCGG
>NZ_BSSF01000127.1:0-255 GCF_030268985.1 Microbispora sp. NBRC 16548
TGCAGCGGTGCATCTCCTGGGCCTGGACGCCCGGCACCTTGGCCATGATGTCGCGCGGCTGGGCGTACACCTTGTTGTGCCGCCCGAGGAAGCACGGGTCGTGGTAGGTGATCTTCTCCTCGATCGGAGTGATCGGGGTGAGCCTGCCCTCCTCGACCAGATGCGCCAGCAGCTGCGTGTGGTGCACGACCTCATAGGTGCCGCCGAGCTGCGGATACTCGTTGGCGAGGGTGTTGAAGCAGTGGGGGCAGGTGG
>NZ_BSSF01000128.1:0-255 GCF_030268985.1 Microbispora sp. NBRC 16548
GGCGACCCGGGCGTCCTTGCAGTCGACGTGGTAGATCCGGTCGGCGAAGTCGAGGATGAAGTTCGCCGGGTCCAGGCCCTGCCACACCATGTGCGAGGGGTCCCAGTTCAGCCCGAAGGCCGGCCGGCGCCCGATGGCCTCCAGCGTCCGCACCGTGGTGTGGTAGTCGTAGGCGATCTCGCTGGGGTGCACCTCGTGCGCGAAGCGCACCCCCACCTCGTCGAAGACGTCGAGGATCGGGTGCCAGCGGTCGGC
>NZ_BSSF01000129.1:0-255 GCF_030268985.1 Microbispora sp. NBRC 16548
GGTGAGGTCGAAGCGGTTGACGGTGACCGCGCCGCCCAGGGACTGGGTGGCGTAGTTGAAGATGGCGAAGCGGTAGCCCATGAAGAACTGCCAGGCGTTGCCCATGGTGAAGGCCGGTCCGAATGAGGTGAAGTTCACTCCGTCGGTGCTGTAGGAGAATTTCGCCTGCCGGCCGGTGCCCGGGCGGATGTCGGCGTTGACCCGCAGCCAGATCCGCCCGCCGGAGATGGGTGTGGAGGCGGCCTCGGTGCCGGT
>NZ_BSSF01000130.1:0-255 GCF_030268985.1 Microbispora sp. NBRC 16548
CCGAGGCCGATCGGGCGACGGCTGAGTTGCTGGGGCGGCTGGGGCACGGGGAGATCCGGCCTCGTACCGAGGTGGGCCGGTTGTCTCCGGCGCACAAGCAGATCGTGAGCATGGCTCGGGCGTTGTCGCATTCGGCTCGGTTGATCATCATGGACGAGCCGTCGGCGGCGTTGGCGCATGACGAGGTGGAAAACCTGTTCCGGGTGATCCGTGATCTCACCTCTCAGGGGGTGGCGGTGATCTACATCTCTCACC
>NZ_BSSF01000131.1:0-255 GCF_030268985.1 Microbispora sp. NBRC 16548
ACACGATGTACGTCTCCTACGGCAACACCAACATCAGCGTGGCCCAGCTGTCGGCCGACGGAAAGACCGAAGTCCGCAGCCAGCAGGTGTTCTCCACCCCCTCCAGCGTGGGCACCCTGGAAGGGTCACGGATGTACAAGCGCAACGGCGCCTACTACATCTTCCTGACCCGCCCGGCCAACGGCCAGTACGTGCTGAAGTCCACCAACGGCCCCTTCGGCCCCTATGAGATGCGCCAGGTGCTGCTGAACATGG
>NZ_BSSF01000132.1:0-255 GCF_030268985.1 Microbispora sp. NBRC 16548
CGGCGCCTACTACATCTTCCTGACCCGCCCGGCCAACGGCCAGTACGTGCTGAAGTCCACCAACGGCCCCTTCGGCCCCTATGAGATGCGCCAGGTGCTGCTGAACATGGGCGGCCCGGTCTCCGGCAGCGGAGTGCCACACCAGGGCGGGCTGGTCCAGACCCAAAACGGCGCCTGGTACTACATGGCCTTCCAGGACGCCTACCCCGGCGGCCGCATCCCCGTCCTGGCCCCCATCACCTGGACCTCCGACGG
>NZ_BSSF01000133.1:0-255 GCF_030268985.1 Microbispora sp. NBRC 16548
TACCCCCCACCGCATAGGTGCGCCGGCCGAACGTCGTGCGGTTGAGCACCAGCCAGCCGATCAGCACCACCAGCGCGAACACATACACCAGCAGCGGCAGCCCGAGCACCCGCGTGGTGGACAGATCCACGATCAGCGAGTTGTCCGGCTGCACCAACTGCGTGCGCTGGTTGGACATCCGCTGCGCCAGGCCCCGCCCGGCCACCATCATCGCCAGCGTCGCGATGAACGGCACCATCCGCCCATAAGAGATCA
>NZ_BSSF01000134.1:0-255 GCF_030268985.1 Microbispora sp. NBRC 16548
GAGGCGGGCGTGATGCTCAAGAACCTGGAGAACAAGGGCAACCCGTGGGGCATGCCGGAGATGAAGCGCGCCGAGTGGATCGAGGAGCTGGACTTCGAGGTCCCCATTGTGGACGAGAAGATGCCCGGGGACGTCGAGTACCTGTTCTGGGTCGGCTGCGCCGGCGCGCTGGAGGACCGGGCCAAGAAGACCACCAAGGCCGTCGCGGAACTGCTGCACATCGCCGGGGTCAAGTTCGGCGTGCTCGGCCCGATG
>NZ_BSSF01000135.1:0-255 GCF_030268985.1 Microbispora sp. NBRC 16548
GTCGATGGTCAGCTCGCGGAGGAGTTCTCCGGTGGTGGCGTTGACCACCCGGACGTGGAGATCGTCGACGAGCAGGATGACGTGGGTTCGGGCGTGGGTTCGTCCGATGCCGATGTGGTGGAGCCGGTCGCCGATCCGCAGGGTGACGACGCCGGTGTGGTCGACGCGGTCGTGCCGGACGCGGGTGTGGGTGTCGCCGTCGCGGTTGGCGGCCGGTTGGGCCTTGGGCCGGGTGTTGTAGGCCGCGGCGGGGGT
>NZ_BSSF01000136.1:0-255 GCF_030268985.1 Microbispora sp. NBRC 16548
CGGTCACGCGGATGTTGAGGCGGACGCCGACGCGGTTTTGGACGCGGACCTGGCCGGAGATGGTGTCGATGGAGGCGGTGACGCCGGCGGGGTGGTCGCCGGGGGTGGCGTTCTGCGGGATCGAGACTTTCACCGGCACGACGGCGGTGGCTCCGGCGGCGATGGTCACTTTGTCGGGGATTTCGATCCAGGCGCCGCCGTCGACGGGTGTGGCGTCCGAGGGCCGCATGTCGAAGTAGCCCTTGGCGGTCAGGT
>NZ_BSSF01000137.1:0-255 GCF_030268985.1 Microbispora sp. NBRC 16548
GGCGACCCGGGCGTCCTTGCAGTCGACGTGGTAGATCCGGTCGGCGAAGTCGAGGATGAAGTTCGCCGGGTCCAGGCCCTGCCACACCATGTGCGAGGGGTCCCAGTTCAGCCCGAAGGCCGGCCGGTGCCCGATGGCCTCCAGCGTCCGCACCGTGGTGTGGTAGTCGTAGGCGATCTCGCTGGGGTGCACCTCGTGCGCGAAGCGCACCCCCACCTCGTCGAAGACGTCGAGGATCGGGTGCCAGCGGTCGGC
>NZ_BSSF01000138.1:0-255 GCF_030268985.1 Microbispora sp. NBRC 16548
CGGTCACGCGGATGTTGAGGCGGACGCCGACGCGGTTTTGGACGCGGACCTGGCCGGAGATGGTGTCGATGGAGGCGGTGACGCCGGCGGGGTGGTCGCCGGGGGTGGCGTTCTGCGGGATCGAGACCTTCACCGGCACGACGGCGGTGGCTCCGGCGGCGATGGTCACTTTGTCGGGGATTTCGATCCAGGCGCCGCCGTCGACGGGTGTGGCGTCCGAGGGCCGCATGTCGAAGTAGCCCTTGGCGGTCAGGT
>NZ_BSSF01000139.1:0-255 GCF_030268985.1 Microbispora sp. NBRC 16548
GCGAGGACGCCTACGAACCCCGATCCAGACGACCCAACACCTCACCGACCGCGATCGACGCCGCCACCGTCGAACTGATCCTCCGCCTGCGCAAGGACCTGTCCGGCCAGGGCCTGGACGCCGGGCCAGACACCATCGCCTGGCATCTGCACCAGCATCACCAGGTCACCGTGTCCCGGGCGACGATCAGCCGCTACCTCATGCGGGCCGGTCTGGTCACCCCCGAGCCGAACAAACGACCACGCTCCTCCTACA
>NZ_BSSF01000140.1:0-251 GCF_030268985.1 Microbispora sp. NBRC 16548
ACGAAGGATCATGAAGGCGGGGTTGAGTGGGCTACTCGTTCAAGCGACTCGATCGCAACGGCAAGCCGCGATACACGGCCTGCTACCAAGATCTGAAAGGCAACATCCTCTCGGCGGGCACCTTCTCTGATGTTCACCGCCTTTCGTGGAGTCCCTTTGGTTGACTGGCATGCCTGAACCCCGAGAGAGGTCAGCATGCCGAGGAGCTATCCCCCCGAGTTCCGTCGCAAAGTCCTGGACCTGCTGAAGGC